>JBGAST010000009.1:0-96733 GCA_044229575.1 Holophagaceae bacterium | reverse complement strand
GCATAATGGGCAAACCGCTACCCGCCATGTCGACTCCTGCTTCCGATCGCCTGTTGCACACGCTAGCCCTCGGCGCCCTGGCGGCCGGGTGCATGCTGGTGCTGTGGCCGTTCCTGACCTCGCTGATCTGGGCGGCCATGGGCAGATCGCGGTTCTGGTTGGCGAGGGCGTAGGCGTGCTGCAGGGCGTTCACCTGGTCCGCCCGCGCGCCGCCCTGGTGGGCGATCTCCGCGAACTGGATCCACGCCTCGAGGGTGTACTGGCCCTGGAGGGCGTTGCGCATGGCCTTGGCCACCATGTCCCCGCCGCCCCGCCGCGCGAATTCCCGCCCGATGGGCTTGAAGAGCCGGAGGCCCTCGTCGGTGCGGCCGGCCCGGGCCAGCTCCCGGAGGGCGCGCTCGCAGAGGCCCAGGCACTTCTCCGGCAGCTGGGGGATCTGGACGAGGGCCTCCAGGGCCTTTTCGGGATTCTTGGACTGGAGCTCGATCTCCGCCAGGGCCTCCAGCAGCTCGTGGCTGCGGGGATTGGCGGTGAGGCCCTCCCGCAGATGGTTGGCGGCGCCGGACAGGTCGCGCTGGATCACCGCCAGGCGCGACTGGGTCAGGAAGACCTGGGGCGTGCTCACCATGGCCTTGGCGCGCTCCAGCACCTGCCCGGCCTCGACATGCATCTGCTCGATGGCCAGGGCCTCGGCCACTTCGAGGTAGATCCCGGCGGCCTTGTCCTTCATGCCTTCCTTGTTGTACAGGTCCGCCAGCTTGATCTTGTTCTTGAGGTTCTTCGGATCCAGGTCCACGACCTTGCCGAACTCCTCCAGGGCGCGCTTGATGAGCCCCTTCTTGGTGAAGTGCTCCGCCACCTGCATGTGCACCTGCAGGGCGTCCTTGATCATGTTGGTCTGGCGGTAGAGGTCCGCCAGCCGCGAGGCCAGGTCGATGTCGTCCGGGGCGTGGCGGAAGGCCTTCTTCAGCACGGCGGTGGCGCGGGCGCCGAAACCGTCCCGCTCGTAGCCGATGGCCGCCCGCTTGAAGAGGTCCACCGCGTCCCCGAGCTTCCCCGACTGGATGCAGAGGTCCCCGATCTGGTTCATCAGGTTCAGGTCCTTCGGATTGTCGTCCAGCAGCTTCCGCAGCTCGTCGATGGCGCGGTCGATGCGGCCGGCGGCCAGAAGCTTGTCGGCTTCCTTCTTCACCTTGACGCGGTCAATCGCCATGCGTGGCCTCAGAAGTGCTTCGGGGATGGAGCCCGGTCAGTTTAAGCGCTAGGAATCGCCTTGGATAGGGCCTCCTGGGGCCGCCGGAGGCGGGAGGCCGTGGGCGGGAGGCAGAAAATTCCGGCCCGTGAAGGCCTCGGGCAGGAGGGCCTTCAGGCGGTGCTGGGCGCGGCCTCCGCGGTTCACCAGCAGGATCGGCAGGTCCTCGGCGAATTCGGCGAGGACCTGGCGGCAGGCCCCGCAGGGCGGCGTCAGGGTCTCCGCCTCCGTCACCACCACCAGGGCCATCAGGCCGCCGTCCTTCAATCCGCGGACCACCGCCGCGCACACGGCGGTGCGTTCGGCGCAGGTGCACATGGGGTAGCTGGCGTTCTCCACGTTGCAGCCGGCGATGGTCTCGCCGGTGGTGGTGCGCAGGGCGGCGCCGACCTTGAAGCCCGAGTAGGGGGCGTGGGCGTTGGACCGCGCCTGCCACGCCGCGTCCACCAGGGGCTGCCATGCCGGGTCATCCGCGTGCTGAAAGGCCATGGGGATCCTCGAAGGTTGATCAGCCTAGCGCGGCTTCCAGGCCCGTCAACGCCTGGGCGCCGGTGGCGGCGGGATCAGTGACGGGGGCCACCGTGCCCCCGGGCGCCTCGGCCTGGGCGAGGGCCAGGGCTCGCCAACAGTCCGTGTGGCCGTGGAAGCTGCGGCGGGCCTCCCGGGACACCAGCTCCAGGGCGACCTCCTTGCGCTGGAGGCGGGCCTGGAGGATGGCGCCGGACAGGCGCTCTAGCTCCTTCTCGAAGGGCCGACCCGCGGGCCAGCGGGTCAGGTCCAGGCGCAGGTGCAGGCCCAGGGGCTTCTCGCCCTCGAAGGTCCGCACCCAGAGGGCCCCGCGCTGGGCGGTGCGCTTCCAGTGGACCCGGCTCGGCGCGTCCCCGGTCCGGTAGGGCCGCGCATTGTCGGGGCTCGTGGTGCCCGGGGTCGGCAGGGTGTGCTTCACCTCCCCGAGCTCGCCCGGGGGAAGGCTCGGGGAGGTGCGGGGGTGGGGCAGCACGAGCACCGGACGGTCGAGGCTGATGCGCCAGGCCTTCTCGAGGAACCCGAAGGGCAGGCTGGTGCGCAGCTCCAGGCTGGTCACCTTCGTCCAGCCCCGGGCCTCCGCCCGCGCGTGGAGCACCACCAGCACCTCCTCGCCCCCCTGCCCGCCCCCCAGGAAGCCCGGCTCCACCTTGCCGTTCTCCATCTCCAGGTGCAGTTCCAGGCCCCGCACCCGCTTGGGCGCGCGATCCTTCAGGCGGATGCGCAGACCCCCGCGCACCCGGGCGAAGAGATTGCCCTCGTCGATGCCCGCCAGGTCCACGCCCCGCAGCGCCGCGCGGCTTACCACGCCGCTGACCAGGAAGAGCCCGAGCATGAGGGAGAAGGTGAGGTAGAGCAGGTTGTTCCCGCTGTTCACCGCGAAGGCGCCCACGGCGAGCATGGCCAGCATGTACTGGAAGCCGAGCCGCGTGATGGAGAGGCGCAGGCGGCGGTCGTGCCAGAGGTTCATGGCCATGGGAAAGGTTGGCACGGTTGGGAGCTGTGGGAAGCCGTGACGTTGACCTTGCACTGGACCTGACCGCGGCCCCAGCACTATCCCTTGATCTGGACTTTGATCTGGACTTTGATCTGGACTTTGACCTGGGCTTTGACCTGGCCCTTGACCTTGACCTTCAAGGAGCTCCTCGCCCAAGGCGGGCCGCGCCTTCCGGCCCGCCTTGAGCGAGGAGCCAGATCGCGCAGCGATCGTGGCCCGACGTTCCGGGAACGGACATCGGATCGACCCACACCCTCCCTTCTCCCGGCCCTTCCTACCACGACGCTGCGCGTCTGGCACCGCGATCGGAAGGCCTTCGCCAAGGGCGCGAAGCCCTCCCGATCACGGTGCTCTTTGAAGGTCAAAAGCTTGCACCACCCATGGGCCCGACGTTCTTCCAGACCCGAGCGACCCAATCTTCGAGGTCAGGCGCCTCACGCCTTCGGATAAACCCTGATCCCCTTGAACTGCTTCAGCAGCACCTTCCCGGGCGCGAAGCCCCGGGGCTTGCTCACGTCCGCCACGCGGCACATGTGCACCTCCACCTTGCCGCCATCCCTCGCCTTGCTGTGCCAGGCGGCCAACTGGGCGGCGCGCTCGAGGACCTCCCGGGGCAGCTCGCTCAGCTTGTCGGGGTTGCGGATGATGACGTGGCTGCCGGGGACGGAGGCCACGTGCATCCAGACGTCCAGGGGCGCGGCGACCTTGAAGGTGAGGACGTCGTTGTCGGCGTCGCCCTTGCCGATGAGCACCTCGAAGCCGTCGAGCATCACGGACCGGAAGGCCTGGCCCTTGCCGTCCTTGCGCTTGAGGGCGCTCGCCTTGGATTCCTTCGGTTCGTTCACGCGGCGCTTCTCCTGGGATCTGGCCTTCGCGATGGGCGCGGCCGGATCCGCCGGGGCCTCCGCGATCTCGAATTGTCGCGCAAGATCCTGTTCGAGGATCGCCAGGCGGGCCAGGCCCCGCTCGGCCTTCTTGGCGGCGGCGAAACCCTTGCGGGCCGCGGTCTCCGCGTTCTCCCCCGGCGGCAGGTCCAGCTCCGTCCCGTCGAGGAAGGCCACCCGGCCCGTGGCGCCTTTCAGGCGATACAGCTCGGCGGAGAGCCGGCCGGCCTGGACCTTCAACGGCAGGGCCGCCTCGTGGCGCGCCCGGTCCGAGGCCAGGCTGGCCTTCAGGCGGGTGAGCCGCGCCAGCTGGGCCTCCCGCTTCCGGCCCTTGGCACCGACCTTCGGCGCGAGCAGCAGTTTCTGGGCCCGCGCGAGGGACCAGCCGTGGTGCCTTGCGGCCAGGTCCCCCTCCCCTTCCAGCACGTCCGGAACCTCGCCGGAAAGCGCGCGTTCGAAGCCCTCCCCGAAGCGCTCCCGCCAGCGGCGGAAGGCCGGGGATTCGCCCTCGGGTTCCGGCGCGCCCTGGGGAAAGGGCTGGCCGAGGCCGAGGCGCAACGGGGAGAGGCCCGTCCCGTCCAGGCGCAGGCCGGCCCGGCCCGGGATGGCCCGGTAGGCGAGGCGCGTCTCCTCCAGGCGGCCGGTGATGAGGCGGCGCTGGAAGGAAAGGCCCAGCCAGCGCTCCCGGGGATCGCCCTCCACGGCCACGAGGCGCGCGCCCTTCAGCTCCAGGGCCCAGCGGCGGGATTCGTCCTTGAGGGCCGCGGCCTTGAGGTGGACGAAGGCCTCGTCCTTCTCGTCGAGGCGCCACAGCTCCGGCGCCGGCGCCAGCAGCAGGGCCCACCAGAAGGCCTTCGCCTCCCCCCGGCCGCGCCGGGGCTGCCACTGGAGCAGGAGGCCCTGGGGCGTGACCAGCGCGTCCTGGAGGCCCGGGGCGTCCTGGCCGAAGTGGGCCCGGGCCAGGGCAAGGATCAGGGGCGCGTCCATGCCTTGAGGATGGCACAGGCGACCGCGCCCCCAGGCCGGCGCTACCATGGCCCATGCCCTCCGAGACGCCGCTGACCTACGAGTCCTACCTCCGTGTGCCCGAGATCCTCGGCGCCCAGGTGCCCCTCTCCAGCCCCGAGGCCCACGACGAGCTGCAGTTCATCATCGTCCACCAGGTCTACGAGCTCTGGTTCAAGCTGCTGCTGCACGAGGTGCGCGCCGCCATCCAGCACCTCCAGGCGGGGGAATCGGGCCAGGCCCACTGGCTGCTGGGCCGCTGCGTGGAGATCGCGAGGGTGCTCATCCAGCAGATCCACGTCATGGAGACCATGAGCCCGGCGGCCTTCCTGGAGTTCCGGGACGTGCTGAAGCCCGCCTCGGGCCTGCAGAGCGTGCAGTTCCGCGTCCTCGAGTACCACTGCGGCCCCAAGGATCCCCGGTACATCGCGTTGCACGCCAGCCACCCCGAATCCCGCAAGGCCCTGGAGGCCGCCTACGCCGCGCCTTCCCTCTGGGACGGCTTCTGCGCCACCCTGCAGCACCGCGGCTTTCCCGCCGGCAGCCGGGAGGAGCAGCTCCGGGCCCTGGTGTGCATCTACACGGAGCGGGACTTCCTGGACCTGCACCGCCTCGCCGAGACCATGCTGGAATTCGACGAGGCCTTCCGCATCTGGCGCTTCCGCCACTACCTGATGGCCGAGCGCATGATCGGCTTCAAGCCCGGCACCGGCGTGGCCCACACGGAGCAGGTGGGCTTCGGTTCACATGCGAAAGGCGAGACCCACCCCGGCGAGCACGCCACGGATTCCGGCCGCTGCCCCGTGGGCGGCAGCGGCCTGCCCCCCGTGGAAGACGGCCAGGCCTTCCACGACCCCGGCGTCCACTACCTGAAGAGCCGCGTGGAGATCCGCTACTTCCCCCTGCTGTGGGAGCTGCGCAGCCACCTGGGAAGCGACGGCTATGGCATCTGAGGCGGAACGGCGGCAACAGCCCTCTGCTCACATGTACGAACTGGGCTATCAGCCCCCACGGACCACTTTGGCCGAAAATCCATCAACACAGCCGGGAGTCCAATCCCGGGGGCTCGTTCGGTCTCAAGTTTGGGCTTGCTTACTGGCCTTACTCACCGTGCATTGTGGCCGGCACACGGATCAAGTTAAACCAAGGGCGAGGCCCTCTCGGATCAGTCACATTCCTTTTCTGATGGTAGTCACCGCCTGGAAGGACCAGACAGGAACTGCAATCAGATACGGGGCTTGGCCGCTGGTTGAACTGAAAGGATGGCGATCGCTCGAAGATCAACCCGTGAGTAATCCAGCACGGGATGGTCTCGACCCCATAGCACTGATCCGCGATGTCGATGTTGAGGGTTACAGCTTCGGTGAGCCTGTAGGCAGGTTCCAGGTTGTTCGGTCCGGATTGATGCCTAATGGGTGCGACGTTCCTGTGCCGACGGGCATCCTCGAACCAATGCCCGGGAGCCTCCCCATCAGCTTCAAGGGGAAGCAGAAGACATTCCTTGCGATCGCTGCCGGCCCAAAACAGCACCCTTACCACAGCAATATCTCTCCCGCGGATCGCGATTCTCTGCAGCAGCGCATCGAGACGATTCTCCGCCAACAGATGAAGATCCCTCGCCGGTTTGAGTCCTCCTACCCCGAGTGGTGGTGGCTAAACCTAGGATCCCAAGGGCGTCAATGCGTCCTTGGGACCTTCATTTTTCAGGACCAAGACTTCGAGTCGCGCCGCCCGTCTCACTTCCACAACGTGCTTTTCGAAGTCCTACCCGATCATTCGCTGAAGATGCTGTGGCACATTGGAGGAAAGGGCGGGTACTTCGGAAACTACGCCCTCATTGACGCACTCGACCTTGATGGTGATGGCACTCCCGAACTGATCCTCAGGTATACGGCCGGAGGGACTGTCACCCAACACTGCATCCTTCGAATCCGCGAAGACATTGCGAAGCTGGTATACGAGGGTCCCGACAATGGTTGCTAGCCCGATTGGTCCCAGCCACGCCCTCGTCACCGGCGCCTCCCAGGGCATCGGCCGCGCCGCGGCCCTGGCCCTGGCGGCGAAGGGCTGCACCGTGACCGTCCTCGCCCGCCGCACGGAGACGTTGTCCGCCCTCGTCGAGGCGCTGAAGGCCGCGGGTGCACCCGACGCCTTTCCTCTCGCAGCTGACCTCGAGGACCGAGATGCCTTGAAGCCGATCCTCGAATCCCACCTGGCCGCCCACGGCCCCGTGCACATCCTGGTGAACAACGCGGGTGGGCCGCCATCAGGGCCCATCCTCGACGCCGACGAAGCGGACTTCCTGAAGGCCTTCGGGCGTCTCCTCATGGCGCCCCACCTGCTGGTGAAGCTCTGCCTGCCCGGCATGGTGGCGGCGGGCTACGGCCGCATCATCAACGTGATCTCCACCTCCGTCCGCGAGCCGCTGCCCAACCTGGGTGTCAGCAACACCATCCGCGGCGCGACGGCCGCCTGGGCCAAGACCCTCGCGAAGGAGCTGCCCCCGGGCATCACCATCAACAACGTGCTGCCCGGCGCCACGGCCACCGAAAGGCTGGAAGCCATCGAGCGCACCACCGCCGCGAAGACCGGGCGTTCCGTGGAGGCCGTGAAGGCCGACATGGTGAGGGCCATCCCCGAGGGCCGCGTGGCCGACCCGGCGGAGACCGCCGCCCTCATCGCCTTCCTCGCCGGGCCCGACGCGGCCTACGTCCGGGGGCAGAGCATCGCCGTGGACGGCGGCCGCATGAACGCCATCTGAGGGGACGATGCGCTTCGACATCTTCTTTTCCATCTCCCAGACCCCCGTCGAGGGCTACCTCCCGGGCGAAGCCACGATGTTCCAGAACTTCTTCGCCCAGGTGGAGGCGGCCGACGCGCAGGGCTACGGCACCGCCTGGGTGGCGGAAAGCCACTACAGCAGCGAGGTCCAGAAGCGCCACCGGCGCCCCGTCATCCCCCACTGGAACGGCGAGGTGGGCCTCAACGGCGACATCTGCCAGCTGGCCACCCGGGTCTTCCAGCGCACGAAGAAGATCCACGTGGGCTCGGCGGTCATGAACATCGTCTGCAACGGCGGGCCGCTGGCCCACGCGGAGCGGGTGGCCACCTTTGCCATGCTGCACGGACTGGACCACGGAGAGCAGCGGCGGTTGCACCTGGGCTTCAGCGCCGGCCGCTTCGACTTCATGAACCGGGTCACCGGCGTGGACGCCCGGACGCCGTGGGAGCACGCTGCCTGGCCCGTGGTGCGCGGCAAGGTCTTCCTGGAGGCCGCGGAGATCTTCCTGCGCCTGCTGCGGGGGGAGACGATCTCCAGCGACGACATCCCGGAATACGAGGTCCGGGCCTCGGACTTCCGGAGCCCCGAGGACTGGCGCAAGGTGCAGGAGCTGGCCGGGACCTCCGGCGACGTCCTGCCCCTGCCCCGGCGCTGGATCTTCGAGCCCACGCGCATCATCCCCGCCCACTGGCGCCGGGAGCTGGTGGTGCCCATCGCCGGCACCCACGACGCGCCGGCCCAGGAGTACCTGAACCGCTTCCTGCCGGTGCAGGTCTTCAACCTGTCCATCACGCGGCCCGAGGTCATCGAGGACACGCACCGCCGCATGGCCGCGGCCTACCACCCCAAGGGGGGACCCTGGAAGCGGGAGTACATGCCTCGGACGGTCTTCGTCTTCCTCAACGCCCAGGGGCACCTCAGCCCGGAGCGCCAGCGCGCCCACGCCCGGGAGGAGGCCGAGGCGGCCCTGGGGGCCTACTGGAACGCCCTGGACGGCACCATCGATCCCAGCAAGGTGGCGGGCGCCGCCGACAACGCCCTCATCGGCAACGCCGACGACGTGGCCGCCCAGATCCTCGAGCGCTTCCACCCCGAGGACCGCCTCATGCTCTGGTTCGACTTCTTCAACCACGACTGCGCCCGGGTCATCGAGAACCAGGCGGCCTTCATGGGCGAGGTGGTGCCGAGGCTGCACGCGGCAGGCGTGGGCGGCTGACCCCTCACCCCATCGATGCCCGGAGCCGGTTGCCCCGCCAGGGCTTCCGATGGCCGACTGGAAGCCCACCTATTAAGCCAGTTAGCCTTTGGCACGCCGGGCCATTGCACCGTCCCGACGCCCAGGTGGCCCGAGGTGGACGTTTCGGCCGGCGGATTTTCCCGCGACGAAGGGGGAATCATCTGCCTCACTGGGGGCCAAAGGTGGGAGTCCCCATGAATCTTGGTTTCCTTCAACGCCTTGGGCTCTGCGCCGCCCTCTTGACTGGATATTCCGGGACGGCTCCGGCCCAGGAGGCTCTGCCGCTGGTTCCCGCAGGAGTTCCGAAGCCGCTTAACCCACCCCCGATCACCCAGAGGTTCTCGATCCGTTCCAAAATTCTTGGAGAGACGCGCCACCTCGACCTCGCCTTGCCGGCATCCTTCAGCAGGAGTGCGGCGAACCGGAAATACCCCGTGGTCGTGGTGTTCGACGGCGAATACCTCACAGGAACCGTTCACACCGTCGCCACGGAATTGGCCCGGAAGGGTCTCATCCCGGAATGCGTCGTGGTGGGGATCGAGAACCTGGATGACTATGAGGGCCGGGTGAACGACCTCACGCCCCCAGGCCTCTCCGTGAGCGGGAGTGGGATGGATTCCAGGGGCGACCGGTTCCTGGACTTCATTGAGCAGGAAGTGTTGCCGAGCCTCGCAGCCACCTTCAAGTCCGGCGCGCCGTGCGTCCTCTTGGGGCACTCCTCCGGCGCCGTGCTGGCGACCTTTGCCGCCGCGTCCCGGCCCCGCTTCCATTTTGCTGTTTCCATCGATGCGCCCATCCACCTGGATGAGAACTGGCTTGCCAGGCGATTGTTGGACCGAACGAAAAAGCCAGGCGTGGCGGTTCGCTATGCCGCCTTCGGCGCGCGCTT
Source organism: Holophagaceae bacterium (assembly GCA_044229575.1). GTDB lineage: Bacteria > Acidobacteriota > Holophagae > Holophagales > Holophagaceae > JADJVL01. The sequence continues at coordinate 87,162 of JBGAST010000009.1, read as the reverse complement.
CGGCTGGCCCGAGGCGCTATGGGGTGCGTTGGCCGCCTCGGCTCCGAAGGATTGGAGGCTTCATTACCAGAAGCTGCAGCATGAGACGCACAACTCCGTGCCGATGCTCGGGGCCTATCTGGGCCTGCGGGAAGTCTTCGCCGACTACGCCGGCTACGCCGCCCCACAGGTTCCAGCCACGAAGACCCTTCCCTACTACGACGGCCTCACGCCACTCTACGGCGCCCCCCAACCGGCGCCGGCCACGGTCATGCATGACACCATCTGGGAGTTCATGACCCAGGGCCGCGGGAAGCTCGCGCATGATGTCTACAACCAATACGTGGCGGCCTATGGCCCCCCCGCGGATGCCGATGAACTGCTGCCGGAGATCGCGCGCATCGAAAAGCTTCCGCCACCCGCCGAGACGGTGGAAGGGTTGCTCGCCACCCCATTTCCAACGCCTGAACAGGTCCAGGACCTTCTCGGAGCGTGGCGTGGCGAATCCACCGTGGGCCGGGGAAGGCCCAGCCCGTTCCGGTTGTTTCTCGAGGTGAAGAACGGGGCCGTGGCCGGTCGCGTCGTCATGCACCCGGCCCCGGGTGTGGAGCTGGTGATGCCGTTGGAGTACCTGAAGGTGGACGGTGAGGGGTTCACCTACGGGTACATGAACGGGATGCATCCCCATGCCTTGCTGCTTTTCCCGTGCGTCAAAGTAGGCGACCACTATGAAGGCGTGCAGGGTTGGGGCGGCGCGACTGTCACAATGCCGGATGGGCGCAAACCGCCCGAGCATCGATTCACGTTGCGAAAGGCGAACGCCGCGCTTGAGGCGCAGGCGCCCATTCCCTAGCCCACCTGAGATCGCAGACATGCACCGCCTCTACCCCTCCTCCCCCCTCGGCGAATCCATCCCCGGCATCCCCACGGGCCGGGACGTGGACTGGCAGCCCCTGGTGGACTACCGGCGCTTCGACGTGAGCGAGACCACCATCCACGGGGCGGTGTCGTGGGTGAGCGGCGACAAGGTCGTCCACAGCTTCGGCGGCAACGTGCTGTGCTACGGGCGCTCCATGATGAAGCCCCTGATGATCAAGGTCTTCACGGAGGCGCTGAGGGACCTGGACTCGACGCAGCAGGCCATTTCCGTGGCCAGCCACAACGGCGACACGGAGCACGTGGCGGCGGCCATGAGCCTGCTGCCCGAAGCCGAGCACGGCCTGATGCTAACGCCCCTGGACGTGCCCCTCGTCCAGTTCGGCCGCCAGGTGCGCCGGCCCCGGCGCTGGTACCACTGCTGCAGCGGCGAGCACGCGGCGATCCTCCGCGGCTGCCACGCGAAGGGCTGGGAGCGGGCGGGCTACATGCTGCCCCAGCATCCCTTCTTCCAGGAATACCTGGGCGTGCTGCGGCGCTTCCTCGGCAGCGAGTGGCAACCCCTGCGCACCGCCAAGGACGGCTGCGGCCTGCCCACGGTGAGCAACACGGTGACCGAGCTGGCGAAGCTCTACGCGGGCCTCGCCCGCACGAGGGACGAGGACTGGATCTGGGGCGCCATGGTGAAGCACCCGGACCTGGTGGGCGGCTTCAACCGCCTGGACAGCACCATCATCAAGGCCTGCGACGGCGCGGTCATCGCCAAGGAGGGCGCCGACGGGCTCCTGGGCATGGCCATCGTGCATGAGGACTATCCCGAAGGCCTCGGCGTCGTCATCAAGATCGCCCACGGCTGGAACCCCCAGGCCACCTGGTACGTGGCAAGGGCGATCCTCGGCGTCCTGGGCTTCGAGCTGCGCAATCCCTACGCCTTGCGGCGCCAGAAGGCCTTCCTCGTCCCCGGCGTCGTGCCGGAACACCTGCTCCCGAAGCTCGAGGCCATCCCCACCTGGGACGACTGGGATCCCGACCAGGACCGGTGGACATTTAACTGGCAGGACTATGCGGGTGTGGACCGGGCATGAGCGAATCGAGCCTCCTCCTTCGGTCCCTTTCAGTATTCATCCTTGTGCTCGTGTGTGGATGTGACCGGTCCAAGCCGAAGACCGACATTCCCCCGTTCTTGGTGTTGGTTGAACAGGACCGTGGACAACCTGCAAATAACTCGGTCCTGCTTGCCTTTCCACTGACGGCGAAGGTCGGAGACAACTGGATCGATGCGTCGTGCGATCCTGAAAGTGAACCTGGCGACTGGCGGAAACTCTCCTCACAGCGGTTTCCACTTGGGGCACGGCCTGCACTTCAAGCCGTTTCCCTGGGACGTCCCCTTGGTGACTTGATGATCGAGTCGGTGGGTCCAGAGGAGGTGGCCTGCAACAGGCTCGTCATAGGCCATGCGCGACTCAAGCCTATAAAATCCTCGATCGGATCCGCCAAGGTGCCCACACGGTTCATGGGTTTCATCGGCCTGCCACCGCAAGGAGATTGGACTTCCCCCATCACTCTGCAACGACGAAGTGAGATCCAGAAACACCTCGAAACATTGGCTCGCACATCCTTGAAAACCCCTCCGGGGGTCGGCGTGGAAACGCCCGCTTGGGGTTGGTTCCAGGAGAGAAAATCGCTGCGTTCCTTCGTCGCAGGTTCCCTTGTTTTCCGACTGCCTCAGGATTCCGAAGGTCTTCAGCACTTGGCGGTCTGGAACGCTGTCTTGGAGATTAGTGATACAGGCGCGTTCAAGACCGTCTGGGAGTCCAGTGGCACGGGTGTAGAAACCGAGCCGCCAACGACGTACGAGTTCCTCGACGTAATCGACCTCGAAGGGGACGGCATTCCCGAGGTCCTCTTCCGCGCAACCGCGTATGAATCCTCAGGATTCGCACTGCTATCGATCGGCCCAGGCCCAGCGAAACTCATTTGGACGGGCTCTGGATACGGTTGTTGAAAGCTTTGTCTATTCAGATTTGGAAATGGCGGTCCCGGTCCTGGAAAACTTGTGGTCGCAATTTGCGACTACAAGGAACGGGCTGAAGTGACCTGACTACCCCTACCCCTTCCTGAACTGCTCCAGCAGCGCCCCCACCATGGCCGTCACCTCTGGCGGGACCTCGTCGGATTTCAAGGCTTCCCTAGCCAGGCGCTTCGTCCCCCGCAGGCTCTCCACGTAGGCCACGCAGGCCGGGCAGAGGGCGAGGTGGCGCTCGAAGAGCTCCAGCCGCTCCTGGTCCAGCAGACCATCCAGGTAGTCGCTGAGGACCTGGTTCATCTCCCGGCAGGTGGCCAGCTTGGTCATCGCGGCGCTCCCGTGACGAAGGGTTCGAGGGCGCCGCGCAGGGCCAGCCGGGCGCGGTGGAGGCGCTGGCGCACGAGATCGCGGCTGATGCCCAGGTGCTCGGCCACGGCCTCGGAATCCCAGTCCTCCAGGTCCTTCAGCACGAAGACCGCCCGCTGGTCGTCGGACAATCGGGACAGGGCCGCGTTCACCCGCTCCCGCAGCTCCCGGCCCTCGGCCAGGGCGTGGGCTTCGGCCTCGCTGGTCCAGGCCAGGATGGCCTCCGGGTTGGCGTGGTGGCCGTCCTCGGCGAAGGCGGGCAGGACATCGTCCACCGTGTCCTCCCGGCGGCGGATCCGCTTGCGGCGCAGCATGAGGGCCTTGTTCACGGTGACGCGGTAGCCCCAGGTGCTGAAGGCGCTCTTCCCCTCGAACCTGCCGATCTCGGTGTGCATGGCGATGAGGGCGTCCTGGAGGGCGTCCTGGGTATCCCCGGGATCGCCAAGGATCCGTTGCGCCGCGCGGTGGAACAGTGACAGGTGCCGGGTCACCAGGACGCTGAAAGCTTCGGCGCCTCCCTCCTGGGCGAGGCAGACGAGGTCGGCGTCCTGGAGATCGTGGAGGTCCATGGGGTCGGGACCAGCATAGGGCCAATCCCGACCCCTGGAACCGTCCTTTAGATCGCCGGAACGGGGGCGCCCAGGGCCGCCCACTCCTCCAGGGAGGGCCCGTAGAAGCCCGGCACCTGCAGGCCCGCCTGGCGCATGAGGACGGTGATCTGGCCCCGGTGGTGGGCCTGGTGCAGCTCCAGGGCACGCAGACTGTAGCCCTTGGTCCAGACCAGGTGGCCGTACATGGTCTCCTCCTGCAGGAGGTCGCCATCGGTCCAGCCGGCCACGCCCTGGAGTAGGGAGGCGGCGGCACGCGCGTAGCGGGCGGTGATCTCGGCCATCGTCGCAGGCACCGGCTCCAGACAGGTGAAAGTCGCGTCGCAGGCGGGGCCGTCCACCGTCACACCCAATTGGACCGGCAGGGAGACGAGGCTTTCCACCAGGTGCCAGGCCAGGCGGCGCAGGTCCCGGTGGGCGGGAGTGACCGCCTGGGCGGCGGCGGATTCGGGGATGGCGCGCAGCACCTTGAGGGTGTCGTCCACCTCCTCCTGGAACTGGGCGCGGAAGTCGTCGAGGCGTCGGTACATGGGGCTCTCCTTGAGGTGGAGGGCCAGCATCCCCGACGCTGCTGACAGCGTGGTGGCAGGAGGCTTCAGGCCTGCGTCAGTCCGCGACCCGCGCCAGATAGTCCTTCAGCTCCCGTCCAGTCTCCGCCGTAAAGACCTCCCCCAGGGTCCACCGCTTCAGCCGGTCCACCCGGAAGGTCCGGAAGTCCTGCCGCGCTTCGCACCAGGCGGCCAGGGTCCAGGTCCCGCCCCAGAAGTAGAGGCCCAGGGGCCGCAGGGTGCGGCTGCTGGCGGCGCCGGCTTTGTCCTCGTAGTCCACGGTGAGGCGCCGGCGTTCCCGCACCGCGCGGCGCAGATCCCCCAGGGGCGCCTTCAGGGCCGCCGGCACGTGGAAGTCCACGGCTTCCAGGACAGAAGCCTTCAGGGCCCGGCGCAGGCTGTCGGTCAGCCCGCCCTCCACCTTGCGCCGGGCCGTGGCGGCGGCCTCCGCCAGGGCCGGATCCGTCCAGGCCGACGCGATGCTGAGCCCCAGGAACAGCGCCTCCGCCTCGTCCACGGTGAACATGAGGGGCGGCAGGTCGAAGTGACGGGGAAGCCGGTAGCCCGCGCCGGCCTCGCCCTCGATGGGCACGCCGCTGGCCTGGAGGTCCGCCACGTCCCGGTAGAGCGTCCGCGTGGAGATGCCGAGTTCCGCCGCCAGCTTCGCCGCCGTGCTGAGGCGGTCCCGGCGCAGGATCTGCACAAGCTGGAAGAGGCGGTCGGCGCGGCGCATGGACGAATTAAATGTTTCGTGGCTCTTGACGTAACAAATCGAAACCTAATAGGGTTATTAAACACCAATCTCATTGGAGTTCTGATATGAGAATCCGTCCTTTGCTACTGCCTGCACTTTGGTTCGCCTGCATTCCAGGATGCTCGCAGAGCAATCCGAATTTACCAGAGACAATGTATCTATCCGATACCGGTAGCGATGCGTCTAGCAATCCATTCGATAGCATCGGCGGTTGTATTATTGAGCGCCCAGCTTGCACTCATTCATGCAGCCATGTTGGCCCAGGTATTTCCGGTTGCACGGGCAGAAATCCCTGTAACCGCATTTCCTCGGAACGAGTTGAACGACGCGGCGATATCGTGCGGAAAACAACCTACTACTATGGTGGCGACTTCCCAGATCCGATCAATGGTTATTGCTGCAATTCAAGCAATCAAACATGTGATCATTGGAATGAAGTTAATTGTCCGATTCCACCAGAATGATCCTTGTTGAGATGAAATGAAGGTTATAAGAGCTGTCGCCCTTTCACTAATCGGAGTCACCGCCGATTCTCAAAGCGTTTCTCGGGCCGATAATGGCTGGGGGCCACCTTTTCATGGAACCGCAGCTAGGGAGGGGTTTCCATCTCATCCGTTACGATTATTCGAGTTGCTTAAGACGTCGAGTAGTTGGACCGACCTTGGCGGCATAGCTTTTCACGTACAATCCGCAGACGCAGATCGTGTCATTTTTACAACCTCCGACCAAGTTTATAAGGCATCCACTTTCTCTCTGAAAGCAATCTCTGATCCAGAGCCGATGCCAGATGAATCAATGAGAAAAGCTGAGCATCAGTTGAAGTATCGGTTCGGGGTCTGGTACGCAAGGGATGGATCTACGATCCTCCGTTTCAATGCGACAACCCGCGGCTGGACTCCAATATTGAAAGGCAACCGGTACTTCTCTCAGTTTGAGATTTCTCCAGATCAAAAGATCCTGCTGATTTGCTGTGGGACGCCACAAGCTGTCCCCACTCACAACCCGCATCTCATGTCCCTCGGTTTGTGCGTGACTGGGACTCTCCAGTTTGTAAGCATCTTTTCGGTCGATGGGGAGAGGCCGGAAAAAGAGATCCCGCTCCCCTCGGGCTTCGCCGCCATCGAGCAGGCCGTGGGTAGTCTACCCGGACCCAACCTTGCATTCTGGCTCGGGAACCACTGCATCCTTGGCTCCGAAGAACTCGGCTTGATCTGGGCCTTGGAGTGGGGTGAGCACCAACTCAAGGAGCTGGATGTACCTTGGCCTGCCCTGAATTTCGAATTCATCAAGCAAAACCGATCCAAGCTCGTGGCCTGTACTCACCGCTTCGATCAGGTGGGCATTCCCAGGGACCTCTTTCCATCCTCCCTCACCTTCTATCCCCTCGACGGGACGGATGCGCTCATCCGCGTGAAGCTCCCGCGAAGGAGTGAACACGTGAAAAAGGACCTCGAGGATCGTGTCAAGCGCAGCTTCAGCATTCGGGCTCTCGCCGAGGCGCCCCAGCCGGAGGGAGAGCTCTGGGTGTGCAAACTCTCGACTCTCACGCACAGCGTGAAACGTATTGATCTAGAGCCGACGCAGGTGGAGGCCATCAAGAAGGCCAAGGAGCCTTATTGGCTGCACTACGACCTTGAGCCCAGGCCCCTGGCCAAATTCTTCACCCCTAAACCCCAAACTCAGCCAAGCGCCGGGAAGGACGGGTCCCCGAAACCCAATTCAGCAGTTCCTACCAAGAATCCCACGGTTCACTGAAGCCTCGGCGATTCCCTGCTGAACTGCGTCAGGGTCTTCGGCACCTGTTACCTGTGAAACCCGGACATTGCCCGTTCCAGGGTCCGCCTGACCACGCCATCATCAGGGCACATGCGCGCCCTTCAGAACTTCATCCAAGGCCATTTCGTCCCCGCCCGCTCCGGCGAGGTCCTGGACGACCTGGCGCCGGCCACCGGCAAGGTCATCGCGACGCTGCCCCGCTCCCGGGCCGCGGACGTGGACGCGGCGGTGCGGGCGGCGGAGGCCGCCTTCCCCGCCTGGTCCCGCACGCCGGTGGGCGAGCGGGCCGAACTGCTGGAGACGATCGCGGCCCTGCTGGAAACCCGCCTCGAGGTCTTCGCCGAGGCGGAGTGCCTGGACGCGGGCAAGCCCCTGGGCCTGGCCCGCAGCCTCGACATCCCCCGCGCCATTCAGAACCTGCGCCACTTCGCCCGGGAAGCCCGGCTTTGGCGCGACGAGAGCTTCCCCATGGCCGGCGCGCTGAACCTGGTGCACCGCTCGCCCGTGGGCGTCTGCGCCCTCATCACGCCCTGGAACCTGCCCCTCTACCTGCTGACCTGGAAGCTGGCGCCCTGCCTGGTCATGGGCAACGTGGCGGTGGCGAAGCCCAGCGAGCTGACGCCCCTCACGGCCACGCTCCTGGCGGAGCTGTTCTTGGAAGCGGGCGCGCCGAAGGGCATCTTCAACGTCGTGCACGGATTGGGTCCCGAGGCGGGGCAGGCCCTGGTGGAACACGGAGGCATCAAGGCCGTGAGCTTCACCGGCGGCACGGCGAGCGGCGCAAGGGTCGCCGCCACCGCCGCTCCGGCCTTCAAGAAGCTGAGCCTAGAGCTGGGGGGCAAGAATCCCACCCTCGTCTTCGCGGACTGCGACCTGGAGAAGACCGTGCCCGGCGTGGCCCGCGCCGCCTTCGAGAACACGGGCCTGATCTGCCTCTGCGGCTCGCGCATCCTGGTGGAAAGGTCCATCCACGACCGTTTCCTGGAGCTGTTCCTGGAGGAAGCGAAGGCCTGGGTCCCCGGCGATCCCGCCGATCCAAGCACGAAGGTGGGCGCCCTCATCAGCGCCGGACATCGCGACAAGGTGGAGGGCTACCTGAGGCTCGCCGTCGAGGAAGGCGGCACGCTCCGTTGCGGCGGGAAACGCCCCGACCTGCCCGGCGACCTGGCCGGCGGCAGCTTCCTCGAGCCCGCGGTGATCACGGGCCTGAGCGCCACCTGCCGCACCTCAACGGAGGAGATCTTTGGCCCCGTGGTGACGATCCACCCCTTCGACACCGAGGAGGCCGCCCTCGCCATGGCCAACGGCACCCGCTACGGCCTCGCCGCCAGCGTGTGGACGAGCGATCTCAACCGCGCCCACCGCGTCGCCCAGAAGCTGGAGAGCGGCCTCGTCTGGGTGAACACCTGGCTGCTGCGCGACCTGCGCGTGCCCTTCGGCGGCGTGAAGGAAAGCGGCGTGGGCCGGGAGGGCGGCCGCTGGAGCCTGGAGTTCTTCAGCGAGGCGAAGACCATCACTTTGAAACTGGATTGAGGCACCCATGAGCACCGGTTCCATTCAAGCGGGCATCCTCGCCCCCCATCCGCCCCACCTGGTCTACGCGGAGAACCCGCCCCAGAACGAGCCCCGCTCCGAGGGCGGCTGGGAAGGGCTGCGCTGGGGCTACGAGCGGTTGCGCAAGAAGCTCGCGGAGACCGACTACGATGTGCTGGTCGTCCATTCCCCCCACTGGAAGACGCGGACAGGCAACCACGTACTCTCGGTGCCGAAGCTCTCGGGCCTGAGCGTGGATCCCATCTTTCCCAACCTCTTCCGCTACCACTTCGAGCTCGAGGTCGATGTCGACCTGGCGAAGGGGATTGTCGAAGAAGGCCGCGCCGCGGGCCTGGAGATGGTGCCCATGGAGAATCCCCAGTTCAGGGTGGACTACGGCACCATCATCAGCTGCCACCTGGTGAACCCGGACTGGACCAAGCCCATCGTGGCGATCTCGAGCAACAGCTCCTACTTCGACTACAGCAACGAGGTGGGCGAAGCGGAGATGCAGAAGCTCGGCGAGGCCACGGCGAAGGCCATCGGGAAGTCCGGCAAGCGCGCCGTGCTGCTGGCCTCCAACAGCCTCAGCCACCGCCACTTCACCTCCGAGCCCGAGCTGCCGGAAGACATGAGCCAGGAGCACATCTACCACCACGGCCAGTACCTCTGGGACATGAAGGTGATCCGCCTGATGAAGGAGGGCCGGACGAAGGAGCTCACGGACCTCATGCCCGACTTCATCGACCAGGCCCTCAGCGAATGCCGGGACGGGTGTCTGTCCTGGATGCTGGCGGCGTTGGGGCATCCGACCTATGCGGCGGAGGTGTACGCCTACGGCACCGTCATCGGGACCGGAAACGCCGTGGTGGGATGGCATCCCGGGAATGCGAAGGTGGGCGCATGATGCTCCGCGGCTACCTCGTCCCCGGCAAACCGCTCCCGTTGCTTGCGCCGGAGAAGAACCCCGCCTGGGCGGAACTCCGCGCCGGCTTCGACAAGGCCCGGGCGGAGATCGCGGCCAGCGGCGCAGACCTGCTGCTCCTCTACTCCACCCAATGGATCAACGTCATCGGCCACCAGATCCAGGCGGATCCCTCGCCCGAATGGGTGCACGTGGACGCGGACTTCCACGACTTCGGGACCATGCCCTACCGCTTCCGCATGGACGCCGATTTCGCGAAGGCCTGCGAAGCCGCCGCCCGGGCCCGGGGCCTCCACGCCCGCACCGTCGCCTACCCGGGCTTCCCCCTGGACAGCGGCGTCATCCAGGCGCTGCAGCTCCTCGACCCGGATAACGCCATCCCCGCCTGCGTCCTGGGCTGCAACATGTACGCGGACCGGGCGGAAACCATCGTCTGGGGCAAGGCCGCCGCGGAGGCCGTGGCGGCCACGGGCCGCAAGGCCGTCGCCATCGCCATCAGCGCCTTCAGCAACCGGGTCTTCCCCCGCCGCATCGAGCCCAAGGACGACCGGCTGTATTCGGCCAAGGACGACGAGTGGAACCGCAAGATCCTCGAGATGCTCGGCGAGGGGCGGCTGGAGGACGTCAGCCAGGTGGCCCGCGACTTTGCGAGTCAGGCCCACGGTGAGCAGCGGGGCAAGGCCTTCTGGTGGCTGGCGGCGACCCTGGGCCAGCACAACGGCTACGACGGCACCGTGCACGCCTACGGTCCCCTCTGGGGCAGCGGCGGCGCGGTGGTGGGGCTCGTGCCGAACCCCGCCAAGGACCTCAGCCGGGAGTTCGACGAGGGGGACGTGCAGACCTTCACCGGGGACCGCGGCGTGCTCAGCGCGACGGCTGCGGCCGAGCCCTCGGCCTCCAGCCCTCAACCGCCAAGCCAGGCGCAACAGGGCGGAAGCGATGGCGCCATCCGCACCGCCTCCGCACCCAAACCCGTCGGCGCCTATCCCCACGCCCGGCGCGAAGGCGACCTCATCTTCGTGAGCGGCATCGGCCCCCGGCAGGCGGGCACCGACGCGATCCCCGGCGGGCCCATACGGGACGCCGCCGGAAATCCCCAGGACTACGACGCCGCCGCCCAGACCCGCGCCGTCATCGAGAACATCCGCCTCATCCTCGAATCCGCCGGATCCGGCCTCGAGAAGATCGTGGACTGCCAGTGCTTCCTGATTGACATGGCCAGGGACTTCGCCGCCTTCAACGCCGTGTACGCGGAGTACTTCACGGGCATTCAGGCGACGCGGACCACGGTGGAGGTGAGGGCCCTGCCCACGCCCATCGCCGTGGAGATGAAAGTCATCGCGAGGGCCTGAAGGCCTCACAATGGGGACGGAGCCTCCCTTGTCCATCGTCCCCCCGCTGCGCGCCTGTCTCGCCGCCGTGATGCTCTTCGCGGGGCGCCTCCTGTGCGCCCAGCACGCTCCGGATCCGGCCGCTAAGCCCGCCGCGCCGCCGGGGTTGGAAAGCCTCGCCACGAGCTGGGTGTTCAAGGCCGGCGACGATCCGGCCTTCGCCGCCCCCGGCCTCGACGACCGCGGCTGGACGCCCCTCCCGGATCTGCGGGATCGCAAGGCCGGCTTCCCCGACGGCCGGGTCTGGTACCGCCGCCGGGTGCGGGTTCCCGCCGGCCAGCCCCTGGGCCTGGCCCTGGGGCGCCTCCACGCCCCCCTGGAGGTCTACGCCAACGGCGTTCGAGCCGGCGCGCGGGGCGCCCTGGATCCAGTCGAGCTGCCCCACACCCCCGAGCTGAGCTTCATCGAGCTGCCTCCCTGCGACGGAACCCTGCTCCTCGCCGTGCGCGGGGACATCGCGACGGGCCTCTCCGCCCTCGCCCGCGGCCCCGTGCTGGGCCGGCGCGTGTGGCTGGGACCGCGGGACCTGGTCCTGGCCCGCGCCGCGGAGGCCAACGCCGAATGGCGGGCCTCCATCTGGCGCTTCGAGCTGGAACGCTGGGGCATGTGCCTCTTCTTCACCCTCCTGGGCCTCTTCCACCTCCAGCTCTGGCTGCGGCGCCAGGAATCCCGCAGCTACCTCTGGTTCGGCTTCGTGGCCCTGAGCATGGCCCTCCGGGAAGTCGCCATGACCACGTGGATGAACACCCGCTTCGGCCATCCCCGCCTCGCCTACATCGTGTCCTGGCTCTTCCTGCAGGCGGCGGCGCCGCCCTTCATCCAGTTCCTGTGGCCCTTCCTGGGCCTCCGGATCCCGCGCTGGCTGCGGGCCTACCAGCTCAGTTTCCTCATCCCCGCCGCCGTCCTCTTCCTGCCCCTCGAGCTGAGCATCCCCTTCACCCGCTACGTCGGCCCCTTCTGGGGCCTGCCCCTGATCCTGCTGGCGCCGGTGGTCACCCTGATGGAAGCTAGGCGCGGCCATCCCGAAGCCCGCACCATCCTCCTGGGCATGGGCCTGCTCATCCTGGGCGCCCTCTACGAGCTGGGCTTCTGGGTCGGGCTCTGGCCCATCCTGAACACCCTCTCCTTCGGCTTCGTGGCCTTCCTCGTCGCCATGGTGGTCTCCATCTCCAAGCGCTACGCCCGGGCCCACGCGGAGACCGAGGAGCTGAACCGCACCCTGGAGCTGGAGGAGGCCCAGAACCGCATCCACCGCCTTTCCGAAAGCGCCGGGCAGGCCCTCCGGGATCCCGCCGCCTGGTCCGCCGGGATGGCGAAGGAGATCGCCGAGGCCGTGCGCGCCACCCACCTGGACGTGTGGAAGCTGCAGGAGGGCTCCCTGCGCAGCCTCTCCACGGTCTCCTCCGATCCCCCGGCCCTGGAGCGGGTGGAGCTGCTGGCCCAGGCCCCGCCGGCCTTCCTGGAGGGCGCCGACACCATCCTGCCGGTGCGGGGCATGACCGGCGAGGTGCGGGCGGCGGTGGTGGTGCGGGGCAAGACCACGCCATGGCGGGAGGCCGAGCAGCGCTTCGTCACCACCTTCGCCCAGCAGCTCGGCGGCGCCCTGGACCTGGCCCGCATGCGCGCGGAGGTGGAGAACGCCGCGGACCGCCGGGCCGCCACCCGCCAGGCCCTCCTGGACGCCGGCGCCGGTGTCCTGCAGATCTGCGCCAACTGCGGCCGCTGCTACGACCAGACCACGGTCTTCTGCGCCGCCGACGGCACCGCCCTGTCTTCCGACCGCCCCTTCCCCTACCTCGTGGCCGAGCGCTACCGGCTCAAGCGCATGCTCGGCGAAGGGGGCGCCGGCCTCGTCTTCGAGGCCGAGGACCTGCGGCTTTCCCGCACCGTGGCCCTGAAGGCCATCAAGCCCGAGCACTTCCACAGCGGGGACAAGCGCCTGCGCTTCGAGCAGGAGGCCCGCTCCCTGGCTCAGATCCACCACGAGGGCGTGATCGGCATCTTCGACACCGGCGTCCTGGAGGACGGCACCATCTACCTGGTGATGGAGCGCCTGCGGGGCGCCACCATCCGGGTCCTGGTGGACACCTTCGGGGCCGGCACCCCGGCCCAGGTTGCCTCCCTCGTCCTGCAGTGCGCCAAGGCCCTGGACGCGGTGCACGGCAAGGGCATCCTCCACCGGGACATCAAGCCCGATAACATCTTCGTGGCGCCCTCCCCCGACGGCCTGCGCTTCAAGCTCCTGGACTTCGGCCTCGCCAAGGAGATGGCGGTGGATTCGAGCCTCACCCAGACCGGCGTGGTCATGGGCACGCCCGCCTACATGAGCCCCGAGCAGATCCGCGGCGCCGCCCTGGATCCCCGCAGCGACATGTACGCCCTCGCCCTGGTGGCCTACGAAGCGCTGAGCGGCCGGCGGGTGGTGCAGGCGGAAGCGCTGCCCGACATCCTGGTGGAAGTCGCCCAGGGCCGCCCCGATCCCATCCAGGATCTCGTCCGGGGGCTGCCCTGGAACGCCGCCGTGGAACTCGAGCAGGCCCTGGACAAGTATCCGGAGGCCCGGCCCCCTTCCCTCCTGGCCTGGGCGGAGCGCCTCGCGGCGGCCCTGCGCCTGGCCCCCCCGGAAGAGGGCGGCTGGCCCGAGGACGCCGACGAGCTGCAGGCGGGCCTGGCGCCGCCCCTCCGCCCCTCCACCCCCCTGCGGGCCTCGAACCCCGGGCAGCCCATCGAGCCCACGCGCCAGCTCCCGAAAACCGACCCCTTCCTTGCCGAGTGATCCCCCCTTCCCCATGGCCCGCATCCACGACATCTCGCCCCTCATCAGCCCGCGCCTCGCGGTGTGGCCCGGGGACCGGCCCTACGCCCGCGAGATCGCCCTGGCCCTGGCGGAGGGCGCCAACCTGGACCTCTCCAGCATCCACACCACCGTCCACCTCGGCGCCCACGCCGACGCCCCCAGCCACTTCGCCCGGGACGGCGAGGGAATCGGCGCCCTGGACCTGACTCCCTACTTCGGCCCCTGCCAGGTGCTGTGGGTGGAGGTGGGCCGGGACGCCCGGGTCCTGCCCTCCCACGTGCGGACGCCCCTCGCGGCGCCCCGGGTGCTCTTCCGCACCGGGACCTACCCGGATCCGGAGCGCTTCAACGAGGACTTCGCCAGCCTCTCCCCGGAGCTCATCCGCTGGCTCCACGGCCAGGGCTGCGTGCTGGTGGGCCTGGACACACCCTCCGTGGATCCCTTCGCGAGCAAGGCCCTGGAAAGCCACCAGGCCCTGCGGGAGACGGGGCTGCGGAACCTGGAAGGGCTGGTGCTGGACAGCGTGCCCGAAGGCCTCTACCTCCTCGCCGCCCTGCCCTTGCGCCTCGAGGGGGCCGACGCCAGCCCGGTGCGGGCGGTGCTGGTGGAAGGGGATCCGGCCGGGCTTTCGGTATCCTGAGGATTCCGCTGTCCTCGCCCTTCCTCCCGCTATCCTGATCCTCCTTTCCTGCAAGGTCCTCCCGTGCCCCTCCGGCATCTCGAAGAGCGCGCCCTCGACAAGTACTTCGATTCCATCCGCCATCTGCCCCTGCTGACGGCGGAGGAGGAGCGCAAGAACGGCCACCTGTGGCAGGACGACCGCAATCCCGAAGGGCTGCGGGCGCTGGTGGAGGGCAACCTGCGCTTCGTGGTGAAGGAGGCCCGGAAGTTCGAGGGCATGGGCCTGGACCTCCTGGACCTCATCAGCGAGGGAAACCTCGGCCTTATCGAGGCCGCCAAGCGCTTCGACCCCCTGCGGGAGAACAAGTTCCTCACCTACGCGTCCTGGTGGGTGCGCCAGGCCATCTTCCACGCCCTCGCCGAGCACGGCTCCAAGATCCGCCTGCCCCAGAAGGTGGCGGGCCATCTGGTGCAGCTCAACCGCGTCACCAACCGCCTCAGCCAGGAGCTGGGCCACCATCCCACGGTCCAGGAGATCGCCGACCACAGCCACTTCACCGTGGAGGACGTGGAGCGCCTGCAGCTGCTGCACCAGACCACCAGCACGGTGAGCACCGAGCAGGGCATGGGGGAGACCGACCTCACCGTCGGCGACAGCCTGGAGCAGGAGGTGGAGCCCTCCGCCATGGCCACCCTGGACCACGAATCCTTCCTCTTCCAGATCGAGGCCAGCCTGGCGACGCTGTCCGAAAAGGAGCGCAAGATCCTCGGCATGCACTTCGGCCTCCACGGCATCGAGCCCATGACCCTGGAGCAGATCGGCCGCGCCTTCGATCCCCCCATCAGCCGGGAGCGCGTGCGCCAGATCGAGGAGCGCGCCTTCCAGAAGATCCGCGAGCGCCGCCGGGAGGTGCTGGGCCAGTTCCTGCGGGGCGACGTGCCGTGAGGACCCGAGCCATGGGGATCTGGGGCCTGCAGCCATGAAGGGCCGCGCGGACTGCCCCCAGTGCCGGGGCGCGGGCGTCATCCTGGACCCCGATCCCATGAAGACCGTGGCCCTCTGCCCCTGCACCCGCGAGGTGGCGGCCCAGGACCGGGCCGGCGGCATCCCGGGGCGCTACGCCGCCGCCACCTTCGAATCCTTCTGGGAATGGTGGAAGCTCCACCATCCCCGCCAGGCGGTGGTGGATTCCCTGGAGCGGGCGAAAGCCCTGCTGGAGACCCCCCTGCTGCGGGAGACCCTGTCCGCGGAGATGGCCAGCAAGCTGGAGCATCTGGTCCACAAGTGCGGCCGCCATGTGGGGGAGGACGGCCAGCCGGCCTGGAAGACCCTGCGCCCGGCCCGGGAGCCCCAGGGCCTGCAGCTGCTCCAGTCCTGGTCGCGCAACGACCGCACCGCCGCGGACCTCTGGTGGATCGACGGCCCGCCCGGCAGCGGCCGCAGCAGCCTGGCGAGCGCCGCCCTGAAGGCCTGGTGCGCCCGCACCGGCCAGCCCGGCCACTTCGCGTCGGTGCGGGAGCTGAGCCAGCGCCTCAAGGACGTCTACTACGACGTGCGCAGCTACCAGAACGTGGACTTCATGAGCGAGCGGGACCTGATGGCCCCCCTGCAGGCGGCCCCCTGCCTCGTGCTGGACGACTGGGACCGCATGGATTCGGACATCCGCGTGGTGCGCGCCCTGGCCCAGCTCCTGGACCACCGCTACGCCGAGGCCCGCCCCACCCTCCTGACGGCGGCCCGGGGCGCCTACGCGCTGCAGCAGGTGGAGTCCTACCCCCCGGCGCGGCTGGACGACACGAGCCTCCTCCACCGCCTCGCCCACGCCCAGCGCGTGGAGCTGCGCCCCGTGCTCCAGCGCCTGCTGGACGTGGCGGGCGTGGGCTGAGGCCGCCCCTTGAAGCGCCTGCTCCGCGCCCTGCTGCGCTTCCACCTGCGCCGCCCGCGGATCCTCGGGTGGATCGTCGTGCTCCTGACGCTCCTGCTTTCTTGGGGTGTATGGCGAGTCGAACGGCGCCTCGACCTCATGAGCCTCCTGCCCACGGAGCATCCGGCGGTGCGCGCCAGCCTGGAGGCCGGCGTGGGCCGCCAGGAGCTGCTCTTCCTCGCGGCGGAAGGCGATGGGAAGGACCTCGGCGCCCGGGAAGCCTGGGCCGAAGGGCTGGTGGAAACCCTCCTCGACCGGGGCCAGGTCCCCCTCAACGGCATGGGCGGCGAGGGCCGCCTCGTGCCGCCCTCGCCGGTCCCGGGGCCCAAGGGCGCCAGCCTCTGGCCGCCCCTGCTCGCGGCGGGCAGCCTGGCGGAAGGGGATGGCGCCGTGCAGCGGCTGGTGACGGAGGGCCTCTACGCCCTGGCGCCGGGCCTCCTCGGCGACCGCCTCGCCGCCCTAAGGGATCCCCTCCAGGTGCAGGCGCGGCTGGAGGCTTCGGCCCGGGCCCTGAAGTCACCCCAGCCCCTGCAGGCGAGGTTCGCCCAGTTCGACCCCCTCGACCTGCGGGGCCTTCTCGACGGGAAGGACCCCCTGCTGGCCCAGGCGGAGCACACGGGCCGGGGCCTGCCCATTTCCTTCCGCACCGGCTACCTCGCCACCAAGGACGGCCGCTTCGTGCTGGTGCCCCTGGTGCTGGACTTCCCCAGCGGCGACGCGGCGGCGACGGCCCGGGTGCTGGCCTGGCTCGGCGAGGGCGCGCAGGGGGACCTGCCGGACTCCGCCACCCTCCTGGAGGCCGAGCGCGCCCTTGCGTCCGCCCCCGGCCGGCCCTTCGCCCTCCAGGCCACCGGCGCCCACGCCATCGCCGCCTGGGAATCCCACCGCCTCACCCGGGAGATCCTCCTCAGCATGGCGTTGAGCTTCGTCCTCATCGGCCTCGTGTACTGGCTGGGCTTCCGCACCTTGGCAGGCTACGGCTTCGTGGTGGCCCCGCTGCTGGTGGGCATGCTGTGGAGCCTGGGCCTCGTGGGCTGGGTGCTGGGGCGCATGAACCTCATGGCCGCGGGCTTCGGCGCCGTGCTGCTGGGCATCGGCGACGACGTGGGCATCCTGCTGTTCTCCCGGTACCGGGACGAGCGGCAGGGGGGGCGCGGCAAGGCCGCGAGCCTGAGGGCCGCCCTGGTGGACACGGGCCCCGGGGTGGTGGCGGGGGCGGTCACCACGGCGCTGGCCTTCCTCGGCGCCATGGTGACTCCCTTCCCCGGCCTGCGGGACCTGGGCTTCACCGCCGGCCTCGGGCTGCTGGCCTGCATGGCCTCCACCTTCCTCATCCTGCCCGCCCTGCTGCTGGCCTTCGACCGGGGCCGCGGCCCCTTCGCCCCCCGGCCTGCAGTGGCGACCCCGCCGCGCCCAGCGAAGGGCTGGAAGGCCGGTCTCGCCGTCGCCGCGGTGGTCCTGGCGGGGATCGCCGCGACCCGCGTCACCTGGGAAGAGGATCTGCGGCGTTTCCGCCAGCGCGACAACCCGGCCCTCGAGCTGCAGGAGCGCCTGGGGAAGGTGCTCGGCGCCGGCCTCCAGCCCCTGGCCCTCCAGATCCCCCTGGACGACGAGGTCCAGCTGCCCAAGCGCTGGAACGCCGCGGCGGAGGTGCTGCGCCGGGAAGGCCTGCCCCTGCCCTTCTGGCGGGAGCCCGATCCGGAGCTGCGGCGCATTCTCGCCTCGGAGACCTGGCACCGCCGCACCCTGGAGACCGCTTCGAAGGCGGGCCTCGATCCCGTGGCCCTGGAACGCCCCCTGGCCGCCTTCCGGGACAGCCTCAACACCCCCGCCCACGTGGCGGACGTCCTTCAGGCCCTCTTCCCCCAGCCCGCGGTGGCGAAGCTGCCCATGGAACGCTGGACCCTGCGGGACTGGCTGCGGCGGCCACGCCCCCGGGATCCCCTGCCCCCGGTCCTCACCATCCCCATCCGCCTGGACGAAGCCGCCCAGGAGCGGGTCATGGGTCCCCTGGAGGCCCAGGGTGTGCGCCTGGTGGGCAACCGGCCCCTCTTCCGCGCCATCAAGACCGTGGCGAAGGCGAGCCTGCGGGACAGCGTCCTCATGGCCCTCGCCATCGTCCTCGTGACCGTCGCCCTCTTCGGCCGCTCCCTGCGCTTCTGCGCCCTGGCCCTGGTGCCCCTGGCGGCTGGGCAGATCGGGTCCCTAGGCATCCTCGGGCTCACCGGCGAGCCCCTGACCTTCCTCAGCATCGTCGCCATCCCCATCGCCCTGGGCGTCAGCGTGGACACCGCCATGAACCTCCTGCACCGGGCCCGGGGCGACGTCCACGCCGCGGCGCGGGTGGCGCGGGTCAACGCCGTCTGCGCCGGCACGACCCTGGCAGGCTTCGGCGGCCTCGTCTTCAGCGGCTACCGCACCCTGCAGGGCCTGGGCCTCGCCTGCCTGGGGGGCGTGGCGCTGGCGCTGCTGGTCACCCAGTGGCTGCTGCCCTGGATGCTGGCGAAGTGGCCGCTGGCGAAGAGTTCATCATGAGTTCGACCCAGGATTGGCTCCAGGCGCGGGGGCAGGAAGGGCCCATCCCCGCCGCCGAGGTCATGGCTTTCGCCCTTTACGATGCCGCGCACGGCTACTACCGCCGCAGCGAAGGGCCCTGGGGCTTCGCAGGCAAGGACTACTACACGGCCCTGGACCTGGGCCCCCTCCTGGGCCAGGCGCTCGCGGTGCGCCTGGAGGCTGCGTGGGAACGCCTGGGCCGCCCGAATGAGTTCACAACCCTCGAACCCGGCGCCGGGCGCGGCTGGTTGGGCCGGGATCTGCTCATGGCCGCCACCGGGGACTTTGCGCAGGCCCTGCGCTACATCCATCGCGACGACAACCCGGCGGCCCGTGCAGCGGCAGAGGATGCCTTGAGTCCCTTCATCAAGGCGGGCCGCGCGCGCTTCCTCGCCGAATCCGAGCCCATCCCGCCCTTCACGGGCTGCGTCTTCAGCAACGAGCTCTTCGACGCGCTGCCCGCCCAGCCCTGGAAGTGGGACGGCATGCGCTGGACGCGGGAAGTGCTCACGGCCTCCGGTCCCGAATGGCACGCCTTTGAGCATCCGGAGAGCGCCGCCTGGTTCGCGTCCCGGAGCGATGGGCTCGAGGCCGGGGACGGCAGCGTGTGGTGCGAGGCTCTGCCATCCGTGGCCTCGGAACTGGCAGTGGCCCTCCAGCGCGGCCTCTTCCTGGCCATCGACTACGGCGACCACGCCTCCCACCTCCTGGCCAAGGGCGCCGACCTGCGGCGCTACAAAGGCCACACCGTGGACGGCACCTGGTGGGAGGGCCTGGGCGCCTGCGACCTCACCGCCGACGTGGACTTCACGCGCCTGCAAACGATCCTCGAAGGCCGCGGCCTGGTGGAACTGGGCCACCACCACCTCAGCAGGTGGATCCGCACCCACGCGCCCCTTGCCGCGTGGGAGGCCTCCTGGCAGGACCTGGACACTCCGACGCGCCTCAAGCGCATGGAGAACCTCTTGCAGCTCACCATGCCCGGCATGATGGGCGAGCGGTTCCGGGTGCTGGAAGGGTGGAAGGACTGAGGGTCCGGGCGATTCCCGCTTGAACCTCGCAACGCGATGGATAGACTGCCAGCGGAGCCGCCCATGAATCGACTGGTCTTCGCGCTGGCCTCAGGCCTCGCGCTCTTCCCCCTCCGCGCCCAGGACAAGCCCCAGGCCTTCGTGGGCGCCCGCATCATCCCCATCGAAGGCCCCGAGATCGAGAACGGCGTGCTCGTGGTCCAGGGCGGGAAGGTTCTCGCCGTGGGGGGCGCGGGCACCGCCATTCCCGGGGACGCGGTACGCCACGACGCGAAAGGCAAGGTCATCATGCCGGGCCTCGTGGACACCCACAGCCACATCGGCAGCCCGGAGGGAGCCGACAGCACGACGCCGATCCAGCCCGACGTGCGCGTTTCCGACAGCCTCAACTTGCGCAGCGCCTCCGTCATGAAGGCCCGGGCGGGGGGCATCACGTCGGTGAACGTCATGCCGGGCTCGGGGCACCTCCTCAGCGGGCAGACCATGTACCTGAAACTCCGGGACGGCGAGACCCTCGACGCCCTCGCCATGGGGAAGCTGCCCAACGGCTCCTACCTGGGCGGCATGAAGATGGCGAACGGGACGAACCCCCGCCGCACCACCGGCCCCTTCCCCGGCACCCGCGCCAAGAGCGCCGCCCTGGTGCGGGAGCAGTTCGTGAAGGCCCAGGAGTACGCGCGCAAGGTCAAGGAGGCCGGCGACGACCCGAAAAAGCGCCCGGCCCGGGACCTGGCCATGGAGGCCCTGGTGGAGGTGCTCGAAGGCAAACGCGTGGTGCACCACCACACCCACCGCCACGACGACATCCTCACGGTGCTGCGCCTTTCGAAGGAGTTCGGCTTCAAGGTCGTGCTCCACCACCTCAGCGAAGGCTGGCGGGTGGCCGACGAGATCGCGAAGAGCGGCATGGGGTCCAGCGTCATCGTCATCGACAGCCCCGGCGGCAAGCTGGAGGCCCGGGACCTGCGGATGACCACGGGGCCGGCCCTCGAGCAGGCGGGCGCCCTGGTGGGCTTCCACACGGACGATCCCATCACCGACTCCCGCTGGTTCCTCCGCAGCGCGGCCCTCGCCGTGCGCGCGGGCATGACCCGCAGGGGCGCCCTGGCGGCCATGACCCTCAACGGCGCGAAGCTGCTGGACCTCGCGGGCCGCACCGGCTCCCTCAAGCCCGGCAAGGACGCGGACTTCCTGCTCCTGAGCGGCGATCCCCTGAGCGTCTACAGCCAAGTGGAACAGACCTGGGTGGAAGGCGCGAAGGTCTTCGACCGCAGCGACCCCAAGCAGCGCCTCTACGCCGTGGGCGGCTTCGGCGCCAGCCGCGACACCGACGACCTCACGCACCTCATGGCTCTGGAAGCCGAGGAGACCTACCAGTGACCCGCCTCGCTGTTCTGCTCACGCTCTCCGCCGCGCTCTCCGCCCAATCCCTCGCCATCCGCGCCGAGACACTCCACACCGCCGTGGGCCCGGCGATCAAGGACGGCGTCGTCCTCATCCAGGACGGGAAGATCACCGCCGTGGGCCGCGCGTCGGACGTCAAGGTCCCGTCGGGCGTGGCCGTGAAGCGCGCCAAGGTGGCCACGCCCGGCCTCGTGGACGGTCGCAGCACCGTGGGCCTCAGCGGGCTGCTGAACCAGCCCCACGACCAGGACCAGCTGGAAGCCTCCGCGCCCCTCCAGCCCGAGCTCCGCGCCATGGACGCCTACAACGGCCGGGATCCCCTCGTCGCCTACCTCCGGAGCCTGGGCGTCACCACCGTCCACACGGGCCACGGACCGGGCGCGCTGATCAGCGGCCAGACCTTCGTCGTGAAGACCGACGCCACGGAGGTCACCCGGGGCGTGCTGAAGGCCCAGGCGATGGTGGCGGCGACCCTGGGCGACGGGGCCCGGGCCCGGGAGGCCGGCAAGGCGCCGGGCACCCGCGCCAAGCAGATCGCCATGCTGCGCAGCGAGCTGGTGGGCGCCCAGGAGTATGTGCGGAAATGGAAGGACGCCGAGAAGGGCAAGGAGCCCGCCCGGGACCTCCGCAAGGAAACGCTGGTGCAGGTGCTGCGCAGGGAGCTGCCCCTCCTGGCCACCGCCCATCGCGCCCAGGACATCCTGTCCCTGCTGCGCCTCGCGAAGGAGTTCGATCTGGACATCGTGCTGGACGGCGGCGCGGAAGCCTACCTGGTGCTCGAGGAGCTGAAGGCCGCGAAGGTGACGGTGGTCCTCCATCCCACCATGGCGCGCGCCGGCGGAGAGATGGAGAACCTGAGCCTGGAGACCGCGGCGAAGCTACGCGCCGCGGGCATCCCCTTCACCTTCCAGAGCGGCTTCGAGGGCTACGTCCCCAAGACCCGCGTGGTGCTGTGGGAGGGGGCCATGGCCGCCGCCCACGGCCTCGCCTTCGAGGATGCCCTCGCGGCCCTGACCCTCGCGCCGGCCAGGCTGCTGGGCGTCGCGGACCGGGTGGGCAGCCTGGAGAAGGGCAAGGACGGGGACGTCGCCCTCTACGACGGCGATCCCTTCGAATTCACCACCCACTGCGTGGGCACCGTGATCAACGGCGTCCTGGCCAGCGAGGGCGAGGAGACCCGGGCGCCCGCCCGCTAGCGGGCCTTGCGGAGCGGCCAGTGCTTTTCGGGCCGCTCCGTTAGGGCCGCTTGTGCCGGCAACGGCCTAGCGGGCCTGGCGGAGCGGCCAGCGCCTTTCGGGCAGGTCCCTTCGGCCCGGTTGAACCGGCTACGGCCTAGGAACCCAGGACCGCCGAGCCCAGTTCCTCGTGCACCGCGCCTTCGGGGGCGGCGGCGCTGCGGAACAGGACCGCCCGCTCCGCCCGCCAGGCCGGCGCGGGTGGCGGATCCGGCAGCTCCGGCAGCCTCGCCGGCTCCTTGAATCGGGCCAGGGTCAGGTGGGGCCGGAAGGAACGGTCCTCCAGGGCGGCGAAGGGCGCCATGGCGCGGGCGAGGCGCGCGTGGGCTTCGAGGAGCCGGGTGTCCGGCGCCAGGGAGACCGCCAGCACGCGCGCCTGCCCCTTCCTGGGGAAGGCCGTCCAGTCGAGGATCTCCAGGGGCAGGACCGGCATCCCCGCGAGGGCGCGCCTGCCCGCCTCCAGGATCGAGGCCGGAACCGCCTCCTCGACCTCGCCGAGAAAGCAGAGGGTGAGGTGGGCCTGGCGCGCGTCCGCCCAGCGCGCCCCGCGGATCCGGTGCCGCAGCTCCCCCTGGAGGGAGGCCATCCAGGTCCGGAAGGCGTCCGGCGCCGGGAGGGCCCAGAAGAGGCGCATCAGGTCCGCCCGCCGGTCCGGGCGAGGAGCTTTTCCGGCCAGTGGGGCGTGAGGAGCGGCACGGCGGCGGCGGCCCGGGCCTCGGCGGGGTCCAGGGCGGCATGGCGGTAGGCCTGGAGCACCCGCGCCACGGTCCAGCCGGGATTGGGCCGGTCCATCCGGAGGAGTTCCTGGCCCGCGGCCACCATGCCTTCCTGCAGCACCCGGAAGTACCACCCTCCCCGGGCGGTTTCCCACACTCGGGCCACCACGTCCCCCCGCCGGAAGCGGCGGGCCAGCGTCCCGCAGGGCTCCCGGGGATGGCTCACCTGGATCACCGCCTCTCCCAGGGCATAGGCATCGCCGATGCACACATCGTCCTCCAGGAGGCCCTGGAAGAGCAGGTTCTCCCCGAAGGCGCCGGCTTCCGCCTCGAAGCCCTCCGCGCGCCAGGCGGGGTAGTGCTCGGACGCATAGCCCAGCACCGCCTGGTCGGGGCCGCCATGGTGGCGCGGATCGCCGACCTCGTCCCCCGCCAGCCCGAGGCGGGAGAGGAGCAGGGGACCCGCCGCGGGCCCCTTGAAGATGGCGCTGCGCCAGGGCTTCAGCAGCGGATCGGCCGCGTCCGGGTCCCCGAGGGACTGGACGCGGCCGGTGCGGAGGGCAAGCAGGGTGGCGGCCGGGAGCGGATGAGGCGCGGCCATCGGAGGGCTCAGTTCTTCTTGGCGTCGGCCTTGGGGGCATCCGTCTTGGGGGCACCCTTGGCGGCCTGGTGCTTGGGCATCAGGCGCTTGGAATTGTCCTCCATGACCTTCTGCAGCGAGTCGCCGATGGCCTTCTGCACTTCGGTCTGCTCGATCTGGGAGAACTTCTTGAAGACCGGGTTGTCGATGATGCGCAGGATCTCGTGGATCTCCTGGGCGGTGTAGCGCTTGTCGTAGACGTCCAGCATCGCGCCCTCGAAGGCCTCGTAGGTGATGGACCGCTCCAGGTCGGTCCAGAAGGCTTCGGGGATCTCCTTGGAGCTGCCCCGGCGCATGCCCACGATGCTGCGCTTGGCGCTCTCCACCTGCCGCTTGACGCCTTCGGAAAGCAGGAGGTAGCGCTTGATGTCGGCCTTCTTCTGGGCGGCTTCGCTCTGGGCGGAGACCGGAGGCTTCTTCTGGGTGTCGGCGGCCGCGGGGAGGGCGGCCAGGAGGGCGAGGACAAGGGCGGTGCGGGTCACGGACATGGAAGCTCCAGGGAAAGGCAGGGCAAGCCAAACGGTTATTGTCCCATCAATCAGTTGCGCGGGCCAGGGCGGAGGTTCCGGGGCACCCTCCCTCAGGCCCCCGGCCACCAGGCCGCGCCCGCCGCCACGTCGGCCTGGATCTGCGCCCGCAGGGCGTCCACGCTCTCGAAACTCCGCTCGCCCCGCAGGCGGTGGCGGAGGCCGAGCTCCAGGCGCGTTCCGTAGAGATCCCCCTCGAAGCCCGGCAGGAAGGTCTCCACCGTGAGGCTCCGGCCCTGGAAGGTGGGCTTCTCGCCGATGTTGGTGAGGCCGAGGCGCGGACCCTCCCAATGGGCGGAACGGACCTCCGCCACGTAGACCCCCTTGGCGGGCAGCTGCTCCTGCTCCCACTGCAGGTTGGCGGTGGGAAAGCCCAGGTGGCGCCCCCGGCGGTCGCCTTCCACCACGACGCCCGTGAGGGCGTAGGGATGGCCCAGCAGGGCCGCGGCGTCCACCACGTCCCCCCGCTGCAGGGCCTCCCGGATGCGGGTGCTGGAGAGGTGGCCGCCGTCCGGCGCCTTCAGCGCGTGGCCCTGCACCTCGCAGCCGTTCCGCCGCCCCCAGTCCTCGAGGGTCACCACGTCGCCGGAGCGGTCGCGGCCGAAGCAGAAGGCCCGGCCAACGTGCAGCTCCACCGGGGACAGGGCGCGCCGCAGCTGGGCGAGGAAGGCCTGGGGCTCCAGCTCGCTGAAGGCCCGGGAGAAGGGGATGACCCAGGCCAGGTCCATGCCGGAATCCGCGAAGGCCCGGAGGCGCTGGGCGAGGGTCATGAGCAGGAGAGGCCGGCGCTCCGGCGCCACCACCACCGCGGGATGGGGATCGAAGGTGACCACCGCCGCCGGCACGCCCCGGGCCCGGGCCCGGGCCGCGGCGCCTTCGAGGACGTCCCGGTGGCCCGCGTGGACCCCGTCGAAGTTCCCGAGGGTGACCACGTGGGGTCCCGAGGCGGGGGCCTGGTCCAGGGCGTGGTGCCAGACCTCCATCAGGACTCCCCTTCGTGCTCAACCGGCCAGGCCAGGCTGGCGATCACGCTGCCGGCCAGGACCGCGGCGATGATGAGCAGGGAGTACTGGATGGGGATCTTCACCCATTCGACGATGCACATCTTCACGCCCACGAAGACGAGGATGAAGGCCAGTCCGGTCTTCAGGTGGTGGAAGCGGTCCATCATCTTGGCCAGCAGGAAGTAGAGGCTGCGCAGGCCGAGGATCGCGAAGATGTTCGAGGTGTAGACGATGAAGGGATCCCGGGTGATGGCCAGCACCGCCGGGATGCTGTCCACGGCGAAGACCAGGTCGCTGACCTCCACGCAAAGGAGCACCAGCAGCATGGGCGTCGCGAGGCGCCTGCCGTCCTTCACCGTGAAGAAGTGCTCGTGGCCGCCGTCGGGGTCGTAGGGCACGCTGCGCTGGAACAGCTTCACCAGCGGGTTGTTCGCGGGGTCCTCGTCCCCCTCCTCCTTGATGAGCATCTTGAGGCCCGTGAAGACCAGGAAGCCGCCGAAGACGTAGATCATCCAGTGGAAGCGGTTGAGGAGGGCGGTACCCGCCAGGATCATGGCGGCGCGCATGAGCAGCGCCCCCAGCACGCCCCAGAAGAGCACCCGGTGCTGGTGGCGGAGTTCGACGCGGAAGGAGCCGAATAGCAGCACGAACACGAAGAGGTTGTCCACGCTGAGGCTCTTCTCCAGGACGTAGCCCGTGAGGAACTCCAGGCCCTTCTGGCCGCCCATGAATCGCCAGACCCCGAGGTTGAAGGCCATGGCCAGCAGGATCCAGACGGTGCTCCAGGCCGCCGCCTCCTTCACGGAGGGCGCATGGGCCTTGCGGTTGAAGACCCCCAGGTCGAGGGCCAGCATGAGGAAGACGAACGCGTGGAAACCAGCCCAGGCCCACCAGGGCGCGGCGGCGAGAAACGCAAGGGTCAAGGAGCCTCCTCCCTCCAGGGTACGGGGCAGGTCAAGCCGCGCCTCCAGAAGAGCCCGTTCTGTCGAGATTGCTTCAGACTGTCCCCATGTCCCTGCCCCGTTTCGTGGTGGAATCCCAGGGCGGCCCCGCCGTCGAAGGCACGCTCATCCGTCTCGGCGATGAGCAGGCCCGGCACCTGGGCGTGCTGCGCCTCAAGCCCGGCGCGGCCCTGGAGCTGCTCCTGGCCCCTGGCGCCGCGGGCGGGGCGTGGACCCCCTGGCGCGCGGACCTGGCGGAACTGGCGCGGCACCACGCCCTGGCCCGGCTGGTGGCGCCCCTGGCGGAGGCGCGGGAGGCTCCGCTGCCCCTCCTCGCCTACCTGCCCCTGCCCGCCCAGCTCAGCCTCCTGGACGACCTGCTGCCGCCGGTGGTGGAGCTCGGAGCCACCCGCATCCAGCCGGTGGTCTACGCCCGCAGCGAGCACGAGCCGCGGAAGGCCGCCGCCCGCCTGGAGCGCTGGCGACGCATCGCCCTCGCCGCCTGCGAGCAGAGCCACCGCACGCGCCCACCGGATTTCCTCGAGCCCCTTCCCTTCGAGGGCCTCCTCGCCGTGGAGGCGGCGCAGAAATGGGTGGCCTACGAGCTGCCGACCGGCGCCGCGAACCCGGACCTGGAGCCCGGCCCCCTCGCCTTCACCTCGGGGCCCGAGGGAGGCATCACCGACGGCGAGTTCGCGGCCCTCCAGCGCGCGGGGTGGCGCCCCGTCAGCCTCGGGCCCGCGATCCTGCGGGCGGTGACCGCGCCGGTGGCCCTGCTGGGCGCCGTCCAGTTCAGGCTTCACGGGAAGGCTTGGCATCCCGGAACGGAGTGATTAGCTTGGAGGGCCTTCCGGTGCCCCATGACCGCTCCCGCCCGCCCCGCGGATGAATCCGCCCGCCTCGAAGCCCTCAGCGGGCTCGAGATCCTCGGGACGGGGCCCGAGGCGGAATTCGACGCCCTGACCCGGCTGGCGGCGCAGATCTGCGGCACGAAGGTCTCGGTGGTGAGCCTGGTGGACGCCAACGTCGTCTGGGCGAAGTCCAATGTCGGCGTGCGGGAGCACTTCCCGTCCGAGCAGGGCCAGTTCTTCCACCGGGCCCCCCGGGACCTCACCTTCTGCGCCCACGCCATCCTGGAGCCGGGAATCATGGAAATCCCGGACACCGCGGCGGATCCCCGCTTCGCCGACAATCCCGCCGTGCTCGGGGAGCCCCACATCCGCTTCTACGCCGGCGCCCCCCTCGCCACGCCGGCGGGCCACGCCATCGGGACCCTGTGCGTGATGGACACGGACCCGCGCCATCTGCGCAGGGACCAGCTCGAAGCCCTGGAGATCCTCAGCCGCCAGGTGATGGCCAACCTCCAGGCCCGCGCCCGGGCCAAGGACCTGGACATCGCCCTGAAGTCCGCCCAGGGCCTCGCCGAGCAGCGCTCGGGAACTCTGGCCTTCCTCAGCCACGAGCTGCGCAACGCCCTCGGCGGCCTGCTCAGCCTCACGGAGGGCTGGATGGCGGGGCGGGAGGCCCCGGACGCCGCCACGGTGGAGCTGGCCCACGCCTGCGCCCACGACGTGGTGGCCATGCTCAACAACGTCCTCGACCACGCCCAGTCGGAGGCGGGCCGCATGCGCCTGGACCCGCGGCCCTTCGAGCTGCGCCCCGCCCTGGAGCGCTGCCTCGCCCTGGCGCGGCCCCGGGCCCGGGCCAAGGGGCTGGAGCTGCGGTCGGAGGTGGCCGCCGACCTGCCGGACGTGGTCATCGGCGACGCTCCCCGCCTCCACCAGATCTGGCTCAACCTGCTGGGCAACGCCCTCAAGTTCACGGAGCAGGGCGCCATCACCCTCCGGGTCCGGCGCGCCGCCGGGGACCGCCTCGCCTTCCGGGTCGAGGACACGGGCATCGGCATTCCGGCCCCGCAGCTGGAGCGGCTCTTCCAGCCCTTCCAGCAGGCCGGCGAGGACACCTACCGGCGTTTCGGAGGCAGCGGCCTCGGCCTCGCCATCTGCCGCCAGCTCGCAGCCCTCATGGGAGGCGAGGTGTCCGTGGAAAGCACGGAGGGCCGCGGCAGCGCCTTCACCCTGGAGGCGCCCCTGCCCGAGTTCCGCACCGAGGAGTTTCCCGCCGTCGATTCCGCGCCCCTCCGCCTCCTCATCGCCGAGGACAACGCCCAGGCCCGCAGCCTGCTCAAGCAGATCCTGGAGTCCGACGGCCACGCCGTGAAGACCGTGCCCACCGGCGAAGCAGCCCTGAAGGCCGTGCAGGCCGAGCCCTTCGACCTGGTGCTCATGGACTGCCGCATGCCCGTCCTGGACGGCTTCGAGGCCACGGCGGCCATCCGCCGCCTGGAGGGCCCCGTGGCCCGCATCCCCGTGCTAGGCCTCACCGGCAGCACCATGGAACACGAATTCGAGCATGGTCGGCGCTGCGGCATGAACGCCCACCTCGTGAAGCCCCTGGGCCTGGCGGAGCTGCGGGAGGCGATCCGGGCCTGGGCGCCGCGCTGAGGCCGCCCCCGGAGTCCGCATCAGTCCTCGAAACGGGCCCGCTGGGCCGCGGTGCGCCAGGGGCACGCGCCCTCCCTCAGGGGAACGAGGCGCTTCCGGATCCTTGCGATGGCGATGTACCCGAGGTTCCGCAGTGGCTTCGGGATGAGCCACAGCAGGGAGCCCAGCAGGCTCCACCCGCCGCCGAGGCCGTGGAGGACGCGCACCACGCCGCTGCTGCGGGTGAGGAGGCGGCCGTCCGCCGCCTTCACCACGAGGCTGTCGGGCAGGCCGGCGCGCACCGCCTCCGGGATTTCCCGGCGGAAGGCTTCCCCGTGGAGGGGCGCGAAACGGAAGGCCAGGCCCCGCTCCCCGCGGGCCAGCACGAAGCGCACGGCGCCGTGGCAAAGGCCGCAGGTCCCGTCGTAGAAGAGGAGGTCGCCGTTCAACCCTTCACCATCACCCAGATCCCCACGGCGATGAAGGCCGCGCCGGCCACGTAGCGGATCGCCGCTTCGGGGACGACCTTGAAGAGGACGCCACCCAGGGCGACGCCGAGGGCCGTGGCGCAGACCAGGGCGGCGCTGGCGGCCAGGAAGACCGTGAGCAGGGCGCCGCTCCGGGCGCTCGCCGTCATGGCCGCGAGCTGGGTCTTGTCCCCCAGCTCGGCGAGGAAGACGGTGGCGAAGGTGGTCCAGAAAAGGCCGCGTTCCATGGGTCGCTCCTTCCTGGAGTGTAGGGAATCCGGCGATTTGAGGCACACTGGCAGGAGATGACGCACGACTTCTTCGACCTTCCCATCACCTACGTGGACACGCCCGACGCGCTGGCCGAGGCGCTGCCCGCCTGGTTCGAGGCGGGGCTGCTGGCGGTGGACATCGAGTGCAGCCTCACGGGGATGCACCACTGCGTCCTGGCCTTCCTGCAGATCGCCACCCACGACCATGTGTGGCTGGTGGACCCCCTGGCCCTCCCCGACCTCATGAAGCCGACCCTGGAGGCCATGTCGGAGATCCCCTGGATCGTCCACGACTACAGCGGCGACGGCATCGTCTTCAAGCGCCTCTTCGATGTGGTGCCGAAGAGCGTCCTCGACACCATGCTGCTGGCCCGGGCCCTGGGCTACCCCCAGCCCGGCCTCAAGACCATGGCCAAGCTGAAGCTCGGGATCCAGATCCCGAAGGAGGAGCAGGACTCCAACTGGATGCTGCGGCCCCTGCGCGAGGCCCAGCTCTCCTACGCGGCCCGAGACGCGGCCCTGCTGTTGCCCCTCCTGCGCACCCTGGCCGCCGAGGCCGAGGAGAAGAAGGACGATCCGGAGATCGGCCCGCGGCTCCGGGCCCTGCCCGGCGAGCTGCGCGCCCTCTTCCGCCGCATCCGCCGCTACCAGCGTCCCGACGACAACCCCATCATCGACAAGGTCCGCGCCATGGGCCTCGGCGAGCGCGCCGAAGCGAAGGCCCGCGCCCTCTCGGACTTCCGCTACGAGTGGGGCAACCAGGGCGACGTGGCCGCCGTCATGGAGCTCGGCAACCGCTGGATCCTCGCGCGGATCCTGCATCCGCCCACCAGCAAGGAGCAGCTCGAGAAGGCCATCCCCAACCCCCGCTTCCGCCGCAAGCGGCTGGACGAGCTGTGGGAGGTGCTGGGGGAGCCGCAGATCCGGATCGTGGAGGAATAGGCCGTGGCCGAGGCCTTCTGGTCCCGCCACGCCCGCCGCTACGACCGCGCCACCCTGGCCCTGAACCGGAACTTCACCGCCATGGCCCGGGACGTGGCGGGTCGCGTGCGCGGCCTGGAGGTTCTCGAGCTGGCGGCGGGCACGGGCCTCGTCACCGCGGAGCTGGCGAGGACAGCCCGGCGGGTGGTGGCGACGGACCTTTCGGCGGACATGCTGGCGATCCTGCGGGGGCGCCTGGCTTCCATCGGCGCCGCTAACGTCGAGATCCGCACCGCGGACGCCATGGCCCTGGACTTCCTGGACGCGAGCTTCGACGCGGTGGTGATGGCGAACCTGCTGCATCTGCTCCCGGATCCCGGCGCGGCCCTGCGGGAGGCCCACCGGGTGCTGCGCCCGGGCGGCCTCCTCCTGGCGCCCACCTTCTGCCATGGCGCAACCTTCGCTGCCCGCTGCGTATCGCGGAGCCTCGCCCTCGCGGGCTTTCCCATCCACACGCGCTTCCGGGCCGCGGACCTGGAGGGCCTGCTCGGCGCCGGCGGGTTCGAAGCCAAGCCGGCCAGCCTCCTGCCGGGCTGGCTGCCCCGGGGGCTGGTCGAGGGGCGGACGGGCTGAGGCCACAGCCCTCCGCAGCCACCGCCACGGGTTTCGCCTTCCGCATCCGCGCCAGCTTCGATTCGTGCACCCGGGCGAGGAAGTCGTAGAGCACGAGCTCCTGGGCCCGGGCGGCGGAGCGCAGGATGCGGTTGGCGTGCATGTGGAGGTAGCTGCCGGCCAGGGATCCCAGCTCCGGCACGCCGTCCCGGCCGGCGAGCTCCCGCAGGCGCGCGGCAAGGGGGCGGATGGCTTCGGAGCGGCGGCGCAGGAGCTCCACGCCGGGCTGCAGGACGCCCTGCTCCTGGGAAGCATCGAGGAGGGTCTCGAGAGCCTTGCGCTCGGGGCGGAAGCGGTCGCCGAGCTGCCGCTCGAAGGGGCCTTCGCCGCCGAATTCCCGCAGGAAGCCCTTCCGCAGGCCCTGCAGCAGGTCCAGGCGGGCCTGGGGCTCCAGCCCCAGGTCCTCCAGCAGCAGGTCCATGCCCAGGGCCGCCAGGCGCCACCGGGCGTCCGCGGCGGCGTCGCCGCTGTAGGCGCCGAGGATGCCCAGGACGGCTTCGCTGTCCGCCTGGAAGAGGGCCTCGCCCAGCGCCATGGCTTCGCCGTCGCCATAGCGCTCGATCTCCCGCTGGTAGGTGTCGTGCTGGACCTTCCAGGCCACGCCGTGGCGGCGCAGGGGCTCCAGGAGCGCGTGGAGGCGCGGCGCCACCTCCCCGAGGAGGCGCGGGCCCTGGCCCCGCAGACGCAGGCGCAGGTGCTGGTCCGGATCGCCGTAGCGGATGAAGAACCAGCCCTCCGCGGCGCCGGAGGCGAGGGCCTCCCGCACCAGGGGCTCCACCGCCTCCCGCAGGACCTGGTCCACCCCCGCCGGGCCGGCGTAGACCTTGGCGAAGAGCCACTCCGAACCGGGTCCGAAGGCCCGCTCCTCGGCGGTGGAGTTCGCCGGCGCCACTGCCGGGATCCGGGCCTCCGGCACCGGCGCGGGCACCGGCGCCAGGAAGGGCACCACCAGCTCGTGGACGAAGCGCCCTTCGGGCCCTTCCGCCACCAGTTCCTCCGGCCCCGGGAAGATCTCCTCCAGGACGAAGGAGGGGCGCTGCTTCACCGTGTCGAGGAAGGTCTCCACGCTGAG
The DNA here is from genome assembly GCA_044229575.1 of Holophagaceae bacterium. Taxonomy (GTDB): domain Bacteria; phylum Acidobacteriota; class Holophagae; order Holophagales; family Holophagaceae; genus JADJVL01. The sequence continues at coordinate 55,096 of JBGAST010000009.1, read as the reverse complement.
GATGTTGTCGAAGTCCACCGGCAGCTTGTTGTCGCCGTCCGCCAGCAGGGCCCAGCGGGGCAGCCGGGCCTCGGCGCGCCAGGCCTGGAGCGCGGTCCACCGCGCGGCGCCCTTGGCGTCCTGGGCCGCCTTCAGGTGTTCCTTCAGCACCCGCCAGCGGGCCTTGGCCAGCACCAGGCGGCCGCACTCCACCCGGGGCAGGAAGGCGAGGGCGTCCAGGGGACCCCAGTTCCAGCCGAGGCCGCCGGCCACGCCCTGGTGCTGGAGCATGCAGAGGAAGCGGTAGACGCCGAGGCTGCGGGCAGAATAGTTGTGGGCGTTGGTGAGGCGGGGCAGGACCTCCCGGCCCAGGCGCGCGGAGCGCAGGACGATGCGCCCCTCCCGCAGGGAGACCCGCAGGTCGTCCACGGGGATCTGGTGTTCGGGATCCGCGCCGGAGCGGCCCAGGAAGGGGATCTCGTAGCCCCGCAGGAGGGGCCGCAGGATCACATTGCCGATGCGGCCTTCCGGCAGGTGCACCACTTCGGCGAAGACGGCGTCGGGCCGACAGGCTTCCTCCGCCTGGAGCAGGGCGCGCACCTCGGCGGTGAGGGCTTCGTCCCCGTGGCAGAAGCGGCCCAGCAGGTTGGCGCCGGAGGGCCCCGAGGCGCCGGACAGGGAAATGCGGAAGTCGCCCGCCTCCAGGGCCGCCTGGGAAGCCGCGGCGAGGCGGGCCATCACGGACAGGGAGTCCGGCAGGGGCTGGGGATCCTGGACCTTGAGCTTCTTGAGGTCCTCGTCGTCCAGGCGGAGGACCCTTTCGCCCTTCCCCTGGGCGTCCATGAGCTTCTGGAGCAGCAGAACCTCCCGCTGGCCCCAGGGCACCTGGTTCTCGCCGCCGCGGCCGGGGAAGGCCAGGCCTTCGAGGAGGGGCGAGGCTTCCGATTCCGGGCGGTTGGAGGCCTGGAAGCCGATGCCGCCCTCCTCGTCCAGCACCTCGGCCAGGGGCATCTCGCGGGTCTCGTAGCGGGCCTCGAAGGCTTCCCGGAAGCCGCTGAGGGAATCCTTCCCGGGGCGTGGGCTCATGGAATGGAGCAGCAGCACCGCCCTGCGGATCTCCTCCAGCACGGCGCCGCCTAGGACGGCCTCCGGCGCGGGCTTCACCATGTCCACCTGGAAGAGGCGGTTCAGTTCCACCTTCGCCGGCAGCGCCTCCAGCTCCTGGGCGACGGCGCGGTAGGCCTCCTGTCCGGCGCCGAGGCCCTGCCCGTCCAGCGCCTCCAGGGTGTCCCGCACGTGGGCCAGCACCGCGGCGGTCTTCTCCGTCGCGCCGTGGGTGGCCAGTTCGGCGATGAGGGCGTGGATGGGCTCGGGGCCCGTCACCGGCGCCTCGAGCTGGGGCACGAGGAGCTGGCTCGCCGCCAGCTCGTGGATGTAGCCCAGGGCTTCCTCGAAGGTGATGTCGCCGTCCACCAGCGCCTCCGCCAGCTCCGGCAGCCGCGCGCCGCCGCGGGCCCGGGCCAGGGTCGCCAGGAGGTAGTCCGTCTCCTCCACCGCCACAAGGTGGTAGGCCCTGGACTTCTTCACCATGCGGGATTCGGCGTAGCGCAGGCGGCCGCCAGCCCGGTAGAGGCTGGAGTTGGGCCGCCAGACGAGCTCCCCCTGCAGGTTCTCGTCCTTGCCCAGGGCTTCCGTGAGGGCGCAGAGGTAGTCCATGTCCAGGCGGGTGTGCCGGATGTAGGCGGCGTGGGGGGCCGTGGCGATGCGCGTGGTCTCGCCGATGCGGCCCAGGCTGCAGCCCGCGAAGAGGCCGAAGGGCGTGGAGCGGCCCGCCATGCGCGCGAAGTAGCGCACCAGGGCCTTTTCCGCCCGCGCGCCCTTCTCCCCGGCAGGGTCCGAAAGCCAGTGGGGCAGCGCCTCGTCCAGGTCCGGCGAGGCGAGGAAGAGGGCCTCCCGGATATCCGGCCGCTGCAGCAGGGCCTTGAGCCGCGCGCGCAGGACCTGGCGGTCCGCCTCGAGGGCCGCGTCCGTGGCGTCAGATGCCGTGGAGGGGGCCACCGACGGGGCCTGAAGGCCCTCGCCCCAGGCCTCCAGCTCGTTCCAGGGCAGGAGGGCGGTGCGAAAGGCGAAGAAGGCGGCATCGCGCAGGCGGGGGTCGTTCGGGCTGGTCTTCATGCGTGGCTCACAGATGGGCGGCGGGTCGAACCTCCAGTCTGGGGGCCCGCCGCCCGTCGACCAACTCCCTTGAAACGGAAAACCCGAAAGGGCCCCGGCGGCCCCTCAGCTCCCGGCCCCGCCCGGCACGGAGGCCGGGGGCACGTCCACGAGCAGGAACCGGTCCCAGCCGGGGAGGACCGGATGCAGGCCGCCGAGGAGGGCGAGGGCGATGCCCACCCCTCCTTCGAGCAGGCCGGGCACGGTCTTCCAGGGATCGCCGTCGCCGGCCTGGGCCGGCATCCAGGCTTCGAATCCGCCCACCCCCCGGCCCTCCCGGCGCAGGGTCAGGAGCTGGTCGTAGTAGGCGAGGGCGGCGTCCCGGAAGACGCCTTCGCCGGTGGCCTGGAAGAGCCGGTTGAAGAGATGAGCATTGCCTGCGGCGCCGTGGCAGAGGCCGCCGTCCCGCACCCCCGCCTGGTCCAGGGGCGTGGCGGCGGCGTGGCGGGCGATGTCGAGGGCGTGGATCTCCCAGTCCGGGCGATGGACTTCCCGGGCGGCGAGGAGCAGGGCCGCGGCGAGGCCGAGGTCCCCGTAGCACCACGCGATGCGGGAGGCGGAGGGCTCGTTCGGCGCCGGTCCCGCGGACACGACGGTGGCGAAGCAGCTGGGGCTTCCGTGGGGGTTGCGCTGGGCCAGGAGCCAGGCCACCCCGCCTTCGAGGAGCTCGAGGGCCCGGCCGTGGCCGGCGGCGGCGGCGCGGGCGAGCACGGCGAGCACCGCCGGGACCCCGTGGGCGAGGCCGAGATTGTAGTAGCCGTCCGGGTTGAGTTCCCGCTGCCAAGGGGGCAGCAGGTCCGGGGGCGTGAACCAAGTCAGGCCGCCACCCATCTCCACCTTCACTTCGTCGAGCCGCGCGATCACGGTGTCCAGCAGGGTCCGGCCGCTCGCGCGGCCCAGCCGGTCGAGGGCGTAGACGCCGTAGCCCGCCAGGCCCGAGATGAGGTCGTAGTCCGAGGTCCAGGGGCCCTTGCCGAGGAAGCCCAGGAGGGCCTCGTCGATGTCCTGGTTCGGGTCCTCGCCGGAAGGTTCCGGGTCGAGGCCCTGGAAGTGCTCCATGGTCCAGGCGATGCCGGTGAACCCGCTGTAGAGCCCCGGGGGCATCACCTCCTCGCCGAGCAGCCGGATGGCGGTGTCGAGGGCCGCCTGGGCCTTGGGCCGCCAGCCTTCCCCGGGCCGCGCCCGGTCCAGGTAGGCATAGAGGAGGGCGAGGCCGGGCCAGCCCCCCGCCAGGGAGCCGCCGATGGCCGGGGCGGCGGAGCCCTGGACTTCGAGGTCCGCAAGGATCTGGTCGAGGGCCTGGGAGGCCCGGGTGGCGGCTTCCCCTTCGAGGAGCGGAATCCAGAGGGAGGGTTTCACGGCGGCGGAGGGCGCGGAGGAGTGCATGCTCGAAGGTCCTTCAGGGTGCGGGTGGAAGGGGCCGGGGGGCCAGGGTGCGGCCATCCTGCATTGTGGACCAAGGCGGCCGAAGCGGCCTCCGGCGGGTGGGCCGGCCCCTTGAACGGCACAATCCGGCCCCTGAACGGCGCGGGGCCGGACTTCGGCAAGGCCCCGGGGACGGCCTCGGGGCGGCCGGCGCCGCGGTCGTGATTAAATCGGGGCATGCATCCCACGAACCCGGAACCGCCCCCGGACGCGGCCACCCTGCCCGGGGCGCCGCAGGACGGGCTGTTCCGCAAGCAGGCCCTCGAGCATTTCCTCCGGGAGCAGGAGCAGCGGGAGCCCCTCAAGGTCTCGCCGCCCTGGACCTGGTCCCTCTTCTGGGTGCTCTGCGCCCTCTGCGCGTCGGCCCTCCTCTTCGCCATCCTCGGCAAGGTCGAAGTGCAGAACCGGGGCCGGGGTATCCTCCGGCCCGTGGCGGGGGTGCGGATGCTGCAGGCCCAGGTGGGCGGCGTGCTGGCGGAGACTTTCGCCCGCAGCGGCGACGAGCTCCGGGCCGGGCAGCGCATCGCCCGCCTGGACGCGGCCCAGGTGCAGGGCCAGAAGCTGGAGACCGAGCGCGCCCTCGCCTTCCTCCAGGGCGCCGGGGGCGGATTCCGCGCCCGGGAGCAGAGCCTCCTCCAGGAGCAGATGGCCTCCGTGCGTTCGAAGATCGCGAACCAGGAAGCCCAGGTGGCCAGCTTCCAGGCCTCGGTCCAGTTCCAGGAGAAGTACTACGATTCCCAGAAGAAGCTGAAGGAGAGCGGCCTCCTCTCCGCCCTGGACCTGGGCAAGGAGGAGAACACGCTGAACTCCGTGCGGCGCCAGTGGGACGGAGCCCGCCAGCAGCTCACCCAGCTCCGGCAGGAGCTCGCGGCCCTGGAGGCCCAGCGCCAGCAGCAGCTCCTGGCGCAGACCCAGGAGGTCCAGGGCGCGCAGACCAAGCGCGAGGCCCTGGAATCCAGCCTCCAGCAGACCCAGGTCCTGGCCCCCGTGGACGGCTTCCTCGAAGCCTTCGTCGCCAAGAACGGCGACCTGCTGCAGCCCGGCCAGACCATCGCCAAGCTCATCCCCGCCGGCTCGCCCCTCGTGATCCTGGCCTTCGTGGCGGAGAAGGACCGGGCCTACCTCCAGCCCGGCCAGGAGGTGTCCCTGGAGATGGAGGCCTACCCCTACGCCGAATTCGGGACCCTCAAGGGGCGCATCGAGCGCATCGGCTCCGATCTCGCCTCCCCCCATGAAGTCCGCGAGGCCCTCGGGGAGGACGCGAAGCTGGAGACTCCGTCCTTCCGCATGGAGATCTCCCTGCAGGACCACCGCCCCCGCCGCCTCCAGGGCGTCAAGCTCCGCCCCGGCATGCTGCTCCAGGCCCGCTACACGCTGCGCCGCTCCAGCATCCTGACCATGGTGCTCGAGCCCCTCAAGCGCTGGTTCGACTGAATGGCGTCGAGGCGCGTCCCCTTCGTTCCCCAGATGGAAGCGGTGGAATGCGGCGCGGCCTCCCTGGCCAGCGTCCTCGCCTTCTGGGGCCACCACGCGCCCCTCCCGGAGGTCCGGGAGGCCTGCAAGGTGAGCCGGGACGGCGCCAACGCCGCCAGCATCCTCGAGGCCGCCCGGCGCTACGGCCTGGAAGCCGAGGCCGTGAAGGTGGAGGTCGAGCACATGGACGACCTGCCCCTGCCGGCCATCCTCCACTGGGAGTTCAAGCACTTCCTCGTCCTGGAGCGCCTCACCCGCAAGGGCGCCTGGGTCGTGGATCCCGCCGGGGGGCGGCGCCACGTCCCCGCCGCCGAACTGGCCACCTCCTTCACCGGGGTCGCCCTCTGCTTCGCGCCGGACGACGACCTCTTCCAGACCCGGGCGGCCGCCTTCCCCAGCCTGAAGCGGTACACCGACATGCTGCAGGGCCTGAAGGGCTCCCTCGCCCAGGCCCTGGGCGCCTCGGTGATGCTGCAGATGGTGGGCCTCGTCTTCCCCGTGGCCAACCAGATCCTCGTGGACCGCGTCATCCTGCCCCGCCACGAGCCCTGGCTCTGGGGCCTCGCCCTGGGGCTGGGCGGCGCGGTGGTGGGCCAGTCCCTGCTGACCCTGCTCCGCGCCTACGTGCTCCAGGGACTTCGGGTGACCCTCGACCGCAGCCTCATGTCGGGCTTCGTGGGGCACCTCGTCTCCCTCCCCATCGGCTTCTTCCTGCAGCGCCAGTCCGGGGACCTGCTCCAGCGGGTGGAGAGCAACACCCAGATCCGCGACCTCTTCACCTCCCGCAGCATCTCCGCCCTGCTGGACACCTTCCTGCTCCTGGGCTACGCGGCGCTGATGCTCGCCTACCACCGCACCCTCGGCCTCGCGGTCCTGGCGCTGGCGGCGGCGCGGGTCGCCGTCATGGGCTTCCTCCGGCGCTGGAACGAGCAGCTCATGGCCGCCGAGCTGGCGGTGTCCGGCCAGGAGCGGGCCGTGCTGGTGGAGGCCATGTCCGGCCTGGAGACCGTCAAGGCCTCCGCGTCCCAGGAATTCGTCCTCGGGCGCTGGACCCACCGTCTGGTGCGCCGCATGAACGTGAGCACCCAGCGGCTGCGGCTTGCCGCCGCCTCGGGCCAGGCCATGGTCTTCCTCACCGGCGCCACGGCGGCCTCGGTGTTCTGGATCGGCGGCCGGGAGGTGGTGGCGGAGCGCATGACCATCGGCGTCTTCACCGCCTTCCTCACCCTCCAGGGCCTCTTCATGGCCCCCCTGGAATCCCTGCTGTCGGCCTTCACCGAGCTGCAGTTCCTGGGCAACCACCTCCGTCGCCTCGACGACGTCATGGAAACCGTGCCGGAGGCCAGCGGCCACGAGAATCCGGGCCGGCTCAAGGGCGGCGTCTCCCTGGAGGGCGTGGGCTTCCGCTACAGCGAAGGCTCCCCCTGGATCCTCGAGGACATCCACCTGGAGATCCGGCCCGGGGAGAAGGTGGCCCTGGTGGGCCGCACCGGCGCGGGGAAGTCCACCCTCGCCCGCCTCCTCCTGGGCATGCACTCCCCCACCGCGGGCAGCATCCGCTTCGACGGGCGCGACCTGGCGGCCCTCGACCTGCAGGCCCTGCGGCGCCAGATGGGCGTGGTGCTCCAGGAGCCCTTCGTCTTCGACGACACGGTGCGCGCGAACCTGAGCCTGCTGGATCCGGAGATGCCCCTGGAGCGGGTGAAGTGGGCGGCCCGGGCGGCCTGCGTGGACAAGGTCATCGAGCGCCTGCCCCTCGGCTACAAGGCGCGCCTGGGGGAAAACGCGCGCATCCTTTCCGGGGGCGAGCGCCAGCGGCTCTGCCTGGCCCGGGCCATCGCCGGCGAACCCGCGATCCTGCTGCTGGACGAAGCCACCAGCTCCCTGGACCTGGCCACGGAGGCCCAGGTCCACGCCAACCTGGCGGCACTCGGCTGCACCCGCATCCTCATCGCCCACCGGCTGGAGACCGTGAAGGACGCGGATCGCATCCTCGTCCTCGATGGCGGGCGCATCGCCCAGCAAGGCACCTACGCCCAGCTGGCCGCGGGGCCGGGCCCCTTCCAGGACATCCTGGAAGCCCAGGAGGCGAGCCGTGGCTGAAGCCTCCCTGCTCATCGGCATGCCGGGCAACCTCGCCCTCTGGCGGCTGCTGGGCCTGCGGGGCGTCACCATGCCCCTGCAGTCCCTGGAGGAAACCCTGCTCTGGGACTTCTCCCTGGAAGGGATGGTGCAAGAGCTGCGGGGCCGGGGCTTCCAGGCCCGGGCGGTGCAGGTGCAGGCGGACGAGCTGGACCACCTGGAGCTGCCCACCCTCGTGCAGGCCCAGACCGGGGACTGGGTGGTGCTGCGCAGGCGCGCCCCCGGAGGCTACGCCATCGAGCAGGGGATGGGCGGCTTGGAGTTCGCCTCCCTGGAACTCCTGGAATCCGGCCTCGCCGGCCCGGCCCTGGATCTCAGCGAGCCCCTGCCGGAGCAGGGCGGCCTCTGGACCCGGATGCTCCAGCTGCTGCCCCGCCATCGCCGGGAGATCGCCCAGGCCGCCGCGGCGGCGGGGGTCCTGCAGGGCCTCGCCCTGATCTCGCCCTGGCTCACGGGCAAGGCCCTGGACCAGGCCCTGCCCCAGGGCGCCGGCCACCTCCTCGTCATCCTGGCCCTGGGCCTGCTGCTGACCTCCTTCTTCCGGGCCTGGGTGGGCTGGATCCGGGAGGCCACCCTGCTCGCCTTCGCCACCAAGTTCGAGGCGGCCCTGGAAAAGGGGCTACTGGAGCACATGCTCTGGCTGCCCTTCAAGGACCTGCAGCAGAAGACCGTGGGCGAGCACCTGCAGGCCTTCACCGGCCTCGCCATGGCCCGCTCCCAGCTCCTCAACCGGGGGGTCGGCGTCCTCCTCGGCGCCTTCACCGGCCTCGCCTACCTGGTCTGGATGTTCATCTCCCTGCCGGGCCTCGCCGCCGTGGTGGTCTGCGTGGCCCTCGCCATGGGCCTCCTCTCCCTCCTCGCGGGCCGCCTGCAGGCCCGGGTGCAGGCCAAGGAGGTGGAAGCCTCCCAGGCCCAGCGCAGCGCCCTCATCGAGATGCTGCGGGGCATTCCCACCCTCAAGGCCAGCGGGAGCCAGGGCTGGGCCTTCACGCGGTGGAGCCGCCGCCTGGACGAGGGCCTGGAGCGCGGCCTGCAGCGGGAACGGCTGGATCTGTGGAACGAGCTGGTCCAGGGCCTCCTGAGCCAGGGCCTCAACGCCGCGATCCTCATCTACGGCGGCAGGGAGGTGCTCGCGGGCAGCCTCAGCCTGGGCAGCCTCATGGCCTTCGTGCAGCTCGCCACGGGGTTCCAGGGCTCGGTGTCCAGCCTCGCCGGCGCCGCCGTGAGCCTCATCGCGATCCGGCCCCAGCTCGCGGAGGTGGAGCGCGTCTTCGCCGCCGAGCCGGAGCCCAAGCCCCCCCGCAAGGGACCCAACGACCTGCCCGGCCCCCTGGCCCTGGAGGACGTCTGGTTCCGCTACTCCGACGACACCCCCTGGGTGCTGCAGGGCCTCAGCCTGAAGGTGCAGCCCGGCGCCTTCCACCACCTGCCGGGCCCCTCCGGCTCCGGAAAGAGCACCCTGCTGAAGCTCATCGCGGGGCTCTACACGCCGGACCGCGGCAGCATCAGCCTGGGCGGCCTGGATCCCCGGGCGGCCTCGCGCTTCATGGTCTACCTGCCCCAGTTCCCCCAGCTCCTGAGCGGCAGCGTCCTGGAGAACCTCAAGCTCTTCTCCGGCGGCGCGACCCAGAAGCGCCTCCAGGAGGTGGCCGGGGAGACCGGCCTCGCCGCCTGGGTGGCCACCCTGCCCATGGGCTACCAGACCATCGTCGCCTCCGGCGGCGCCAACCTCTCCGGCGGCCAGCGCCAGCTCATCGCCATCACCGCCATCCTCGCCTCCGGCAAGAAGCTCCTGCTCCTGGACGAGGCCCTGTCGAACCTGGACTGGGTGAGCCGGGCCCGCATCATCCGCAGCCCGCGCTTCGAGGGCCGCACCGTGGTGTACGCCAGCCACGAGGAGATCCTGCTGCGCTGAGGGCGGGGCGGGCGTTCCAGCCTACTTCAGGTACGGCGCCAGGTACTTCCCCGTGACGCTCCCCCGGTGCTTGGCGATCTGCTCCGGCGTGCCGCTCGCCAGGATGCGGCCGCCCTCCCCGCCGCCTTCGGGGCCCAGGTCGAGGATCCAGTCGGCGGTCTTGATGACGTCCAGGTTGTGCTCGATGACGATCACCGTGTTGCCGGTGTCCACCAGGCGGTTGATCACCTCCAGCAGCTTCTGGATGTCCTTGAGGTGCAGGCCGGTGGTGGGCTCGTCGAGGATGTAGACCGTGCGGCCCGTGGCGCGCTTGCTCAGCTCCTTCCCGAGTTTGACGCGCTGCGCCTCGCCCCCGGACAGGGTCGTCGCGCTCTGGCCCAGGCGGATGTAGCCCAGGCCCACGTCCACCAGGGTCTGCAGCTTGTTGGCGAGGACGGGGATGGGGCCGAAGAGCTCGAGGGCCTCCTCCACGGTCATGGCGAGGACCTCGGAGATGCTCTTGCCCTTGTAATGCACTTCGAGGGTCTCGCGGTTGTAGCGCTTGCCCTTGCACTGCTCGCAGGTGACGTAGATGTCCGGCAGGAAGTGCATCTCGATCTTGAGGACGCCGTCCCCCTCGCACTTCTCGCAGCGCCCGCCCCGGACGTTGAAGCTGAAGCGGCCTGGCGCATAGCCCCGCGCCTTGCTCTCCGGGAGCTGGGCGAAGAGCTCGCGGAGGGGCGTGAAGAGGCCCGTGTAGGTGGCGGGGTTGGATCGCGGGGTCCGCCCGATGGGCGCCTGGTCGATGTCGATGACCTTGTCGATGAGCTCGAGGCCTTCCACCGATTTGTGCTTCCCCACCACGTGGACGCCCTGATGGAGCTGGTTGGCCAGGGCCTTGTAGAGGATCTCGTTCACCAGGGTCGACTTCCCCGAGCCCGAGACGCCGGTCACGCAGGTGAAGAGGCCGACGGGGAAGGCGGCGTCCACGCCCTTCAGGTTGTTCTCCGAGGCGCCGAAGACCTCCAGATGCCCGCGGCCCGCGCGGCGGCGCTTGCGGGGGACGGCGATGGCGTCCCGGCCCGACAGGAAGTCGCCGGTGATGGAGCCTTTGGTCTTCGCGATCTCCTTGGGCGTCCCCTGGGCCACGATCCGCCCGCCGTGCTCGCCGGCGCCGGGGCCCATGTCCACCACGTGGTCGGCCATCTGGATGGTTTCCAGGTCGTGCTCCACCACCAGCACCGTGTTGCCGAGGTCGCGCATCTCCTGGAGGGTGCGGAGCAGCTTCTGGTTGTCCCGCTGGTGGAGGCCGATGCTGGGCTCGTCCAGCACGTACATCACGCCCTGGAGCTTGGAGCCGATCTGCGTCGCGAGGCGGATGCGCTGGCCCTCGCCGCCGCTCAGGGTCGCCGCGCTGCGGTCCAGGGTGAGGTAGCCCAGCCCCACGTCGTCCAGGAAGCCCAGGCGCTCCCGGATCTCCTTCAGCACCTTCTCGGCGATGACCGCCTCCTTGCCCGTGAGGGCCAGGTCGCCGAACCAGGCCCGGGACTCCCGCACGCTCATGGCCGTGAGCTCGGCGATGTGGCGGCCGGACACCAGCACCGACAGCATCTCGGGCTTCAGGCGCCGCCCCCCGCAGGCCTCGCAGGGGATGATGCGCATGGACTCCTCCATGTCGGCGCGGATCTCCTCGCTGCTGGTCTCCCGGTAGCGGCGGTCCAGGTTGCCCACGATGCCCTCGAAGGCGTGGGTGAAGTCGTAGCGGTTGCGCTTGTTCTCGTAGCTGAAGCGCAGCTCCTTGCCGCCGGTGCCATGCAGCAGCATGCGCTTCACCTCCGCCGACAGCTTCTTCCAGGGCGCGTCCAGGCTGAACCTGAAGCGCTTGGCCAGCTGCTCCATCATCTGCGCCCGCCAGCCCTCGCCGTCCACGCTCTTCCACCCCGAGGCCTGGATGGCGCCCTCGTTGATGCTCAGCTCCGGGTTCGGGATGATGAGCTCCTCGGCGAACTGGCGCTTGAAGCCCAGGCCGTCGCAGGTCTCGCAGGCGCCGTAGGGGGAGTTGAAGGAGAAGCTGCGGGGCTCCAGCTCCGGCAGGCCCAGGCCGAACCGGGCGCAGGCGGTGTTGTTGCACGCGAGCTTGGAGGAGAAGAGCACCTCCTTCCCGTCGAAGTCCACCAGGGCGGCGCCCTCGCTGAGGTTGCACGCGATCTCCAGGCTGTCGGCGAGGCGGGTGGAGATGCCTTCCGCCACCTTGAGGCGGTCGATGACCACCTCGATGGTGTGCTTCTTCTGCTTGTCCAAGTCCGGCAGGCCTTCCGTGAGATCCAGCATCTGCCCGTTCACCCTTGCGCGGATGTAGCCCCGCTTCATGAGGTCCTGGAGCAGCTTTTTGTACTCGCCCTTGCGCCCGCGCACGACGGGGGCCATGAGCTGCAGCTTCGTCCCGCTCGGCTGGGCCAGGATCTGGTCCGCCATCTCCTGGATGGTCTGGGAGGCGATGGGCCGCGCGCAGGCCATGCACTGGGCCTTCCCCGCCCGGGCGAAGAGGAGGCGCAGGTAGTCGTAGATCTCCGTGACCGTGGCCACCGTGGAGCGCGGGTTCTTCGAGGTGGTCTTCTGCTCGATGGAGATGGCGGGGCTGAGGCCTTCGATGGAGTCCACGTCGGGCTTCTCCATCTGGTCCAGGAACTGTCGGGCGTAGGCCGACAGGGATTCCACGTAGCGCCGCTGCCCTTCGGCGTAGAGGGTGTCGAAGGCGAGGCTCGACTTGCCGCTGCCGGAAAGGCCGGTGATGACCACGAGCTGGTTCCGGGGCAGGACCAGGTCGATGTTCTTGAGGTTGTGCTCGCGGGCGCCCTTGATGGTGATGCTGTCCATTGCCCTTGATCTCCCGTCTATCACGCAGGACATCAAGTCCTGCGCTCCCGCTCAGTCGCGTCGCTCCTTCGCGGAGACGGGCCCCTGATGCTGTCCATCCCGCCATCATCCCCCGGCACGACCCAAGTTTGTTCGTCTTTTTTCCGTTAATCCTGGACGCCCTAAGATGGTTCCATGCAGGCCTTGGAATTCGCCCTTTCGCTTCACCGGTCCCTGGAGGCCCGGTCGGCACGCCTGGACGAGACCATCTCGCCGCCGGAGTGGTGGACCGATCCCATGCAGCTGCACGATGCCCGGGTGGCCACCCGGCGCCTGCGGGCGGTGCTGGACCTGCTGGACCCGCAGGTCTATCCGCGCCTCAAGGCCGCGGGCCGGGCCCTGCGGGACTTCACGGCGCTGATGGGGCCCCGGCGGGAGCTGGACGTGACCCGGGAGCTCCTGGTGGGCCTCCACGGGCAGGCCGCCTTCGACCTGCAGCGGGCCAGCGCCGAGCACCTGATGGAGGCCCTGGACCGCCGCAGGCTCAAGGCCTCCCGCCGCCTCGCAGCGGACCTGGAAAAGGTGGATCCCGCGGACTGGAAGCGCCTGCTGGAGGTGGAAAGCCTGCCCCGCCCCTTCCAGGCCCCCCCGGCGACGGAGACCGCCTGGCAGGGCCTGCGGGATCCCCTCGAAGGAGCCCTGGAAGCCCTCCGGGGCCACGCCAAGGGCGAGGACGTGGAGGCCCTGCACGGGGCCCGGGTGAAGCTCAAGCGCGCCCGCTACCGGCTCGAGATCCTGGGGGAGGTCTTCCCCGCCCCGCCCGTCGCCGCCCTGGCCCGCCTGAAGGCGCTGCAGGAGGCCCTCGGGCGCCACCACGACATGACCCTGCTGGAGGCCTTCCTCTGGGAGCAGCAGGCGGGCCTCGCCGCCGCCGGGTTCCAGGTCCTCGCCTCCTCCCTCCTCGAGCTCGTGGGCATGGCCGCGGAGGCCCGCCACCGGGCCTACGGCGAACTCGTCGCCGCCCTCCAGGGCCTCCAGCCCGGCGCCTGGCTCAAGGAACTGCGCCAGGAGCTGGCGGGGGGCCCGGCGTGAACCTTCGCCCCTTCCACTGGCTGCGGAGCCTCCACGCGAAACTCTTCCTGGTGACGGCCCTGGTGACCAGCGTCCTCACCGTGGCGGTGGCCTACTCCATCACCAAGAATTCCCGGGCTGAGATGGAGGGTTACTCGAAGAGCCTGGCCCTCCAGACTGCCCAGGCCGTGGAGACGGAGATCATCGAGAGGGACCCCACCTTCCAGAACCCCCGCGCCATCGAGGAGATCCTCGAGAGCCTCGCGGGGCCGAGCCACAGCGTCTACCAGATCGACGTCTTCCGCCGCTCCAAGGAGGACCCTTCCCGCATCGAGATGATCACCTCCTCCATGGACGACGCCTCCGTCGACTGGGGCCAGGTGATGGCCCCTCTCCTGGACCTGAAGGAGCCGCGGCCGGAGCTGGTGGACCTCACCACCGGCAACAAGGCCTGGAAGATCTACCAGCCCATCCGCAGCAAGTCCCACGGCCGACCCAACAGCGGCCTCATCCGCGTCTACTGCGACCTGGAGCGCTGGGAGGAGGTGTGGCGCGCGAACCTGCGGCGCACCCTCAACACCCTGCCCCTGGTGATCCTCGGGGAATTCATCCTGCTTTACGTGATCCTGGGCATCTTCGTCCACGATCCCCTCAAGGCCGTGACCGAGGCCATGGGGCGCGTGGAGCAGGGCGAGGCCGGCGCAAGGGCGCTGGTGCACCGCAAGGACGAGCTGGGCATCATCGCCGACCGCTTCAACCTCATGGCCGGGCGCCTGGAGGAGGCCTCCCGGGAGCGCGAGCGGCTCATCGACGAGATCCAGGGCTTCAATCAGAACCTCCAGGGCCGCATCGACGAGGCCCTTGCCGAGTTGCAGGACCGGAACCGGGAGCTGCAGGAGGCCCTGGCGGGCAACTCCCTGCTCCGGGAGGAGCTCAGCCAGCAGGAGCGCCTCGCGGTGGCGGGCCAGCTCACGGCGGCCTTCGCCCACGAGGTGGGCACTCCCCTGAACCTGGTGAATGGCCACATCCAGATGCTCCGGGGGCAGCCGGACCTTTCGGAGCGGGCCCAGGAACGCCTCGGCACCATCCACGCCCAGATCGAGCGGGTGGGCGACATCGTCCGCAAACTCCTGGACATCACCCGCCGACCCCAGCTCAACCGGGAGCCCCTGCACCTGGGCGCCCTCCTCGACGAGCTGCAGCGGCTCTGGGCGCCCACCCTGCAGGCGCACCACGTGGCGGTGAGCACGGAAGCCCCGCCGGACTGCGTCCTGGAAGCGGACCGCAAGCAGATGGAGCAGCTCTTCATCAACCTGGTGAACAACGCCGTGGACGCCCTGCCGCACGGCGGCCTCATCACCATCCGCGCCTATCCCGAAGGCTCCGCCGGCGACTGGCGCGTGGACGTCTCCGACACCGGCGCCGGCATCCCCGCCGCCGTCCTGCCCCAGGTCTTCAAGCCCATGTTCACCACCAAGCCCGAAGGCAAGGGCACCGGTCTCGGCCTGCCCATCTGCCGGGAAATCGTGCGCAGCCACGGCGGCGACATCGCCATCCGGAGTGTCGAGGGCCAGGGCACGACGGTGAGCTTCACCCTGCCCAAGCCTGGCGAGGCTTCGAAGCCCGCGACCTAGAGATCCACCACGTCCAGGCTCTCCAGGGGCTCCTCCAGGAAGCGGCTGCCCACCTCCTGCAGGCGGCTGCCGGCGTCGGTGAGCAGGATGCGCAGGGAACCACGCGGGCCCTCCCCGTGGAAGCCCAGGGCGACGCCCAGCAGGTCCGCCACCGCCTTGGCCGTGACCTCGCCGCTGTCGATCCAGCGGGTGCCGGGGCGCGCCTTCTCGAGGCTGGCCTTCAGCACCGGATAGTGGGTGCAGCCCAGCACCACCGTGCGCACCGCCGCGGGCAGGCCCGCCAGGTAGCGGCGGCAGACCTCCACGGTGAGGGGATCGTCCAGCCAGCCCTCTTCCGCGAGGCCCACCAGGAGCGGGCACGCGGCGCTGTGCACCGCCTTGCCGGGCGCGCGGCGGAGGATCGCGGCCTCGTAGGCGCCGCTCTGGACCGTCGCCAGGGTGCCGAGGACGCCCACGGGGCCTTCGGCCTTCGCCGCCTCTTCGGCGCCGGGCTCGATGACCCCCACCACCGGCACCGGGCTCGCCGCCTGCAGGGCCGGCAGGCCATGGGCGGAGGCCGTGTTGCAGGCGATGACGAGCAGCTTGGGGTCGTAGCGCTGCAGCAGGGCGCCGGCCTGGAGAGTGTAGCGCTCGATGGTGCCGTGGCTCTTGGTGCCGTAGGGGACCCTGGCCGTATCGCCGAGATAGACGATGTCCTCCCCCGGCAGCAGGCGGCGCAGGGCGTGCACCACCGTGAGGCCGCCGATGCCGCTGTCGAAGACGCCGAGGGGGCGGTTGTCGGCCTTCATGCGGACGCTTCGGGCGCGGCCGCGCGCTGGGCCAGGATCGCGATCCAGGCGCCTTCCCGGACGACCTCCAGGGGCCGGAAGCCGGCCGCCACGAGGCTGACCAGGGCCTCGTCCTCCCGCTCGCCCAGGATGCCGCTGGCGATGAGGCGCTGCCCGGGCTCGGTGAGCTCCGCCATGCCCGGCAGCAGCTCCTGGATGGTCTCCAGGAGGATGTTGGCCAGCAGCAGGGCGTAGGGGCCCTTCACCTTCGGATGGTCCAGGAGGCCGACGAAGTGATCGAATGGCTGCTGGCCGCCGAGGGTGCCCGCGTTCAGCTCGATGAACTCCGCCATGGCGGGGCCGCAATCTGGATCATTGTCGAAGGCGGTGACCTCCCGCGCCCCCAGCAGGAAGGCCGTGAGGGCGAGGATGCCCGTGCCGGCGCCGATGTCGAGGACGGGGCCCCGCAGTTCGCCCCTGGCAGCCAGGCCCTCCAGCAGTTCCATGCAGAGCCTTGTGGTCTCGTGGCCCCCGGTGCCGAAGGCGAGGCCCGGATTCACCACGATGGGCGTGCGGCCCGCCGGCACGGGGCCGCCGTCCCAGAGGGGCTTGATATAGAAGCCCCGCCCCACCTCGAGGGGGCCGAAACCCTCCCGGCTCTTGGCCAGCCAGTCCTCGTCGGCGAAGGCCTCAGCCTCCAGCAGGGCCACGCCGGGAAAGGCCGCGAGGCCCGCGGGGTCCGGCTCCGGGTGGCCCGGCGGGAAGTAGGCGTAGTAGGCGTGGGGCGGATCCGCGTCCCGATACATGGCCGAAGCTCCGGCTTCCAGGAGCCAGGCTTCGAAGACCTCCTCATGGTCCATGGGCACGTCAAGCCGCCAGCGCAGATGAAAAGGTGCATCGGTCATGCCTCCAGCGTAGCGGCCGCCGGACAGCCCGCGCAGAGAAAGGCCCGCCCCGGCCGGCACCGGAGCGGGCAATCGAGCGCGGCGCGGCCTACTTGACGAGCAGGGTGAAGTCGTCCAGCACGAAGGAGGTCTGCAGGGAGCCGTCCTCCTTGCCTTCCAGGTGCACCCGGACCGTCTGGCCCTTGTAGGGCAGGAGGCTGAAGGTCTTCTGGAGGTAGGTCGTGTTCTTGTTCAGGTTCGAATAGGTGGCCAGGGTCGCCAGGAGGGCGCCGCTGCTGTTGCGGACCTGCACCTTCAGCGTGTCCCAGACCTGGGTGGTGGTGGTTTCCGCGGTGTCGATGCGCACCCAGAAGGCGAGGTTCGCGCTGGTCGCGGTGCCGGGGATGGCCACCTGCTGGTAGAGGGTCTGCGTGTTCGCGGTTCCCCGGCCGTTCAGCCAGGCCTTCCAGGATCCCGCATGGGCGGGCCGGGAAGCGGAGCTGGTGATGACGCCGGCGGTGGCCGTCCAGTTCACGGCGCCACTTTCGAAGCCGGGGTTCTGCAAGACCTGGGTCTCCACCACCGGGTTGTTGATGGTGAAGGCCACCGGCGCGGAGGTGGCGCTGTTCCCGGCGGCGTCGAAGGCCTGGGCGGTGAGGCTGTGGGTGCCGTTGGCGAGGGTCGTGGAGTCCAGGGTCATGCCGTAGGGGCTGGTGGCGTCCGTGCCCTTCAGCGCGCCGTCCACGCTGAATTCCACGCGGGCGACGCCCACATTGTCGGAGGCGGTAGCCGAAAGGGTGATGGTCCCCGCGGTGCCGCTCTCGCCGGCGCTCACCGTCGGGGCCACTGTATCGGGATGGCTGATGGTGAAGGCTACGGGGGCGGAGGTCCCGACGTTCCCGGCGGCGTCCGTGGCCCGGGCCACCAGGCTGTGGGAACCGTTGGCGAGGGCGGCGCTGTCGTAGGCGAGGCCGTAGGGCGCGGTGGCGTCGCTGCCCGCCAGGACCCCGTCGATGAGGAACTCGACGTTGCTCACGCCCCGATCGTCGCTGGCGGTGGCGGAGAGGGTGATAACGCCGTCGGTGCCGGCCTCGCTCGCCGTCGCCGTCGGGGCCGTCGTGTCAGGCCCCGGCGTGACGGTCACGATGCGGGTGGCGGTGGCGGAGGCGCCGGTCTCGTCGGAGACGGTGAACGTGACGTTGCGGACCTGGTCCGACGCGGTGCCGTTGCTGAAGGCATGGCTGGCCGTGGCGCCGGTGGCCGTGGCGCCGTCCCCGAAGGTCCAGGCGTAGCCGAGGGTGGCGGTGGCGCTGCTGTCAGTGCCCGTCCCGGCGAAATTCACCATGGCCCCGGAGGCCACGGTGAGGTCCGCGGCGGGGGCGGTGATGGCGGCGGTCACCGTGTTCGCGGCGCCGAAGAGGTGGGCGCCGAGCCGTTCGGAGGTGCCGGCGGCGGCGCCGTCCACGGCCGCCAGGGTCGCCTGGGTCCACTCGGCGGGCGTCCACGTGGCATTGCCGGCGAGGACCGAGGCTTTGCGCACGAACGACTTGTCCGTGCCCCAGGTGCTTCCGTCGCCCACGACATCGAGGCGTCCGGCCCAGGCGGTAGTGCCGCTGGCGGCGCTGAGGATCACCAGGTCGTCGCCGTTGAAGTTGATCACCCCCGAGGCGGTCCCGACGGCATAGGACGGGTTCACGGAGGCGCTGTTCTTGAAGAGCAAGGAGGCGCCGGGGGCGAGGGAGCCGGTGAGGGCCAGGCTGCTGGTGGGCGCCACACCGCTGGGAGCGTCGGCGGCGGCGTTGGAGAAGAGGGCGAGGTAGCGCTGGGGGGAGGCCAGGTTCACGGTGCCTGTGCCCACGTTGGTGACCTCGATCCACTTGTCGCTGTTCAGGCCCTCGTAGTACTGGCTGATGATCAGGCTGCCGCCGGCGGCCGCCGCGGTCACGGTGAGGGTGAAGGCGGTGGAGGCCGTGAGGCCGCCGCCGTCGGTGGTGGTGACCGTGATGGTTGCGGTGCCGCTCTGGCCCGCGGCAGGGGTGATGGTCAGCGTACGGGCCGAGCCGCTTCCGCCGAAGACCAGGCCCGAGACGGGCACGAGGGCGGTGTTGGAGGAGGTGCCGGCGAGGGTCAGACTGCCCGCGGCGGTCTCAGCGTCACCCACGGTGAAGGCGATGGGCCCGGTCGCCGTATCCTGGGCGGTCGTCTGGTTCCCGATGGCGGAAACGGTGGGGGCCGTATTGGTGGCCGTGGCGGGGTTCACCGTGATGACGCGGGTGGCGGTCCCGGTCGCCGCGCCGTCATTGGCGGTGAAGGTCACGGTGTAGTTCGCGGCGGTGGCGCCGCCGTTGGTGAAGGTGTGGCTCGCGGCGGCGCCCGCGGCGCTGCCGCCGTCGCCGAAGGTCCACCCGTAGGTGAGTGGATTGCCGGCGCTGCTGGTGGCGCTGCCGGCGAAGGACACGCTGGTGCCCGAATCGATCGTCAGGTTCGCGGCGGGAGACGTGATCGAGGCAGTCACCGTGCTCGTCGGCGTGCCGCCCTGGCTTACCCACACCGGGGCGGACCAGAGGCGGTCCCCGTTGGCCTGGGTGACGAGGGCGTAGTAGAAATGCTCGCCATTGGCGGGGGTGAAGGCGTGGGTGTCGCTGCCCTCCGCGAGCTGGGTCACCGTGCCGTTGCGGCCGGGGACCCCCTCGAAGAACTGGACGCGGGTGGCGGTCTGGCCCGAGGTGCTGGCGTAGTTGGCGGTGAGGGTGAGGCTCCCCGAGTTCGCGAAAGTCTCGCCCATGACGTGGCCGTTGGCGGTGAGGATGAGCTGGCCGGCCTTGTCCTCCGTGGCGAAGACGCGCCGCGCCTTCACCGCGTCGATGAAGCTCGCCAGAGTGAGGGCCGTGCCCGTGGGCACGAGGACGCCGGTGCGGTTGCGGAAGCTGAGGCCCCAGTTGGCGCAGTGGTTGTCCTGGTCCGTGGTGGGCGCCACGTGGTAGCCGCGCTCCAGGAGGATGTTCCAGGCGCCGGTGTAGCTGCTGTGGCCTGTCTCCGTCTCCGTCGTGTTGGTGGAGAAGGCCGAGGTGTTCATGATCTCGCAGAGCGCCATCACTTCCGCGCCATCGGCGCTGTAGCCCAGGCTGGTGCCGCCGATGAGGAACTGGGTGCTGGTCTTCGGGTGGTTGAACTGGCCCACCCAGCCCCGGGCCTTCATCAGGGCGTACATGGCGGCGTAGTCGCTCTTGGGCACGTAGTAGTCGCCGGTGAGGAGGCCGCCGGCGCCGTGCTCCCAGGTGGCCAGGCCATCGGGGTTCAAGAGGTTCATGTGGCCGCCGTTGGTGATCACGCCCCACTCGTTGCCGTAGAGGGCCATGAAGCCCGGGTGGGCGGCCCGGTAGCTGGACGCCAGTGCCTGGCCGCTCTGCCACAGGTTCCGCGCGGCGACCGTGTCCGCGGACGTGTTCTCGCTCGTGGAGCCGTCGTACATGTGGTTGTGCTCGGAGGCCAGGAGGAAGTCCCCGCCGGCCTGGACGCGCATCATCTCGAAGGCTTCCGTCGGGCCCTGGACGCCGCCCTGGGGCGTCTCGGCCCCCCCGCAGCTGCCCACGGGCGTGCCGCCGTCGGAATGGTTGGTCTGGCTGTGCATGTTGCCGAAGTAGATGGTGTAGGGCAGCGAGGCCGTGGCGGCGCGGGAGGCCTCCCGGGGTTCCCCGTCCCGGCCGGCGAGGGCCTGGGCCCGGGCCTCGTCCTGGCGCGCCCCCACCGGCAGGGGCGCCATGGGCGTCACCTTAGGCGCGGGGACGCGGCCCACGAGGAGGGTGGCCTCCTGGGTTTCCAGGTCCGCGGCCGCGGCGGCGAGACGGGGCTCGACCCGCGCGTCCACGCCGCCCCCCGGGGCGGTGCGGTAGGCCAGCTCGTCCGTGGGCGCCGCCTGCAGGCGCAGGGTGTAGAAGCCGTGCTTCAGGAAGACGCCGCTCTCCCCGCGGCCGTCCCAGGGGATTTCCCGCAGGCCGCGGCCCGCCACCAGGGGCGTCTCGCCGTGCCAGCGGCGCACGGTCTCGCCGGCCCCGTTCACCAGCTCCAGGCGCCAGGAGGCCCAGGTGGATTCCGCCGCGTCGGGGAAGGTGAAGGCCACGCGGAAGGTGCGGGACATGCCGCGCTCCCCGTTGAAGGGCGCGAAGAGCATCGCTTCGAATTCATGGTGGTCGGGATGGACCGCCGCCTGGGGGCGCAGGGGCGCCTGCTGGGCGGCAAGGGGCAGGGCGCCGGCGACGAGGGCCAGGCAGAAAGCGGAGAAGAGGCGGCACGGTGCGCGCATGATGGCTCCCTTG
This sequence comes from Holophagaceae bacterium, assembly GCA_044229575.1. Classification (GTDB taxonomy): domain Bacteria; phylum Acidobacteriota; class Holophagae; order Holophagales; family Holophagaceae; genus JADJVL01. The sequence goes on along the minus strand of JBGAST010000009.1, from coordinate 34,441 downwards.
ATGTATGAAAAAGCATCAAGGAATCCCAGACCTGACAATGTTAAGTTATGTTAAATTCTTCGTAACTCGATGCATAATAGACGAAAATCATCTAAATAATATGCATCATTCAAATGTTTTGTCGATTATCAGTGCATTTATCTGAAGAAACGCCACAGTTTGGACTTTTTCGAGACGAAATCACGGCCATTGGCCCATGGCCTCAGGGTTCGGTTTCCGCCCCTTCCTCCGCGGCGTCCTCCAGATCGAGGCGCTTCATCTTCTCGAGGAAGGTCGTCCGCTTCAGGCCCAGCAGTTCGGCGGCGCGCTTCTTGTTGCCGCGGGTGATGGCGAGGCTCTGGAGCATTAGCTTCTTCTCCACGTCGGAGACCACCTGATTGAGGTCCAGGCCTTCCGGTGGCAGGTCCATGAGGAGGGGCGCGCCCTCCAGGGCCTCGATGGCCACCTCGGGCATGGGGGCCGCGTCGGCGGCGACGGGATCCAGGGCCTGTCCCGGCTTCGCGCCGAGGAAGAGGAAATCCTCCCGGGTGAGCACCGGGCGCCGGCCGCTCAGCACGATGGCCCGCTCGATGGCATTCTCCAGCTGCCGGACGTTGCCGGGCCAGGGGTGGGCCATGAGCTGGGGATCCACGGCGGGGTGCAGGGCCTTGGGGTAGAGGCCGTGCTCCCGCGCCTTGCGGTTCAGGAAGTGCTGGGCGAGGAAGGGGACCTCCTCGCGCCGCGCCCGCAGGGGCGGCAGGTGGATGGGCACCACGTCCAGGCGGTAGAGCAGGTCCTCCCGGAACTTGCCCTCGTTCACCCGGGCCCAGAGATCCTCGTTGGTGGCGGCCACCACGCGCACGTCCACCTTCACGGGACCGCCGCCCCCCAGGGGCTGCACCTCCCGCTCCTGCAGGGCCCGCAGGAGGCGCACCTGGGCGTTCATGGCCATGGTGCTGACTTCGTCGAGGAACAGCGTGCCCCCGTCCGCCTCCTGGAACTTGCCCTGGGTGTCCTTGCGGGCGTCGGTGAAGGCGCCCTTGGTGTAGCCGAAGAGCTCGGACTCGATGAGGTTCTCGGGGATGGCGCCGCAGTGCACGGCCACGAAGGGGGCGGAGGCCTGGGCGCTCATCCTGTGGATGGCGCGGGCCACGATCTCCTTGCCCGTGCCGCTTTCGCCGATGAGCAGCACCGTGGCCTTCGTCGCCGCGGCGGCCCGGGCCTTGGCGACCACGTCCTGCATGGCGGCGCTGAGGCCCACGAGGCCCAGCTGGAGGGTCTGGGAGGCCGACAGGGGCGGCACCGCCGCCGCCAGGGGCCGCAGTCCGCCGGCGGGCGGCTCCTCCCCCCGGAGCTCCCAGCGCACGGAGCCCAGCCGGCTCCAGGCGGCGAGCTGCGCGCCGGCGAGGGGCGGCGCCGTCGCGGCCCGGAGCAGGAGGATGGGCAGGGCGCCCACCTCCGCGGCGCCCCGCACCAGGGAGGGCGGCGGCTCGGCGCCGTCGGCCGTGACCGCCCATAGGTCCGTGTCGGAAGGCGGCATGGCGGGCGCCGCGCTGCGGTCCACGGTCACCTCCCAGGCATGGGACCACCGGTGCTCCAGCCCCCCCGTGTCATCGCCGAGGGTGGACCAGTGGAGTCGCGGGAGGGTCGGGTTCAAATCGGAGCCGGGGGTCTGCACCAGACTCGCGGAACCCGGGGGCAGGATCAAGGGCCGGGCTGCGGGCGGCTCCCGGTAGAATGGCGGCCCGCCCCGGACTCCGCATGGCCCTTCTCCACTCCACCATGGTCCCCCTCGGCAGCGCCTGCCCGCCCTTCGCCCTGCCCGGCGTGGACGGCCGCCTCCATGCCGCGGAGGACTTCAAGGCCCCGGCCCTCCTGGTGGTGGTCATGTGCAACCACTGCCCCTACGTGCAGGCCGTGGACGACCGCATCAACGCCCTGGCGACGGCCTTCGCGGGGCGCTGCGACGTGGTGGCCATCAGCCCCAACGATGCCGTCGCCTATCCGGAGGACGGCTTCGAGGCGATGAAGGAGCGGGCGGCCCGGAAGGGCTACGTGTTCCCCTACCTCCAGGACGAGGACCAGGCGGTGGCCCGGGCCCTCGGCGCCGTCTGCACGCCGGACTTCTTCCTGTACGACGCCGCGCGGCGCCTCGCCTACCGGGGCCGCCTCGACGACAGCTGGAAGGATCCCGCCGCGGTCACCCGCGAGGATCTGAAGGAAGCCCTCGAAGCCGTGCTCCGCGGCGCCGCCCCCGCGGCGGCCCAGACGCCCAGCATGGGCTGCTCGATCAAGTGGAAACCCTGAACCGGAGACAGCCATGCAAGCCCTGCCCGCCCTCCTCGTCCTCAGCAGCCTCGTCCCCGTGGCCCAGTCGGGTCCGAAGCTCGCCCTGGGCGCCCCCATGCCGGCTTTCGCCCTCCCCGGCGTGGACGGGCGCACCCTGGACAGCAAGGCCCTCCGGGGCCCCGCGGTGGTGGTCTTCCTCAGCACTCAGTGCCCCTACGTGCTCGGCAGCGAGGACCGCATCAACGCCCTGGCCAAGGCCTACGCCGGCAAGGTGGCCTTCGTGGCCATCAACAGCAACGAAAGCGAAAGCGAGCAGCGCAAGGACGAGGGCCTGCCGGGCATGAAGGCGCACGCCGCCCGGAAGGGCTACGCCTTCCCCTACCTCAAGGACGAGAGCCAGGCGGTGGTGAAGGCCTTCGGCGCGGTCTGCACGCCGGACTTCTTCGTGTTCGACGCGGGCGGGAAGCTGGTGTACCGCGGCCGCATGGACGACAACACGACCCCGAGGAAGGATGCCCCCGTCGCCCGCCAGGACCTGAAGGCCGCCCTCGACGCCGTGCTGGCGGGCACTCCCGTGGATCCCGACCAGAAGCCCAGCCGGGGCTGCTCCATCAAGTGGAAGTCCTGAACCGCTGCCGGTGAGGCCGGCGCGGCTTCCGTGCGCCCCCTGAATCCGCGAGACTGGGGGATGCGCGCTCCCCTCCTCGCCTGCCTCGCCGCCGCCCCCCTCGCCGCCCAGTCCTGGGGCCTCCGGGTGGAGGTCCCCTTCCCCAAGGGCCAGAACCTGCCCCAGACCCTGCTCACCGGCACGGGCCAGCTGGCCTCCGGCAGCCTCGACACCGGGAAGGGCCTGCTCGCCACCCTGGACCGGCGCCTCATCGTCTTCGGCCCCATCCTGCGCCTGGAGGCCACCTTCGAAGGGTCCTGGCTGCGCTCGGAAGGGGACGTGGCCGTCGGCGCCCTCCGGGGCCGGGGCACCCTGACCCAGGCCGGCCTGGGAGCCGGCCTGAACGTCCAGTTCTGGATCCCCTTCGTGGACCTCGGCGGGGAAGTGGGCCTGCTGCAGCGGGTGCAACGCTACCGGTACTCGGCGGAAGGAGCCTCGGCGGAACACACCCTGGGCCGGCCCTGGCTGAGGGTCGGCGCGCGATGGCGCCTGCCCCTGCCCTTCCGACCCTACCTCGCCGCGAGCTACCAGCAGCCGGTGACCCAGGACCATCCAGTGAAGCTGTCCTCGGCGGCGGACCTGGCGGCGCTGGTGAGCGCCCAGGGGAGCGGCCAGGAATTCGACCGGATGTGGACCTTCGGGGTCGGCTGGTCCTTTTGAACAGGTGCCGCTTCTTTCCTGATCGCGCCAAGTCCGGCGAGGCTTGCCACGATATGAAACCAGTTTTCATGTGAATTAACACAATTTAACAGCAGCGGTCGTCCCGAGGGGCTTGAATCGACTCCAGCACCCACGATCCTCGATCCCCTTGAATCCGAACCCACTGGCCCACCCACCAGCGGGTTCTTGTGTATCCGGGCGATCCCACCCCCTCCAGGAGGCTCCATGCGCACCAACCTCATGCTCGCCCTCGTCGCCGCTCCAGCCCTGCTGGCCTCGGCGCCGAAGGAGAACATCCTTCCCCCCGCGGCCCGGGCCGCCCAGCAGCACGTGCTGGCCCGCACCTGGCAGCTCGGCCTGGACGCGGATCACGGCTTCGCCCTGAAGAACATCGTCGAGGAGAACTCGGCGGAGAACCACGTCCGCCTGAACCAGACCTACAAAGGGGTCCGCGTCCTGGATGGCGAGGTCATCGTCCACACCCGCAACGGCGAGACCGAAGGGCTGACGGACGCCCTGGCCCGCGGGCTGCGGCTGAGCGTCGCCCCCTCCATCGAGGCCTCGGAGGCCCTGGCGGCCGCCCACGCGGCCCTGGCCCCCAAGGGTCCCTACGCCACCGAGCCCACGGCCGAGCTGGTGGTGGCCCGCATCGACGTGCCGGTGTCCATCCGCGGCCGGCAGGAAGCGGAGATCACCGTCCAGCGCGCCGTGCTCGCCTACCACGTCCACGCCGAGCTGGAGAACGGCACCGAGGAGACCAGCCACACGGACTACCTCGTCAGCGCCCACACCGGCGCCATCCTCGAAAGCTGGTCCACCCTCCACACCGCGGGCGCCAACGGCTCCGGCAACAGCCAGTTCTCCGGCAACGTCACCCTCCAAACCAACAGCCTCGCCTCCGGCTACGAGCTGCGGGACACCACCCGCGGCAGCCTCGGCGGCAACTACACCACCAACCTGAACCACGCCACCAGCGGCACCGGCACCGTCTACACGGACGCGGACAACGGCTGGGGCGACGGCGCCAACTACGTCGAAGGCTCCTCCACCACCGCCGCCAACGGCCAGACCGCCGCGGTGGACGCCCACTACGGCCTGGGCGTGACCTGGGACATGTACAAGAACGTCTTCGGCCGCAACGGCATCGACAACGCCGGCACCCGCACCTACAGCCGCGTCCACTACTCCAACAGCTACGACAACGCCTTCTGGTCCGACAGCTGCTTCTGCATGACCTACGGCGACGGTTCCTCCTTCCTGACCCTCACCGCCCTGGACGTGGCCGGCCACGAGATGACCCACGGCGTGACCTCCCGCACCGCCAACCTCACCTACCGGGGCGAGTCCGGCGGCCTGAACGAATCCATGTCCGACATCTTCGGCACCATGGCCGAGTTCTACCGCGGCTCCTCCGCCGCCACGATCCCCGCCTCCGGCGGCAACTGGACCATCGGCGAGCAGCTCTCCACCCCCAGCTTCCCGACCCCCCTGCGCTACATGTACAAGCCCAGCCTGGATGGCCGCAGCCCCAATGCCTGGAGCAGCAGCCTGAAGCGCCTGGATGTGCACTACAGCTCGGGCCCCATGAACCGCTGCTTCTACTTCCTCAGCCAGGGCGCCAGCAACAACAGCAGCTCGAACTTCTACAGCTCCTACCTCCCCGGCGGCATGACCGGCATCGGCAACGACAAGGCCGCCCGCATCGTCTACAAGGCCCTGACCAGCTACATGACGTCCAGCACCACCTATGCCGGCGCCAAGACCGCCTGCCTGAACGCCGCGGTCTCCCTGGGCTACCCTTCCGGGTCGGCCGAGTACACCGCTGTGGTCAACGCCTTCAAAGCCATCAATCGATAGCACTCGTCCACCACGAAAAGGGGGCCGCACCGCGGCCCCCTTTTCCATGCCGTTCCGGATTCGACCCAGACGCAGAGGACTGAAGCTTCTGCCCAGACCCCGACACCTTCACAATGGATTCCTTCCCTAACGGACGCCCATGCTGCCCCTCGCCCTCGCCCTGCTGCTCCAGACCCCCGCCGGACCCGTGGTCCAGGCCGCGCCCGGACCGGCGCCCGCGGCGAAGCCCAGGCCGAAATACCGCTACTCCATCACGCCCGACACCATCACCTCCCTGGGCAGCCTCGGCCCCAAGGAGGTGCGCCAGCTCGCCTGGGACCTGAAGAACGATTCGGGCAAGCCCCTCGCCTTCCGGGTGGTGGACCTCAGCCCCGGCACCAACATGGACCCCGCGCCCTTCGCCCGGCCCTTCGCCCCCGGGGAGTCCCGCCGGATCACCGCCACCGTGGATCCCAAGGACTGGGTGGGCTACCAACGGCGCAGCATCCGCCTGGAATCCGACGACGCCACCCAGCCCCGCTACCTGCTCCGCTTCGACTTCACCGTGCGCCCTGAAGTGGCGGTGGATGGCGCGGCCAAGGACCTGGGCGCCGTGCAGCGCTTCGAAAGCCCCTCCATCACCTTCCGCTTCACCCGGGAAGGCGGGGAGGCCGCCGCCATCCGCCTCGCCAGCCCGGTGCCGCCCTACTTCGACCACGAGATCGTGCCCGACGGCGTCAACGCCAACCTGGTCTTCACCCTCCGGCCCTCACGGCTCAAGCCGGGGCAGACCGCGGGCCTGGAGCGCCTGAAGGTGGAGACCAGCGCCCCCCTCCAGCCCCGCTTCGACCTCACCCTCGCCTGGCGCATCGCCCAGGCCCTGGAGGCCCTTCCCGGCCGCGTGGTCCTGGACCTGCCGGACCAGCTCAGCCAGACCTTCAAGGTCCGCCGGGCGGACGGGAAGCCCCTCCGGCTGAAGGAGGCCGTCCTGGCGGAAGGCCAGGGCTGGGCGATCGCCGGCCTCGAGCCCTCGGAGAAGGCCGAGCACGCGCTGACGGTCACCCTGCAGGACCGGGCCCAGCGCAGGGGCCTGCTCCGCATCACGGCGGAGGGCCTCGACGAGCCCCTGCTGGTGCCCCTCAGCTACCTGCCCCCGGAACCCGTGGGGAAGGGGCCCGTGGGGAAGGGCGCGCCCCCGCCGCCGAAGCCGGCGGCTGAGCCCGTGCCGGCGCCCCACAAGCACTGAGGCCGGCGCTCAGACCGAGGGCCCCTCGGGCCGCGCGACAGCGGCCCCGGGCTTCAGGGTGATGGTGAGCCGCCGGCCTTCGCGGAGCACCTCGAAGACCCGGGGCGCCTCCGGCGGCTCCAGCTCCATCAGGTCGAAGAGCTGGATGTCGCTTTCGATGGGCCGGCCCTGGAAGCCGATGATGACGTCCCCCAGCGCCGCCACGTCCTCGACGCCGCCCCGGGCCTCGGTGCCGGGCTTGAAGCGCAGCCCCTGCAGGCCCGCGGCGGCGGCCAGGCTGCCGGCCTCCACATGGAACACCATCACCCCCTTGCGCAGGCCCAGCAGGGCCGCGGCGTCCGGACTGAGGGTGTCGAAGCCCAGCTTCGGGCGGACCAGCTGGCCCTTCTGGATGAGCTGGGGCACCACGCGGTTCAGGGTGTCCACGGGAATCGCGAAGCCGATGCCCACGGAGGCCCCCGTCGCATTCAGGATCGCCGTGTTCATGCCGATGAGGCGCCCGGCGGAATCCAGCAGCGGGCCCCCGGAATTGCCGGGATTGATGGCCGCGTCGGTCTGGATCGCCTGGCGGATGCGCCGCCCGTTGCCCGTGGGGACTTCCCGGCGCACGGCGGAGATGACCCCGCTGCTGAGGGTGTGGTCCAGGCCGAAGGGGTTGCCGATGGCCAGCACGGACTGCCCCGCCACCAGGTCCGCGGAACGGCCCAGGACCAGGGGCTTCATGCGCTCCAGGGGCGCGAAGACCTGCAGCACGGCGATGTCGTATTCCAGGGAGCGGCCCACCACCTGGGCCTTGTAAGTGCTGCCGTCCGCGAGGGTGACCTGCAGCTCCTGGGCCTCGCCGATGGGGGCGCCGCCGGTCTCCACGGTGACGACGTGGTGGTTGGTGACCACGTGGCCCTTCTCGTCCCAGACGAAGCCCGTGCCCGTGCCGGAGGGCTGGCTGAAGACATCGCCGAAGAGGTTCTGGAAGGTGGCGATGCCGGCGATGTAGACCACCGAGTCCTTGGAGGCCCGGAAGATGGCCGCCCGCCGGCGCTCCTCCTCCGTGAGCCGGCGGGTGGCCTCCACGGGGCGCTTCCCGCTGCCGATGCGGGCGCGCTCGATGGCCTCCTTCTCCCGCTTGGGAATGCGCGGGTTCGTGCGCTGGTAGGGCTCCGGCGCCTGGGGCGGGGTCTGGAGCGGAGCCGCCAGGGCGGCGAGGATGAGGGCGGGGACCATGGCGGCTCCAGGGGCTGCTGCGAGGATACGATGCTGCGGCGGGGCCCCGGGTGCCCGCCGCTGCGTTTGGGCTGGTGCCCGCCTGCGTTCTGAGGGATGCTCCAATCCTCCTCCCCGCCCGCCATGCGACGCTCCGCCGTCATCGCCACCCTCTTCGTCCTCCTCGCCGCCCTGGGCGGGCTCGGGATCCTGCTCCGGATCCGGTCCACGCGGGCGCCCCGGCGCATCCAGGTGGTGATCGCGCCCTCCTCGGATCCCGGCGGCCTCGACGCCCACCAGCGGGAAGGCCTCCGCCTCCTGGTGGCCGACCAGCTCGAAGTGCTGGGGGACTACTGCCTCCTCGAAGGGCTGCCCCCGGAGGCCGTCCTGCCGGAAGGCGCCCTGCGCCTGCGCGTCCGGGCCACCTTCTGGGACGGCCACCTGCGGCTGGAGCCCGCCTGGAGCGGTTCCGGCGCGCCCGCTCCCGGGCATCCGCCCGCGGGCACCCCGGATTGGGCCATCTCCGAGCTCCTGGCGCCCCTGGGCGTCCCCCCCGCGCGGCCCGGCCTCCTGCGGCCCGAGGATCCCGCGGCCTGCATGGAACTGGCGGGCCTCCTGGGGCTGCCGGTCACCGAGGACCCCGCCGACCCCACCTCCCGCTTCGCGCGGCTGGCCCAGCGCTTTCCGGGCTGCGCCACGGCCCAGTACGGCCTCGCCGGCGCCCTCTACATCGGCAGCATCACCCATCCCGGCGAACGGGCGGACGGGCAGCGCCGCTGCGAGGAGGCCTTCCAGCGGGCCATGGCCCTCTGGCCCCACATGCCGAGGGGCATTCGCACCTACTCCTTCTTCGCCACGGACACCGGGCGGGGCCGGGAGGCGCTGGAGGCCAGCCTCGCCTGCGCCCAGGCCTATCCGCACAGCGCCATCGCCGCGGTGTCCGTGGCCTACCCGGCCCGGGTCTCGGGGCTCCTGGACCTCTCGGAGCGCTCCATGCAGCGCCAGGGTCGCCTCACCGGACTCCCGCGCATCATGCACACCGCGGCGGACAACACTCGTCTCTACCGGGGCGACATCCCCGGCTTCGCCGCCAGCCTCGACCTGCCCCAGCTGGGGCCGCAGGCGGCCCTGCTGGATTTCTACCGCGGCTACGCCCGCCTCCTCATGGGGGACCGGGCCGGAGCCCTGCCCTACTTCCTGCGCGGGATGGAGGGCGATACGGCCATCCCCGGCTTCCGTCCCCTCTGCCGCGTCTACGCCCTGGCCCTGCAGGGCCGCGAGGCCGAAGCCCTGCGGGAGCTGGAAGGCCTCGCCGGGTCCCGCCCGATGGTCCAGATCCTCGACGGGGAGTTCACCTTCAAGGTGGCTGAAGCCTGGGGCTTCCTGGGGCGGGACAAGGAGGCCCTCGAATTCGCGAACCGCGCCGCGACCCAGGGCTTCGTCTGCCTCCGGTGGTACGAGGCGACTCCCTTCCTCGCCGGAGCCCGGAAGCTCTCCTACTGGGCGACGCTGCGCCGCCACCTCGAGGAGCGCCAGCAGGCCCTGGAAGCCCAGTTCCCGGCGACGCGGCTGGCCCCATGACGTCCGCCCTCGACCGCCGCGGCTGGCTGCGGACCGCCGCGGCCCTCGGCCTCGGCCTGGCGGGGGCGGGTGCTGGGGGAGTGGTGGGCTGCGACCGGCGGCGGGAGACCATGCGGGTGCACCTGGACCTCGCCAGCGGACCGGGAGGGGCGAAGCCCTCACCGGGCCTCCCGGGGCTGCGCACCCTGGTGACGGACCACCTCGAATGCCTGGGAGGCCTGACGGTGCTGCCCTGGCCCGCGCCGGACGGTCCCGAGGATTCCCGCAGCCGGGCCTGCTTCCTGCGCCTGGCCGCCACCCTGGGGACCGGCACCCTCGACCTGGCTATGGAGGTGTCCTACGCGAACGGGATGCGGCCCGCACCCCGCGCCAGCGGGCCCCTCGCGCCCACCGCGGCCTTTGATTGGCTGGCCCGGAACCTGCCCCTGCGCCTGCGGGCCTTCCCGCCCGCGCGGCTCTGCCCGCGCGACGCAGGGGCCTTCCAGCCCCTGCTGGAGGCCCTTGCGGACGAGGACGACGCCACCCGATCCCAGCCCATCCTGGACCTCAGCCGCGACCTGCTCCGGCGGGACCCCGATTGCGCCACCTCCCATTTCCTCCTGGGGAACCAGCTCTACAACCAGCTGCTGCTCCATCCCCTGGAGCAGGAGTCCCAGTGGCAGGCCTTCCAGGCCTACCGCGCGGGCCTGGAGCGCATGCCCCACCACCCCCGGGGGGTGGCCGGATTCGCCCAGCTCCTCGCGGATGCCGGCCTGCACCGGGACGCCTTCTCCCTGCTCGAAGGGGCCCTCGGCACCCATCAGATGGTCCCGCGGCTCTACCGATCCCTCTGCTACGTGGCCCGAACCGCCGGCCTCCTCGAGCTGGCCCGCCGCGCCCTGCAGCGGGTGGACCAGCTCACCCTCGGCCGGGGAGACATGCCGAGCGAGAACGCCTACCTCTACCTCGGCGATCTCAGGGCCTTCCGAAGCACCTGCCAGGTCCAAGGCATGGGCCGGGACACCCGCATCCGCTTCTACCTGGGCTACCTCGCCCTGGCGGAGGGGGACCGGGCCGGGGCCGCCGCCGCCTTTCAGGCCGCGGTGGCGGTGCCCGGAGGGTGGTACGGCTTCGAGGAGCTGAGCGCCCTCTTCCTGGCTGCCCTGGAGGGCCGCAGCGCCGAGGCCGCGGAGCGGCTGAAGGCCTTGGCCCAGAAGCGGGCCGCCCTGCGGGCCCCGGACGGGGAGTTCACCTTCAAGCTCGCGGAGGCGGCGGCGTTCCTCGGGGACCGGGACCGGGCCATGGAGCTGGGTGAACTCGCCTTCACCCAGGGCTTCGGCTGCACCCGCTGGTACGAGCGCAGCCCACTCTTCGCGCCGGCCAGGGGGACGGCCCGCTACGAGGCCCTCCACCAGCACCTGCGGGAGCGGCAGTCCATCCTCGAATCGCGCTTCCCGCCGAACCGGTTCAAGCTGTGACCACCGATCCCGAGGGGCCTTTCCTGTGACCATCCCGACCCGCCGACCCCCCGCCCGTCGCGCCGTCCTGGCCTTCCTGGGCCTCGGGCTCCTGGCCCTGGCCGCCGTCCTGGCCCTGCGCTGGCGGGCGGCCCGCCTCGCCCCGGAACCCATCCGGATCCTGCTGGTCACGGAACGGCCCGAGGCCGGCGCCACCCTCAGCCACAACCAGATGCGGGCCATCGCGACCCTTCTGGAGGACGAGTTGAGCATGGCCCGGGGGGTGGCGGTCACTCCCGCCTCCCACATGCCCGAGCACCCCGAATCCGCCCGCCGCCGGGAACCCATCCTCGTCCTCCGCATCGAACCCGTCCGCGCCGGCGAGGGCCTGGGCATGGACCTCCGCTGGGCCTGGAACCGGGGGGGCAGCCTGGGCCCCTGGGAGGCGCGCACGCTGCCCCCCGGGCCTCCTGCGGCCACCTTCCAGGCCATCCTGGGCCACCTTCCCCTGCGCCCCCCGGCCCTGGAGCAGGGCGCCTTCATCCCCGGCACCGCCGCCTCCTTCTGGGAGCTGGTGGAGATCATGGGGCTGCGCCTCGACAACCAGCGGATCCCCGAAGCCATCGCCCGCGGCCAGAAGCTCGTGGCCGCCGAACCCAGCTGCGCTTCCGCGTGGCTGAACCTGGGCAACCTCCTCAACCGCTCCCTGCTGGACGACCCCGCGGCCTCCACCACCGGCGAGCAGGCCCAGGCGGAGGCGGCCTTCCAGAAGGGCCTGGAGCTGGTGCCGGACCATCCCCGGGGCATCTTCCGCATGGCCATCTTCCGTGCCAGCAGCGGCGCCCACCGGGAGGCCCTGGACCTGCTCCTGGCGGCCCACGCCCGGCACCCGGGCAATCCCCTCCTGCTCCTGGGCATCGTCAACGCCGCCCGCAACGCCGGCCTCCTGGACCTGGCGACCCGGGCGGCCGACGCCCACGAGCAGCTCACCCTGCCCGAGTTCCAGCCCCAGTCCCTGCAGCTCCTCCACCTCTACCGGCAGGACTATCCGCGTTTCGAAGCCCGGCTGCAGGGGCAGCCTGGCCAGCTCCGGTACAGCATCGTCCTCTTCTACCGCGGCTACCTGCCCCTCCTGACGGGCGACCGCGCCGCCGCGCGGGAGGCCTTCGCCCGCTGCGAGACCATCGAGCACGGCATTCCCAACTACCTCCGCCTCGCCAAGGTCTTCCGCCTGGAGCTGGAGGACCGGCACCTCGAAGCCTCGGCCCTCCTCGCCGAGCTGGACCGCGAGCGGGTGGGCCTGCGGGTCTCCGACGGCGAATTCACCCTGCGCATGGCGGAAGCCGCCGCCTTCCTGCGGGAGCCGCCCCTGGCGGTGGAGCTGGCGGAGCGGGCCTACACCCAGGGCTTCGGCTGCACCCAGTGGTACGAGCGCAGCCCGCTGCTCGCGCCCATCCGGGACACCGCGCGCTACGGCTCCCTGCTCCAGCACCTCCGGGAGCGCCAGGCCCTCATGGAGGCCCGCTTCCCCGCCTCGCGGTTCGGCCTCTGAGCCGTCCCGGGAAGGCCCCGCCGGCGGCGGGTAGAATCATCGTTCCGGCCCGGACGGGCCCCGAGGACGCCATGCCCACCGCCACCGCCGACACGAAGGGGACCCTCGACGCCGAGGGCGTCTACGTCCCCGCCCACAAGATCCGCTTCGTCACCGCCGCCAGCCTCTTCGACGGCCACGACGCCAGCATCAACATCATGCGGCGCATCCTCCAGGCCAGCGGCGCCGAGGTCATCCACCTGGGCCACAACCGCAGCGTGAAGGACGTGGTGGACACGGCCCTCCAGGAGGACGCCCAGGGCATCGCCATCTCGAGCTACCAGGGCGGGCACGTGGAGTACTTCAAGTACATGGTGGACCTGCTCCGGGAGGCCGGCGCCGGCCACGTGCAGGTGTTCGGCGGCGGCGGGGGCGTCATCGTGCCTTCCGAGATCGCTGAGCTGGAGGCCTACGGCGTCTCGCGCATCTACGGCCCCGAGGACGGCCGCCTCATGGGCCTCCAGGGCATGATCAACGACATGCTCCAGCGGGCGGACTTCGATCCCCGCGGGAAGGGCGCGGCCATTCCCCTGGCCCGGCGCATCACGGAGATCGAACTATCCGAGTCGACGGACGGGGCGGACGGGCTTGGCCCGCCCGCCCCGTGGGGGAGCACGAGGGGGGACGCAGAGCGACCGGAGGGAGCGGGCGGTCCCCCCTCGCCGGGATCCGTCCCTGTGCTCGGCATCACCGGCACCGGCGGCGCGGGCAAAAGCTCGCTGACCGACGAGCTGGTGCGGCGCTTCCTGGTGGACTTCCCCGACAAGCGGGTGGCCATCCTCAGCGTGGACCCCTCCAAGCGCAAGACCGGCGGCGCCCTGCTCGGCGACCGCATCCGCATGAACGCCATCTTCCATCCCGACCTGACTTCCAGGGTCTTCATGCGCAGCCTCGCCACCCGCGCCGCCCACAAGGCGACGTCCCAGGCCCTCGCCGCCGCCATCGCCGCCGCGAAGGCGGAGGGCTACGACCTGGTGATCGTGGAGACCGCGGGCATCGGCCAGAGCGACAGCTCCATCACGGACCTGGTGGACGTCTCGATGTACGTGATGACGCCGGAATACGGCGCCGCGACCCAGCTCGAGAAGATCGACATGATCGATTTCGCGGACCTGGTGGTGCTCAACAAGGCCGACAAGCGCGGCGCCGAGGACGCCCTGCGGGACGTGCGCAAGCAGTTCCAGCGGGCCCGCAAGCGCTTCGACGCGGACCCCGCCGACATGCCCGTCTACGCCACCATCGCCTCCCAGTTCAACGATCCCGGCACGACCCGGGCCTACGTGGCCCTGGTGCAGGCCCTGGCGGCCAAGACCGGCGTGGCCTGGGAACCGAAGCTGCGCGCCCCGGAGTCCGAAGTCCTGCAGGCCGCCATCATCCCCGGGGAGCGCACCCGCTACCTCGCCGAGATCGCCGACACGGTGCAGGGCTACAAGAAGTGGGCCTTGAACCAGGCGGACACCGCGGAGACCGCCTACGCGCTCCACACCTCGCTGCTCACCCTGGGCGACCACGTGCCTGCCATGGCGGAGTTCTACGACGCCGCGCAGCTCGCGGAGGCCATCGAGGGAGAAACGGGCGAAGAGGTTGACCGGGACCACGCGCGCGCCGTCCGCCTCCTGCGCCAGCGCTACCAGGAGCACCTGGGGGAGCTGAACGCTGGCTGCCGGAAACTGCTCGCGGCCTGGGAACGGACCCGCCATGCCTTCTGCGACGACGAGAACGTGTACGTGGTCCGCGGCCGCGAGATCCGCGCGAAGAACTACACGGAGACCCTCTCAGGCAGCCGCATCCCGAAGATCGCCCTGCCCGCCTTCAGCAGCTGGGGCGAGCTGCTGGCCTGGCAGCTCCTGGAGAACATCCCCGGGCGCTTCCCCTTCACCGCCGGCGTCTTCGAGTACAAGCGCGCCGGGGAGGATCCCACCCGCATGTTCGCCGGGGAGGGCACGCCGGAGCGCACCAACAAGCGCTTCCATTACGTGAGCAAGGGGCAGCCCGCGGTGCGCCTGTCCACGGCCTTCGACAGCGTGACGCTCTACGGCGAGGATCCCCACCCGCGCCCGGACATCTACGGCAAGGTGGGCAATTCGGGGGTGAGCATCTGCACCCTGGACGACGCCAAGAAGCTCTACTCGGGCTTCGACCTGCTGGCGCCCTCGACGTCCGTGAGCATGACCATCAACGGCCCCGCCCCCATGCTGCTGGCCTTCTTCATGAACGCCGCCATCGACCAGCTGGCGGAGAAGTGGCTGGTGGAGCAAGGCCAGATGGACGCCGCCCAGGCGAAGATCGACACCCTCTACGCCGCCAAGGGGCTGGCGCGGCCCCGCTACGCCGGGGAGCTGCCGGAGGGCAACGGAGGCCTGGGCCTCGCGCTGCTGGGCGTCACCGCCGACGAGGTGCTGCCCGCGGAGGTCTACGCCAAGCTCAAGTGCGAAGCCCTGGCCACGGTGCGCGGCACCGTGCAGGCGGACATCCTGAAGGAGGACCAGGCCCAGAACACCTGCATCTTCTCCGCGGAGTTCGCCCTCAAGGTCATGGGCGACATCCAGGAGCGCTTCATCGCCGACAAGGTGCGCAACTTCTACAGCGTGTCCATCTCCGGCTACCACATCGCCGAGGCCGGGGCGAACCCCATCACCCAGCTGGCCTTCACCCTGGCGAATGGCTTCACCTTCGTGGAGTACTACCTATCCCGCGGCATGGACATCGACGAGTTCGCGCCGAACCTCAGCTTCTTCTTCAGCAACGGGGTGGACGCGGAATACAGCGTCATCGGCCGCGTGGCGCGCCGCATCTGGGCCACGGCCATGCGGGAGAAGTACCACGCCAACGAGCGCAGCCAGAAGCTCAAGTACCACATCCAGACGTCGGGGCGGTCGCTCCACGCCCAGGAGATCGACTTCAACGACATCCGCACGACGCTGCAGGCCCTCTACGCCATCTACGACAACTGCAACAGCCTGCACACCAACGCCTACGACGAGGCCATCACCACGCCCACGGAGGAGAGCGTGCGCCGGGCCATGGCCATCCAGCTCATCATCAACCGCGAGCTGGGCCTGGCCAGGAACGAGAACCCCCTCCAGGGCGCCTTCATCACCGAGCAGCTCACGGAGCTGGTGGAGGAGGCGGTGCTCCTGGAATTCCGCCGCCTGAGCGACCGGGGCGGCGTGCTGGGGGCCATGGAGACCATGTACCAGCGCGGCAAGATCCAGGAAGAGTCCATGCACTACGAGCACCTCAAGCACAGCGGGGAGCTGCCCATCATCGGCGTGAACACGTTCCTCAACCCGCACCCGCCGGAGATGGGCGCCATCGAGCTGATCCGCTCCACCGACGAGGAGAAGGCCCAGCAGATCGCCAACCTCCACGCCTTCCAGGCGCGGAACGCCGACCGCGCCCCGGCGGCGCTGGAGCGGCTCAAACAGGCCGCGCGGGAAGGCGGGAACCTCTTCGAAACCCTCCTGGAGACGGTGAAGTCCTGCAGCCTCGGGCAGATCAGCACGGCCCTCTACGAGGTGGGCGGGCAGTACCGGCGGAACATGTAGGATCGGGACCCAACCCGCGGCCCCCTGGGCCGTAGCTTGAGCAGCACCGCCGAGGTCCCATGCCCCCTGTCCGTCCCCTCCCCCTGCTCCGCTCCCTGCCCTACTTCATGATCCCTTCGGCGATCACCGCCTGGATCATCTACCGGGGCTTCGACCTCATGCTGGCCCGGGGCTTCCGGCCCTTGACCTGCTTCCTGGCCCTCGCGCTGCCCCTCGTGGGGCTCTTCGTCGCGGCCCTGGCGGCCTACCGCCTCGAGGACCGGGCATGGACCTGGGCCGGGTTCCGGGACCGCATGCGCCTGGGCCGGATGGTGAAGGCCGACTGGGGCTGGACCGTCCTGGTGGCGGTGGTCTACATCGGCACCTATCTCGGCCTGGGCTTCACGTCCGCGTGGATGGAGAAGCTGCTCTGGCCCATGCCGGCGGTCCTGGACAAGGTCTTCTCCGACCAGCCCGGCGTCTTCGCGGGGGTCGTCCTCAAGGGCCAGTGGTGGTTCGCGGGCCTCTACGCCGGAATCCTCTTCTTCAACATTTTCGGCGAGGAGCTCTGGTGGCGCGGCATCATCCAGCCCCGCCAGGAAGCGGCCCTGGGGCGTCACGCCTGGATCGCCCAGGGCCTCCTGTGGACCCTCTTCCACCTGTTCTGGGCTCCGGACCTGCTGCGCATCCTGCCCGGCGCCCTCATGCTGGCCTATGCGGTGCAGCGGCGGGGCAACACCTGGATCGGCGTGATCAGCCACTCCGCCCTCAACGGCCTCGGCCTCGTGGGCGTCATCAAGGGCATCATGGGTTGAGGCACGACCTCCGGCGCGGCCCGTGCGCGCCGTCACACCTGCTTTCCCTCGGCCGACCTCCCGCGTGTTCTGCGCAGGCTCCGGACATACATTGACCCCTGTCTCCCTCTGCGGGCAGCGCCATGACCCTTCCTCCCCTCCGCGGCACCTCCCTGGCGGGCCGCCTCGTCCACCTCCCCCAGGACCTGCCGGAGACCCCGGTGGCCCTGCTCCTGGGCTTCGCCCACGAGTCCCGCCACGACCTGGGGCGCTGGAAGCGCGCCCTGGATGGGCATGGGCTGCCCTGGCTGAGCCTGCCGGCCACGGTGGAGGACGTGCCGGCCCACGCCCTGGTGGGCGTCGCGGAGGCCATGAAGGCCCACGTGCCCCAGGAGGCCTGGGACTCCATCGTGCAGGTCAACCACGGCGGCGGCGCGCTCATGGAGGCCATGGGCTGGCGCCACGACCCCCACGCCAAGGTGCTGGTCACGGACCGCAGCGGCCACGTCCTCGCGTCCCACGGGGACGGCGAGTTCAGCGACGAAGCCCTGGCGGTGGTGGTCTTCGCCCTGACCCACGGCGCGGAGCATCCGACGCTTGAAGCCTGAAGTAGGCGTGGCCTAGGTTTCCTGCCAGCGGAACTTCCACACGGCGATGCCCCCGAAAAGCGCCGTGAAGCCCAGCAGCACCGCGATGGCGGGCAGGGCCTCCAGGAAGCCCAGGCCGCGCCAGGTCATGGCGTCGAGGCCGTCCACGGCCCAGCGGGTGGGCACGAGGAGCGTGGCCTTCTGCAGCCAGGCGGGGAAGACGAAGGCGGGGATCCAGGCGCCGCCCAGCATCACCATGAGCAGGGTGACGAAGATGGCCAGGCCCCGGGCGGCCTCCGGCGTGCGGCCCAGGGCGGCGATGAGCAGGCCGTAGGCGCCGGTCATGAGGGAGAAGGCGAGGCAGACGCCGAGGAAGCCCGCGAGGCTGCCCAGCACCTGCACGTGGAAGACCAGGCGCGCGAAGGCGAAGATCACCGCGAGGATGATCATGGCCACCGCGGCCGCGCTGGCGGCCCGGGAGCCCAGCAGGGTGGCCTTCGACAGGGGCGCGGCCCGCAGCCGCTTCCACAGGCCCGTCTGGCGGAGCAGCAGGATGGAGATGCCCGCCTCGATGCCCATGAAGAGGATGAACTGCACCCCCATGCCGGCGAAGGCGTGGGCGAATCCGTTGTATTCCACCTTCTCGCCGCTGGTGACGGCGCTCTCCAGCATCGCGAAGGGGATGGCCAAGCCGCCGCCCGTCCCGCCGGGCTTCGTCCCCCCCTGCTGCGCCTGCAGCCGGTCGAGGCTGCCCAGGAGGTCCTTCAGGGCGCTCCGCTCCCCGGGCGCCATGTCCTTCGCGTGCTCCAGTTCCTTGAGGGAATCCTGCCGCACCGCGCGCCCGGTCTCGCCGCTGAAGGCCTCGGCGCTCACCGCCGCCATGGCGTGCTGGGTGAGGAGGCCCTTCACCATGCCCAGCTCGGCGGTGTGGGAGGGGTCGTAGAGCACGCCGAGCTTGGGCTTGAGGCCGCCCCGGAAGAGGGCCCGGGCGGCGTCGGCGCCGAAGCCCTTGGGGACGACGACCGCGACGGTGGCCTTGCCCTTGCGCACCCGCTCCCGGGCCGCCTCCAGGACCTCGGGCTTCAGGTCCAGGGTTTTGTCCCCCTGGAGGGCGGCCAAGAGCTGCTTCGAAATGGGGCTGCCATCCAAGTCCACCGCCGAGACCGGCACCTTGGCCGCGTCCCCCTTGGCGCTGCCGCTGAAGAGGAAGCCGAAGAAGGAGGCGATGAGGATGGGCGCCGCGAAGCTCATGAGCACGGCGCGCTTGTCGCTGAAGAAGAGCTTCAGGTCCTTGCGGAAGAGGGCGCGGAAGGCGATCGGGTTCATGCGTCCCTCAGGGAGCGGCCGGTGAGGTTGAGGAAGACGGTCTCGAGGGTGGCGCGCTCGCTGGCCAGGTGCAGGACCGGCACCCGGTCGGCCGCGAGGCGGGCGAGGACCGCCGCGGAGCCCGCGGCCAGGTCCTTCACGCCCACCGCCAGCCTTCCGCTCCGCACCTCCAGGGTGGCCACGCCGTCCAGGTCCTCCAGCCGGGGGACCAGGGCCGCGGGATCGCCCTCGACCTCCACTTCCAGCAGGTTGGCCGCCGGCAGCCCGGCGTAGAGGGAGGCGAGGGTGCCGTCCTTCAGCACCCGGCCGTGGTCCACGATCACGAGGCGGTCGCAGAGCCGTTCGGCCTCCTCCATGTAGTGGGTGGTGTAGATGAGGGTGAGGCCGCGCTTCTTCAGCGCCTCCAGGTTCTCGAAGATGGCGTTGCGGCTCTGGGGATCCACTCCCACCGTGGGCTCGTCGAGGATCAGGAGCTTCGGCTCATGGAGCAGGGCCGCGGCCAGGTTGAGGCGCCGCTTCATCCCGCCGCTGTAGGTCTCCGCGGCGTCCTGGCCGCGATCCGAAAGCCCCACCAGGCCCAGGTTCGCATCCACCGCCCGGTCCAGGTCCGCGCCTTTCAACCCGTAGAGGGCGCCGAAAAGGGCCAGGTTCTCGCGCGCCGCGAGCTTCTCGAAGAGGGCGAGGTCCTGGGGCACGAAGCCGATGGCGCGCTTCACGGGATCCGTATCGGAGGTGATGGTCCGGCCCTCCAGGCGCACCTCCCCGGAATCCGGGGCCAGCAGCCCGGCGATCATGGACACGGTGGTGGTCTTGCCGGCGCCGTTGGGGCCCAGCAGGCCGACGGTCTCGCCGGCGGCGATGGCAAAGGAGATGCCGTCCACCGCCTGGACGGCGCCGAAGCGCTTCTTCAGGTCGGTGGCCTGGAAGGAGGGGACGGGGGACATGGGACCTCGGGGAAGGCTCCATGATGACCTTGCCCCCTGCCCAGGAAGGACCGATTGCCACCGGAGGCCGGTATTTCCGCACCAACCGGGGCGCCGGAACGGCGAAGGCCCCTTGCGGGGCCTTGGCCATGACCGCTACCCCGGCTCTACTTCTTCGCCTTGGCTTCCAGGGCCTCGATCTCCGCCTGGATGCGGCCCAAGGCGGCCTTGGTCTCGGCGTCGTCGGTGTCCTTGGCGAGGCTGGAGGCCAGGCCCTTGAGAGCCTTGAGCCGGGCCTTCTGGCCGACCTCCTTGGAGCGGCCCTCGTCCCACACGAAGGCGCTCTCGCCGCCGCCATGGCCGCGGAACACGAAGGTCTTCATCTTCTTGTCGCCCAGCTCCTTGTGCAGCTTCTCCACCTCGGCCTTCATTTCCGGCGTGAGCGTGTGCATGTCCTTCAGCTCGATGCGCATCTTGGTGCCGAGCTCCTCGTGGAGCTTTTCCATGTGCTCCTTCATCTCGGGGCCGATGTGGATGACCTTGGCGTCGCCGTCCATGTCGAAGTCGAAGTCCATGTCGACGTCCGGATCGGCGCCCAGGCGGCGGATGATGATGTCCTTCTCGACCCTGCCCTTGCCGTCCTTCGCCCCGCCCTCGCCGGCCCCATGCCGGCGCACGATCACGGTGTGCTGCTTGCCGGGATCGCCCGCCACCACCTGGCCGTCCTTGCCCACCACCACCTTGCCGCCCTCGCCGAGGACAATGCGGTGGCCGTCGGCCACCTTGATGGACTCGGGCAGCTTGCCCTGGGCCCAGGCGCGGACGTCGCCGGTGATCGGCTCGGTCTTGCCGTCCACGGTGTAGGTCTCCGTATAGGCGCCTTCCTTGCTCCGCTCGGCGGTGAAGACACGGTTCTTGTCGGTGATGCGCACGCTGGAGCCGGGGCTCATGCGGCTGAAATCCTTGCGGATCTCGTCGAGCTTGGCCTCGCCCACGATCTTCAGGCGGAGCTTCACGTCGCCGTCCTCCTTGCCGCTGCTGGACACGACCACCACCTTGTGGGCGGACCGCTTCTCGGCGGGCTTGTCGTCGTCCTTGCCGCGGGGAGCCAGGGGCGCGGCGCCGAGCAGGCCCACGGCCAGGAGGCCCAGGACGGCGGCGCGGGGCGCCAGCGGCGAGGCGGCCGGCGCGGGCGCCAGGATGCGGCGCACCCGGGCGAGCAGGGAGCCGCCGTCGGCGGCCGGGGCGTGGGTGATGTTCAGGCGGGCGTGGGTGTCCATGCGGAACTCCTCCAGAAGGGATAGGGTGCGGGCGTAGGCGACGGCGTCGCCGGTGAGGCGGATGGCCGTGTCGTCACAGGCGTTCTCGCGCTCCTGGCGGATCGCGGCGCTGAGCCACCACACGGCGGGGTGGTAGAAGAGCAGGGTCTCGGCGAAGGACTGCAGGAGGTTCACCAGGTAGTCCTGGCGGCGCACGTGGGCCAGCTCGTGCAGCAGGATGGCCTCCAGGGCCAGGGGCTCGAGGCCCGCCAGCACGGCGGGCGGGATGAGGACCACCGGCCGGAGCCAGCCCAGGGCCACCGGGGATTCAATGCGGTCGCAGAGCAGGAGCAGGACGTCCCTGGCGAGGCCCAGGCGCCGCGACAGCACGCGCACCAGGGCCTGCCACTCCTCCCCGGCGCGGATGGCCCTGGCGTGGTGCAGGCGCTGCATCCACACCCAGCCTCCCAGGAGGCGCAGGGAGAGGAGGGCCACCCCCAGGGCCCAGGCGCCGAGGATCCACGGCAGGGCGGGCTGGAGGCGGGCCTTCAGGGAAGGCGCCGCCGGCGCCGCGGCGTCCACGTCCACCTGGACGGTCCTCGCGACGTCCACGGCGCGCGGGTTCGCCACCGCGGGCGCCCCGCGGCGCAGCACGGAGGCCGTGGCCACCGGCGCCGCCACCATGGCGGCGAGGCCCAGGCAGGCCACGGCGTAGCGGGCCTCGGGCGAGGCCTTCCGCAGCAGCCGCAGGGCGAGCCAGGCGAAGCCGCCCAGCAGGCAGCCCTGCCACAGGAAATGGATGAGGCTCCACGCAAGGATTTCAGGCGCGCCCATGCTTCACCTCCAGCAGCTTCCGGATCTCCGCCAGCTCTTCCTGCGTCGCGTTCTTCGAGGCCAGGGCGTGCATCACCAGCTTCATGGCCGAGCCCCCGAAGGCGCGCTCCATCAGGTCGTCCACCAGCGTCGCCTGGGTCAGCTCCGCCGCCTCGCTGGCCTTGTAGACGTGGGTGCGCTCCGATTCGTCGCGCACCACCAACCCCTTGTCCTGCATGATCTGCAGCATCTTGAGGACCGTGGTGTAGCCCAGGTCCCTCGAGGCCGACAGCACCTCGAAGACCTGCCGCACCGTGGAAGGCCCCCGGTCCCAGAGGACGGCGAGGATGCCCAGCTCGCCCTCGGTGGGCTTGGGGATGGGGTGGGGGTGGCTCATGGGGACCTCGGTGGGAGTACGAAACAATGTGTACGATGTTTATCGTAGGTTTCAACGAAAAGTTTCGTAACCCCTCAAGAAACTCCCACAACTCTCGGAGCCAACCTGAGCCAGTGGTAAGCCAACCGAGGCACCGCAAGCAAACCGTTGTTGTTTGGATCTAATTGATATTCAACTATCTATGGTTCTAAGTCGCTCTGGCTTAAGCACCTTCTTTAAGGCTCTTCAACTTCGGAGTGTGCCTTAGGAGCAACCTTCCAACGGGCCCATCGCCGGGTTCCTTCCAAGACAACCCGATTCTCCTTCTTCAGCTCATTGAGCAGCCGTTGGACTTTGTGCTCAGGAAGGGCTGGAAGCACTTGTTCCAGTTCTGAGAGCGGGGCACCCAGATTCCCCTGTCCTTCTAGATGCTGAACAAGGAGGGCCTTGTTGGTTTCATGGTCAAGCCCTCGCTTTCGCGTGTGGACACCCTTCGCGCCCATTGAGGCATAGAGGGCCTTGGACAAGACAAATCGGCGGGAACGGCCATGGCCAAGCGGTTCAACCGCACCAGCCTCTACGAGACCCGGAAGACGTTCTTTCATCTCACCACTGAGAGTCTTGTCCAGGTGCAGACTCTCCAACACCAGGAAGTCCATGGTGGAGAAAGCCTGAAGGCGCGCTTCTCCGACCCTCTCAAGAAAACGCACCAAGCCGGGATACAGCACCGCTCCAGAAAGCACCAAGCGCACTTCATGCGCCGATGAACCCGTAAAATCCGGGAGCTGTTTCCCCTGACGGATGGCACTCTCGACCATGAGGTTCACGCCTTGCCCGGAACGCTCAATGAGGCCGCACTTGGCAAAAGCCTCAGCCAGACGACGATTCCGAGGGTTCTGCTGCTCTAAGAGGTTTTCTACGGTAATGCCTGGAGGAAATCCCCCTGGGCTGACAATTTCCATTCGCCGTGGGAGTTGGCGCACAAAGACGGAACCACCGAGCCGGTAGTCCCGGTGAGTCACGGCATTCAGAAGGGCTTCGCGCACAGGTACTTCATCAAAAGTCAGCAGGTCCAAGCGAAAAAGCCCTTCCTGGTAACTCTGTCGATCATTCCGCAGGTTGATTCGGTTCCAAAGCGCGTCATGGAAGAGGAAGAATCCCTCACGATATTCCTCCCGATCTGCGGCGGGCCCCGATGCGTCCGACGGCCGATATTCAAAGACCACCTCCGCTTGGGCCAAGTGCCGTCCCAAAGCTTCTCGGGTTCCAAAGAGGACAAGCGCGGCATAGGTGAGCTGACGATCGACCTGCAATTCAGCGTTGATCAGCGTCTCTTCATCGCCCCAAGTGAGTCGACGTTCATCCCGGGTCTTCTTCGCCCAACGTGCTCGGAATTCCTGGATGGCCACGGGAGCCAGATCCGCCATGGTTGCCCCCGAGCAAGCTTGCGCGGAGAAATCAGGGCCTATCTCCGCAAAGATCTGTCGCAATTCATCATCTTGCATTGCCGCAAGATCATCTCCGGCTCGCTTTAGATATCGACCGTCAATCTGCCATGCAGAACCCGGCAGGCGGGATGGAACATGGACGATCAGAATCCGACCTTCAGGAAGCAGCACCTCCTCGATAGGGATTCGTTGGCTCAGGCGCTTGAACAACCCCGCTTCAGTTCGTCCGGGTTCAGCGAACGCACTACTGCCACAAATGGTGCGCGGTCGGTGATCTGTAGCGCCAAGGATGATTTTTCCACCACCTTCGTTCGCCAACGCAACACAGTATTCCAACAGCTTGTCGAAGCTGTATTGCTGTTTCGCTTCCTTGAATTCGAATTGGCTTCCCTCGGGGGCAGCAAGCCAGTTTCGAACCTGATCGAGTGGGGTGGTCGGAAGCATTGTCACGTCGCAACCCATCTCATCGCCAGCAACGTGGCTTCTTCCAGAACCGTTTCCGCGGATCTTGACGGCACGTCAGGAGGAATTCGGACAAAGAGGCAGACGAAGCGGGGCATAGGGACATGATGAACCCGAGGGAGGCTGGGGAGGCAAGCCGCTCCTCCGGCCCTATCCACCCGGAATCAGGTGGATCGCCGTCGCCTTGACGATGGCGGTGAGGGCCATCCCCGGCGCGATCCCCAGATCCTCGCAGGCCCAGGCGGTGACCAGGGCCTCCAGGGGGAAGCCGGCGTCGAGCCGCAGGCGCACCAGGGCGCCCTGGGCTTCGAGGGAGACCACCCGGGCGGGCAGGCGGTTGCGGGCGCTCTGGTGGGAGGAGGAATCCTGCTCGACGTTGACGCCCTCCCCGCGGATGCAGGCGAAGGCCGAGGCTTCGAGGCCGCCGGGATCCGGGGCCCACAGCTCCGACGTGCCCGCGGCCACGCGCACCAAGCCGTGCTCGCGGCCCAGGACGCGCACCTTCACCACGGTGCCGATGCCCAGCAGGCTCGCCAGCTCGGGCTCCGTGGGCCTTGCGAAGACTTCCGAAGGGGTGCCCGCCTGGCGCACGCGGCCCTCGTGCAGGAGGAGCAACCGGTCGCCCAAAGTGAGGGCTTCGGTGCGGTCGTGGGTCACCAGGAGGGCCGGCGTGCCCAGGTCGCGCAGCCAGCCGCCCAGCTCCCGCCGCAGGGCCTCCTGGGTCGGCCAGTCCAGGGCTGAGAGGGGCTCGTCCAGCAGGAGGAAAGCCGGCCGCCGCACCAGGGCGCGGCCCAGGGCCACCCGCTGCTGCTGGCCTCCCGAGAGCTGGCCCGGCCGCCGCGCCTCCAGGCCCGAAAGGCCCAGGAGGTCCACCATGGCGCCGATGCGCGCCCTCCGTTCCTGGGGGGCCACGCCGCCCAGGCCGTAGGCCAGGTTCCCTTCCACGCTCAGGTGGGGGAAGAGGGCGTAGTCCTGGAAGAGGAAGCCCACATCGCGCTTCCACGGCGGCCTGTGGATCCCGGCTTGGGCATCGAACCAGACTTCCGTGCCCGACGTGATGCGGCCCGCCTGGGGTCTCTCCAGGCCCGCGAGGACGCGCAGCAGGGTGGTCTTCCCCGAACCCGAGGGCCCGAAGAGGACGGACACGGAGCCCCTTCCCAGCGGTAATTCCAGTTCCGCCCGCAGGGAGGCGCCTTCGGGAAAGCGATGTTCGAAGGCCGCTTTCAGAAAAGGGTCCATGCGCTCCCCGCGCGGCGTCGCAGCCCGTAAGTGATCACCAGGGTGAGGAAGGAGAAGGCGAGCAGGGCGAAGGCCGTGCGACCGGCCGCGGCGTATTCCAGGGCCTGCACGTGGTCGTAGATCGAAATGGAGACGGTCCGGGTGGCGCCGGGGATGTTGCCGCCCACCATCAGCACCACGCCGAACTCCCCCAGGGTGTGGGCGAAGCTGAGCACCATCCCCGTCAGCACCCCGCGCCAGGCCAGGGGCAGGATGACCCGGCGGAAGGTCTTGAAGCGTCCGGCGCCCAGGGTCTCGGAGGCCTCCCGCAGGCGGGCCGGCACCGCGGCGAAGGCCGCAGCGAAGGGCTGCACGGTGAAGGGCAGGCTGTAGGCCACGGACGCGATGAGCAATCCCGTAAAGGTGAAGGGCAGCCGCAGGCCCCAGGTCTGGTCCAGGAAGCGGCCCAGCGGGCTCAGGGGCCCCAGGGCCAACAGCATGTAGAAGCCCAGCACCGTGGGGGGCAGCACCAGGGGCAGGGCCACGAGGGCTTCCACCAGGGGCTTGCCCCGCCAGCGGGAGAACGCGATCCAATGCGCGACGGGCAGGCCGATGAGGAAGAGGATGGCGGTGGTCAGCCCCGCCAGGCGGAGGCTCAGGAGGATGGCCTGCCAGTCCACGCTACTTCCCGGCCGGCTGGCCCAAGCCGTACTTGCTGAGAATCGCGACACCCTTCGGCCCAGTCAGGAAGGCCCGGAATGCCTGCGCGGCTTCCACGTCCTGGGCCCAGGCAAGGATCACTCCGCCCTGCTCGATGGCCGGATGCAGGCTTGCCGGTACGGCCCAGCAGCGGCCCTGGTCCTTCATTGCGGGGGAAGATCCGAGGGACAAGGCGATGAAGCCGAGGTCCGCATTGCCCGTCTGGATGAACTGGGCTGTCTGGGCAATGTTCTCGCCCAGCACCAGCTTGTCCTTCACGCCACCAAGGAGACCCGCCGATTTCAGCGCCGCCTCCGCCGCCCGCCCATAGGGCGCGTGCTTGGGGTTGGCGAGGGCGACCTTGCGCACGGCTGGATGCAGCACCGCCTTCATCCCGAGGGTCTCGACAGGGATCGGCGAGGCCTTCGGCACCCACAGCACCAGGTAGCCGATGGCATAGGGGAAGAGGGAGCCCTTCAGCCCGAAACCCTGTTCCACCAATCGCGTGGGGTAGGCGATGTCCGCGGAGAGGAAGAGGTCGAAGGGAGCCTTCTGGGTGAGCTGGTTGTAGAAGTTGCCCGAGGACCCGAAGGTCAGCGTGCAGGTGACGCTGGGCGTGTCGCGCTCGAAGGCCTGCTTGGCCTCCTCGAGAGCCCACTTCAGGTCCGATGCGGCGGCGATGCGGACCTGGCGCGGGGCTTGAGCCGGGAGGAGGGCGGCGCTTAGCAGCAGAGCGAGGCGGAGGAAGGAGAGGAACATACGGGACGTGTCAGGATGGCGGAGCTGGGATGAAAAGCGAAGTGTGGTCCCACCCATCGCGGCGTGGCCGCCGCGGCGACTTCCGGCTGATGGCCGAAGCTGCTAGCGCCCCACCTTCTCCCCCAGCATCTCCTCCAGCTCCAGCACCGCCGGCAGCTCCCGCAGGAGATCGGCCTTCAGCGCCGGGTCCATGCACCGCTCGCCGAGGTAGGTGCCGCTGAAGGCGGACGCCAGGACGGGATCGCGGGTGGCGGTGACGGGGCCGCCGGCTTCGCGGGTGTGGAGGGTGCCGCCGGGGGCGATCCAGACCTGGGTCTCGGCGCCCTTCGCGAGGGGGCAGTCGAAGAAGGCGGAGAAGCGCTTGAGGGCCGGCCGCTCGGGATCGAAGCCGGGGCCGGGCCAGGCCTGCCGGAGGTTGCCCATCAGGAAGGCCATGCGGTTCTCCCGGGGGAAGGGCTGCACGATGCGGGCGACGAAGGCGTGGGCCGCCTTCCCCTCCACGAGGAGGGCCGCCAGGGCTTCGGGGGTGCGCGGCCTCCCCTTCGAGCGCGCGGCGAGGGCCTTGGTGTCCACGTAGAGGGCGAGGGCGTAGAGCTTCGCCCCGTCCCGCACCCGCAGGTACACGCCCGCGGCCTTCAGCTTTCGCCCGCGGCGGTCGAGGAAGGGCCGCTCCAAGGGGAAGCCCTCCTGGCTGGCCTGCTCCACGAGCTTGAGCTGGGAGGCCGTGGCGGCCTGGGAAGGCGGCGCCGTCAGGGCCGGAACACCGAGAAGCAGGGGCAGGAGGGGCATGATGGACCGATTCTAGGCGCGATCAGGCCCAGCGGAACCGCTTCACCGCCAGCCCGAAGCCCAGCGCGGCCCAAAGGGCCACGATCCCGAGGCCGAGACCGTGGGCCGCCAGCCCCGAGCCGTCGTTGAACACCGCCCGCAGGGCCTTCAGGAAGGGCGAGAGGGGCAGGACGATGACCGCCTGCTGCAGCCA
Source organism: Holophagaceae bacterium (assembly GCA_044229575.1). Taxonomy (GTDB): domain Bacteria; phylum Acidobacteriota; class Holophagae; order Holophagales; family Holophagaceae; genus JADJVL01. Next base: position 6,783 of record JBGAST010000009.1, on the reverse strand, counting down.
TTTCGGGGCGGCGTCGAGGGTGAAGTAGACGCCGCTGAGGAACATCATGGGGAAGAAGAGGAGGTTGGAGATCGCCGCGTAGGTCTCGCTGGTCTCCGCGAAGCTGGACAGGGCGAAGCCCATGGCCATGAAGCAGGCGGTGCCCAGCACCATCACCGCCGCCAGCAGGAGGTAGGAGCCTTCATTCACGATGCCGAAGACGAAGCGCCCCACCAGGAGCAGGAAGACCGTCTGGATGAGGGTCACCGTGAGGCGGTGCAGCACCTGGCCCAGGAGGAAGATCCATTTCGGCAGGGGCGTCACCGCCAGGCGGCGGAACTTCCCCTTCTCCCGGTAGCTCACGTTCACCATCCCCACCGCGAAGAGGCCCATGCTCATGAGGTTCATGCCCAGGAGGCCCGGCAGCAGGAAGGCCGCGTAGTTCGCCGACTTCGCGTGGCCCGGGCTTTCCATGGAGACGGGGATGAGCTTCGGCATCGGCTCCCCCCGCAGCTGGGACTGGGAGACGAGGAAGGCCTGCTGCACGACCTGGGCGGTCATCTGCCCCTGGGCCACCAGGTAGCTGTTCACCCTCATGCGGAAGCCGTCGCTGGCGGCCTCCACCTGCACGGCCGTCTCGCCCCTGGACCAGCGGGCTTCCGCCTCCGCCGCGGAAAGGGGCAGGAGCTTGACGGGGAACTGGCCCAGGGCCTTCACCAGCGCCTCATCCTTGGCCGCCATCTGCGCCGGCGGCACCCACACCACGGTGAGCTTCGGCCCGTCGCCGCCCTTGAAGATCACGCCGAAGCCCAGGAGCATCAGCACCGGAAAGGCGAAGGTCCAGAACATGGCCGCGCGGTCGCGGCCGTAGAGCTTCCACTCCATCAGGAACTGGCGCCAGAGCAGCATCGGTGGAACTCCCGGAATAGGTTTCGAAGGGGTGGCGGGGCTAGTCCCGCAGGCTGCGGCCGGTCTTGTGGAGGAATACGTCCTCCAGGGTGGCCCGGCGCACGTGCACCTGCTGGTAGGGGACGGCGGCGGCCTCGGCGGCTTCCAGCAGCCGCGGGAGCAGGGATTTCGGATCCGGGGTCGGGATCTCCCAGAGGTCCCCGCGCACCTCGACCGCCGTGCCGATGGCCGCGGCGAAGCCGTCCACCGCCGGCGCCGGACCTTCGAAGCTCAGCTCCACCACGCTGGGAATGGCGAGCTGGGCGATGAGCTCGGCGGGTGTGCCCGTGGTGAGCACGCGGCCGTGGTCCATGATGGCGAGGCGGTCGCAGAGGGTCTCGGCCTCCTCCATGTAGTGGGTGGTCAGGATCACCGTCCGGCCTTCGGCCTTGATGCGGCGCACCACGTCCCAGAGGCTGCGCCGCGCCTGGGGATCCAGGCCCGTGGTGGGCTCGTCCAGGAAGACCAGCTCGGGATCGTTCACGAGGGCCATGGCGAGGGCCAGGCGCTGCATCTGGCCGCCGCTGAGGGTGATGTGGAAGGCGTCGGCCTTGTCCTTGAGCTGGACCAGCTCCAGCAGCTCGTCGGCGGTGCGCGCCTTGGGGTAGTAGCCGCCGTAGAGGGCGAGGGCCTCCCGGGGCGTGATCTTGTTGAAGAGGGACGTGCTCTGCAGCTGCACGCCGATGCGGGACCGGATCTCCGAGCCGCTGCGCTTCCAGTCCAGGCCCAGGACTTCGATCTCCCCGGCGTCGGCTTCGGTGAGGCCCTCGATGATCTCCAGGGTGGTGGTCTTGCCGGCGCCATTGGGACCCAGGAGGCCGAAGACTTCCCCCCGGAGGACGTCCAGATCCACTCCCGCCACCGCGAGCACGTCGGGGTACTGCTTCCTCAGTCCGCGGACGCGGAGGGCGGCTTCAGGCATGGCGGGGACCTCGGGGATCCATGATGCCAGGGCCGGGCCCGCGGCCTGCGGAGCCTTCAGGATTCCCAGCGGAGCCCGTCCAGAGCGGCCTGCAGGGCCGCCTCGAGGTGCTGGAGCCGGTCCCAGCCGGTGCTGTCGTTCCGGGCGCTGGCTTCCAGCTCCGCCGCCCGCCGGGCCAGTTCCCGGGCGCCGACCATGGCGCTGGAGCCCTTGATGCGGTGGGCCTGGCGCGCGAGGGCGGGCCGGTCCTGGAGCGCCAGGGCCTCCCGCAGCTCGAGCAGATCCACCTCCGTGGCCCGCAGGTAGTCCTCCAGAATGCCCTTTGCCGCCTCCCGGTCGCCGCCGCAGAGGTCCAGCAGGACGCCGGGATCGAGCCCGGGCTCGGGGTCCGGGGCCGGCGTGGCGGGCGGCTCCGGAGCCCCGTCGCAGGCCACGTGGGGCAGCCACTGCCGCAGCTTGGAGGCCAGGAGGGCGATGTTCACGGGCTTGATGAGGTAGTCGTCCATGCCCAGCTCCAGGCACCGCTCGGCCTCGCCCCCCAGAGCGTTGGCGGTGAGGGCGAGGATCGGCGTCCGGGCCAGGCCCCGCTCCCGCTCCCGGTCCCGCACCGCCCGGGTGAACTGGACCCCGTCCATCCGCGGCATGTGCAGGTCCGTGAGGATGAGGGCGAAGCGGCCGCTCTGCCAGCGCTCGAAGGCCTCCTGCCCGTCCACCGCCACCTCCAGGGCGAAGCCCGCCCGGTTCACCTGCTGGGTGATGACGAGGCGGTTGGTGGGGTGGTCCTCCGCCAGCAGCACGAGGCTATGCTCCCGCTCCGCCTCCGCCACCGTCGGGGCGGGCCGCAGGGGCCGCGTCACGGTCTCCGCCAGGCCCTTGGCCTGCGGGAGCTCCCCTTCGTCGCCGAGGGGCAGGTCCAGGGTGAGGGTGAGGGTGGTGCCCCGCCCCACGGCGCTCTCCATGCTGAGGCTGCCGCCCATGAGCTCCGCCAGACGGCGGGAGATGACCAGGCCCAGGCCCGTGCCGCCGAAGCGGCGGGTGGTGGAGGCCTCCGCCTGGGTGAACGGCGCGAAGAGCTTGGCCTGGGCTTCCGGGGAGACGCCGATGCCCGTGTCCTGGACCTCGAAGGCCAGGGTCTCCCGGCCGTTGCCGGAGCCCAGCTTCCGGAGCCGGAGGGTGACGGCGCCGCTTTCGGTGAACTTCACCGCGTTGCTGAGGAAGTTGTTCAGGACCTGGCGCAGGCGCATCCCGTCCGCCACGTGGGCGGGGCCGACCCCGGGATCCACCTCCACGAGGAGGCCCAGGCCCTTGGCGGAAAGGGCGGACCGGAAGGTGTTCGCGACGGATTCCACCAGGGCCCGCGCCGAGAGGGTCTGGAGGGTCAGCTCCAGCTTGTTGGCCTCGATCTTCGAGAAGTCGAGGATGTCCCCGATGATGTGCAGGAGGCTTTCGGACGATTCGTGGATGATGCCCACCACCTCGCGCTGCTGGGCGTCCAGGCCGCTCTGGCCGAGCACCTCCAGCATGCCGGTGACGCCGATGAGGGGCGTGCGCAGCTCGTGGCTCATGGAGGAGAGGAAGGTGGATTTCGCTTCGCTGGCGGCCCAGGCTTCGGCCTCCCGCTGCCGCAGCTCCCCTTCCAGCTCCTGCAGGGTGGCCACGGTGGTCTGCAGCTCGGCGGTGCGCTCCTCCACCTTGGATTCCAGCTGCAGGTTCGCGCGCTCCAGCTCCTCCTTCAGCCGCGCGTGCTGGAGGGCCACGGTGAGCTGGTCGGTCATGTCCAGGGCGATCTCCGCGTGCTCGGGGGTGAGCAGGCCCGGGGTGGTGGCGGACAGGGCCACGAAGCCCAGCAGGACGCCTTCGCTCTCCATGGGCACGTAGACCAGGTTGCGCAGGCCCTGGGCCAGCAGCAGCCGCTCCACGGGACAGCCCGGGACCTCCGCCAGGTCCCGCAGGTCCAGGAAGGGGGTCGCGGTCAGGTCCCTGAGGTTGTGGAACTCGCCGATGGGGCGGGTCTCCCCGGCGAGGGGCTGCCAGGGCCGGTCCTGGTCCACCGCCAGGAGGGAGCCTTCGGTGAACCCGGCATCGAAGAGCACCACCGCCGCGCGCTCGAAGGGCACGATGTGCCGCAGGCGGATCAGGGCGCCCCGGGCCAGGTCGCTGGTGGACCGGGCCCCCAGCAGCGCCGCGTCGATCTCCCGCAGGGCTTCCAGGCGCTGGGTGTACCGGTGCAGCTCCTCCTCGGCCCGCACCCGCTCGGTGATGTCGGTGTGGATGGCGAGCACCGAGCGGGGCCGGCCCTCTTCGTCGAGCACCAGAGTCCAGTGGCCCTCCACGGTCAGGGCGCTGCCGTCCTTGCGGTGCTGCACGATCCGGCCGTTCCACTCCCGCTCCGCCAGCAGCAGATCCTGGGGGCCCTGGAAGATGTCCGGCCGATCGAAGAGGAAGTCCACCACCGACCGGCCCAGGGCCTCGGCGGCGGTCCAGCCGTAGAGGCGCTCCGCCCCCTGGTTCCAGAAGAGGACGCGATGCTCCATGTCCCGCACCAGGATGGCGTCGTGGGCCTTGTCCAGGAGGGAGGCCTGCTCCCGGAGGCGCAGCTCCGCGTCCTGGCGCTCCAGCTCCCCGGCGGCCCGGGCCGCGAAGATCCGCAGGGTGGACTCCACCAGGGCGCGGTTCTCGATCGGCGCCGTGAACAAGACCGCCAGCAGTCCCAGGGTCTGGCCCCGGGAATCCCGCAGAGGGGTGCCGGCATAGGCCTGGATGCCGAGCTCGGCCAGCATGGCGTCCCCGGGGAAGAGCCCCTGGACCCCCGCCTCGAAGACACAGGTGTCGCCGGCCTGCACCTGTTCGCAGGGGGTGCCGGCGAGGGCGTAGGTGAGGTTGGCGAGCGTCTCGCCGCCCACCTCCAGGTGCAGGGTCCGGACCGCCGCCCCGTCCCTTCCACCGCTCCCCTCGATGCGCCCGAGGAGCCCGCCGTGGGCCCCCAGGGCCTCGATGAGGCTCGTCACCGTCAGGCGGTCGAAGTCCTCGGCCCCCGCATCCGCCGCCCGGCCGGACACCCCCTGGGCCATCTTCAGGACGGCCTGCTCGATCTGCCGGCGCTCCTTCTGGGCGCGGAGGTTCTCGATGCCGAAGGCCAGGTCGTCCGCCATTTCCTGGAGCAGGTCGATGTCCTTCGGCGCCAAGTGCAGGGTTTCGGTCGAGTACAGGGTGAGCACGCCGAAGGTGCCGCCCCCGCGCTTCAGGGGCAGGGCCAGGACGCCGCGGACGCCCCACTGCTCCAGGGCCCCCCGCCACTGCCGGGCCGCCGGTTCCAGGGCCGCGTCCGCCCACCAGGCGGCCTGGCCGCTGCGGATGGCGGTGCCCGCGGGGCCCTGCCCGGTGGGTGCGTCCCCGGACCAGGAGAGCCGGAGCCCCGGGAGGACTCCGGTCTCGTCCCCGGCGCTGCCCATGAGCTCGAGGCTGCGGCCCGCGTCCTCCCGGGCGTAGCCGACCCAGGCCGCGCGGTAGCCGCCGATCTCCACGGCGATCCGGCAGGTCCCGTCCAGCAGCTCCTGCTCGTCTTCCGCCCGCACCAGCGCCTCGTTGCAGGCACTGAGCATCTGGAGGGAGCGGTTGAGGGCCAGGAGCTCCCGTTCGGCTCCTTTGCGGGCGCTGATGTCCTGCTTGATGGCGATGAAGTGGGTCAGCTCGCCCCGCTCGTTGACCATCGGGGTGATGGTCATGTCCTCCGGGTAGAGCCCGCCGTCCTTGCGGCGGTTGACGATCTCCCCCCGCCAGACCTCCCCGGCCAGGAGGGTGTCCCACATCCTTTGGTAGAACTCCCGGTCGTGGACGCCGGATTTGAGCAGCTCTCCCGGCGTCCGGCCCAGGGCCTCGGCGAGGGCGTACCCGGTCATCGCCGTGAAGGCCGAATTGGCCCATTCGATGGCCCCGTCGCGGCCGGTGATGACGATGGCGTTGGCGGCGGCCTCCAGGGCTCCGCCCTGCAGGCGCAGCCGTTCCCCGGCGAGCTTGGTCTCGGTGATGTCCGTGAGGGCGCCCACCAAGGCCACGGTGCGGCCCCCCTCCACCACCGGCGATTCGTGCACCTCGACCCAGAAGACCCGGCCCGTGGCCGAGCGCAGCTCCAGCTCGTAGGGCGGCTGCCGCTCGCCGGTGGCGACGGCCCGGGCGGTGGCCTCCAGGCCCGCCGCGTTGGCGGGGTGCTCGGTGAGGAAGTCGGTCCAGGGCCGGTAGCTGTCCTCGGGGCCGATCCCGAAGAATTCCCGCACCTGCGGGCTCACGTAGGTCACCGTGTTGTCCACGGCGTGGGTGTAGAAGAGCTGCCGGCTGTGCTCGATGATCATCCGCAGCTTCTCTTCGCTGTCCCGCAGGGCCCGCTCCGCGACCTTCCGCTCGGTGATCACGTCGAAGAGGGCGACGAAGTGATCCGGCTTGGGGCTGTAGACCGCGACGGCGAACCAGATGCCCATGGTCTCGATGTAGCGCTCGAACTTCTCCGGCGGCCCGCCGGCGGCCACCCGGGCGTAAAGCTCGAACAGCTCCGCGTCCCGCTCCTGGATGCCCGGGACCAGTTCGGAGATCCGCCGGCCCACCACGTCCTTCAGGCCCGTCAGGTCTTCGAAGGCCTGGTTCACGCTGAGGTAGACGAAGTCGAGGGGCCGGCCCTCCTCCCGGACCATGCGGCAGTGGGCGAAACCGTTCAGCATGTTCTCGAAGAGGGAGCGGTAGAGGTGCTCCCGTTCTCGGAGGGCCTCCTCCGCCTGCTTGCGTTCGGAGATGTCCCGCATGGCCCCCAGCACTCGGAGGGCGCGGCCCCCGGGGTCCCGGGTGATGACGGCCCGGTCCTCCACGATGGCGTAGGAGCCGTCCGCCCGGCGGAAGCGGTACTGGTCGGCCCAGAACTCCTCCGAGGAGTCGAGGGCCGCCTG
>JBGAST010000099.1:0-4202 GCA_044229575.1 Holophagaceae bacterium | reverse complement strand
GCACGGTGGCGTTCGTGGTCGCACGCCGGTTGCACCCGGAGTCCATTTACACGGAGTGGCTGGTGCGCCGGGGCATCGTGCTCACCCGCGGGGCGGACGCCGCGGTGCTCGCCCGGAGCACGGTGGCGGAGTGCCTGCGCCCGGCACTGCACCGCCTGGCGCCGGATGCCTCCCACGCGGAAGCGCTGCGGCTGGTCCGGGAATCGCCCCAGTCCTTCTATCCGGTCGTCGCCTCGGACGGTCGACTGGAGGGGCAGGTCGCGCTCGGCGACGTCGGCCCCGCTCCCCCGGAGGGTCCGGGGCCGACCGCCCGGGACCTGATGCGCCCCGTGGCCGGTCGGGTGCTGCCGGAGGACACACTCCTGACCGCCCTCCGGCGCATGGCCGCGCTGGATGTGGACCTGCTCCCCGTGGTGGATCGCGAGGAGAATCGGTACCTGATGGGCCTGGTGACCCGCGGCGACCTGTTCCGCGCCTATGAGCGCGCCCTCCGCCTGGAACTGGGCCATGACCCCGAGCCGGAACGGACCCCCGCATGATCATTGACTGCCACGTCCACCTGAACAATTACCACGAACAGGTGGCGATCTCCCTGGAAGGGAGCCTGGACAAGCTGCTCGCCTCGATGGAGGAGGCCGGGGTGGGACACGCCCTGGTGCTCACCAGCTACCTCGTCTCCCCGCACCGGCCCTCCGCCGCCCAGGTGGTTCGGGCGGTGGACCGGATTCCCTGTCTCGACGTCGTCGCCGGCATCAGCTACGAACACTACAAGCAGCGTGACCTCCGCGAGCTGGCCGAGTTCCTCCAGGCCGGCCTGGTGAAAGGGCTCAAGCTCTATCCGGGATACGAGCACTTCTATCCCCACGACCGTCGGCTGCAGGTGGTCTATGAGCTGGCGGAGGAGTTCGACGTCCCGGTCATGATTCACAGCGGCGACACCTACAGCCCGCGCGGCAAGGTGAAGTACGCCCACCCGCTCGAGGTGGATGAGGTCGCGGTGGATCACCCCGGGCTCAAGCTGGTGATCTGTCACCTCGGCAATCCCTGGCTGGTGGACTGCATGGAGGTGGTGTACAAGAATCCGAACGTCTACGCCGATATCTCCGGCCTCGTGCTCGGGGAGTTCACCGAGGCGTTCGAGCAGTACATGACCGACCAGATCGGGGACGTCATCCTCTATGCCGGCGAGCCGGACCGGTTCCTGTACGGCACGGATTGGCCCATCTGCTCCATGCGCTCGTACCTCGACTTCGTCGCCGGGCTCCGGCTCCCCGAGGCCGATCGGCACGCGCTGCTGTACGAAAACGCCCGGCGGCTCTTCAAGCTTTCCCTCCCGCCCCTGGCGGCTCCGGCGTCGCCCGGCCGGCCGCCCCTGCCGGGACAGTGACGGGTGGCCGTCGCAGCGCGCCGCCGCGGGCCGATCCGCATCCGGGAGCTGCACGATCCGCGGGATCCGATGGTGCGCGCCGCCCACCGGGTGCTCCGTGGCGTACTGCCGGCGGGGGAGGTGGTGGACTGGCAGGAATGGCGGGCGACGCTGCGGGAGGCCCAGGCGCGGGTCTGGACTGACGCGCGCTGGCACCTGCTGGTGGCGGTGCAGGGGCGCACCGTCGTGGGGCTGGCGAGCGGGACCTATCTCGGAAGCCTCCAGCTGGGGATGGTGGGCTACCTGGCCACCCATCCGCGGGTGCGCGGGCGGGGACTCGGCCCCCGGCTCCGCGCCCGGCTTCGCGCCTGCTTCGAACGGGATGCCCGCCGGTTCCAGGGTGCCCCACTGACGGCGATCGTCGGCGAAGTGGACCGGGAGAGCCCCTGGCTCTGGCGCCTGGTCCGCTCCCAGCGCGCCCTCGCCCTGGCGCTGCCCTACGAACAGCCGTCGCTGCGGCCCGGTGATCCGCCGAGCCGCCTGGTGCTGTACTACCAGGCTCTGGGGTCGCCGCGTCGCTGGCTTCCCCCCGGCGAGGTGCGGCGGATGCTGTACGCCATCTGGCGCCGGCTGTACCGGATCTCGCAACCCCTGCAGCGCCCGTCCTTCCGGCGGATGCTGCGCTGGCTCGCCCGGCAGCGCCGGGTGTACGGGCTGCCGCCCGCGGTGGCGCCCCGTCGTTCGCCTTCCCTGCCGCGGGAGTGACTCGCATGGATGCATCCCTCCACGACCTGCTCCGCCCCCTGCTGGCCCTCGACGTCCCGGCGTGGGTGCTTGGTCCCGCCATCGCCGCCATCCTCGCCACCCTGCTCTTCGGGTTGCGCCGCCTGCTGGTCAGCCGACTCACGCGCCTGGCGGGACGGACCAGCAATACCCTCGACGATCTGCTTCGCGACGTCGTGGCCCGGACCAAGGGATGGTTCCTGCTTGCCCTCAGTGCCGCCGCCGGCGCCGCCGCCCTCCCGGGGACGCCGGCCGCCGGCCGCCTGCTCCAGGTCGTGACGATTGCGGCCCTCGGCCTCCAGGCGGGCCTCTGGGGCACCACCCTGCTGGTGGGGCTGGTTCGTCGCGGCATCTCCGAGTCCCAGGAGGGGAGCGTCCTGGACCGGACCACCATCGGCGTGCTCCGTTTCCTGATCCACCTGGTGGTCTGGAGTGCCCTTCGTGCTGGATCGCCCCTTCGAAGTCGGCGACTTCATCATCGTGGACGATCTCATGGGCACGGTGGAGCAGGTGGGCCTCAAGACCACCCGGGTCCGGAGCCTCTGGGGCGAGCAGCTCATCTTCTCCAACTCCAACCTGCTCAACGCGCGTATCCGCAACTTCCAGCGGATGAAGGAACGGCGGGTCGTGTTCTCCCTCGGGGTGACCTACCAGACCAGCGCCGAGCGGGTGCGGAGGATTCCCGGCCTGGTGCGGGCCGCGGTGGAAAGCGCCTCCCCCACCCGATTCGACCGGGCCCACTTCACGGCGTTCGGGGACTTCGCGCTTTCCGTCGAGGTGGTGTACTTCGTCCTGGACCCGGACTACAATCGCTACATGGACATCCAGCAGCAGATCAACCTGAGCCTCCTTGAGCAGTTCGCCCGCGAGGGGATCGAGTTCGCCTACCCCACCCAGACCCTCTTCCTCACCCGGGCGCCGGCCCCCCCGCTCCAGGGCGCCGCGCCATGATGGCGGCGCTCGCACTCCTGCTGCTGCAAGGGCCGGCGGCGGTCCCCGCCGATAGCGGCGTCATCCGCCTCGGGGCACGGACCATCGCCACGCTGCGGGCCCCGGTCGGCGCCAGCACCGCCGGGGAGCGCGCCCTCGCCGCGGAGACCCGGATCGCGCACCTGCTGGAGCGCGGGGCGGATTCGGTGAGCCTCGAGCCCCTCCACGACGGGGTCCTGGTGCGGCTGGGAGGCGAGCGCGCGTTCATGATCGTGCTCGGCGACGTGGATACCCTGGCCGGGGCCACCGTCGCTGGCGCCGCGGAGGCCGCGGCGACCCAGCTCCAGGCCGGGGTCCGGGACGATCTCGAAGCCCGCAGCGTCCGGGCCCTGGCCATCGCCAGCGGGCTCGCTGCCGTCGCAACCATTTTGTTGCTCCTCGGGTTGCGCATCCTGCTCCGGCTGCGCCACTGGCTGGACAGCCAGGCCGGCCAGTTGCGCCGGGCCAGCCTTCCCGCGCCGTTCCGGCGACTCGCGGGGGTGTTCGACCCCCGGCTCGCCGTGCGCCCCATTCACCTGCTGACGTCCGCGGGGATGTGGACCCTGGGCCTGGCCCTCTGCTACCTCTACGTCACCTTCGTCCTCACCCGCTTCCCCTGGACCAGGCCCTGGGGGGAACAACTCGGGGAGGTGCTGCTGGATCTGTTGCGACGGCTGGGCGCGGGCACGCTGCACTTTCTCCCCAAGATGGCGGTGGTCGTCCTGATCTTCCTCGGGACGCGCCTCCTCGCGCGGGGGGTGCACCGGCTCTCCACCGCGGTGCAGGCCGGGGCGCTGGCCATTCCCGGCGTGCACCCGGAGACGGCGGAGCCCACCCGGCGGATCGCCACCGTCCTCCTCTGGCTGTTCGCGGTCATCGTCGCCTATCCCTACCTGCCAGGCAGCGATTCGGCGGCGTTTAAGGGGGTCTCGGTCTTCGCCGGCCTCCTGCTCAGCCTGGGGTCGGCGGGGCTGGTCGGCGTGTCGTTGTAGATGCCCGCATAACGGAACGTCGCCACCGCGCCGGATGCAGTCAGCACCAAGTCAGCCAGCAGCCAAGTCAGCGTGCCCGAGGCTTGCGCGCA
>JBGAST010000098.1:0-4207 GCA_044229575.1 Holophagaceae bacterium | reverse complement strand
CCGTACTACAACCCGTCTGTGGGGACGGGCTCTATAACTCACTTTGGGGCCGCCGCGCCGCGCCGCGGCGCGCGCGCCGCTCGCTCTGCGGGCGGTGTATCCTTCGGGCCAAACCCCCTCGATCCATGGAGACCCGCCGTGAAGCAGCTGACCCTCAGCCTGGAAACCCTGCGAACCCTTTCGCCCCTGGATGCACTGCAGGTCGAGGGGGCCGGCAAGAAGAGCACGGGCCCCTGCACCGTCACCTGGCTGGGCTGCCCGCTGCCCTCGGACCTGAGCGATTGCGAGCTGAAGTGCTGGCCCTAGGCGGAAGGCCTCCAACCCGGAGGCGCTGAATCCTCGCCCGGGCGGCCGGGCTCAGGCCCGGCCCTTCTTCGCCTTCCCCTTGGTGGGCGCGGGGGCGGGGGCATGGCCGCGGAGCTGGGCGATCCGCTTCTGGATGGCGGCGTTCCGGGGATCCAGGACGGTGGCGCGGTGCAGGGCCACGAGAGCGGCCTCCTTGTTCTCGGGTTTGGGCGCGACGCCCCGCAGGAGCCCGGCCGCATAGGTGGCCTTGTCGCCCTTGTACTTCTTGGCGATGTCCTCCGCCTCCTCCTGGAGGTACTTGTCCCACTGGGCGATGGCGCCTTCGAACCCGCGGGTCCGCGTCTCGAGGTCCTTCAGCGGGCGTTCCAGGGGGACCATCACCTTCTTGGCCTTTTCGACGTTTTCCCGGAGGCTGGCTTCGTTGGCCTTGAGGAAGGCCAGCCGCTTGGCGGCTTCGGCCTGCCGCTGCACGGCTTCGGCCTGGGCCACGAGCTCCGCATTGGCCTCTTCCATCGTCTGCTTCTTGTCGGGCTTGGCCGGGGCGGCCTTGGCGGCCCGGTGCGCTTCAACCTCCGCCTCGAGGGTCTTCATCTCCGCGAGAGCCTGGAGGGATTCCTCCCCCGCCTTCTCCCAGGTGGCCTTGTAGGCATTGAAGGCGGCGGCGGATTCCTTCTGCAGATCGGCGGCCATGTCCCGGGCCTTCGCGGCGACTTCCCGCGCCTCCTCGAAGCGGCCGCAGGCGACGCCGCTGTCATAGACGGCCCGGTAGAGGTCGAGCTGGCTGTTCCATTCCCGGATGCTGGCGAAGGCGGCCGGCAGGCTCGCCCGGTCGAAGGGAGGCCGGCTGGCGGGCAGGAGGGCCTTGGCCTTCGCGAAGGCCTCGACGGGGTTCTCGAGCCGGAGGGCTTCGAGGGCCTTGAGGTCCACGGCTGCCTTCGGCGCCGGGGCTGGGGGCGCCTGGGCGAGGAGGACCGGGGTCGCGAGGGAGAGGCACAGGAAATGGCGCATGGTGTCGTCCGCTGGAAACCCCTAGGGTACCTCCGGACGGCCCCGGCTTCATCACATCCCGGGACGGATCGTCCAGGGCGCGGGGTGGAAGGGGCTGCACGGCGCCATCGCGCACCCTGGGCCCGGGCTGTCCTTGCCCTCCTGGAGCCGCCCCAGTGCTATTCCGCCCCCCACCCCGATCCGGACCGGCAGCTCATTTGTGTTCCGACTTGATCGTTTTCACCGCGAGGTCGTTGACCGCGTAACCCACCCGCAGGATGCCCATGGACACGGCGGCCGGATCGATCGTGAAGAGGTAGTCTCCCGTTGTCCGGGACCAACCCGCGTAGTCGAAGTTTTCTTGCGATACTTTTTTGGCCGTGCCCGCAACCTCGGCGGCGAGCCTGCTTCCGTGCTCCTTGATGTAGATCGTGCCGTCATTGCCATACACCGTGGCCGCGTGCAGCCGCATGGGTGGAAGGACTGCAAGTGAAGCGGACTTGCCCCAAATATCGCTGTCCGTCTTTCCGGTGACTTCAGAGATGCTGAAAGAGATGTCCGGAACCAGGACCACCGCGTCCTTCTTCTTGGCGAGATCCCGGTATCGGAAAATGATTCCTGTGATGCCGTAGTCCAGCGCCTGCTCGTCCGAGGGCGTCACGATCGCGAAATCAACTCCGCTGGCGCCGTCGGAGAGTTTGGTCGGGAAGCCGAATTTCCCGTTCACCTTCATGCGCTCCATGCTGGCCAACTCGGGTTTGACGTCCTCGTAGGTGAGCACCGTGTACCCAGCGGCCCGGACTTTGGCGACCAGGTCGTCATACACCTGCTTCGCGAGGCCCTGAAACAGCGATTTCTCGATTCCATCGATGAAAATCTTGGCCTTGACCGATGCGCCCGAGGAATCCTTGCTCCTGATGGTGGATTGAGTCCGCGCCATGACGCGCAAGTAGACTGTCGGAATGAAATAGGTCTTGGACTTCGCGAAGTTGCTTTTGCGCGTTATCTCGACCCGGTCCATGTTGATATTGAACGGGGGCGGCGATTGCCTGGCATGGATTACGCCGGATATAACCATAATTAAAGCCGCGATACGTGTGAGATTGCGCATAAATGTCCCCGGGGATTTGGTGTGTATGCAACCGCTACGGCGATTTCAGTTTGATCGGCTGGATCACTATACACGGAAGCGGGGAAGGCCTAGAGCTCCGGAGAGATCAGGAGGGGCCCCCGTCCGGGTCGCCCCGGCGGCCCCTGGTGGGATTTCCGCCGGTGGCTCAAGATGACCTGCCCCTTCCTTCCGGAGTCCCCATGCGACTGGCCGCCCTTCTGCTGGCCCCCGCCCTCGCCGCCCCGCCCCTGGCCGCCCAGGCTCCGCCCGCGTCCAGCCTCCAGCCCGTCTACGACCAGATCCGCGCCCGGCACGGCGAGGCGGTGAAGCGCCTCCAGGACTGGATCGCCCTGCCCAGCATCGCGGCGGAGGGGCTGAATTCGGAGGCCGGGGTCGAACGCATGATGACCCTGCTGAAGGAGGCCGGATTCCAGCGGGTGGAGCGGGTCCCCACCGACGGCAAGCCCGGCGTCTTCGCCACCCTGGACGCGGGGGCCGCCCGCACCGTGGGGCTCTACTTCATGTACGACGTGAAGCAGTTTGATCCGAAGGAATGGTCCTCGCCCCCGCTGGAAGCGCGCCTGGTGGACAAGCCTGGCTTCGGGAAGGTCCTCATGGGCCGGGGTGCGGTAAACCAGAAGGGGCCGGAAGCGGCCTTCTTGGCGGCCCTCCACGCCTTCCGCGGGGCGGGCCGGAAGCTGCCCGTCAACCTGGTGCTGGTGGCGGAAGGGGAGGAGGAGATCGGCTCCCCCCATTTCGCCCAGGTGGTGCGGAAGCCGGAGGTCCAGGCCGCCCTGGCGGGGACGATGGGCGTCTTCATGCCCAGCGCCAGCCAGGGCTCCGACGGCGAAGTCACCGTATCCCTCGGCGCCAAGGGGGTGGTCGAGCTCGAGCTCATCGCCGACGGCGCCGCGTGGGGCCGGGGCCCCGCGAAGGACGTCCACTCCGCCAACCGGGCCCGCCTGGACAGCCCGGCCTTCCATCTGGTGCAGGCCCTGGCCACCCTGGTGGACGCCGCCGGCGACCCGGCCATCGATGGATTTGCGGACAAGGCCCGGCCCGTCTCCGCCGAGGAGGTGAAGCTCATCGACCTCGCGGCCCGGCGGCAGAGCGAGGCCGAGGCCAAGCAGCTGCTCGGGGTGAAGGCCTGGGCCCACGACGCCTCCTGGCGGGAGGCCCTCGCGGCCCTCGTGTCCCGGCCCACGGTGAACATCGAGGGCCTGGTGGCGGGCTATACGGGGCCCGGCGGCAAGACGGTCCTGCCCCATCGCGCGGTGGCGAAGCTGGACCTGCGCCTCGTGCCCGGCATGACCTACGAAGGCGCCATCGCGGCCCTGAAGGCCCACCTCGCCAGGCGGGGCTTCGGCGACATCGCCGTGGCGCCCAGCGGCGGCTATGACCCCACCCAGACCGCCCCCGATGCGCCCCTCATCCAGAAGCAGATCGCCACCTACCGGCAGCACGGCCTCGACGCGCCCCTCTGGCCCCGCAATGCTGGCTCCTACCCGGGCTGGGTCTTCACCGGCCCGCCCCTCAGCCTGCCTTCCGGCCACTTCGGCCTGGGCCACGGCAGCGGCGCCCACGCCCCGGACGAGTACTACCTCATCGACAGCACGAACCCCAAGCTGCGGGGCTTCGACGACGCCGTGCGGTCCTTCGTGGACTACCTGGTGGAGCTGGCCCGCTGAAGCGGCCCTTCAGGGCCTCGGGCGACCTACCGCTTCAACTCCGGATGCCGCGCCGCCACGGGGTCCGGGGCGTCGGGCTTGAGGCGCTTGGCGTGGGCGGGCATGCCGATGGCGA
>JBGAST010000097.1:0-4516 GCA_044229575.1 Holophagaceae bacterium | reverse complement strand
GTAGGTGGGGTCGGGTGGGAGGGCGAGGAGCACGTAGTGGGGCTTCCCGCTGGGGTGCTTTTTCTTCTCGAGGACCATGTACCGCTGGCCCGGGAGGGTCGTGATCTCCTCTTCCGAGGCGTAGCCACCGCTCCCGGCCGTGGGCAGGCCCTTCGCGCCCTTGGCGTAGTGGATCTCGAGCAGGGCGCCGTTCTTCGCCGCTCCGCCGAAGTGCGGGTGCTCACCCCAGTCGGCGCGCATCGACGAGCAGGTGGAGCGCGGGTTCTCGAAGACGAGCCCCACCGGGGCGTTGGCCATGAGGGGAACCATGTCCTGCTGCAGCTCGAGCCACCTGCGGGTGATCGTCCCTTCCGGGAATTCCACCGCGTGGGTGTAGCTCTCCTTCACGAGCTGCTTCTGTTGGGGGGTGAGGCCCTTGTTCCCGAAGTTCGAGGACCCGCTGGACTGGACGTTCTTCAGCCAGGACTTCAGGCCTTCGGTCATCTTGGCGTACTGCTGCTTCACCTTCAGCTTGAGGTCGGGCGTGACGTTCTTCAGGTTCTTCGGGCGCAGCTCCTCCACGGACTCCACGACGCCCAGCGTCATCCACCAGCCCAGGCGTTCGTCCGCCGGGATGGCGGCCACGGTGGTGCCGGGGGGCCGGTTCGGGAAGGCCTCGGAGAGGCTGTCGATGTCCTCGGTGTCCTCGGCGGCGTAGGACTTCTGCTTCTTCGCGCTGGGGTTGGCGATGACTTCCAGGAAGCTCGCGCACTCGGCCCAGTACGCCTGGACGTGCTGGCTCGGGTGCTCACCGATGGGCTTGGTGCCCAGCACGGCGCCGGTGGCCTTGTCCACGACCTCGTACTGGTACCCCTGGAGCCCCGGCAGGTTGCCCTTGGACGCTGCCTCATAGATGGCCTCCACGTCCTTCTGGTTCGCCTTGTTCACCGCTTCGCTGCTGGACAGTCCCTTGCCCTGGCCGTTCCAGTTGAGGAAGTTCGGCTGCTTGGGGAGCAGGGAGGCATTCACCTTGAGGTTGCGCGGGTCCGGCTTGGGCGGGTTGGCGATGGCGTTGGCGTCTGGGTACTGCTTGGCCAGGTAGGCTTTCCGCGCCACCAGCTTGGCGGCCAGCGCCTCTTTCTCCTTCGCGCCCCCTGGGCCCCACTTCATCACCGCGGCCTTGATCTCGTCGTCCGGGATCTCCAGGACCTTCGCCATGGCCTGGTTGATCTCGTCCCGGCTCATGCCCTTGAAGATCGCGGCAGTGTTGGGGTTCGCGGCGGGGTCCACCAGGGTGTGAATCTCGTTCACCACGTTGCCGAAGGCGTCACCCTTGGGGGTGCCTTGGGCCCGGTAGAGGAGCGCCCCGCCGACGTCCACCCGGACGGCGTGGCCGTTGGGCGCGATGAGCATGTTGTCGTTGGTGAGGCCCGCGGCGTCCCAGTTTGCCAGCCAGGCATCGACCCCGAAGCCTTCCTTGCCGCCGGGCGCCGCCTTGAGCGCCTTCGCCGACTGCTGCAGGCCTTCCTGCCACGCCGAGGCGATGCCCACCCGCTTGCCGTCGTTCACCAGCTTCAGGCTGGGCACAGCCAGGCCGGCGTATTTGTAGAGCTTGGACGCCAGCAGCTCGTTCTTCGCGCGGTCCTCGGAGGCTGGGAACTTGACGTACCACTTCTTGCCGTAGGCGTCCTGGTAGAGCCCGCCCGGGTTGCTGCCCTTCTGGGGCCCGATCTGCTTCCAGCCGTTCATGGTCCCGGCCTTCGCCTGGGACGACGTGGCGGTGACGACCACTGGCGTGGGGGTGACGGTCTTCGGCGTTGGCGCCGCAGCCGGTGCCGCCTTCCCACCCAGGGTCTTCATGTATCCGTGCAGCATGTGCGCATCCGCCTTGCCGCTGGCGTTGGGCGTTCCGGGGAGGGTGACCATGAGCTTGTGCTTGATGGGCATCCACTTCGCCTGGAGTCCCAATTCCTTCAAGTCCTGGACGATCTCCCCCGCGTGGGCCTTGATGTCCGGTGGAAGCGTGATCTGGACGGTGTTCTTCACGCCCGCCTTCACGAACACCGCCACGCACCCGCCATACTCGACGTCCGGGTGGTGCTTCCCGGTCCAGGCCTTGATGCCTTGGCTGGAGTCGCTGTAGTCCGGCTTTGGATCAGGAGGCTTGGGGGGTGCTGGGGCCGCCGCTGTGTCGCCGAAGATGGCCTCAAACTCGGCCTCCAGCTCGGGGTCCTTTGGCTGGGGCTCGGGTTCCGGCGCCGCGGGCTCTTCCACCTTCCCGAAGATGGCGTTGAATTCCGCATCGGTGTCCTCGACCACGTAGTCGTGGCCGGCGACGTGGACCACCTTCCCGGAGGCCGTGGTGCGTCAGTGGTCCTTCGAGTGCTTGGTGGTCATGGGCTCACCCGACCTGGGTGGCCATGAACTTCGCGCGCTTGGCCCAGATCTGGGAGGCGGAGGCCCACGAGGATCCGGGCATGCCGCTCCATGGCGCCCCAGCGAGGCCCTTGTGGTGGGCGATGACGGCGAGCAGCTTGCACAGGTTCATGTACTCCGCTGCGCCGGCGGGTAGGATCTCGGGCGCCGGAGCATCCCCTGCCACGACAGCGTCGATTTTCTCGCCCAGGTTCTTCCACGCCGATGCCTTCGCGGAGACCAGCATCCAGTCCGTGTCCGCGTACTTCGGGTTGGGCTTGGCGGCTGCGGCCTTATTGGCCTCTTCGCTCTGGATGTCCATCGCCGCTGTCGCTGTTTGATAGTTGGCGAACCACGCCTTCCTGGCGACGGCCCAGGAAGCGGCCTCCTCGGTGTTGCCCTTCTTCTCGTAGAAACTCTGGATTGCGGATGCCATGTTCCACCGCTTCTTGGCGGCGTCCCTCATGTCCTGCAGCTGCGCCCAGCCCTTGTTCGCCGCGAGACTCTTCTCGTGGGGCCAGATCCCGAGCATCCCCTTGGCCTCCATTTCGCTCGTCATGGCCGCCCAGTCGTCCAGGTGCTTCGCCAGCACTGGGTCGTGCTCCACGCTCACGATGGCGGGGTCCTCGCCATTGAGCAGCGTCGCCAGTTGGCTATGGGCGTCGAAGAGGGCCATGTGGAATCCCTGGTACTTCTCTTGCGCAGGGGGGAATGCCTCCTGGTCCCCAAGGCCAGCCATCGAGGCGTGCGCGAGGCTGGCAGCGGCGTGGAATTTCACGGCCTCCTGTGTATTGCCCTGGTACTGGGCGGCGTAGGCCTTCGAGGATATGCCCGAGGCCGCCTTCGATGCCTGGGTGTTCTCGGCCAAGTCTAGGGCTGTCGCCATGCCCAGCGCCTGGCCGGCCTTCATCTCAGGGGTCTTCTCCGCCTTAATGGCGTGATCCAGTTTCACCAGGGTTTCCATCTGGTCCTGTGGCTGCCCAATCCCCGGCACCGGATCCCATGCGAGCGGCGGGATGTTCGCCAGCTCGTAGCCGTTGCCCATCTTCTGCTTCACCAGCTGCCCGGCGTAGTCGTCCGCGGCGTCCAGGCTGTTCACGTCCTTCCACTTGACGAACTGGACCTGAGCCTTGCCGGTCTTTCCCCAGGCCGCGAGGACGCAGAACTTCCCGTTCGGCTGCTGGTGGACCTCCACCCGGTAGCTCTTGTTGTGGCCGGGGAGGGTGTTGGTCAGGCCCCACCCCGTCTTCATGCTGCTCTTGCTGGGCGTCCACGGAGCGGCCTTTGGAGGCTCCGGGGCAGGCGGCGGGGCCGGGGGCTCCACAGGCGCCGCTGGGGCTGGCTCGGGAGCGGGCGTCTCCTGGGCAACCACAGGCACGGGCTTAGGTGGCCCGGCGTCCGGCCCTGGAGCTGGCTGCTCTTTGGGCGCCACGCCGTGCTCCAGGCCCTGCATCACCTTGGCGGCGTCGGCCTCGGAGGCGAAGTGGACATGGTCATAGGCCCCCACCCGGCCGTGGTGGTTGGCTCCGGCGCGCCGGGTGCTCTGGATCTTCACGCCCAGTTCGTCGGCCACCAGCTTGATCGCGGCCAGGTCCTGGGCGTCGGTCGCCCGGAGGTATGGGCCCTTCTCCTTGTGGACCCCCATGGCCGTCCGCTGGTGAAGTTCGGCCTGGGGGTGCTCCCCGTGGACCTTCGTGTCGTAGTCCGCGATGTAGACGACCTTGCCGTTCTGGACCCGGTAGTGGCCCTTCACGTGGGCCTTGAGGAGGACCCTCATGATCGTTTGCAGCATGGCGTCTCCGGCTGCCCCATGGTGGTTCGCCGGGGTCCTTCTATTGGTCGCTTGAAACCCACTATGGGGAGGGGGTTGCCAACCCCGCCCCTTGCGTCCCCCCCCCGGTGGTGATGCTGGGGGCGTGAGTGCGACCTGGCTAACCTACCTGCTCCTTCCCCTCGCCATCGGCGGGGCCGCGCAGCTGACGGCCGAGGTGTCCCCTCCTTCCGGCTCCACGGTGACTTCGATCCGCGCCCTGGTGGGCGCCGCGACGTCCACGCTCGCCAGCGTCGGGTCCTTCCGGTTCCTCGGTTGGGTGGAAACTCCCCATCCTCGATGGCCAGACCG
>JBGAST010000096.1:0-4533 GCA_044229575.1 Holophagaceae bacterium | reverse complement strand
GGTGTAGGTGAAGGCCGTCGCCCCCGGGATGGCCACCCCGTTCCGCTGCCACTGGGCGGCGAGGGGCGCCGTCCCTCCCGTGGCCGTGGCCGTGAAGGTGGCGGGAGCCGGCGCCGTCACGGCGAGGCCCGCGGGCTGGACGGTGAAGGTCGGGAGCGGATTGACGGTGAGGGTGGCGGGGTTGCTGGCGGTGGTGCCGGCGGCGTTCACCGCCAGGGCCCGGTAGGTGGCGCCGTTCTGGGCCTGGGTGGCCGCCGGCAGGGTGTAGGTGGCCGACGTGGCGCCGGGGATGTCGGTGGTGCCCGCCTGCCACTGGTAGCTCGCGGCCCCGGCGGCGGCCACGGTGAAGGTGGCCGGCCGGCCGACGGTAGTGGCCTGGTTCGAGGGCTGCTGGGTGATGGTGGGGGCCGTGGCTTGGCCGCCGCCCCCATTCCCGCCGCCCCCGCCGCCGGTGCAGCCGAGGGCCGCGACGAGGGCCAGCCCGGCCGAAACCGCGAAGGCTTTAAGTGACAGGGTGGCGGGGACATTCATGGGGCCTCCCATCGTCCCGCCGGCAAGCCTCCCGGGAACGGGCGGCTCAAGAAACAAGGGCGGTCGGCAGAGTACGGGAAAGGTGGGAGCCTGCCCGGCCCGCGTCAACCCATGCATCGCCACCCGGTGCGATTTGGGCGGGGCCGGGGGCAGGCCTGCCCCCGGATCTTATGCCGGGCCGAGCGCACCAGGCCCGGACCTCGCGGGGCCCCACCAGGACCAGGGCCCGCTTTTCTGGCTTCCGCTTCGAATCCGGAGGTTGCGCAGGCGCCGGGCACGCTCAAGCGGCCAGGCCCACCCGAGGGGCCGATCCTAGACCATCGCCCGCTTTTCCGACTTTTTCCGCTCGGCCTCGTCCAGGATGCGCTTGCGCATGCGGATGAAGTTGGGGGTCACTTCCACCAGCTCGTCGCCTTCGATGTACTCGAGGGCCTGCTCCAGGGTGAACTCCTTGGGGGGCGTGAGGCGGGTGGCCTCGTCGGCGCCGCTGGAGCGCATGTTGGAGAGCTTCTTGCCCTTCGCGACGTTCACCACCAGGTCGTTCTCCCGGGCGTGCTCGCCGACGATCATGCCCGCGTAGCACTTCACGCCGGGGTGCAGGAAGATGACGCCCCGGTCCTCCAGGTTCATGAGGGCGAAGCCCACGGTCTCGCAGGTCTCCATGGAGATGAGCACGCCGTTCTTGCGGCCCGGCAGCTCGCCCTTGTGGGGGCCGTAGTGGCTGAAGAGGCTGTGGATCACGCCCTCGCCGCGGGTGTCCGTCATGAACTCGCTGCGGAAGCCGATGAGGCCGCGGGACGGGATCTTGAAGTGGAGGCGGAGCTGGCCGTTCTCGTTGTGCATGTCCTGCATCTCGGCCTTGCGGTTGCCCATGTGCTCCATGGTCACGCCCATGTAGACCTCGGGGATGTCGATGGTGACGTCCTCGTAGGGTTCGAGCTTCTCGCCGGTGACAGGGTCGATGTGGAGGATCACCTCGGGGCGGGAGACACAGAGCTCGAAGCCCTCCCGGCGCATGGTCTCGATGAGGACGCTGAGGTGCAGCTCGCCGCGGCCGCTGACCTTGAAGGCGTCCGGCGTCTCCGTGTCCTCCACCCGCAGGGCCACGTTGTGCTGGAGCTCCTTCATGAGGCGCTCGCGGATGCGGCGGGACTGGATCTGCTTGCCGTCCTGGCCGGCGAAGGGGCCGGCGTTGACCATGAAGACCATGGAGATGGTGGGCTCGTCGATGTCCACGTAGTCGAGGCCCACGGGGGCGTCCGCCGAGGCGATGGTCTCGCCCACGCGGATGTCGGGGATGCCGGCGATGGCCACGATCTCGCCGGTGCCCGCTTCCGTCTGGGGCACGCGGGTGAGGCCCTCGAAGCCGTAGAGCTGGGTCACCTTGTGGTTCTGGATGGAGCCGTCCCGCTTCACCAGGGCGACGCTCTCGCCCACCTTGATGCGGCCGTTGAAGATGCGACCGATGCCGATCTGCCCCACGAAGTCGCTGTAGTCCATGAGGGTGACGAGCATCTGGAGGGGCGCGTCGGGGTCGCCGCTGGGGGGCGGGCAGTACTTCGAGATGGTGTCGAAGAGGGGATCCAGCGTCTCGCTGTTGTCGTTGATGTCCAGCATCGCGTAGCCCAGCTTGGCGCTGGCGAAGACCGTGGGGAAGTCCAGCTGCGCGTCGGTGGCGCCCAGCTCCATGAAGAGCTCGAAGACCGCGTCATGGGCGAACTGGGGCCGCGCGCCGGGGCGGTCCACCTTGTTGATCACCACGATGGGCTTCAGGCCCAGCTCGAGAGCCTTGCGGGTGACGAACTTGGTCTGGGGCATGGGGCCGTCGAAGGCGTCCACCACCAGCAGCACCGAATCCACCATGGAGAGGACGCGCTCCACCTCGCCGCCGAAGTCCGCGTGGCCCGGGGTGTCCACGATGTTGAAGCGGTGGCCGGCCCAGTGGATGGACGTGGTCTTGGCCAGGATGGTGATGCCGCGCTCCCGCTCCTGGTCGTTGCTGTCCATGGCCCGCTCCTGGACCTTCTGGTTGTCCCGGAACATGTGGGCGCCCTTGAACATGGCATCCACGAGGGTGGTCTTCCCGTGGTCCACGTGGGCGATGATGGCGATGTTGCGGATCTTGTTGATCGGGGTCATGGGGGCCTCAGGCTGCATGGGACGACTCTCGGCAGGCCGACGGGGGCGGGCGCGCTTGGCCCCGCTTCCGGCAGAACCTTCGATTTTACCAGGGCCCCCGGCGATTGCGAAGGTGAATTACCGTTCCCCCCCCCTTCCCCTTCCCTTCCGTGGCGTGCGGTCTAAGATGATGGGCACCCTCAACTTCCGCCCGGCTCCCGGGAGACCCCATGCATATCAACGAACTGCTCACCACCACCTGCGAGCTGGGCGCGTCCGACCTGCACCTCAAGGTCGGCAACTACCCCATCGCCCGCATCAAGGGCCGCCTCACGCCCTTGACCCAGTTCAAGCGGCTGGTGCAGGAGGACACCATCGCCATGGCCTACAGCATCATGGCCACGGACCGGCAGAAGGCGAAGTTCAAGGAGCAGCTGGACGCCGACCTGGCCTACTCGGTGCCGGCCCTGGGCCGCTTCCGCTGCAACATCTTCAACCAGCGCGGCACCGTCGGGATGGTGCTCCGCGTCATCCCGCGGCGCATCTACAGCATCGAGGACCTGATGCTGCCCCGCGTCCTGGCCAAGATCTGCGAGGAGCAGCGCGGCATGGTGCTGGTGACGGGCACCACCGGCTCGGGCAAGTCCACGACGCTCGCGGCCATGATCGACCTGATCAACGCCACCCGCATCGAGCACATCCTCACCATCGAGGATCCCATCGAGTACCTGCACCGGGACAACCAGAGCATCATCAACCAGCGCGAGGTGGGCGCGGACTGCTCGTCCTTCGCCACCGCGTTGCGCGCCGCCCTCCGCCAGGATCCGGACGTCATCCTCGTGGGCGAGATGCGCGACTTCGAGACCATCGAGACCGCCATCCACGCCGCCGAAACCGGCCACCTGGTCTTCTCGACGCTGCACACCCTGGACGCCACGGAGACCATCAACCGCATCATCTCCGTGTTCCCGCCCCACCATCAGAAGCAGATCCGCCTGCAGCTCAGCGCCGTGCTCAAGGGCATCATCTCCCAGCGCCTCGTGCCCCGGGCCGACGGCCAGGGCCGCGTGCCGGCTGTGGAGGTCCTGGTGGCCACCGAGACCGTGCGCACCTGCATCGAGGACAAGGAGCGCACCAAGGGCCTCAAGGACGTCATCCAGTCCGGCACCAGCCAGTACGGCATGCAGACCTTCGACCAGAGTCTCTTCTTCCTGCTGAAGGAGGGCCTGATCACCGAGGAGGAGGCCCTCAAGCGCGCCACCAACGTGGGCGAGTTCAAGCTCAAGCTGGAAGGCGTCCTGGGCACCTCCGACATGGCCCGCAGCAACATGGACCGCAGCATGGGCATCAGCGGCGGCGGCGGCAGGGAGGCCGGCGGCGCGCCGCCTCCTCCGCCCGCCCCGGCGGCTCCGGCGGCCCCCGCGGTTCCCGCCGCCCCCTCCGGCGACTTCAAGATCGGCCTCGCCCGCCACTGATCCATCCGCAGCCCAACCCGGGAGGCTTCCATGATCAAGATCGACATCGCCAACGCCCTGATGCAGGTCCACCCCTGTTCCCGCGCCCTCGCCCTGGACGTGGTGGACCTCATCACCGAGCGCATGAAGCAGGCCCTCCTCGACGGCCACCGCATCGAGATCCGCGGCTTCGGCGTCTTCGAACCCCGGCCCCGCAAGCGGGGCATGGGCCGCAATATCAAGACCGGCGACAGCGTGCAGATCCCGAAGGGGAGGAGCATCCGCTTCAAGCCGGGGAAGGATCTCCGGGAGATCGAGGTCAAGGAGGGGTGAGCGGGCCCCCGTCCCCAGGGACGTTCCAGCCATCCACACTCCGGGTTTGACTTTGAAAAAGGCACCTCGGCCGACGATTGCCGTGCCCGCCCGCCAA
>JBGAST010000095.1:0-5010 GCA_044229575.1 Holophagaceae bacterium | reverse complement strand
TCTGCGGGTCCTGCAAGACCCTGAGCGCCCGCACGGACCGCGATCCGGAGATGATCGGCATCGCCGCGGACCTGGTGGACACCAATTCCCCCATCTCCCTCCAGGCCACGGGGGTGCACGCGGGCCGCGACTTCACCATCGCCGGCCGGGTGCAGATGCTGCATCCCCTGGGGGGCCTCTGGAACGAGTGGTACCTGGCCTTCGACGACGGCCGGTGGGGCTGGCTCGCGGAGGCCCAAGGGCGCTTCTACCTCACCTTCCAGCACGACCTCGCGAACCACGCGCCGCCCTTCGAGGCCCTGGCGGCCGGGGCCGTGGTGAACCTGGGGGAGCAGGGCCAGTGGGTGGTCGCCGAGGCCAGCCAGGCCACCTTCCATGGCGCCGAGGGGGAGCTGCCCTGGCGCCCGGCCCTGGGCGCGACCTACGCCTTCGCGGACCTCAGCGGCGCCCACGGCGCCTTCGCCACCCTGGACTTTGGCGACGCCGCCCCGGTCCTCTACCTGGGGCGCGAGATCACCCTCGACGAACTCCGCCTGCGCAACGTGCGGGAACCCTCCGCCCGGCTGAAGGTCCTCTCCCTCAACTGCCCCAACTGCGGCGCCCCCCTGCCCCTGCGCGCCCCGGACGCGACCCTGCGGGTGGTCTGCACCTCCTGCGGCGGCATGCTGGACGCGGAAAACGGCAAGCTGCGCTTCCTGAAATCCCTGAAGCAGCCCCAGGTCAAGTTCCACATCGAGCTGGGGGCGGAGGGCGTCCTGCGCACCGTGCCCCTCACCTGCATCGGCCGCATGCAGCGGAGCTGCAAGGTGGAAGGGACCACCTACCCGTGGCGGGAATACCTCCTCATGGACCGCAAGGGCGGCTTCAAGTGGCTGGTGGAAAGCGATGGCCACTGGAACCTGGCCGATACGGTGCCGGCCGGGGACGTGGACGCCGGGGGCGTGAACATCGGAGCCCTGCGGATGGTCGAGCGCACCGCTGGGGCGGAGGCCGCGGCCCGGATGCGGGAAGCCATGGAGGCCGGGGGCGCCCACAGCCCCTTCGTGAAGTTCAAGGGCGCCTCCTACCGGCGCTTCCAGGACGTGGAGGCCCGGGTGGACGCGGTCTTCGGCGAGTTCACCTGGAAGGTCCAGCAGGGCGAGAAGTCCCAGGTCACCGAGTTCGTCCAGCCCCCCCTCAGCCTCACCCGGGAGACCCAGAAGCACCAGGGCGGCGGCGAGGAGGTGAACTGGACCCTCAGCGCCTACCTGGATCCCGCCGAAGTGGCCGCGGGCTTCAACCTGAAGGAGAAGCTGCCCTCGCCCTCCGGCATCTGCCCCAACATGCCCAACCCCCACAAGCGCATCCTCGGCCAGATGTCCACCTGGATGGTGCTGGCCCTGGGCCTGCTGCTGGCCTCCGTGATGGTGCTCAGCCTCACCCACCGGGAGAAGCTGCTCTTCAGCCGCACCTACAACCTCACGGAGGAGCTGGCGGCGCTGAAGGCCCAGCGCCGGCCGGCCCTGGGCGCCGCGCCCGCCAGCGCCCCCCCGGATTCCGAACCCGTCTTCTTCGCCGGGCCCATCGAGGTCAAGGAGCGGGGCAAGAACCTGGCGGTGACCCTCGCCTCCACCGTGGACAACGGCTGGCTCGGCGTGGAGGGCGCCATGGTCAGCGAGCAGACCGGCGCCGTGGAGCAGTTCGAGATCCAGAGCAGCTACTACCACGGCGTGGACGACGGGGAGTCCTGGTCCGAGGGCTCCCGGAAGGACACGGTCTACCTCAGCAGCCTGCCCCCCGGGGCCTACATGCTGCGGCTCTCCCCGGCCTGGGACGGCCCCGCGCCACCGGTGCGGGAATTCACCCTGGAGCTGCGCTCGGGCGTCATGCGCTGGCTCTACATCTGGATCGCCTTCTTCGCCATCGTCATCGGGCCGCTGCTGAAGCTGTTCCAGAGCATGGGCTTCGAGGGCCGGCGCTGGGCGGAGAGCATGTACAGCGGCCAGGGAAGCAGTTCAGACTCGGATTCGGATTCGGGAGGGGACGACTGATGCGCGCCTTCTACACCCTCATGCTGCTCGGGGGCTTCGGCCTCGTGGGCGCCAACGGCTTCCTGGGACGGGAATTCTTCGGACCCCACCGTCGCAGAGACCTTCCCCCTTCGGTGCGGCAGACGCCCGGCGCCTACCGCACCTTCCTCCACAACAACGGCTTCCGCGGGGGCAAGTGATGAACGGATACGATCTCCTCAGCCATCTGAAGACCGCGGCGGTCTTCTCCCTGCTGGGGGTGGTGCTCTTCGGCATCGTCTTCGGCATCATCGTGAAGATCGCGCCCTTCTCCATCCGCAAGGAGCTGGAGGAGGACCAGAACATCGCCCTGGGCATCCTCCTGGGCTCGGTCATGCTCGGCCTCTCGATCATCCTCGCGGCGGCCATCCACGGGTGAGGGTGGGGGGCGTACCTGATCCGGGGCGGGGAGGTTGGCCGGAGGTCAAGGTCAACCGCAAGGTCCTGGCATTCCGGTGGGGCGTGCGCCGCCCCGGGCATTCCGGAAGTCCCGTCCTGGCTCGCTCCGCTCGCGTTGCGCCCTTCCTTGTTGTGATCCAGAAAGCGGATCACAACAAGAAAGGTCACCTTTCCAAGGTCAAGGTCCACGGCAGGATCCCTTGACCTTGAAGTTGACCTGGCCGTTGACCTTGACCTGGCCATTGACATTGACCTGGCCGTTGACCTTGGAACAGGCGACCTCGTTCTGGGTGATCCGCTTTTTGGATCACCCTGAACGAGGCCGCAACGCGAGCGAAGCGAGCCAGGACGGGGCATCCGCGACGACGGGCTGCAACCATCGGACAGGAGTGGAGGGGTATGCCATCCGCCCCCCCCCACCCCCGCCTGGAACCGCTCCCCGGCTTCCCGTAGTCTTACGGCAGGAGTCCCCCTTGTCCGACGATGCACGCGAGGCTGGCCTGGAGACCGGAATGGCGGAGGCGGCGGCGCCCCAGGTGCCCGAGCTGCAGGCGCCCCTGCTCTTCCTCAGCGTGCTGCTGATCGCGAGCTGCGGGCTGATCTACGAGCTGGTGGCCGGGACGCTGGCGAGCTACCTCCTCGGCGACTCGGTGCTCCAGTTCAGCACGGTCATCGGCGTCTACCTCAGCGCCATGGGCCTGGGCTCCTGGCTCAGCCGCTACGTGCAGAAGGGCCTGGCCCACCGCTTCGTGCACATCGAGCTGGCGGTTGCGGTGCTGGGCGGGCTTTCGGCGCCGGTGCTCTTCCTCGCCTTCGCCAAGACCCACGCCTTCCGTCCCGTCCTCTACACCCTGGTGGCGGGCATCGGCACCCTGGTGGGCCTGGAGATCCCCCTGCTCATGCGCATCCTGCGCCAGCAGGTGGCCTTCAGGGACCTGGTGGCCGGAGTCCTCACCCTCGACTACATCGGCGCCCTCTTCGCCTCCCTCCTCTTCCCCCTCTTCCTCATGCCCAAGCTGGGCCTGGTGCGCACCAGCCTGGTCTTCGGCCTGCTGAACGCCCTGGTGGGCCTCTGGTCCACGAAGCTGCTGAGGCCCCTGCTGGGGGGGGTCTTCCTGCTCCGGGTGAAGTGCCTGCTGGTGATCGCCCTGCTGGGCGCCGGTGTGGCCGGGGCGGGCCGCTTCACCCTCCTCGCGGAGGAGGAAATCTTCCAGGACGAGATCGTCTTCGCGAAGACGTCGGCCTACCAGCGCATCGTGCTCACCCACGGCCGGGGCAGCTTCCAGCTCTTCCTCAACGGCAGCCTCCAGTTCAGCAGCGCCGACGAGTACCGCTACCACGAGGCCCTCGTGCACCCGGCCTTCGCCGCCTTCGAGGCCAAGGGGCTGAAGGCGAAGCGCGTGCTGGTCTGCGGTGGCGGCGACGGCCTCGCGGTGCGGGAGATCCTGAAGCACCCCGGCGTCAGCGAGGTGGTGCTGGTGGACCTGGACCCCGCCATGACGGAGATGGCCGCCAAGCAGCCCCTCCTGGCGGAGCTGAACCGCCACGCCCTGCTGGACGGCCGGGTGAAGGTGCTCAACATGGACGCCATGGTGGCGCTGGGGGAGATGGCCCCGGGCCTGCGCTTCGACCTGGCCATCGTGGACTTCCCGGATCCCCACACCTACTCCGTGGGGAAGCTGTACACCACGCGCTTCTACCGGCTCCTCAAGGAGCACCTGAACCCCGAAGGCGTCGCCTCGGTGCAGAGCACCTCCCCCCTCATGGCCCGGCGCTCCTTCTGGTGCATCGCCGCCACCCTGGAGGCCGCCGGTTTCAACGTGCGCCCCTACCACCTCTCCGTGCCCTCCTTCGGCGTCTGGGGCTTCAGCCTGGCCTCGCCGGCGAGCCTGGCGCTCCCCGCCCGGACCCTGCCGGACCTGCGCCACCTCACCGACGACACGATGCAGGCGATGTTCGCCTTCCCCCGGGACATGGACCGCCTGCCCTCGGAAGTGAACCGCCTGGACAACCAGGTCCTGGTGCACCTCTACGCGTCGGAGTGGAAGCGGTGGTCCTGAGGCTCCGGCCCCCGGCGCGGCCATGAGGCGCCGGGCCTTCCTCGCCGCCTCGGCGGGGGCCACGGCCGCGGCCTCCCTGGCCTGCCGGCGCCGCCGGCGCGGCCTGCCCTTCGAGGGGGAGCTGATCGGACCCGCCGTGGAGGTGGGCCACGCCATGCGGGACCTGCAGCTGCCTTCCGCCTCCACCTTCGAACCCGTGGACGTGGTCATCGTCGGCGGCGGCATCGCGGGGCTCAGCGCGGCCTGGCGCCTGCTCGGCCAGGGCTTCAAGAGCTTCGTGGTGCTGGAACTGGAGGAGGCCGCCGGCGGCACCGCGCGCTCCGGGCGGAACCACGTGGGCGCCTTCCCCTGGGGTGCCCACTACATCCCCGCCCCGAGCCTGGACAACCCGGCCCTGGTGCGCCTCTTCCAGGAATGCGGCCTGCTGGAATCCAACGGTCCGGGCGCCGAGCCGGTGGTGAAGGAGCAGTTCCTGGTGCGGGCGCCGGAGGAGCGCGTCTTCG
>JBGAST010000094.1:0-5152 GCA_044229575.1 Holophagaceae bacterium | reverse complement strand
ATCGCCACGTTTCTGAACCTCAAGCGGGACCTCTTCCCGGATCTCACCCTGCCGTCCCTGAGCCTGCTCATCCAGAGCCCCGGCCGGGCGGCTTCCGAGCTGGAGCTCGCGGTGGCCCAGCCGGTGGAGCAGGCGGTGGGGGGGCTGCCCGGCGTCAAGCGCGTGGTCACCACCGTGCAGGCGGAGGTCGTCCAGGTGGTGGTGGCTTTCGAAGGGGACACGGACCCCTGGCGCGCCCGCCAGCTGGTGGCCGAACGCCTTGCGGGGGTCACCGGCGGCTTTCCCGAAGGGACCCGCGCGCCCCTGATGTCCAGTGCCGCGGGCCGCCTCCAGGAGATCCAGGAGATCGTCCTGGAAGGCCCCGCCATCGATCCCATGCGATTGCGGGATCACACGGAGAAGGTCCTGGTGCCGAGGCTCCAGGCCGTGCCCGGCGTGGCCAGGGTGGAGCGCCTGGGGGGCGAAGAGCGCCAGCTCCAGGTGACCCTCGACCCCGAGCGGATGCGCCTCCAGGGCGTGAGCCTGGACCAGGTGGCCGACGCCATGCAGGGCAGCGCCCAGGACACGGCGGCAGGCGTCATGGAGATCCAGGACAAGGGCTGGTTCATGACCGTGGGCAGCCTGGCGGCCACGCCCGAGGAGATCCGGCACCTGCCCTTGAACACCCACCGCGGGACGGTGCAGCTTGGCGACGTGGCGGACGTGCGGGAGGGCCCGGCCTTCCGCCGGGGCCTGGCCCGCCACGAGGGCCACGAGGACGTGAGCCTGCGCGTCGTGAAACAGCCCACCGCGGACGTGCTGGGCACGGCCGTCGCGGTCCGCAAGGCCCTGGACGAGCTGCGCAAGGGCCTTCCGGAAGGGATGTCCCTCACCCTCATGTACGACCAGGGCGAACTGGTCACCCATGCCCTGAGCGGCGTGACCGTGGCCCTTCTCCTGGGCGGCCTCTTCGTGGCGCTCGTCCTGATCGTGCTGCTGGGAAACCTCAGGGCGGCCTTGCTGGTCATCGCCGTCCTCCCCCTGGCCACGTTCGGGGCGGCGATCCCCCTGATGGCCGCGGGCATGGGCCTCAATGCCATGACCCTGGGTGGCCTGGCCATCTCCGTGGGCCTGCTGGTGGATGCCGCCGTCATCATGGTGGAGAACCTCGCCCACCGGTTGCATCAGCATCAAGCGCACGTCGAACCGCGCCGGGTGGCCCTGACCCGGGCCGCCGCCGAGGTGGGCCTTCCCATCCTCACGGCGGTGCTGGTGATCCTCGCGGTCTTCATCCCGCTCCTCGCCATCGGCGGCCTGGCGGGACGTCTCTATGCGCCTCTCGCGGTGGCCGTCGCGTCCGCGATGACCCTGAGCCTGGTCCTCAGCTTCACGCTGGTGCCGGCCCTGGTGGAGCGCTTCCTGCCACCGGGTTCTGCGCTTGAAGAGCCGCGCTTCGTCGTGGCCCTCAAGCGCCTCTACGGGCCCTGCCTGGAATGGGCCCTGCACCACGGGGCCGTCGTCCGCGTCCTGGCCCTGGGGCTCACGGTTCCCAGCATCTGGCTCGCGGTCAACCTCGGGAGCAACTTCCTGCCCAGGCTGGACGAAGGGGCGCTGATGCTCAACTCCCGCCTGCCCGCGGAGACCAGCCTGGCCTCCGTGGACGAGGCGAACATCCAGCTGGAGCAGAAGCTGGCAAAAGTGGCCGGCGTGGCCTCGGTCTACCGCCGCACCGGCCGCGCCGACCTGACCGAGGACCCCATGCCCCACACCCTCAGCGACGTGCTGGTGGTGCTGGACCGCAGGCGTCCCGCGAAGGCCGTGGAAAAGGACGTGGCCGAGGCCATCGAGGACCTGCCCTATCCCGTCGAACTCACGACGCCCATGCAGATGCGGATTTCCGAAGGCATCGGGGGCACCCCCGCAGATATCCAGGTGAAGCTCTTCCACTCGGATCTGGAGACCCTCCAAGCCGCGCTTCCAGAGATCCAGGAACGCCTCAGCAGGATCAAAGGCGTGGCCTCGGTGAGCCCGGACGGCGGCGGTCCGCTGCCCAAGTGGCGCATCGTTCCCGACGAGGATGGCCTGCGGCGTCTCAACGTGCCCCGGACCCTGGTGGCCCGGACCCTGAAGGCCAGCCTGCAGGGCCTGGAAACGGAAACCCGCTTCGACGGCCCCCAGCGCATCGAGCGGATCCTGCGCTTTCCCAATGACGGCCGGGTGAGCCCCGAAAAGCTGAAGCGGCTGCCCATCGTCCTGGAGGACGGCCGCATCGTGGAACTGGGCCAGGTCACGCGCTTCGATGAGACCACGACGCCCAGCCTCATCCGCCGGGAAGCCGCCCAGCGCCGCCTCGCGGTGAACCTCCGCACGAAGGGCGATCTGGGCGGCACCGCCGCCCGGGTCGAAAAGGCCATGGCGGCGATGGAACTGCCCAAGGGCACCGTGGTGAAGATCGGCGGCCAGATCGAGGAGGCCCGGGAAACCCAGCGGCGGTTGAGGGTGGCCATCGCCGCCGCCCTGGCCCTGGTGGTGGGGCTGCTCTACCTGGCCCTGGGCCGCTGGCGCGAGGTGCTGGTCGTCGTCGCCACCCTGCCGGATGCCTTCGCGGGCGGACTCTTCGCGCTCTGGCTGGCGGGCGAGACCTGGAACATCAGCTCCATCGTCGGCATGATCGGGCTCTTCGGCGTGGCCGTGCAGAACAGCCTCGTGCTCATCATCCAGGCCAGGCACCTCATGGCCGAGGGCAGGCCCTTCCTGGACGCCGTCCAGGAGGCCGCCATTGGCCGGGTGCGCCCCAAGCTCATGACCGCCGGGTGCGCCATCCTCGGCCTCATGCCCATGCTCTTCGGCATCGGCGGCAGCGAGCTGGAGCGGCCCCTCGCCATCGTCATGGTGGGCGGCCTCGTCACCTCGACCCTCTTCACCCTGCTCGCCCTGCCGAGCTTCTATGCGTGGGTGGGAAGGCCCGGGGAACCGGGACCGGAGGCCCCGTGATGGCGGTGCGGAGGGCTCCGGGCTAGGGTGGAGCGTCGAGGAGGACCGCATGATCAAGGCCGTGGCTGGACTGCTGCTGCTTCCGGGGCTGGCGGCGGCCCAGGCCCCAGAACCCAAGCCCGGGCCGACGGCCGCCCCGAAGGCGGATCCCTGGGCACCGGTGCGCTTCCTCGTGGGGGAGTGGCAAGGCACGGCTGCCGGCGAGCCCGGCCAGGGGACCGTGGTCCGGCGCTACGACTTCATCCTGAAGGACCGCTTCCTCCACGAGCGCAACACCTCGACCTATCCGCCCCAGGAGCGGAACAAGACCGGCGAGGTCCACGCACACTGGAGCTTCCTGAGCGTGGACAGGAAGCGAATGACCATCCTGTTCCGTCAGTTCCACCAGGAAGGCTTCGTCGTCACCTACGCGCTGAATGCGGCGCTGAGCAGTCCCGCGAAGCTCGTCTTCGAAAGCGAGCAGTTGGAGAACCTCCCTCCGGCCATGAAGGCCCGGGAGACCTACGAGGTCACCTCGAAAGACGAGTTCGTCGAGACCTTCGAGATCGCCGAGCCGGACAAGCCTTTCGAGGTCTACAGCCGGAACCGCTTCAAGCGGCGGTAGGCCCAGGCAGCCTGCCACTTCGTCAACGGCCTTCGAAGCGGTCCCCAATCTTCGTAAGCTGGGGGAACTTTTGGAGTTCTCCATGACGCGTCGCCTCGCCATTGCCCTCCTGCCCCTCGCCCTCCTCGCCCAGGCCCCGGACGCGGCTCCGGCCCTGAAGCTGAAGCGCGACGCCCTTGCCTCGGACGCGGCCTACCGGGACCTGGAATACCTCTGCGACCGCATCGGCGCGCGGCCCAGCGGGTCGAAGCAGCTGGAGGAGGCCATCGCCTGGGCCCAGTCCGTCCTGAAGCGGGAGGGCTTCGTGAACGTGCGGGCCGAACCGGTGACGGTCCCCGTGTGGAAGCGCGGCGCGGAGCGGGGCTGGATCGAGGCGCCGGCCCGGCAGACCCTTTCCCTCCTTGGCCTTGGCGGCACGGTCCCGACGCCGAAGGGCGGCCTCACCGCCGACGTGGTGGTGGTGGGCAGCTTCGACGAGCTGAAGGCCCTGGGAGAGGCGAAGGTCCGGGGCCGCATCGTGGTCTACGACGTGCCCTTCACCACTTACGGCGCCACCGTGGCCTACCGCGGCCGGGGCGCCAGTGAGGCGGCGAGGCTCGGCGCCGTGGCGGCCCTGGTTCGCTCCGTGACGCCAGTGAGCCTGGACACGCCCCACACCGGCGCCATGAACTACGCCGAGGGCGTGGCGAAAATTCCCGCCGCGGCCATCACCCTGGAGAATGCCACCCAGCTCCGGCGCCTCCAGGCCTCGGGGCAGGTTCCGCGGGTGCATCTGGAATTGGAAAGCAAGGCCCCCACGGAGGCTCTTTCCGCCAACGTGGTGGGCGAGATTCCGGGCAGCGGCAGGCCCGAGGAGATCGTCGTCCTCGCCGGCCACCTGGATTCCTGGGACGTGGGCCAGGGCGCCCAGGACGATGGCGTGGGCTGCATGCTCGCCCTCCACGCCGCGGCCCAGATCCAGCGCTCCGGCCTGAGGCCCCGGCGCACCCTGCGGGTGGTGCTCTTCACCAACGAGGAGAGCGGCCTCGCCGGCGGACGCGCCTACCTGGAGGCCCACCGGGCCGAGCTGCCGAAGCACGCCGCGATGCTCGAGACCGACAGCGGCAACGGCCTCATCCAGGGCTTCTCCCTGGACCTCGGCGGCGGACAGAAGCGCAACCGGGAGCTCAAGGCCGCTACGCCCACCGACGCCCAGGTCCGGGCCCTGACGATCCTCAACGGCCTCGCCCCCCTGGTGGCGGACCTCGGCGCCACTAGGATGGAGCTGGGGGGCAGCGGCGCCGACATCGGCCCCTCCGTGGCCGCCGGCGTGGCGGGCCTCGGCGTCGGCCACGACGCCAGCCGCTACTGGGACGTGCACCACACCCGGGCCGACACCTTCGACAAGATCAAGCCCGAGGACCTGAAGAAGAACGTCGCCATCCTCAGCGTCTTCACCTTCGCCCTGGCGGACATGGCGGAGCGGCTGGACGGGAAGTAGGGTCCACCATCTTTTGACCCGGCTCCATCCCTGGCGCTAACTTCAGGGCTTCCCCATCCAGGAGGCGGCATGAAGCGCATCGGGAAGTGGCTGCT
>JBGAST010000093.1:0-5322 GCA_044229575.1 Holophagaceae bacterium | reverse complement strand
CCGGAAATCGCCGTCCCGTTCTTCCGCCACTGGTAGGTGAAGGGGGCCGTCCCGGAGGCGGCCACGGAGAAGGTGGCGGTGGCCGGGGCCGTGACCGTCACGCTGGCGGGCTGGGTGGTGATGGTGGGGGCCACCGGGGCGGAGTTCACCGTCAGGGTGGCGTTGTTGGAGGTGGCGCTGCCGGCGCTGTTGGTGACCACGCAGCGGAAGGTGGCGCCGTTGTCGCCCGTGGTGGTGGCCGGCGTGGTATAGGAGGCGGCAGTGGCGCCGGA
This sequence comes from Holophagaceae bacterium, assembly GCA_044229575.1. Lineage (GTDB taxonomy): Bacteria > Acidobacteriota > Holophagae > Holophagales > Holophagaceae > JADJVL01. The sequence goes on along the minus strand of JBGAST010000093.1, from coordinate 5,050 downwards.
GATGTTGGCCCCGTTCTTCTGCCACTGGTAGGTGAGGGGCGCGGTGCCCGAGGCCGTCACGCTGAAGGTGGCCGTGCCGGGGGCGGTGACGGTGACGCTGCTCGGCTGGCTGGTGATGGCCGGGGCCGTGGCGGAGGCGTTCACCGTGAGGGTGGCGGTGCTGGAGGTCGCGCCTCCGGCGCTGTTGCTGACGGTCGCGTAGAAGGTGCTGCCGCTGTCGGCGGTGGTGGTGGCGGGCGTCGTGTAGGAGGCGGCCGTGGCGCCGCTGATGGCCGCGCTGTTCTTGAACCACTGGTAGGTAAAGGGCGCCGTGCCCGAGGCCGTCACGCTGAAGGTAGCGGTGGCGGGGGCGGTGACGGTCTGGCTGACGGGCTGGCCGGTGATGGAGGGCGGCGTGACCACCACGGAACCCTGGAGCTCCCAGAAGCCGCGGCCGAAGGTGGCGAGGCGCACCTTGCTGGAATCCGGGGCCACCCAGATGTCCGTCACGTTCACGAAGGGCAGGCCCGAGCCCCAGCGGGCCCAGGTGGCGCCGGCGTCGCCGGAGCGGTAGAGGCCCAGCTCGGTGCCGGCGTAGAGCACGTTCCGGTCCCCGGGATCCACGGTGACGATGTTCACCGGCACGCCGCTGGGCAGGCCGTTGCCATCGATGGCGGTCCAGGTGCTGCCGAAGTTGCTGGACTTCCAGAGGTGGTTCTTGGTGGCGTCGGGAGCCACCGAGGAGGTGTAGACCACGTTGAAGTCCGTGGGGTCGAAGGCCACGTAGCTCATGTAGGAGCCGCCGTTGGGCACCGTGCCCGCCTGGGTCCAGGAGCTGCCGCCATTGGCGGTGAGGAAGACCCGGCCGCTGTTGGCGGCGACGCCCACCACGCTGCCGTTGGACTTGGCGGCGCCCACGTTGCGGATGACGAAGGAGGTGGTGGGCAGGCCCGACACGCCCATGGCGGTCCAGGAGCCCGCGAAGTTCGTGGACTTGTAGACCTTGGTGTTGGCGAAGGTGTAGACGGTGTTGCCCGTGGTGTCCGAGGGGCTCATGAAGAGCCGGGTGATGAAGGGCGCCGTGGTGTTGTTGTTGCTCTCGGTGATGCCCGTGGAGGCCACGGAGAAGGTCGTGCCGCCGTTGGTGCTCTTGTAGACGCGCGTGTAGTAGAGGCTGCCCAGCATGGTGTTGCCGTTGGCGGTGTTCATCACCGCGCCGAAGCCGTCGCCGCCGATGTACTGGTTGTAGGTGGTCGTGGTGGTGCTCCGGACGCGGGTGCCGTTGTCCTGGAAGCCGCCGATCACGGCGTTGGGCGTGTTGAGGCTGGAGCCCACGGAGTAGATCAGGTGGCTCGTGATCCCGATGTTCAGGGACGAGGTCCAGGTGGTGCCGCCGTCGGTGGATTTGAAGATGCCGCCGTCGGTGCCGGCGTACATCGTGCTGCTGTTCACCATGGCGCCGCAGTGGAAATCCGCGTGGACGTAGGGCAGGCCGCCCTGGGCGAGCCAGTCGGTCTTCTTGGTCCAGGAGGTGCCGCCGGTGGTGCTCTTGGCCATGTAGAGCTGGCCGCCGAGGTAGACGGTGCTGGCATTGGAGGGGTCGATGAGGATGGCGTGGTTGTAGAAGCCCTGACCGCCCAGGATGTCCGTGATGCCGGTGGTGGCGAGGGAGGTCCAGGTGGCGCCGGCGTCGGTGCTCTTGTAGACGGCGTTCAGGTTGTTGTCGCTCTTGGAGGCCATGGCGTAGAGGGTGGTGCGGGTGCCCGGGGCCGAGGCCACGGAGATGCGCGTGCAGGTCGTCGCGATGCCGCTCGCCTGGGTCCAGGTCGCGCCGCTGTCCGTGGAGCGCCAGACCTGACCGGCGGTGGCGCCGGTGGCGTTGGCCGGATCGGATTCCAGGGTCAGCACGAAGGTGCTGCCGCCCGCCCAGGCGAGGTCCCAGCCCTTGGCGGTGGCGGCGATGGAGGCCACCGCACTGTAGGTGGCCCCGCCGTCGGTGGAGCGGAAGAGGCCCGTGTTGGTGGAGACCAGCACGATGTTGCCGTTGGTCGGGTGGACGATCACCGACTGGATGGTGCTGGAGGCGCCGAGGGTCACCGGCGCGCTCCAGGTCGCGCCGCCGTCCGTGGACTTGACGATGCCGTTGCCGGAGCCGTCGAAGGGATCGCCCAGGCCCAGGTACAGGACGCTGCTGTTGGCCGGGTCCATGGCGAGGAAGCCGCAGGAGAGGCTGCCCAGGGCGTCCGTCAGGGCCGTCCAGCTGGTGCCGCCGTTGGTGGTCTTCCACACGCCGCCGCCGGCGGTGGCGACGTAGATGATGCTGGCGTTGCCGGGATCCACGAGGATGGTGCGGGGCCGGCCGCTGTCGGTCTCGTTCAGGCTGGAGCTGCCGTTCTTGATGACGTCGGCCTTGGTGGGCCCGATGTTCAGCCAGGTTCCCGAGGCGGGGGCCGCGAGGAAGCGGCGGCGGCCCGCCGGATCCGGCATGAGATCGGCGAAGCGCTCCCGCTGTTCGGCGGCGGTCTCCATGAGGAAGCGGCTGAACTCCGCGTTGCGCTCGCCGTACCAGCGCTTGTGGGCCTCGCGCCTCAGGGCCGCCTTGTCGGTGATCGGCCGGCCTCCCGGGGTGTAGGGGGGCCAGACGCCCGGACCGTCGTCGGTGGCCTCCGCCAGCCGCGTCGCGGGGCCGGTTTCCTGGGCTTCCTGGGGTAGCCGGGGTTCCTGCGCCTGCAACAGCATGCCGCCGGCGGCGAGGAGCAGCGTGAGGGTGCGTGCGTGGGACATGGGATCTCCTGGGGCTTCCGAAGGGAGGGGCCGGGGATGAGGGACCGCGGAACGGGCCCCGGCGGGCGCAATGCCGACCGAGGCCCAGAACGCTGGACTTGGAAAGGAGCTGAGGAGCTCTCAACTGTCACGGGGTCCGGAAATCCCAGTCCAATCAAGAAACCGTCAGGAAGATTAATTTTTTTTCAGGTCGGGAATTTCCATCCAGACCTCGGTGCCCGCGCCCTCCGCGGGTCCGATCTGCACCTCGCCACCATGCAGGCGAACGATGCTGCGGACGATGGCGAGGCCCAGGCCGAGCCCGCGGCTGCCCTCCCCCTTGACCCAGCGCTGGCCAAGCCGCGGCAACAGATCCGCCTCGATGCCCGCCCCGGAGTCGCGCACGGACATGTGGATGCTCCCCGTGCCCTCCCTCGCCTGGAGCACGATGGAGCCTCCCCGGGGGGTGTGGCGCAGGGCGTTCGCCACCAGGTTGTGGAAGGCCCGTCCCAGGAGGCTACGGTCGGCCTCCAGGGTCAGGCCTGGGGCGGCCGCCACCGAGAGGCTGATGCCCGCCTCCTCCGCGGAGGCTTCGAAGAAGTCCGCGATTTCCCGCAGGAAGCCTTCGAGGCCGATCCCCTCGACCTTCAGTTCGGCCACCGGGTCCTCCGCCCTGGCGAGAAACAGCATCTGTTCCACCTGGGCCGCGAGACGGTCGCAATCCTCGAGGATGGAACCCAGGGCGTCCGGGGGGCCCTGACCGTTCCGGAGGAGGGCTTCCGCTTCGACCCGAAGGCTCTGGATGGGGGTGCGCAGTTCGTGGGCCAGTTCGCCCGCCAGGCCGGAAAGGCGGTCGAAGGCTTCCTCCAGGCGCCCCAGCGCGCCGTTCAGGCGCTGCACCACCTCCCCCAGTTCCATCGGGTAGAGACTGGCGTCGAGCCGGTGGCCGAGGCTGCCGGGACGGATGGCCGCCGCCTCCTCCGCGAGCTGGTGCAGCGGGCGGAGACCCCGGGCGGCGACCAGGCGCCCGATCAGGGCCGCCAGGATGGCGCTGACGGCCACCGCCAGCAGCAGGGTGCGGCGGAAGCCCGCCACCAGGGCCTCTTCGTGGGTGCGGTCCACGGCGATCAGCAGGTCGCCCCCGGGGCGGGGGTGGCGAGACACGAGGAAGGCGAACCCTCCCGCCTCCACTTCCGCCAGGGCGCCGGCATGGACCCCGGCGGGATCCAGGTCGGGGAACCCCGGGCTCTTCGGCGCTCCGGGCCCGAGCACCCTCCATTCCACCCGCTCCGGGCGCGGTCCGCCCCCCCGAATCGGCTCCTCCGCCGCAAGGGGCAGGGCCCGGAGGAGTTCCTCTGCCTGGGCGGCCATCACCAGGGAGTCCTCCGCATCGAGGCTGCGCTGGAGGGCCGCGTCCATGAAGAGGGCCATGCAGCCCGCCATCAGGAAGGCGCCCAGGGCGAAACCCCACTGGAGCCGGCTGAGGAGGGACCCGCGCGCGCTGAGCATGCTCCGAATATGAACCAAGCCGCCCGCGGCGGGCAGCCCGGAAAGGGCGGGCCTCAGCTCCGGGCCTCCAGCACCACGCCGACCCCCCGAAGGGTATGGATCAGCTTGACCGCGCAGGGCTCGTCCAACTTCTGACGCAGGCGGCGCACCTGGACGTCCACCGCATTCCCGTCGGTCACGACCTCGAGGCCCCAGACCGCCCGCGCGATCTGGGCCCGGGACACCACCTCCCCGGAGTGCTGCAGCAGCAGCGCGGCCAAGGCGTACTCCTTCGGCGTCAGGTCGATGCGCCGGCCCTCCCGGGTGATGCGCCGCTGGACGGGTTCCCAGACCAGGTCCGCGATCCGCACCTGGGCCACCGCGGGGGCGGCGGTGCTGCGCCGCAGGATGGCGCGGACCCGGGCCAGCACTTCCGCCATGGCGTAGGGTTTCACGATGTAGTCGTCCCCGCCCTCGTTGAGGCCGCGGATGCGGTCCTCGGTGGAATCCTTCGCGCTCAGGAAGAGGACCGGGGAGCTCAGCCCCTCCAGCCTCAACCGCCGCACCGCCTCCAGGCCGGAGATGCCCGGCAGCATGATGTCCACCAGCAGAGCATCGAAGGCTTCGACCCGGGCCCGCTGGAGGGCCTCCTCCCCCGAATGGCAGACCGCCGCCTGGAAACCGGCCTCCTCCAGCCCGGCCGCCAGATGCCGGGCGATCTTGGGTTCGTCCTCGACGATGAGCAAGCGCATCCAGGAACTTTAACGGACAAAAGGGCCGCCTGTCGGCGGCCCTTTTGCGGCGGTGCTTGGCCTCAGCG
>JBGAST010000092.1:0-5453 GCA_044229575.1 Holophagaceae bacterium | reverse complement strand
TCGTCCTGGCGGCGGATGAGGGTCAGCATGTCCACGGCGAGGCGGGGATCCTGGGCGCCCAGGTCGAGAATGCGACCGCCATCGATCACCGCGCCGATCTTTTCGGCTTGTTCATGGTGGAAAGTCACCAGCTTCATCGTTCACCTCGCTTCCAAGTCTAACCAACAGCAAAAAGCGCCCGGCGGGGCCGGGCGCTTTCGGAGAGGCGGCGTATCAGAACGTGAAGCGGACGCCGGCCTGGATGGCGCGGTTGTTGTCGGAGCTGGTGACGATGGGGGAGCCGAAGGCGGGGGCGCCGGGGGGGGGCGTCTGGAAGTTCTGCACCCGGGTCACGTTGTAGTGGTTGAAGACGTTGAAGACCTCGAGGATGAGCTCGATGCCCGCCTTGTCGCTGGGCTTGAAGGCGCGGGAAAGGCGCAGGTCCACGTTGGTGATGCTGGGGGTGGTCTCGGAATTGCGCTTCACGCCCGCGGGCCGGTCCGCAGGGGCGCTGAGGCCCTCGCCGTTGCCGAAGGGGTTGCCGGCCACGAAGCCGTAGTCCGCATCCACGCCGGTCCACAGGCTGTAGGGGCGGCCCGAGGCGTACTTCCCGATGATGGCGATGACCCAGTTCCGGATCCAGGGGGAGCTGAGGCCCTTGGTGTTGTAGACCGCGCTCACGTTCACCCGGTGCCGCTGGTCGTGGTTGCTGGGGCCCATCTCCGCGGCGGGATCGAAGGAGTTCTGGGGCGCGAACTGGGTGAGCCAGTCGATGTAGTTGTCCTCGGACTTGCTCCAGGCGTAGCTGGCGTTGAGGGCCAGGACGTCGCGCATCTGCCAGGCCATGCCCGCGGTGAAGGAGGTGTACTTGCTCTCGCCGGTGCCGTCGTAGCGGAAGATGGAGGAGTAGGGGATGCCGGTGGGCCCGAAGAGGATGGGCGTGCGCAGGGTGGTGGTGCCGTTCACCGGGATGGTGGAATTGATGTCCCGGACGTTCATGAAGTGCTCGCCCTTGGAATGGACGGCGTCGAGGGTCAGCTTCAGGCTGGGGCGGGGGCTCCACTCGAAGCCGAGGTTCGCCTGCTTCGTCTCGGGGGCCTCGTAGTCCCCGGGCAGGAGCATGACCTTGCCGGCCTTGACGGGGACGCCGAGCGCGGTGTTGAAATCCTTGTAGCGGCGGTTGGCGCCGCCGTCGGCACTGGCCCAGGACGCGAAGGTGTTGGGGGCCCGGCGTCCCACGATCTGGAGATCCCGGCCGTTGGCGAGGTAGACGGCGCTGTAGGGGCCCAGCTGGGTGCGGCCGACGAAGATGCCGTAGCCGCCGTAGACGCGGGCGTCGGGGGTGGCCTGCCAGGTGAAGGAGAAGCGCGGCGAGACCTTGCTGCTGCTCCAGTTTCCGCTGTGCCGGCGCATGGCGGCGAAGTCGTAGGGCCCGTTCCCCGTTGCGGTGGCGCCGGTGGCGCCGGCGATGCTGCCGATGGTGCCGCTGGCCAGGGCTCCGGCGGAGGCGCCCGGGTTGTCCAGCCAGTCGTAGTCGGCGGTCTGCTTGAAGGCGGGCAGATCCTCCTTGTCGTAGCGGACGCCGAACTTGAGGGTGAACTTCGGCGTGACCTGCCAGTCCGCCTGGGCGAAGGCGCTGTAGTAGTTCACGGTGAAGTCCAGGTAGTCGTCGCCGAAGCCCTGGACGAACGCCGCGGGCATGCCGAAGCCGCCGTAGGGGTTGGCGGCGTTCAGGGCGTCGATGCCGTTGTTGAAGCCCGGGATGCGCTGGAAGCGGTAGATCCCGGAGAAGTTCAGGGGCAGGGCGCCCTGGAGGTTCGTGCGCATCAGGTCCACGCCGAGCTTCAGGGTGACCTTGTCGAAGAAGAAACTGCCGGTGTCGTTGAACTGCTGGGTCTTCTCCGCGCGGACCTGGGGGAGGAAGCGCTGGGTCCCGAAGGTGGCGGCGCCGAGGATCTCCACGTAGGGGCCCTTGGTGTCATCGAGGCTGATCAGCTCGTGGTCCCGGAGGCTGTAGAGGATGCGGAAATCGTTCACGAAGCGGGCGGAGGCGTTCCAGAGGTGGGAGAGGCTGAAGCTCTTGTCCTCGATGCGCCGGGCGCCGCCGGCGCTGCGGTCCGTCAGGCCGCCCCACTCCAGCTGGTTCTCGTTGTACTCCTTCGCCCAGGTGAAGCGCGCGCTCCAGCGGCTCACGTCGCTCTGGGCGTAGTCCAGCTTGAAGATGCCCGTGGTGACGTTCTCGACGAAGGGGACCAGGCCCTGGGAGACGCGGAAGCCCGTGCGGGAGAGGATGGTGGCCGCGGTGGCCGAATCGATGGTGACGTTGTTGGCGTCCTTCTTCTGGAAGCGCTCCACCGAGAGGAAGTAGAAGAACTTGTCCTTCATGATGGCGCCGCCCACGGTGGCGCCGAACTGGTCCTGCTTGAGCTCGGAATCGCTGGAGGACAGGGGGCGCTTCGCGTCCACCTTGCCATCCCGGCGGAAGTAGAAGACCGTGCCGGAGAACTGGTTGCCGCCGCTCTTTGTGACCACGTTCACGTTGCCGCCGGCGGCCCGGCCGTACTCGGCGGAGAAGCCGTTGGTGACCACCTGGAACTCCTGCACCGCCTCCTGGCTGAAGGTGGTGCGCACGGAACCGGTGGAGACGTCGTTGTTGTCGAGGCCGTCCACCATCACGTTGTTGAGGCGGGGGTTCACGCCGGCGAAGACCAGCCCCGAGTTCGCCGCCGCGCCGCCGTTGTCGGGGCTGTTGGCGGTGGTGACGCCCGGGGTCGTGAGGCTGAAGTCCTCGAAGCGCCGGCGGTTGATGGGCAGGTTGTTGATGAGGTTGTTGTCGATGACCGTCGAGACCTGGGTGCGGGTCGGGTCCACCAGGGTGGCCTCGCCGACCACCTCCACCGTCGCCTGGGCTTCCACCGGGCTCAGGTCCACGTTGAACTCCGTGGTGTTGGCGAGGCGCAGGACCAGTTCGCGGACGCGCTTGGCCTGGAAGTTCGGGGCCTCGACGGAAAGGGTGTAGCTCCCGGGGGGGAGCAGGCGGAAGGCGTAGTTGCCGTTCGCGTCGGAGGTGAGCACGCGCACCTGGTTGGTCGCGTCCTGGGTGAGGCGCACCACGGCCTTCGGGATGGGCACCCCGCCGGCGGCGCGGACCTGGCCGCGGAGATCCGCGGTGGTGACGCCCGTGCTCTGGGCCGCGAGGCTCATGGACAGGGTCGTGAGGGCCGCCAAGCTCAGGGATGAGGACAGTCGGATGGCCATGGGAACTCCATGAAGGGTGAAGAAGATGGGCGGACCGGATAGGGTGCCCCGAGGATAGAAAGATTCCCCGCCGGGCGCAAGCAAGCGGATTTTCAAATTAATAGGTCGGCTAGGGTCTCCACGGCTTTCACAACCCTTCCGGACGCCGTGGCGACGGGCGGCATGAAGTACAGGCAGTCCCCGAGGGGCCGCACGAGCAGGCCCCGGTCCAGCGCTGCGCGGTGGAAGCGCCAGGGGAAGCGGGACTCCGGCGGGTGGGGCTGGCCCGTGGCGGGATCCACGACGCGGCAGGCGGCGACGCAGCCCAGGGTCCGGACGTTCCGCGCCGCGGGGAGGCCGGCCAGCCCGGACCAGGCCTTCCGCAGGCTCCGCGCGAGGTCCTGGGCCCGCTCCAGGACCGGGGACTCCTCGAACAGGGCCAGGCTTGCGCACGCCACGGCGCACGCGATGGGGTTCCCCGTGAAGCTGTGGCCATGGAAAAAAGTGCGCATTTCCGAGTAGTCACCCCAGAAGTGACCGTAGATCTCCTCCGTCGCCCAGGTCGTGGCCAGGGGCAGCACGCCGCCGGTGAGTCCCTTGGAGAGGCAGAGCAGGTCCGGCGCCACGCCGGCCTGGTCCAGGGCCAGGAAGGAACCGGTGCGTCCGAAGCCCGTCATCACTTCGTCCAGGATCAGGTAGACGCCGTGGCGGTCGCACTGGAGGCGGATCTCCTGGAGCAGTTCCGGAGGCCACATCCGCATGCCCCCGGCTCCCTGCAGCAGCGGCTCGGCGATGAAGGCCGCCAGCCGCGGGCCCCGGGCCTCGAACCAGGCGCGGATGCGGGCGCGTTCGCGATCCAGCGCGGCGGCGATTTCGGAGTCCTCCCTTCCGATCTCCCGGCGGGGATCCTCCATCACCGCCAGGGCGTCGCAGGCCAGGAGGAGAGGCGCGAAGAGCCCCGTCAGGAAGTTGCTGCGGTCCCCCACCGCCACGGCGCCCAGGGTGTCCCCGTGGTACCCGCCCTGGAGCGCGCCGAAGCGGTCGCGGCCCCGCTCCCCGCGCTGGAGCTGGGCCTGGAAGGCCATCTTCAGGGCCACCTCCACCGCCGTGCTGCCGTTGTCGGAGAAGAAGGCCCGGGTGAGGCCCGCCGGCAGCCGGGGGCGCAGCCGCGCCACCAGCTCCAGGGCGGGCTCGTGGGTGAACCCGGCGAAGAGGACGTGGTCCAGGCGCGCCGCCTGTTTCGAAAGGGCCTCCACGAGCCGGGGATGCCCGTGGCCGTGGACGCTGGTCCACCAGGAGCTGATGCCGTCCAGGACCCGCCGCCCGTCCGCCAGCAGCAGGTCGCAGCCCTCCCCCCCCACCACCGGCAGGGGTGGATCGGTTTCGTGCTCCTTCATCTGGGTGAAGGGATGCCACACGTGGGCCCGGTCCAGGGCCAGGCGTTCGTTCCAGGAGGCGGGCAGGGGGGAGGCCATGGTCTAGGAGAGCACATGGACCGGCAGGGGCAGGAAGCGCCGCAGCACCTCCGCGTTGGCGGCGGCGGCTTCCTGGCTGCCGTCCAGGCCCCCGTTGAGGAGGAGGGCCTCGAGGCGCCAGCCCCGCAGCATCAGGGCTTCGCAGGTGAGCAGGGCGTGGTTCAGGGTGCCCAGCCCGCCCCGGGCCACCACCACGGCGGGAATCCGGAGCTCCGTCGCCCAGGCTAGGAAGTGGCGTTCCGGGGCGAGGGGGACCATCACGCCCCCGACGCCCTCCAGCAGGAGCCGCCCCTCCGCGGGGCGCTGGGCCCAACGCGAGAGGGCGTCGAGGTCCAGGACGCGGCCTTCAAGCTCCGCGGCGGCGAGGGGCGAGAGGGGGGCCTGCAGGGTGATGCCCGTCTCCACCTGGATGCCCGGCCCCGAGACGGCGGAGGCGTCCGCCCGCGGATCCTGCCCGGACGCGGCTCCGGTCTGGAAGGGCTTCCGGTAGGTGACCGGGCCTTCCCGTGCCCAGGATCGGGCGATGGCCGCGGCGGTCCAGGTCTTGCCCACCCCCGTATCCGTCCCCAGCACCCAGAGGGGGGAGGGCAGCCGGCGGAAGAGTGCCGGGCTCAAAGCACCTCCCCGAGGGCCGCGAGCAGCGCCTCGACATCCGAGCGGGTCTGCACCCCCGGCGTGATCTGCGCGAGATTTTCGGGGTCCACGCGGTTGCCCCGCTGGACCGGTGCGGGACCGAGGGCATCGGTGATCCAGCCGCAGCCC
>JBGAST010000091.1:0-5730 GCA_044229575.1 Holophagaceae bacterium | reverse complement strand
AGGACTTCGCCCGGCTCCTGCCGGACCATCCCGTGCCCCTGCACCTCAAGCTCGACACGGGCATGGGCCGCTTCGGATTCCTCCCCGCCGAGCTGGGTCCCTGCCTGGAAGGCCTGCGGCGCCTCGCGCCCTGGATGGAGGGCGTCATGGGCCACTTCGCCACCAGCGATGATCCGGACGAGGGCTTCGCGGAGCGGCAGCGGGCCACCTTCGAGGGCTGCCTCGCCGCCCTCAGGGACGCGGGCCTGGCCTTCCGGCAGATCCACCACGCCAACAGCGACGCCTGCGTGAAGGGGCTCCTGGGCAGCGATACCCATGCCCGCCCGGGGCTCGCCCTCTATGGGCTCACGGTGCTGCCGGAGGGACGGGCCCTGGGCCTGGAGCCGGCCCTCAGCCTCGTCGCGGAGGTGGCCCGGGTGAAGACCGTGCCCGCGGGCACCACCGTAGGATACGGCCGCACCTTCGTGGCCCCCCATGCGCTGAGGATCGCCACCCTCGGCTGCGGCTATGCCGACGGCTACCGCCGGGATCTGGGGAACCGGGCCGTGGCGGGCTTCCGTGACCGCTTCTTCCCGGTGGTGGGCCGGATCTCCATGGACTACCTCACCGTGGCCCTGCCCACCGACGTCGAAGTCCAGGCCGGGGATCCCATGACCCTCTTCAGCGCGGATCCCGACCAGCCCAACTCCATCGAGCGGAGCGCCCTGCTGATGGGGACGATCCCCTACGAGTTGACCTGCGGATTGCACCGCCGCATGGCGCGGGTCTACCGACCCGCCTGATCCGGCTTCGCCGACCACCCCCCGATCGGACAGGACAAGGATTCCCGCCTCCAAGAGCGCAGTGAATGGGAGGATGCATCACCTCCGATAGGCGGGAGTCCTGTCCTCCCGCTCCTCGCTTCGCTCGATCGCGGAGGGGGCCCCGTCCTGCGGGTTGCACCACCACAGGGCCCGGGCCTACCGGAACGGGTAGCCGGGACCGCCCCCGGTCCCGCGCCGGGCCTCCTTCGGACTGGACCAGCTCCGAAAGCTAAATGCAGCCGTTCGGCCAGATGCGAAAAGGGTTCATCCAGGTCAAGGGTTTCCCGCGTAAATAAGGGGCAAGGCGGCTAAGCTGAGCGCGAGATAATCCCACCCCATGGACATCCTAGCCGTCACGGCCCAAGCAGCTTTGGTGGACCGCCTGCGAACCGCGTTCGAAGGGCGGGGGCACCGCGTCGTGCATCTGCCGGATCCCCTCAGCGCCCTGGCCGGAGAGGCCTGGGTCTCGGCCCAGGTCATCCTGGTGGACCGCCACGCCGATCCCATGGACGGCCTCCGCTTCTGCGCCCTGCTCCGGGGCGAAACCCGGATGCTCTTCCAGAACCTGCCCATCTACCTGATCCACACCCTGGCCCCCGATGACGCCGAGCTCCAATCCCTGGAAGCGGCGGGCGCCGACGGCCACCTGCTTGCGGAGGCCGGGATCCAGGAGCTGTTGGACCTGCTCGGGCCCGCCCTGGGCGGCGTCACCCGCCCCGTCGAATCCGCCGCCACGCCGGTGCTCGCCACCGGGCTGCCGGCGGGGGAGACCGCCCACCTCCGGGACCTGCTGGGCCATTTCCAGTTCGACCTCCATACCTGCGGCGGAAAGGACCTCCTCGCCCGCCGGGAGGAACTGGGGGCCTCCATCGTGATCCTCGGGCTGGGCAAGGATCCCCTGACTGTGGTGCCCCGCATCGAATCCCTGCGGAAGGCCGCCCCGGACAGCTACCCCATCGTGCTGGGGCCTCTCCCTGATGAACCCGCCCAGCGCCGCATCCTCCTGTCCGGCGCGGCCGAATGGCTCACCCTGCCCCTTTCCGGCCCCTTCCTCCTGCATGCCTGCCGGCGGGGCCTGGAATGGCGGCACGGCCGGACTGTCCAGCGGGAATTCGAACGCCACCTCTTGGACCTCAAGGAACGGCGCGTGCTGCTGGAGATGGAAGCGGCCTCCCTCCGGGATGAGGTGCTTTCCGATCCCCTGACGGCCCTGCTGAACCGCCGCGCCTTCAACCAGAACCTGGAGCACCACCTGAACCAGTGGGAACGGCACAAGCGCGGCTTCGTCCTGCTCCTGGGGGATGTCGACCACTTCAAGCTCATCAACGACCGCTTCGGCCACATGTCCGGCGACAAGGTCCTCGAGACCCTCGCCTCCCGCATCCGGCGCACCCTCCGGCGCTCGGACCTGGCCTTCCGGATCGGCGGCGAGGAGTTCGCCATGCTGCTGCCGGAGACGACCCTCAAGGCCGGGGCGGACGTGGCGGAAAAGCTGCGGCGCCGGATCGACGAGGAACCCATCCAGCTGGAATCCGGCCAGTCCGTCTTCCCGTCCATGAGCTTCGGCGTCGGGTTCCCCGTGGACAACGATCCCGCGGCCTTCTTCACTTCCGTCGACCAGGCCCTCTACGCCGCCAAGCACCGCGGCCGCAACTGCGTGGTGACCGCCGAAGGCGCTCCCGAGCGGCGGCCGGCCCGCTCCTCCGTGGCGATCTGAAACCGACCCCGGGCTACTGCCGCCAGGTGAACAGGTCCCCGAGGCCCCGCAGGGTCAGGACGATGTCGAGACGGTCCTCCTTCACCAGCTTCCCGCCGGCGCTGGTGGTGCCTGGCGGCCGGTAGAGGTGGGTGAAGCGGAAGAGGGTGGACACGCAGGGCGTGACCCAGGCCAGCCCCACCTGGCTGTTGGAGAAGTCCTTGAGGTAGTAGTCGTAGGTCGCGTTGAATTCCAGGCGGAAGCGGTCGTCCCAGATCCGCTGCAGGCCGCCGATCTGGATGCCCTTCTGGCGGATGAGGAAGCGGTTGATGCCGGTGGAGAAGAAGGCGAGGCTGAGGTTCGAGCCGTCCCGGGCCTTCACCTCCGCGGTCACGGCGCTGTCGGCGCCGCCGTCCACCAGGTCCTCGGTGCGCCGGAAGGAGATGCGGAAGGCCTCGTCGGGCTCGATGTCGAGGTCGCTCTCCACGCTGCTCCAGCCCTTCTGGTAGCGGCCGTCGGAGAGCAGGACCGGGCGGAAGTGGTAGCGGGTCCCGATGCGCCACCGGATGAGGTCCAGGAAGGGCCGGATGGGCTGGGACCGGGCGAGGAAGTGCTGCTTGATGCCGAATTCGATGCTCTGCTCTCCGCTGGCGCTACCCTCCACCCCGGGCCGCGCGTCCAGCTCGTCGAAGCGCGGCAGGCGGCCGGCCTTGCCGAAGCGGCTGGTCTCGTTGAGGGCGATGAAGGGTTCGAGGATGTGCTTCACCTCGCCGTTCCAGCCCAGGAGGGAGAATTTCGGGAAGTCCCGACCGAGGGGGGGCGCCGAGAACTTGAGCTGGCCCGAGGCGAGGAGGCGCGTCGTGTCCGGCCCCTCCACCCGAAAGGGGTCGAAGGCGGCGTTCACCGAGGTGTCGCGGCTCGAATCGAAGCCGTCCACCAGCAGGGTGCCGCCGTAGTGCGTCGCCCGGCCCAGGGCCTGGAAGTCCACCCGGAGCGGCCCCCACTGGCCCACGCGGCCCACCAGGCGCAGGGCCGCGTCCTCGCGGTCCCAGGCGTAGCGGGTGCGGGGCCGTTCCTGTTCCGGCTGCGGATTGTCCCCGAGGTCCAGCAGGTACGAGAAGCGGCTGGTGCGGGCGGAGCCGTCGAGGTACCAGGATCCGATGGGGACCGGGAAGAACCGGGCTTCGATCTGGGGCAGCCCGCGGCGGATGAGGGAGGCGGGGAAATCCTTGCGGTAGAAGGGATCGAGGGGCGAGAAGAAGGTCCGCTGCTCGGAGCCGATGATGCTGAAGGAGGCCTTCTGGAAGCTCTTGCCCAGGTAGAAGGCGCTGTCGAAGGGGTTGCCACCGAGGAAGACGCTGCCGTGGCCGAAGTCCGCGTCCATGAGGTTGTCGGAGGCCTGGTTGAGGTCCGCCGTCAACTGCCAGCCGTCCTCCCGCTGCCAGAGCTCCTTGAGGCTGAAGCGGTAGCGGTGCTGGCCGTCGCTCTCCTGGTGGATGGACTGGCCCTGGATGCTGCCCTGGTGCGTCGGCTCTGGGTTCCAGCGCGCCTCACCGCCCCAGAGCACGCCCTCCTTCGTGAGGATCTCCGGACTGAAGGTGGCGTCCACGGAGGGGCCGAGCACCTGGAAATAGGACAATCCGAGGGTCGCCCCCAGCCGGCTGCTGGAGCCCAGGAGGGGGGGCAGCAGGCCGGAGCTGCGGGTCGTGTTGGCCGGATAGGGCGCCCAGGGCACGTAGAGCACCGGGATGTGCCCCAGCCAGACGGAGGCGTGCTTCAGCACGGCGAAGCCGTCCAGGTCCAGCTTCAGCTCCGCGAGGTGCGCCTTCCAACCCGGCTCCTCCTGGGGGCAGGGGCTCACGTCCACGGAGTGGAAATCCCAGCGCCGGAGCGTGGTGAACACCACCCGGTCTGAGCGCAGGATCCAGGAGGGCGGCAGTTCCAGTTCCAGGGCGAAGGCCTCGCCCACCTGCTTCTTCCAGTCCATGGCGAGACGGGCGCAGCGGAGGCGGACGCCCTCCGCCTCCAGGCGGATGGAGCCTTCCGCGCGGATCTCGCCGCTGCCGGGCTCGTACTCGATGTGGTCCGCCACCAGCAGCACCGCGTCGCTCTGGATGGCGCCCTTCTCGAGGATCCACCGGTCGGGCCCCTCCTCGACCTTTTCGCCCCGCCAGCGGAAGGGGTAGCGGTTGGCGCCGAAGCCGTCCACTTCGAAGGGGCGCATGGGAAGGAGTTCCCCCAGGGCGGGGCGCTCGAGGCGTTCCAGGACAGGCAGGGGCGGCAGTTCCTGGGCGCCGAGGGCCGTCCCCAGGCCCAGGAGCCCCAACAGGCTGGCGCCGCGGCCACGAATCAGGGATTTGCGGCGCTCCAGCATGGCGGTCCCGGCCCGCTCAGACGCCGTGCTGGTGGGGCGCGATGAGGGAAGTCAGGAAGAAGGCGCCGACCCCGGCCAGCAGCCCGAGGGTGCTCTTCCAGCCGGACTCCTTCTGCACGTCCGGCAGCAGGTCCGAGCTCGCCACGTACAGTCCGAGGCCGCCGGTGAGCCCCAGCAGGGGGCCCACCGGCAGGTGCAGGGCGGATTGGCCCAGGGCGCCCAGGAGCGCGGCCAGGGCGAGCACGAAGGCGGCCCCGAGGGCGCCCCGGCTGCCGAAGCCCCGCACCAGGAAGATGGAGGCGATGGTGCCGCCTTCAGGGATGCGGTGGAGCAGGATCCCGGCGAAGACCAGGGGCGCCAGGCCGCTGTGGGTGCCCTGGGCCGCCCCGAGGGCCATGCCGTCCATGCAGCTGTGGAGGGAGAGGCCGATCAGGGCCATCACGCCGCTCATCTTCGAGCCCTCGTGGGTCTCCTCGCCGTAGTGGAAATGGGTGGTGGGACCGTGTTCCATGGCATGGACCAGGAGGAAGCCACCAAGCACCCAGAGCGCGTTCGCCTCGCCGCCATGGGCGGGTTCAAGGGCTTCGGGAATGATGCGCACGAAGGATAGGGAGATCAGGTAGCCCGCCGCCACCGCGGAGAGGAGGCGCATCACCGAGGCCCGCCCCTGCAGGTGGCGGACCACCAGCCACCCCCCCAGCAACGTGGCCAGGGAGGCGGCGGGGGCCTGCCAGAGAAGCGACATCCCTGATCAGCCTTCGGATTTGGCCTTGGGGGCGGGCTTGGCGGAACGGACCGGCGCCTTCCTGGCGGGGGTCCCGGGGTCAGCCTCGGCCTTCGCCTTCTTCGCGCCCTTC
>JBGAST010000090.1:0-6161 GCA_044229575.1 Holophagaceae bacterium | reverse complement strand
CGCGCCCGCAACCTCCCCGACACCACCCGAGCCTCGACCCGAGCAGGACAATCAGCCTATCACGGGGATGCGGGGACGCAAGCGGAATTTTCTGCGTGGAGGCCCGCCCAGCCTCACCCCAGCAATCCCAATGTGATCTGGGGCATAGAATGGCCCTTGGGGGAGGATGGCCTTGGGAATGGTCCGGGTGATCGGGGCGGGACTGGCGGGCTCAGAGGCCGCATGGCAGCTCGCCCGGCGAGGCCACCGGGTGGCGCTCTACGAGATGCGGCCCCTGCGCCAGACTCCGGCCCACAGCACCGCCGATGCCGCGGAGATGGTCTGCTCGAATTCCTTCAAGAGCGACGACCCCTTCAGCGCCACCGGGATCCTGAAGGCGGAGTTGGAGCGCCTGGACTCCCTCGTGCTGCGCTGCGCCCGGGCCACCCGCGTGCCCGCGGGGAACTCCCTGGCCGTGGACCGGGCCGCCTTTTCCGCCCGCGTCACCACCGAACTGCGCGCGCACCCCAACATCACCTGGATCGAGGCGGAAGTGGCGGCGCCGGATGCCGGTGTGCCGACGATCCTGGCCACCGGGCCGCTCACCGCCGAACCGCTGGCCCGCTGGCTTTCGGAACGCTGCGGCGGCCAAAGGCTCTATTTCTACGATGCCATCGCGCCCATCGTCCTGGCGGATTCCATCGACCTGGAGGTGGCCTGGCGTGCCAGCCGCTACGACAAGGGCGAAGCCGACTTCATCAATTGCCCCTTGGACCGGCCCCACTACGAAGCCTTCCTGGATGCGCTGCTGGCGGCCGAACGCGCCGAGCTCCACGATTTCGACACCCCGTACTTCGAAGCCTGCCTGCCCATCGAGGTGATGGCGGACCGCGGCCGCGAGACTCTGCGCCACGGCCCCATGAAGCCCGTGGGCCTCGACGATCCCCGCACCGGCCGCTGGCCCCATGCGGTGGTGCAGTTGCGGCAGGACACTCTTGCCGGCGACCACTACAACCTCGTCGGCTTCCAGACGCGCCTCAAGTGGGGGGCGCAAAAGGAGGTCTTCCGCCTCATCCCGGGCCTCGGCCAGGCAGAATTCGCGCGCTTCGGCAGCATCCACCGCAACACCTACGTGCAGGCGCCGCGCGTCCTGGACGCCACCCTGGCCTGCCGCGAGATCCCGAACCTCTGGATCGCCGGCCAGCTCAGCGGCGTGGAGGGGTACCTCGAATCCGCCGCCGGCGGCCTGGCCGCCGCCATGGCCCTGGACCGCGCCGCGCGGGCCCTGCCCCCGGCCCCCTTCCCCCGGGAGACCGTGCTGGGCGCCCTGCTCCACTACCTCGCGAACGCCTCCCTGAAGGATTTCGCGCCCACCAACGCCATGATGGGCCTGCTTCCGCCCCTCCCCGATGGCGCCCTGGACGCTCGCGCCGCCAAGCGCGAGGGCGGCGCGCGGGGACTGAAGGAGGCGAAGGGAAGGCTCTACCGCCAGCGGTCCCTGGAAGCCCTGGAACTCCACCTTCCCGCCGCGGAGGCCCTCGCGTGAAGAAGGCCATCGTCCTTTCCTCCCTGGCCCTGCTGTCCCTCGGGGCCGTCGCAGGCGGCGCATTCTGGCTCCTGCAGCGCCCCGCCCACGCGGGACCGCCGGAGGATGAGGCCGCCCAGTCCGTCTCCACCCACCCGGAAGGGGCGGGCGTCCTGCTGGAAGTGCACGATGGGGGCCTGCCCCTGCGCAGCCTCCGCTGGATCGGCCCCCTTCCGGGAGGCGTCGTCGCCGCGCAGATCGCCACCCAGAGCGACCGGCAGCAGGTGGCCGTGGTGAAGGAAGGCCGGACCGTAGGCCTCTTCCTGGTGCCGAAGCCGGCGGGCGTCGGCGAAGGCCTCTTCAACCACGCGGAGCTCCAGGACGCCGTGCTGCTGGAAGGCCTGCTGGTCCTGCTCTACAAGCCCCTCGGCGGCGCGGAAGGCGATTCCGCCCTGGTGCTGGCCCTGGACCTCGCCTCCCGTTCCCTCAAGTGGTGCCACCGCGCCCAGGGAGAACGGCTGGCGGCGGCGAACACCCCGAAGGACGCGGCAGTCTTCCTGTACGGCAGGACCACCCCCATCCAGCGCCTTCCTGCCGGGTTGCAGAAGGGCGAGAGCGAAGGGGTCTCCCCGCTCCGCTCTGGCCTCAAGCCCTACGACCTTCCCCCCGAACTCGGCGAAATCGGAGACCTGCTGCCCACGGGGGCGTGGACCTTCCTCGTGGCGCACTCGAAGGGCCTCAGCGCCTACAACGGCAGCGCGAAGGGCTGGACCCACCTGCCCGCGCCGCCGCCGAGCCGGCTGGGCTTTCCCGACTCCCGCGGCGCCCTGGCGCAGGCGGGCAAGCGGTTCTGGTGGCAGCCGGAGCCCGGCGGAGTGATTCCCGTGCAGGCGGACGGCACGCCCATCGCCGAAGCTGAGCCGCCGGTGATCGCCATCCCGGATCCTGCCCTGGACGCCAGCATGCTGAAGCTCCTGGGCGGCGACCCTGAGGGTCGGCTCTGGTTCACCCTGGCCGCTCCCAGCCTGCGGGCGCCAAGGCCTTCGACCCCTCCACCGGCGCCCGCCGTGGAAGGCGCTGGCGGCGCTCCCGCGCCCCGGGAGCTCCCGGAATTCACCTCCGCGGAGCTGCTGGCCTGGGAGACCCACCTGAAGGGCGACCTGGGACGAATCTACTGCTTCGACCCCGCGGGCCGGAAAGTCCAGCGCCTGGCCTGGTCCGATGCGTGGACGGCCTTGAAGGCCCCCGACGGCTTCTCCCGCCCGGCCCTGGCAGGCGGCCTGAGGCCCGGCGCCGGAGGGGCGCTCCTCACCGCGGACCGCGGGGCCTGGTGGCTCCCCCTCAAGGCCCTGCCGCTCATCCCCCTGGAAGCCCGGCCCGCCACCGCACCGGGCGCGGCTCCGAACTAGCGGCCCTCGACGGCGAGCACCCGGTCGTGGCCCGCGAGGTCCCGGGACACTTCGGCCCGGCGCCAGCCGAAGGACCTGGCCCGATCGGCGAGCTCGCCGCCCTGCCCCGCGCCGATCTCCAGGACGCAGGCCTTCGCCTGGCGACGGAAAGCCTCCTCCAGCAGCCGCGCGGAGAGGGCGAGGCCCCGGTCCTTGGAGAAGAGGGCCAGGGCGGGCTCGAAGGCCAGTTCCACCTGCAGGCCGGCCCGGTCCGCCGGATCCACGTAGGGCAGGTTCGCCACCACCAGCTCGAGAGGATCCGGCAGGGGCGCCAGCAGGTCGCCAAGGTGGAAGGCCACCGGTGCCTGCAGGCTCCGCGCATTGTCCCGGGCGATGGCGAGAGCCTCCGGAGACACCTCCACCGCATCGATCCTCCACCGGGTTTCCAGGGCGAGGCTGATGGCGAGGATGCCGGACCCGGTACCGATGTCGCAGGCCCGGGACACGCCCAGCCTGTGGCCCGTGGCGAGGGCCAGTTCCAGGGTCAGCTCCGTTTCCGGGCGCGGAATGAGGACGCCGGGGCCCACGGCAAAGCGCCGGCCCGCGAAGCTCGTCCAGCCCAGGATGTAGGCCCAGGGCTCGCCGCTGCGGCGGCGGCGCACCCAGGCGCTGATCTGCCGGCGCGCCTCGTCGGGCACCGCCTCGGTGCCATGGGCGGCCATCCACGCCGGCGTCCGGCCGAGGCCCTCCTCGAACCAGCGCGCCGTCTCCGCCCGGGCCTCCAGGGGCTCCAGGAACTCCGCCAGGGCCGCCGCCAGGTCGAGGCGGAGGTCGCTCCAGGTCTGGATCACGAAGGCGGCGTCAGGACGCGGTGAGGGCCTTGGCCCGAGCCTGGCTCTCGGCGAGCACGAGCTCGTGGAGGCTGCCGCCATGGCTGTCCATGGTGACCACCACCGGGAAGTCCTCCACCTCGATGACCCAGAAGGCCTCCGGAGAGCCGAACTCCTCCAGCATGTGGACGTCCACCACCCGCTTCACCTGGGCCGCCAGCAGGGCGCCAGCGCCGCCGGTGGCGTGGAGGTAGACCGCGCCGGTCTTCACCAGGCCGTCGCTGGTCTTCTTGCCCATGCCGCCCTTGCCGATGACGCCGCGCACCTTGTAGAAGTCGATGACGTCCGCCTGGTAAGGCTCCTCCCGGATGGAGGTGGTCGGCCCCGCCGCCACGAAGGTCCAGGAACCGTCGGGCTCCTTGCGCACCACGGGCCCGCAGTGGTAGATCACCATCCCCTCGAGAATGGGCTTCAGCCACTCGGGATGGTTCTCCTTCATGTGCTTGTGGCCCATGTCGCGGGAGAGGACGAGCCTGCCGTTGAGCAGCACCTCGTCGCCCACCTTGAGCTGGCGGGCCTGGTCTTCGGTGATGGGGGTGGTGAGACGGATCATGGGAGGCCTCAATCGAAGGATACTTTGCCGTTGGAGGCGATCGTCATCACCCTCCGCCGGCTCGACCAGCACATGTAGCTGATGCTCACGAAGAAGCTGGCGGGATGCCGGAACATCTCCTCCACGTGCACGCCCAGCACGGTGGTGTTGCCGCCGTAGCCCATGGGGCCGATGCCCAGAGTGTTCAGGTCATTGGTGATGGCCTTCTCGAAGGCATCCATCTTGGGATCGGGATTGGCGGTGCCGAGCTTGCGGAGGATGACCTCCTTGCTCTTCTCGTAGCCAGTGACCCGGTCGCCGCCGATGGCCACGCCGAGGATGCCGGGACTGCAGCCCTGGCCCTGGGCCTTCACCACGGCGTCGATGATGGCTTTGCGCACGCCGCCGATGTCGCGCCCCGCGCCGATGGTCACATCGGGAAGCCGGTACTGGGCCCCCACGTTCTCGCAGCCGCCGCCCTTGAGCATCACGGCCACTTCGATCTCCGGTTTCTCCCACTCCTCGAAGTGGACCACCGGATGGCCTTCGTGGAAGGGATCCAGGTTGGTGCCGGTGTTCTTGCCCGTCAGGCTCTCCACGCAGTTGGGGCGGAGCCACACGCGCTTCGTGGCCTCCACCACGGCGGCGCGGATCTGCTCTTTCGCCTTGTGCTGGCTCAGCCCGTAGGGATGGCGCACCCAGAAGATCACCGTGCCCGTGTCCTGGCAGAGGGGCGTCACGTGGCCGTCCGCCAGGAGGATGTTCTTCACCATGTCGTTCAGCGTGTTGAAGGCGCGGGAGCCTTCCTCTTCCGCGTCGCGGCCCTTCACCAGGGCGTCGATGACATCCTGGGGGAGCCGGGAGCTGGCGCGGCGGATCAGCTCCAGCACCGGCGGGAGCAGGTCCAGGCCCTTCAGCGCCGTCATGTCCGCCTTGTAGTCCGCGGGCAGCACGGACTTCTGCTCCACCACCTCCAGGGTCGTGAGGGTCGGGATGGTGCACTCGCTCATGGAAGGCCTCCGGCAGCCGTCCATTCTCCGCCTGCGCCGGGTTCGCGCCAAGCTCAGAACTGGAAGTCCACCACGTGTGTGATCCCCGTCAGGAACCCGAGATCCGTGCTGAACTGCGTGGACACCGAGGAGCTCCCGTCGGCGGCCCAGGTCCGGCGCCGCGCCCGCAGCTGGTAGGTGCTGCCCTGGGGGATGGGGCCGAAGGCGTAGGTCTCCGCGGCCTGCACCGAGGCTGGCCGCGCGCCGACGATGAAGAGCAACGCCGCGCCGCCGGCCTGGACGGGTCCATAGGTAAGTTCCACTTCGTCCGACTGGCTGGGGGTGGCAGACGGGGTAATCGTTCCGGTGACGGCGGCGCTGTCGGCCCGGGGCGGCACCACGAGATCCGCGGTGAAGGCGGCCTGGGCGCTGGAGGGTGTGAAGGCCGCGGTGGCCCGGGGCTCGAAGGCGCGGGTCCCGGCGGTGCTCCAGGACACCAGGTGCTGGGCGACGCCGAAGGGCAGGAGGTCGAGGCTGTAGGTGCCATCGGCTTTGGTCAGAGTCCGGCGGGCGATGCGGGGATCCCCCAGGCCTTCGAACCACTGCACGGACACCACCGCGCCCGGAAGAGGCTGGCCGTTGCTCTCCGTCAGCCGGCCGGCGATGGAGCCCGAACGGCGCCGGTCCACCGCCAGGAGGGCGGGCATGAGGGCGTAGCCCCCGGAGCGGGCCTGCAGGCAGCGTCCGGGATCCAGGATCAGCGCCAGGTCCACGGGGGCGAGGTCGCCCGGCGAGAAGGTGATGGGCGCGGCGGCGAGGGGCACGGGCACCGCCACGGAGACACTGCTGCCGTCCGCC
>JBGAST010000008.1:0-109632 GCA_044229575.1 Holophagaceae bacterium | reverse complement strand
AGCAGGGCTTTCGCGGCCTGAAAGCGACCGTGACGACCGGCGACGGCCGCACCCTCACCGTCGCCATCGTGCTCGACATCAGCCACCACTTGCATTTCATCGACACCTTCAAGCGCGGCGTGGCCCTCGCCATGAACGAGCCCATCGGCGTCCTGGGCCTCGCCTGCCCGGAGGACTTCCCGCTCCTGGGCTTCGTCTCCCTGGTGGCGCCGGCTATCGCCATGGGCAATACGGTCGTCGCGCTGCCCTCCGCGGCCCATCCCCTCGCCGCCACGGACTTCTATTCCGTCCTGGAGACCTCGGACCTGCCCGCGGGCGTGGTGAACATCGTCACCGGCGCCAAGGAGGCCCTGGCCAAGGTGCTGGCGGAGCACGACGACGTGGACGGCGTCTGGCACTTCGGGTCCCAGGCCGGCGCCGCGGCGGTGGAGCGCGCCTCCGCGGCCAACATGAAGCGCACCTGGACCGAGTGGCAGGCCCGCGACTGGATGGGCGCGGCCGGCGAAGGCCCCGAGTTCCTGCGCCACGCGACAGAAGTGAAGAACATCTGGATCCCCTACGGGGAGTGAGCCGCTGCGAGCCGAGGCTCATGGACCAAAGCTGGTTGCGCCACGCCCCAGGGTTTTGACTTTCAAGGAGCACCGGAGTCCGGCACGGCCAGCTTTTGGCCGTGTCGGACTCCGGTGCCAGACGCGCGCAGCGCGTCGTCCATGCCCGTTCCAGGAACGGAGGCCCGAGCCGCCCCCCTCCCGATCCGTGATGTTCCCTACCCCGCCGGCAGCGTCGCCAGCGTGAGCCAGAAGGCCTCGACGGAGGCGAGGAGGCCGGAGAAGGAGTCCAGGTCCGTGGGCTTCACCAGGTAGGCGTTGGCCTGTTCCGCGTAGCAGCCCTGGATGTCCTTGTCGGCCATGCTCGAGGTGAGGATGACCGTGGGGATCATCTTCAGTTCCGGGGCGCGCTTGATGGTCCGCAGCACCTCCAGCCCGCCCACCTTGGGCATGTTGAGGTCCAGGAGGACGATGTGGGGCCGCGGCGCCTCGGCGTAGGGCCATTCCCGCCGCAGGAAGGCGATGGCCTCCTCCCCGTCCTTGGCGGTGTGCATGCGGCTGTGGACCTTGGAGTCCTTCATGGCCTCCTGGATGAGGCGCACGTCGCCGGGATTGTCGTCCACGACCAGGATCTCGATGGGATTCGACGGACTCATGCGGGGCTCCATTGGGCGGGAAGGGTGAAGGAGAAGGTGGCGCCGGCGCCGGGGGTGGAGTCCACCTCGATGCGGCCGCCGTGGCGCTGGACGATGCGCTTGCAGAACGCCAGGCCGATGCCGCTGCCCGGGTACTCCCCCTTGGAATGGAGGCGCTGGAACAGGGTGAAGATCTGCTCCTGGTACTTCGGGTCGATGCCGGGGCCGTTGTCTTTCACGCGGATCCGCCAGGCCGGGCCCGCCTGTTCGGCGTCCACGCTGATCTCCAGGGGCCGGCCCCGGTCCCGGAACTTGAGCGCGTTGCCCAGGAGGTTCTGGAAGAGCTGGGTGAGCTGGCCGGGCTCGCCGGGCACCGTGGGCAGGGGGGCGCGGTGGAGGGCGACGGAGCCCGCCTCTTCGAGGGCGCCCCGGAGGTTCAGCAGGGCCGCGTCCAGGGCCTCGTCCAGGGGCACGGGCCGGGGCTGGGCCCCGGGCGCGTTGAGGCGCGAGAAGGCCAGCAGGTCCCGGATCATGGCCTGCATGGTCTCGGCCCCCTCGGAGGCGTAGCGGATGAACTCGTCGGCGTCGGCGTCCAGGCGGCCCTTGTAGCGCCGGGCGAGGAGCTTCGTGAAGCTGGACACCATGCGCAGGGGCTCCTGCAGGTCGTGGCTGGCCACGTAGGCGAACTGCTCCAGGTCCGCGTTGGAGCGGGCCAGGGCCTCGGCGCGGGCCTCCAGCTCCGCCCGGCTGGCCTCCAGGGCCGCCTCGGCCCGCTTGCGCTCGGTGATCTCGAAGCGGATGGCCATGTGCTGCCAGGGCCGGCCGGCCTCGTCCAGGAAGGGCACGATGGTGGTGCCCACCCAGTAGAAGGAGCCGTCCTTCGCCCGGTTCCGGATGTCCCCCCGCCAGACCTTGCCGGCGGAGATGGTCCTCCACAGGTCCTGGAAGAATTCCCTGGGGTGGTGGCCGCTGTTGATGATGCGGTGGTTCTGGCCCAGCAGTTCCTCCCGGGCGTACTGGGAGATCCGGCAGAAGCGGTCGTTGACGGAGGTGATGGTGCCCGCGGCGTCGGTGGTCGCCATGATGGCGCTCTCGTCCAGGGCGTGCCGGAGCTCCTGGAGCTCCCGGAGGGCCTGTTCGCGGGTGGGCGTCTGGGTGGTGTTGGAATCAGGCACGAGGGTTTCGGAGGCGTGAACTCCGAATTCTAGTGGGCCGGCCTCCCTAAGGCAAAGGCTCCCGGCCGGAGGGCCTCCGGCGGCGCCGGGCGCTAGCCCTGCAGCAGCCGCGCGGCGATGCGCTCCCGGAGGCTCTCGGGCACCAGGTCCGAAAGGTTGCCCCCCATGCCGCCGATCTCCCGCACCAGCCGGGAGCTCACGGCGGAGTACTTCTCCTTGGGCATGAGGAAGACGGTCTCCAGGTCCGGGGCCAGCTTGCGGTTCATGAGGGCCATCTGGAATTCGTACTCGAAGTCGCTGAAGGCCCGCACGCCGCGGATGATGAAGCTCGCCTCCATCTGCTTGGCGTAGTCCACCAGCAGGCCGTGGAAGCTGGTCACCTCGATGTTGGGCATCGGCGCCATCAGCTCCTTCAGGAAGGCCACCCGCTCCTCCACCGTGAAGGCCCCCTGCTTCGCCGGATTGTGCAGCACCGCCACGATGAGCCGGTCCACCAGCTTGTCCGCCCGCTGGATCACGTCCCAGTGGCCCATGGTCACGGGATCGAAGGAGCCGGGGTAGATGGCAGTGCGCAAGGGGTTGCTCCGGGTTGGCCGCACCAGACTACCCGCAAGTCCAGGTCCGATGTCAGGGATGGGGGGAAGCTGCGGCTACCCTGTTGGACACCCCCGGAGCCTCCATGAGCCACTACGAAGCCGGCGACCTCGCCAAGTTTCCCGGCATCGCCCGGGACGCCCCCGAGCTGGCCCAGGCCTTCTTCGACTACTACGGCAAGGTCTTCGCCGAAGGCGCGCTGACCGCCCGGGAGAAGGCCCTCATCGCCCTGGCCGTGGCCCACGCGGTGCAGTGCCCCTACTGCATCGAGGCCTACACGTCGACGACCCTGGAGCAGGGCTGCTCGAAGGCCGAGCAGATGGAGGCCGTCCACGTGGCCTGCGCCATCCGCGGCGGGGCCACCCTGGTGCACGGCGTCCAGATGCAGCGCCACGCCGACCAGCTGTCCATGTGAGCGGATCGTGACCGCCGCCGACGATTCCAGCGCCGAGGTCCTGCGGGAACCGCGGCCGCCGAGGCTGAAGGTGGCGGAGCAGCTGCGCCGGATCGCCGAGGCTCCGGTGGAATCCTTTCCGGCCCACCTGGCCCGGGCCGGCCTCGCGCCCCTCACCGCGGGGTCCACGGAGATTTTCCAGGTCAACGTGGGCAAGCTCTGCAACCAGACCTGCGCCCACTGCCACGTGGATGCCGGACCCACGCGGACCGAAGAGAACATGGCCTGGCCGACCTTCGAGGCCTGCCTGGCGGTCATCGCCGAACTCCGGCCCCGCACCGTGGACATCACCGGCGGCGCGCCGGAGCTGAACCCCCACTTCCGCCGCTTCGTGGACGCGGTGCGGCGCCTGGGCGTGCCCGAAGTCATCGACCGCTGCAACCTCACGGTGCTGCTCCTGGATTCGCAGCAGGGCCTCGCGGAGTTCCTGGCGGCGCGGCGCGTCCACATCGTGGCCTCCCTGCCGGCGGTGAACGCGGCCCAGACCGACGCCCAGCGAGGCGGCGGCGTCTTCGACCGCAGCCTCGCGGCCCTGCAGAAGCTCAACGCCCTCGGCTACGGGATGCCGGGCACGGGCCTCGAACTGACCCTCATGAGCAACCCCAGCGGCGCCTTCCTGCCGCCGCCCCAGGGCAGCGCCGAGGCCCGCTTCCGCGCCCTCCTCCGGCGGAACCACCGCATCGAGTTCACGCGCCTCGTCGAGCTCACCAACATGCCCATCAACCGCTTCCTCGAGTACCTCCTGGCCAGCGGCAACCACGCGGCCTACATGGCGAAGCTCAGCGCCGCCTTCAACCCCGCCGCCGTGCGGGGCCTCATGTGCCGCAACACCCTCAGCGTCGGCTGGGACGGCCGCCTCTACGACTGCGACTTCAACCAGATGCTGGAGCTGGAGGTGGAACCCGTCGCGAGCCGGACGATCTTCAACTACGACCCGGCGCGCATGGACGGCCGCACCGTGCGCGTGGCAAAGCACTGCCTGGGCTGCACCGCGGGGCAGGGCTCGAGCTGCGGCGGGGCGACGGCTTGAGGCTGAGGACCTAGGCGCGCGCCGCCTCCAGCCGCCGCCACACCCGCAGCGCCTCGCTGGCGCTCCAGGCCTGTGCGTCGCAGCCGCGCGGGGCGTGGGGGGCGTCGCCGTCGAGGAGTTCGGGCAGCTGGCCGAGGCAGCCCTGGTCCAGCAGGGCCGCCAGGTCCGCCAGGTGCGCCCGCGCCGCCGCCACCGCCGCCGCCTCGAAGTCCCAGGCGGCGGCCAGCGCTTCGGCGTAGAGGGGCAGCCACCAGACCCAGGCGGTGCCGTTGTGGTAGGCGGGCTTGCGCGCGGTGTCCTCGTCCCCCATGTAGCGACCGGCGTAGGGCGGGCCCGCGTGCGCCAGGGGCGCGAGGCTGCGCAGCCCGCCGGGCACCACGAGGTGGCGGGTCGCCGCCTCCACCATGGGCCGCCGCCAGGGCGCCGGGACGCAGCCGAGGCCGATGCCCAGCAGCTGGTTCGGGCGCAGGCGGGGATCCGCCGCCGCGGAGGCCGCCGGCGTGCCCGCGGGGCCTTCGAGGACGTCGGCGCACCAGCCCTGCTCCGGCAGCCAGAAGCGCCCGAGGCTGCCCTCGCACCGCGCGGCCAGATCCCCCCAGGCTTCGCCTCCGGAAGCCGGGCCCCGGCGCGCGAGGTGGCGCAGGAGCCGCAGCCAGAGGAACTGCAGCTCGATGGGATAGCCTTCCCGCGGCGTGCAGGCCGGATGCCCCGTGTCCATCCAGGTATGCCCCGCGGGACTCCACAGGAGGGCCGACGCGGGATCCAGCCGCACCCCCGACGCCGTGCCCGAACGGTGATGCAGGCCCAGGGACTCCAGCACCTCTCCGAGGGTGCGCCCGTCCGCCAGCGCCGTTTCCAGGACGCCCGCTCCGAAGGCTTGAGCAGCCTCCTCGCAGGCCAGGGCGAACCAGAGGGGCGCGTCGGAAGTGCGCCGGTCGCCAGCGACGCCCAGCTGGTTGGGCAGGCTGCCTTCCCGTTCCTCCGAACCGAGGGCGCAGAGCACGGCGAGAGCCTCCCCTTCGCAGCCGGCGGCCACGAGCCCGCGGACCGCCACCGCCGCGTCCCGTCCCCAATCGAGGAACCAGGGATAGCCCGCGATGACCGTGAGCCCCGTTCCGCGGGCCGCGAGGAAGGCGCGGAGGGCATGGCGGAGCCGGGCTTCGAGGTCCGGGGAGGCCGTGCCTTCCGGGCCGGGGCGTGCGGAGTCGAGGACCTCCGGATCCTCCGCTCCGGCGCTCAGGAACAGCCGGGCCGTGGCGCCGGGCTCCAGGGGCAGCTCGAACCAGCCGGGGCTCCAGGCGTCACCGCGATCCGCCATGCCGCGCCCGCCCTCCACCGGGTGATGGATGTCCAGGCACCACTCCGGCTCAGGATGGAAGGCGCCCTCGTCGCACCAGGCCCGCAGCCGGCGCTCCGGCGCGGGCTCGAAGGCGAAGCCCCGCCCGCCCTGGAGCTGGAGCGCCTGCCGCCAGGCGCGGTCCAGGTCGGGACTGGAGCGGGTCTCGCCGTGGAAGGAACGGTCCTCGAGGTCCAGCCGCACCGTGAGGGTGGACCGGATCCCCGCGGCCTCTGCATCGCCCGCGGGCCGCAGGAATTCCAGGGTCACTGCGTTGAGGCCCGGGAGCAGGTCGATGCGCAGCTCCATCGGGACGCTCCGGCCGTCCCCGGCGTGGGCCTGGAAGGACCACCGCGCCGGCGGCCCTGGCTGGACCTCCACCAGGGAATCGCCGTCGAGGGCCGTCAGGAAGCCGTCCGCGTTCACCCAGACCCGGGCCCGCTTGGCCAGGACATGGCGGTCGCAGGGCGCCCGGGGGTCCAGGTTCGCGCCGAGGAGGCAGTCGTACTTGGAGTGGATGGCGCCCAGGTCCGCCTGGAGCCGCGCCATGGCGCCCCGGCCGTTGGTGAGCAGGAGGAGGCCTTCCCGGACCGGGGCGGCAAGGGCGGGTTCGGCCGGGAGGAAGCGGAGCCGGCCCCGCTGCCGGCGGTCCTCCGTCCGCAGGCGGTGGAATTCCAGTTCGAAGGTCTCGCCCCCGCGCCCGTCACGGGGCGGCAGGGCCGCCACGTGGCCCCCGGCGGCGGGGGTGCTGCGCAGGTGCCGGCTCCGGCCGTCGCTGGCGAGGGAGAGGCGGAAGGGCCCGGCGTCCCGGAAGAGCACCCAGTGACGGGGCGGAACAGGGAAGACGCGGCGGAGATCCGGGGCCTCCCAGATCCGCACCCGCGGGTAGGCCTCCGGGCCCCCCGGCGCCTGCAGCGCACCGAGCAGGTCCCGGCCGGCCGCCTCGGGATCCAGCTCCGCCAGGCGGCCGAGGAAGCCCGCGGGATCCGCCCCGGCGAGGGCGCCGAGGGCCTTCCAGTCGCAGGAGCCCAGGGCTTCGACGGGCAGCGCCGCCGCCAACTGCTCGCAGGCCCAGGCGCTCTGGGCCCGGAGGCGGCGGTAGGCCTCCCCGCCCAGGCCGCGGGGCGTGGTGCGCTCTGCCAGGCAGTAGGCCTCTCCCGGGCCGAGTTCGAGGACCAGGTCCCCGCCGTCCGCAGCAGGGGCAGGCGGCGCCTGGCCCAGCAGGTCCACGGCGCAGGCCCGGAGGCATTCCGCTTCCGCGCCGGCGAGGCGGAGGACGCCACTGCGGTCCGGATCCAGGTTCACCAGGGCCACGCAGCGGTCCTCCCCTTCCGCGGAAACCCGTTCGAGGGCGAGCACCTGGGAGCCCGGCGGACTGAGGCGGCGCAGCCGTGCCCCGTCGAAGAAGCAGGGGTGGGAGGCCAGCAGCTCCGCCAGGCGGCCCAGCTCCTCCACGAGGTTGGGTTCACGGCCCCAGGCCAGGGAGGTGAGGGCGTGCACGTCGATCTTCGCGTCCGCGAGCCACTCCGCCCCGCAGGTGTAGCCGAAGGCGCCGCATTCGCTGGCGAGGGCGCAGAGGCGGTGGCGGAGGAGGGCCCAGCGCCGGCCGCGGGCGGCGAGGCGGGGATTGTCGTGGGTCTCGCTGTAGTGCACCAGGGGGCCGACGCGGCCCGCCTGCCGCAGGGCGTGATCGAGGTAGCCCGAGACCTGGTCCCCGTCGAAGTTCTGGAAGAGCTCCGAATAGGCCCACTGCATGCCGCCGTCCGCGAGCATGGCTGCGCTGGTTTCCCAGGCGCCGCCCAGCCCTTCCAGCAGGAAGACCGTGTCCGGGAATTCCTGGCGGACCCGGGCCTGCACGTACTGCCAGGCCGCCAGGGGGACCATGTATCCGGCGTCGCAGCGGTAGCCGTCCACGCCGCGGCGGCACCAGGTCAGCAGGGCCTGGGCGAGGACCTCCCAGTAGCCGGCGCATTCATCCTTCAGCTCCACCAGGTCGCCCCAGACCACGCCCCAGGCGCCGGGGCTCCGGAAGCGCCCGTCGCGTTCGCGCTGGAACCAGTCCGGGTGCTGTTCCATGAGGCGGGAGCCCCAGCCCGTGTGGTTGGCCACCAGATCGAGGAAGAGGAGGCCCTCCCGGTCGTGGACCGCGTCGGCGAGCTCCTGGAACTGGTCCTCCGCCGTCGTGCGGCCGTCGAAGACCACCAGGGCCGGATCGATGGCCGTCAAGTCGAGGCCGGCGTAAGGGCTGCCGAAGCGCCCGAAGCGCGCATAGGTCGTCGGCACGGGCGCGATGGGCAGGAGGTGGAGGATGCGGCAGCCGAGGCGGCCGAAAATGTGCGGGATGCGGTCCCGGAGGTGCCGCAGGGTCCCCGAAGGGGGAATGGCCGTCCAGCCCGCTCTTTCGAGCTCCGCGGCCCGCGGCTCGGAGAGGGGATCCTGCACGGTGCCTGCGCCGAACAGGCGGGGGAAGGCGCAGTAGATGACGTTGACGCTGCGCAGGCGGTCCGGGTGGACGGAGAGGCCCAGATCCTCCCCCTCGGGCCAGTGCTGCCGGCCCGCCGGGTCCGAAGCGTAGGCCTTCGCGCGGAAGTGGCCCACCTCGGTGAGGAGGAGGTCGATCTCCCAGCCCCCCTCCACCGCCTTCATGGGGAGGTCCCGCCAGGAGGCGCCCGCGAAGGTGCGGGCCTCGCTGGGGAGGCGCCCCGCCAGGAGCAGGGTCTCCTCCCGGGCCCGGGCGGCGCGGGTGAGGTTGGTGCGCAGGCAGGCCGTCCAGCCTTCCGCCTCCGGCGCGGGATGGGCCAAGCGAACGCGGAGGCGGTCCCCCACATACCGGACCCGCTGGGTGCCGGGGGCCGGTTCCATGGCGGGTCGCAGCACGGTGCCCTCGAAGGGCCAAGGTAGCTCACGGGAACGTGATCCAGGACACCAGTCGCCGCTCCCGGGCGGACTCAGACTTTGGGGGTTCCACCTCGAGGAGCAGCCATGGCGGGTTCCGTGGCCCTGGGCTTCGATCCCGCGGGCTTCCTGCGGGGAGAGGGAGGCGACTGGGCGGCCCACCGGGGCATGGCAGTGGAGGCGGGCGGGCTGAGGGTCTGCACGTTCCAGCCCGGCGCGGATCGAGTCGAGCTGCTGGAGCTGCCCGGTCTGGCCCAGGCCGCCCTCCTCGAAGCCAAGGGGGAAGGGCTCTTCGAAATCCGGCTGGCGCGCCAGCGGCCCTTCGCCTACCGCTTCCGGATCCATCGGCAGGGCTCCGTGGAGGAGGCCGAGGATCCCTACCGCTTCGAACCGGCGCTGGGGGAGTTGGACCGGCACCTCTTCGCCGAAGGCACCCATGGGGCCCTCTACACCCGCCTGGGCGCCCATCCCCGGACCCTGGAGGGCATCGCAGGCGTGGCTTTCGCGGTCTGGGCGCCCTCGGCGGCACGGGTCAGCGTGGTGGGGGACTTCAACGGCTGGGATGGCCGCCGGCACCCCCTGCGCCGCCATCCCGGCGGCGTCTGGGAACTTTTCCTGCCGGGCCTCGGGGCCGGGGCCCTCTACAAGTTCGAGGTCCTCGGCGGGGACGGCAGCCTGCAGCCCTTGAAGGCGGATCCCTTCGCGTTCCGGATGGAGGCGCCCCCCCGTTCAGCCTCCATCGTCCATGGACTCCAGGAATTCCCGTGGCGGGACCGGGACTGGATGGCCTGCCGGGGCCGCCGGCCGCCCCACCGCGCGCCCCTGAGCCTCTACGAGGTCCACCTGGGCTCCTGGCGGCGGGCGGCCGGGGGCGGGTTCCCGGGCTACCGGGAACTGGCGGAGCAGCTGGTCCCCTACGCCGCGGACCTCGGGTTCACCCACCTCCAGCTCCTGCCGGTGATGGAACACCCCTTCTACGGCTCCTGGGGCTACCAGCCCCTGGGCCTCTTCGCCCCCACCAGCCGCTACGGCGGCCCCGAGGACTTCAAGGCCTTCGTGGACGCCTGCCACCGCGCGGGCCTCGGCGTCGTCCTCGACTGGGTGCCGGCCCACTTCCCGGAGGACGGGCACGGCCTGGGACGCTTCGACGGCACCCCGCTCTACGAGCACGGGGATCCCCGCCAGGGCCGGCATCCGGACTGGAACACCCTGGTCTACGACTACGGCCGCCCCGAAGTGCGGAGCTACCTGGAGGCGAGCGCCCGCTTCTGGCTGGACCGTTTCCACGCCGACGGCCTCCGCCTGGACGCGGTGGCCTCCATGCTCTACGCGGACTACAGCCGGCGGAACGGCGCCTGGGTCGCCAATGCGGCCGGGGGACGGGAGAACCTCGAGGCGGTGGCCTTCCTCCGCCACCTGAACGAATCGCTCTACGCGGCCTTCCCCGACGCCTTCACCGTGGCCGAGGAGTCCACCTCCTGGCCCGCCGTCTCGAGGCCCACCCGCGCCGGCGGCCTGGGCTTCGGCTTCAAGTGGAACATGGGCTGGATGAACGATGTCCTGCGCTTCTTCTCGCGCCCCATGATGCACCGGCGCTACCACCACGACGAGTTGACCTTCGCCATGCTGTACGCGGGGAGCGAGAATTTCGTGCTGCCCCTGTCCCACGACGAGGTTGTGCACGGCAAGCGGTCCCTGCTGGGGCGGATGCCGGGGGAAGGCTGGGAGCGCTTCGCGAACCTCCGGCTGCTCCTGGCCTTCCAGCACGCCCACGGGGGCAAGAAGCTGCTCTTCATGGGCGGGGAGTTCGGCCAGGAGCGGGAATGGAACCACGGCGCGGGCCTGGACTGGCACTTGCTCCAGGATCCGGCCCACCGCGGCGTCCAGGCTCTGGTGCGGGACCTCAACTCGCTCCACCGGGAGGAGGCCGCCCTGCATGAAGGGGACTGCGAGCCCTGGGGCTTCCAGTGGATCGACTGCGGGGACCGGGAGCAGAGCGTGCTCGCCATCCTGCGCCGGGGGGAGGATCCCTCCGAGTTCCTCGTGGCGGTGCTCAACTTCACCGCCCTTACCCACCGCGGCTACCGCGTCGGCGTGCCGGAGCCAGGCTCCTACCTGGAGCTTCTCAATACGGACAGCCGCCACTACGGAGGCTGGGACATCGGCAACCTCGGCGCCGTCTTCGCCGAGCCGGTCCCCTTCCACGGCCAGCCCTGGTCCGTCCGGCTGACCCTGCCGCCCCTGGGCGCCCTCTTCCTCAAACTGCGCCACGACTCCTCTTCCCCGGAAGGATGAACCCATGGAAGCCATACGGGAAAAGCTCACGAGCCTCGCCCAGAACCTCTGGTGGACCTGGCGTCCGGAAGTGCGCGGCATCTTCCGGGATCTCGATTCCGACCTCTACGACCGGGTGCACCGCAATCCCATCGCGGTGCTCAAGGAGATCGACCCCGAGCAGCTGGAGCTGAAGATGCGCGAGACGGACCTGCCCTCCCGCATCGACCGGGCCCGGCGGCAGCTGGCGGAGTACCTGCATCCCGTCACGACCTGGGGGCTCACCCGGGCGGGCGCCCTGCGGTCCCGGCCGGTCATCTACTTTTCCGCGGAGTTCGGCATCCACGAGTGCATCCCCATCTACTCCGGCGGCCTCGGGATCCTCGCCGGGGACCACCTGAAGGGCGCCTCGGACCTGGGGGTGCCGCTGGTGGGCGTCGGCCTCCTCTACCGCGAAGGCTACGTCCAGCAGGAACTGGACGCGGACTACCGGCAGTTGGACGTGGTGGAGCCCTTCTTCGTGAAGGACCTGCCCCTGGTGATGCAGCGGGACGCCGAAGGCAATCCGATCCGGGTGGGTGTGGAACTGCCGGGGCGCACGGTGTTCCTCCGCATCCAGTCCGCGGACGTCGGCCGGGCGCGGCTGCTGCTCCTGGACACCTGCGATCCCGGCAACGAGAAGGCCGACCAGCACCTGGCGGCCCGGCTCTACGGCGGCGACCAGCGCACGCGCATCCAGCAGGAGCTGCTGCTGGGGGTCGGGGGCATGCGGGCCATCCGGCGCCTGGGCATCAGCCCCGGGGCCATCCACCTGAACGAAGGCCACAGCGCCTTCGCCATCCTGGAATGGGCCCGGCTGAAGCACGAGACCTGC
Source organism: Holophagaceae bacterium (assembly GCA_044229575.1). GTDB lineage: Bacteria > Acidobacteriota > Holophagae > Holophagales > Holophagaceae > JADJVL01. The sequence goes on along the minus strand of JBGAST010000008.1, from coordinate 97,817 downwards.
GGCATGAACCCGCGCCACGCCCTGCGGGTCGCGGGGGAATCCACGGTCTTCACCACCCACACGCCGGTGGAGGCCGGCCACGACCGCTTCCCGGCGGCCCTGGCGGAGGAGCACCTGGGCACCCTGGCCTCGAGCCTCGGCCTCCCCATCCAGGAAGTGCTCGGCCTGGGGCGCGTCCATCCCGGCGATGCGGAGGAGCCCTTCCTGCCGACGGTGCTGGCCCTGAAACTGGCGCGCCGGGCCAACGGCGTGTCCGCCCTCCACGGGGCGGTCTCCCGGGACATGTGGCACTGCCTGTGGCCGGAGCTGCGGAGCGCCTCCGTGCCCATCGGGCACGTGACGAACGGGGTGCACCTCTCGACCTGGCTGGCGCCGGAGCTCGGCGCGGTCTACGCCAACCGCCTCGGGGCGGCCTGGACGGAAGGGCTGGCCAGGCCCGGCACCTGGACGGCCATCGAGCAAATCGACCCCGGCGAGATCTGGGAGGCGAGGCAGATCCTGCGGGCACGCACCCTGCGGTTCATGCGGGCCCACATCGCCCGGATGCGCAGCCGCCTGGGCATGCCGGTGCTGGACCCGCCGCCCCTCCACCCGGATGCGCTCACCATCGGCTTCGCCCGGCGCTTCGTCCCCTACAAGCGCCCGGACCTGCTCTTCACGGACCTGGACCGGCTGGCGGCCCTGGTGAACAGCCCCGACCGGCCCGTGAACCTCGTCTTCGCCGGCCGCGCCCACCCGGCGGACGAACAGGGCAAGGCCCTCATCCAGCGGGTGGCGAAGCTGGTGGAGGATCCCCGCTTCCGGCAGCACATCGTCTTCCTGGAGGGCCACAACATCCACGTGGGCCGCCAGCTCTACCAGGGGGTGGACGCCTGGCTCAACACGCCCCAGCGGCCCATGGAGGCCTGCGGGACCAGCGGGATGAAGGCGGTGCTGAACGGAGCGCTGCACATCTCGGTGCTGGACGGCTGGTGGGCCGAGGCCTACGACGGGGAGAACGGCTTCGCCATCGGCAACGGCGAGGTCCACGTGGATCCCGCCGTGCAGCACGGACGGGACGCGGAGTCCCTCTTCCGCCTGCTGGAGGACGAGGTCGTGCCGCTCTACTACGAAAACCGCAACGGCGCCGGCGTGCCCCGCTGCTGGGTGGAGCGCATGAAGAACTCCATCCGCACGCTGGCCTGGCGCTTCAACGCCGAACGCATGGTGATGGACTACACCCGCGACCTCTACCTGCCCGCCGCCCTGGCGGATTCCTGCCAGATGCCTTCGGCCTGAAGGGGGGACGTCGGCGTCAGCCCCGGGCCCCCCGGGCCTCCAGCTCCGCACCCTGGGGCTCGAAGCCGAGCAGGGCCCCCGTGCACAGTTTGGCGGCCTCCACGTCGGGCTGGTCGAAGGGGTTCACCTCCAGGGCGAGGCCGGTAAGGGCCACGATGACCTGCCAGGCCATGAAGAGGGCGCCGAGCTGGCCTTCCGCGAGGCCGCCCTCCAGATGCCAATGGAGCACCGGGACGCCGGCCTCCCGGAGGGCCTTCATGGTGCCTTCGGCTTCGGCCCGGAGGACCTGGGAGGGCTTCCAGCGGCCGAGCTCGGGGAAGGGGCAGCCCGGCCCAGGCGCGAGCAGCTCCTCCCGGTGAGGGTGGGCGACGGTGAGGAGGCAGATGCCGAGGTCCCGGGGTCCCGCCATCCAGCGCTGGAGCTGGGCGTGCTGGTCCTGCGGCCCCAGGGCGGGCACCGGCGTGAAGCCGATCCGGGCGCCGCTGCGGTCGCGCTTGCCGAGGCTTTCGGCCATCAGCTGCACCCACCAGCCGCCCAGGCCCTGCAGCCGGTCGCCGTAGGGCAGCAGTGTCCAGACGTGGAGGCCCCGCCGATAGCCTTCGACGAGCTGCTCCACCGCCTTCCAGATGCGGATTCCCCAGGGCCCCTGGCGGGACGCGGCTTCCGTCGCGACGCGGCGGCCCCCACGCACGAAGGCCGCCGCGTCCCGCTCCATCCAGGCGAGGGGGACCGCGCCGACCGGGGTGAAGGCCGAGTAGCGGCCGCCCACACCCTTGGGGAGGGGCAGGAGGGGCCAGCTTTCCGAGCGCGCGAGGCGGGCCAGGGGGTTGTCATCGTCCGTGGTCAGGACCAGGGGCGGGCGGTGCCAGCGGCCCCAGCCCGGGAGGGCGCGGAGCTGGGCGATCCAGGTCCAGAGCTCGAGGGTGCGCCCGCTCTTGGAGGCGAAGACCAGCTGATCCGAGCTCCGCAGGGCCTGGGCCTCCGGGTCGGGCCCCGCCAGGGGAGTCCAGTGCCGCTGGTGGAGTGGCGTGCCCAGGGCCCGCACCAGGGCGCAGGCCGGGGCGAGGGAGCCGCCGATGCCGCACCAGACCAGGCGGGCGTGCGGATCCAGGGGGGGCAGCCGTGGTTCCTCCGGACGGAGCCAGCCGGCCATGGGATGGGTTTCCAGTTCCTTCCAGAGCGCTGTGGGGTCCATGGGGCCTCCTTGTCAGCCGGGCACGAGGGAGCCGTAGAGGGCCTCGTAGCGGCGCGCCGGTTCCCCCCAATCGAAGACCTGGGCCATGCCCCGGGCCTGGAGGGCCTTCAGAGCGGCGGGTTCGCGGCGGAAGAGGCCGCAGGCCCGGACCAGGGCCCGGCCCAGGGCTTCGGGGACCGCTTCATCGAAGAGGAGACCGGTGGAGGCCTCGCCCTCCTGCACCGTGTCCGCCAGGCCCCCGGTGCGCCGGACGAGGGGCACGGCGCCGTAGCGGAGGGCGTAGAGCTGGGTGAGGCCGCAGGGTTCCGCGCGGGAGGGCATCACCACGAAGTCGGCGCCGGCGAGGATGCGGTGGGCCAGGGCCTCGTCGTGCCGCCCGGTCCACGCGAAGTGGCCCGCGTCGGCCTCGGCGAGGCGCAGGAATTCCGCTTCCAGCCCCGGGTCACCCCGCCCGAGGACCAGCAGCTGCGCCTCCAGCCCGGCCATCAGCGGGGCGTTCTCCAGGAGCAGATCCAGCCCCTTCATGGGATCGAGGCGGCTCACCACCGCGAAGAGGGGCGCCGCGGGATCCACGGGCAGTCCGGCCTCCGCCTGCAGGGCGGCCTTGTTCCGGGCGCGGGCTTCGGGCCGCGCCGCGTCGTAGCGGGATTCGAGGACCGGGTCCGAGGCGGGGTTCCACACGTCCCGGTCCACCCCGTTCAGGATGCCGGCCAGCTCCCCGGCCCGGCGGGCGAAGAGCCCGTGGAGGCCCCCCCCGCCTTCGGGGGTCTGGAGCTCCAGGGCGTAGGTGGGGCTCACGGTGGCGAGGCGGTCCGCGTACTGCACACCGGCCTTGAGCAGGCTGAACCGCCCATGGAATTCCGCGCCCTCGAGGGTGAAGGTGGAGGCGGGCAGGCCAAGGTCCCCGAAGGCCTCCGCCGGAAAGAGGCCCTGGTAGCCCGCGTTGTGGACCGTCAGCACCGTCGCGCTCCGCGGCCCCTCCACGGCGGCGAGGCAGGCCGCGGCGAGGGCCGCCGGCCAGTCATGGAGGTGGAGGATGTCGGGCTTCCATCCCCGGCCGTCCCCATCCACCCCCACGACTCCCGCCGCCTTGGCGAAGGCGGCGAAGCGATGGGGATCCAGCGCGTCTTCCTCGTAGGGGCTCTCGAGATGCCCGAAGAGCGCCGGCAGGTCCAGGACGTACACGTCCAGGCCGGAGGGCGCGCGACCCTGGAGGAGCCGTCCTTCGCCGCGCCAGCCAGGCTGGGCCTGGAGCCCGTCGAGGCCGTCCAGGCAGGCGGCCAGGCCGGGGAGCAGCACGCGCGCGTCGGTGCCCTGGCGGTTCTGCTCCAGGGGCAGGCCCGCGAGGACGTCCCCGAGGCCGCCCACCTTCAGGATCGGGAACAGCTCGGTGGCCACGTGGAGGACGCGCATGGCTCAGGAGGTGATCCGCTGCAGGAGGGTGGGCGTGACGAGGGTGACGCCGCCCGGAGTGACGCGAAAGCGTCGGGCGTCTTCCACCGGATCCTCGCCCACTACGAGCCCGGAGGGAAGGCGGCAGCCCCGCGCCAGGAGCGCCCGGCGGAACCGGCAGCCGGGGCCGATCTCCACGTCCGGCAGCACCACGCTGTCCTCGACGCGGCAGCCCTGGCGCACGTGCACGCGGTTGGACAGCAGGGAGCCCTGGATCCGCGAGCCTTCCACCAGGCAGCCCGCCCCCACCATGCTTTCGTGCAGGGACCTCGAAGGCTCCAGCTGGCTGTGGACCACCTTCGCCGGCGGTAGCTGCTCCAGGTGGGTGAAGATGGGCCAGTCGGCGTCGTAGAGGTCCAGGAGGGAGTCCACGGAGGTGAGGTCCATGTTGGCCTCCCAGAACGCATCCAGGGTCCCGACGTCCCGCCAGTAGGGCTCCTCCGGGCCGTTGCGCACGGCGCTGTGCTCGAAGCGGTGGGCCATCACCCGGGCGCCCTTCTCGACGGCGTAGGGGATTAGGTCCTTGCCGAAATCGTGGGAGGAGCCCGGCTCGCGGGCGTCGCGCTTGAGCTGGTCGTAGAGGAAGCCGGCGTTGAAGAAGTAGATCCCCATGCTCACCAGGGCGCGGTCCGGCCGGCCCGGCAGGCCCACCGGGTCCGCCGGCTTCTCGGCGAATCCGACGATGCGGTCCCCGCCGTCCACCTGAAGCACGCCGAAGGTCCGGGCCTCCTCCCGGGGCACCTCCAGGCAGGCGATGGAAAGGTCGGCCTCGGACCGCAGGTGGTCCTGGAGGAAGGCCTTGTAGTCCATCCGGTACACGTGGTCCCCCGCCAGCACGAGGACGCTGCGGGGGTGGTGGGCCATGATGTTGGGGAGGTTCTGGCAGACCGCGTCCGCGGTGCCCTGGTACCAGGCCTCCAGGTCCGGCTGCTGCTCCGCCGGATAGACGTGGATGAACTCGTTGAGGTGGCCGCTGAGGAAGCCCCAGCCGAGCTGGAGGTGCTCCAGGAGCCGGTGGGCGTTGTACTGGGTCAGCACCATCACCCTTCGGAAGCCCGAGTTCACGCAGTTGGACAGGGCGAAGTCGATGATCTTGAACTGCCCCCCGAAATCGAGGCCGGGCTTGGAGAAGCGCTCGGTGAGCCCTTCCAGCCGCTTCCCCCGCCCCCCCGCGAGGATCACGGTGATGGTCTGGCGGGGGGAGAGGGGCGGCGCTTCGAGGGGCATGGCGGACTCGCGGGAAATCCGGTCAGCGCGAAGGAGGGGATGCGGCGTCAGAGGTGGATGCGGAAGAAGACCAGCCCTTCGGGCTCCCAGCTGGCCAGGTAGCCCAGGGGGCGGGAGAGGTCGTTCAGGCGGTCGAGGTCCACGGGATGGGTGGCCCAGGGCCGGGCGCGGCCTTCCGGAAAGAGCTCCGCGAGGGCCTGCAGGTGGGCGGGATCTGCGAGCAGAAAACGCTCCTCCACCCAGGCCCGCTCGCCCAGCTCGATGATGGCCTGGAACTGCTGGCTTTGGACCGTGCTCTTCATGCGCTCTCCCCGCCCTGGAATGCCGCGGCCCTGCAAGGGTGGGTCCGGGCTTCAGGCCCGTGTGTGTGGTGAATCACGAGTTGCTGCCCGGATTCCCGGAATGGCGCGGTGGGGGGTTCGGCTCAGAGCCGGACGAGCTCCAGCCTCGGCCTGCCTTGGGCCTTCCGCGGAGGCCGGGCGCAGATGCTCTTCAGCGTGGCCATGACCTCCTCATAGGAGGGGGAGGCCAGCTTCAACCCCCTCGACTCCCCGGCGGCCAGCACCAGGTCGTTCAGGGACAGGATGCCTTCCAGCACCCCATCCGCGTCGATGACCGGGAGCCGGCGGACGTGGTGCTGGCGCATCACCTTCAAGGCATGGGCGGCGGTGTCCTCCAGCCTTACGCAGTGGACGGGGGTGGTCATCACCTCCCGGATGAGAAGGGTCGAAGCGACGCGGTTCTGGGTCGCCAGGGCCATGCAGATGTCGCGGTCCGTGAGGACGCCGAGGAGATGGTGGCCCTCGTCCACCACGGGGAGGATGCCGCAGTCGTGCTCCCACAACAGCCCTGCCGCCGTGGCCAGGTTGGCATCGGGGGCGCAGGAGGCCACGTAGGGGGGACAGAGTTCCCGGACGTTCATGGAAGTCTCCTCAAGGAGGCGCCGCGGGGAAGGGAGCCCCGCGGCGGAATCCCGTCGACGCCCTCACTTGGCGGCGCTGATGGTGATCTTCTGCGGCCGGGCCTCGGGCAGCTTGGGGACCGTGAGGTTCAGCACGCCTTCCTGGAGGGAGGCGTGGATCTTGTCGGTGGCCACGTCCTCGGGGAGGGAGACGACGCGGCTGAAGCTGCCGAAGCGGCGCTCGTAGGCGTGGTAGGTCTCGTTCTCCTCCTTCGTCTCGGCCTCGCGCTTGCCGGTGATGCTGAGCCGGTTGCCGGAGAGGGACACCTCGAGGTCGGCCTCCTTCACGCCGGGGACGTCCATCTTGAACTCGAAGGCGGTGGGGGTTTCCTTCAGCTCGAGGGCGGGGAAGAGGTCCTGGCCCGCGTCCATCCGGGTGGACCGGAAGGGGTCCGCGCGGAGGAGGTCCTGGAAGGGGTCCCAGTCCAGCAGGCTGGAAAGGGAGGGCGACCAGCCCCAGGGGCGGTCCAGGCTGGGGGCCGGGGTGGTGTTGCGGCGCTTGGTGACGTTGAACATGGTCAGGCTCCCTTCAGAGAAAAGGGGATGGGGCCGGTCATGGGCATGACCGGGAACAGGGGAGACACCGCCCACTCCGGTCGGGGCGGAGAGGGCGCGACAAGCTGCACACCCTGCGCGTGGAATCAGCTCGCGCAAGGGCTTGCAAGGGACCTCAGCTTGGGGCTCCCGGATTGGGGGGGCAAGGCGGCGGAACGGGAATCGTGATGACCATCACCCGAAGGGGTTCCGGCCGGGAAAAACCCAGCCGCCCTCAGCAAAGAAAGCCGTTTCGTCGCGGGTGCAGCGGTGGTCTGGCCGGTCCAGGGATGTGACGAAGAGGACAAATTCCCGGACTTACGCTTCCTGGGCATTCGCGAGGTGGCCCATGGTGAAGAAGATCCTCGTCGGTCTCGATTTTTCGGAGCACAGCCGCCGGGCCCTCTCGAAGGCCGTGGCCTGGGGCCGCACCCTCGGCGTGCCGGTCACCGCGGTCCACGTGGTGGAGCTGCCCTCCGTGGCCTCCTACTCCATGTACGCCTCCATGGGCGATCCGGCCTGGTTCCACGAAGCGAAGCCCAAGGCGGGCCTGCTCCTGGACACCTGGCTCGCGCCCTACGCCGAGGTCCAGCCCCTCATCCTCACCGGATCTCCGGCGGAGGAGCTCATGGGGGCCGCTGACCCGGACACGCTCATCGTGCTGGGCCAGGTCGGCCACAGCGCCCTGGAGCACCTGCTTTTCGGCTCGACGGCCGCGAAAGTGGTCCGCCACGCCCCCTGCGACGTGCTGGTGGTGCGCACCGGGAACCCCGCCTGAAGATCCCGGGGACCGGCGCAGGCCGATCCCCGGGCCCAGGCTTCACTCCCCGAAGACGAACTCCCCCACGTCCACCATGCGGCTGCCGCCGCTGAGCCGCAGGATGGTGCTCTTGTTCTCCATCCTGAAGGTGCCGTAGCGGAGGTAGAGCTCCAGCTTCACGGTGGTGGCGCCGATGACCGTCTGCTGGCGGGTGCCGTAGTAGTTGGCCTTGATGAGGTACTTCCCGGGGATGGCCTTCTTCAGCAGGAACTCCTCGGGACCGTAGCCGCCGGTGACGTCGGCGCTGATGCGCCCGCCCAGGGCCGTGGCCTGGTGGCCGTAGAAACAGGTCTCGCCCCGGGGATCCACCACGTGGAGGTCCATATCGCTGTCGTTGGTGTCCCAGTTGAGCACCACGCGGATGTCCACGGGGAGATTGCGCTGGAAGGCCTGCTCCATGCCTTTCACATGGATGGCCTGCTGGGTCCGTGCCAGGAGGGCGTTCAGCTCGCCGAGGGCGATGAGGTTGACGTCCCGGAAGCGGCCGTCCCAGTTGCCCTTCACGACCTCCCAGAGCAGCTCCGCGGCGCGCTGGGGCTCGCCGGCCTCGGCGCGGGCCAGGGCCAGGTCCCGCAGGCTCTGGGGCTCCTCAGGCCGCCACCGCTTCACCTTCTCGAAGACCCAGACCGCGAGAGCGGGACGGTGGACTTGCAGGAGCCGGTGGCCCAGCACCCGGAAGAGGGCCGCGTCCTCGAGGCGCAGCTCGGCCAGGTTCGACAGCACCCGCAGGGCGAGGCGTTCCGCACCGTCCTGGCGCAGCTGGTCTGCCACGTCCAGGAAGAAGCCCGGCTGGTGCTCCCAGTCCTTGCGGAGGTCCAGGTAGGCGCGGTAGCGGTCGGCCTTGGGGAGGGCGCGCAGGGTCTTCAGGTAGGGCGTGTCGGGATCCCAGGCCTTGAGCTGGATGGTGGCCGCCGGGACTCTGGCCTCTTCGCGGTCCGCGCCGTCCTCGCTCCGGGTCTTGGCGGCGTCCTGGCGGGCGGGGCCGTTGGCCCGGCGCTCCGCCTTCTTCCGTTCGCCGCCCCGGGCATCGAGGCTGCGGGTGGCACTGGAATCCGAGAGCTCGGCCAGGACCGGTGCGGGGGGCGGGGCCGCCGCCGGGCGGGGTGCTTCGCTCGGGGCCCGCCCCGCGATGGCGCCCGCGGCGTAGCCGTGCGCCTGGCCGCGGTCGTCGCGGAGCTGGTCCTTTTCCTTCATCGGCGGCGGATTGAAGGTCTTCTCCCACCAGGCCTGGCGCTCCTTCCACTGGACCAGCACGCGGTCCAGCCGGTCCTGCTCCTGGCGTCGGACCACCGCGCCTTCGGCCTTCACGCGCTGCCAGTAGGCCTCGCGCATCTCCGCCGGGGGCACGATGCGGTAGCGGACGTAGTCCTCCAGGGCGTCCAGGACGATGAGGGAGGTGCCTTCGGTGACGATGGAGAAGCGGGTGCCGAGCTCCGTGATGGCGTCCTTGTTCCCTTCCGGATCCCGCGCCAGCTCCGCGAGCTGCTTCTGGGCCCAGAGGCGCCGGGCGGGGGCCGCGGTGCCGCTGTCATGGCCCACCTTCACCATCTTCGTGAAGGCCACCGAACGGCCGAAACCAAAGGTCAGGCGCAGGGTGGCGGCCTCGGACTCCAGGCGTCCCGCGAGGCCGAATCCGCCGCGCACGAGGGCGCCCTTCGCCGGGAGCAGGTCCGTGACCCTTCCCTCTGTAACCGTGGCGCCCAGGAAGGCCAGGGGCCGGGTGCGCAGGGCCTCCAGGGCCTCCTCCACGGTGCCCCCGGCGAGGTCCAGGAACTCCCCGCCGCGGCCTTCCGCCAGGCCCCGCAGCAGGGCGGGGGCGGCCTGGGCCGCGCTGTTCACGGCGATCACCGGCGCGTCCGGCAGGGCGGCGTCCCCCGCGCCGAGGGTGGAGAGTCCGTCGCTGAAGAACAGCACCTCGTCGGCCTTCTCCCCGGCGAGCTGCAGGGCGCCGAAGGTGGTGGCGCCGTCCAGGGGTTCGGCCTCGATGGCCGCGAGCAGGGCGGAGGCGTCCCCCTGCCTGATGGAGAAGCGGCGAAGCGGCTCGGCCTCGTTGCGGAAGACGCAGAGGGCGACGTCCACGGCGCCGAGGCGCCGCAGGTATCTGGCGAGAAGGTCGAGTTCCTTCGCCCGGTCCCGTCTCAAGGCGGAGGCCGACGCGTCCCACGCCACCACCAGGCGGCGGGGCGCGGGCTTCGGGACCCGCTTCGCCGCCGGCACCAGGGCCGCATAGAAGTAGCGGCCGTCCTCGCTGTCCTCGAAGAAGCTGGCGGCTGCGTCGGGGGAACGGGGAATGGCGAGGAGCAGGGGACGCTCCGGCCGGAAATCCCTGCGGGTGGCTTCGGCGCGGAAGGCGCGCTGCCAGGGCTGCAGGTCGAAGGTGTCGAAGGGGCTCCCCTCGACAGCGGGCTTCAGGGCCTGCTCCAGCACTTCGATCTTCAGGCGGAAGTTCGCCACGGGCTCCGGCAGGTCCAGGGGCAGGGTGTAGCGCAGGTTCGAGGGATCCTTGGCGCTGGCCCCCAGCTCCTGCTCGTAGGCGATGACGACGCGCTTGGTGCCCCGGGCGGGGATGGGATAGACCCGGGCCCGGAACACGTTGCCCTCCAGCTTCTCCAGGAGGCCCGGATCCACGCCCCGGCGCACGATCTCCTCGAAGGCCTGGCGCCCCTTGGCCTTGTCCACCACGACGCCCTCCCGCAGGGCCCCGTTCACGTCCATGGCGAAGCGCGATACCGTCTGGCCCTCGCCCAGGGGGAAGACGAACTCGCCCTCGAGGATGCGGTCCTGGGGATTGAAGACGGTGAAGTCCCAGGTGGTGATGGCCAGGCTGCCGACGACCTGCACGTCCACGGCGAGGTCCTGGATGCGGGCGGGCACGGCCTTGCCGTCGGGGCCCGGCACCTGGATGGCGGGCCTGGGCCGCGAGATCGCCTGGGGCCCCTGGACGGCGGCCTCCCGCGGGGGCTGCGGATGGGGCGGGCGGAGGGCGGGGATGCCCAGGCAGATCAGGGCCGCGGTCAGGAGGACGCGCATGGAGCACCTCGGATCGTTGAGGAGAGGGTGCCCTGAATTCCGACGCGGGAGCCAGGACATGGGTTTTCGGAGATCGCTGGAGGAAGCCTAGGCCCCTTCCGGACGGGATGTGTCATTCGACAGCCACCACTGCGGAAAAGTTCCGAGCCGGGACGGGGAATCCGTCTCGCCCCGGGGGTGGAAGGCAGGGCTCCGCGGCTGAGGGCTAGAATGTCCCCATGACCCAAGCCCGCCTCAGCATCGGCCTCCTCTTCGGCGGGGAGAGCCCGGAACACGAAGTCTCCATCGTCAGCGCGCGCTCCATCGCGGAGCACCTGGATCCGGTCCGCTTCGAGGTGCGGCCCCTGGGCATCGCCCGCAACGGCGTCTGGGCCGTGCTGGGCGATCCCTTCGCGCGGCTGTCCGCCGGCGAGCTGCCGGTCCGCAGCCCCCATCCCTTCCTGCCCCTGGAAGCGGGCGCCGAGGGCACGGCGCTGCCCGATGTCTTCTTCAACGCGCTGCACGGCGCCGGCGGGGAGGACGGCCAGATCCAGGGCTACCTGGAGCTGCTGCACCGGCCCTACACCGGCGCCGGCCTCCTGGCCATGGCCGCGGGCATGGACAAGTGGATCACCAAGCGCATCTGGGAATCCGAGGGCCTGCCGGTGGTGCCCTACGTGGGCCTCACGGAGGAGCGCTGGACCGCCCACCGGGACGCCTGCCTCGCGGACTGCGGAAAGCTGGGCCTCCCCCTCTTCGTCAAGCCGGCGAACCTGGGCAGCTCCATCGGCGTCGAGAAGGTGAAGGAGGCCGCGGCCCTGCCCGCGGCCCTGGACCGGGCCTTCACCTTCGACCGCCGCGTCCTGGTGGAGCAGGGCCTGGACGTGCGCGAGATCGAGGTGGCGGTGCTGGGGGGCGACGACCCCTTCGTCAGCGCGCCGGGCGAGGTGCTGGTGGCCGACGAGTTCTACACCTTCGAGGACAAGTACCTGGCCGGGAAGAGCACCACGCAGATCCCCGCGGACATCCCCGCGGAACTCGCGGACCTGGTGCGCAAGGAGGCGTCCTCGGCCTTCCGGGTCCTCGACGCCCACGGGATGGCGCGGGTGGACTTCTTCCTCGAACGGCTCACGGGCCGCGTCTTCCTCAACGAGATCAACCTCATCCCGGGCTTCACCAGCATCTCCATGTACCCCAAGATGATGGCCGCCAGCGGCGTCGCCTACGGGGAGCTGCTGGCGCGGCTCGTGGACCTGGCCGTCGCGCGCCACCACCAGATGCAGGCCAAGCAGAAGGGCTTCCAGAGCGGGTCCGGGTGGTTCCAGGCGTGAGCGCCCCCTTCGACCTCGCCCGCGTGACGCGGCCCCTGCCGCGGCTCTGGACCTACTACGTGCTGCAGGCCCTGGCCTCGGGGCCCTTCTTCCCCGTCACCCTCGCCTACCTCTACTTCCGCTACCACACCCTGGCCTACCGCTTCGACGAGGCGGGCGTGTCCATGAGCTGGGGCATCCTCTTCAGGCGGGAGATCCACCTCGCCTATCCGCGCATCCAGGACCTGCACCTCATGAGCAACGTGGTGGAACGCTGGCTGGGCCTGGCCAAGCTCCACGTCCAGACCGCCAGCGGCCAGGCCAAGGCGCAGATGACCCTGGAAGGCCTCCCGGACATCCACGCGGTGCGGGACGAGCTCTTCCTCCGCTCCCACGGCGGTGCGGCCCCCGTTCCCGTGGCCGCCTCGCCCCTGGAGGCCGAGCTGGACGCCCTGGCCTCGGAGCTGCGGGCGCTGCGGAAGGCCCTGGAAGCCGAGCGGGGGCGCCGTGGGTGAAGGCCTCCGCCGCCGGGTCCTCGGCTGGCTCCGGGTGGACCTGGAGCCCCACCTGCCCCCCGGCTCCGAAGGGGGCTGCGAGGTCTTCCGGGCCGGACGGGCCTATCTCCGCTACCGGCAGCTCGCCTGGGTCCTCAGGCAGGCGGGGACCCTGGCGGGCATCCTGGTCGCGTTCTTCTTCCTCCGCATGCTCGGCGCGGGGGAGACACCCGCCCGCCTCAGGAGCTTCGCCGCCATCTACGGGCCGGGGATGCTGGTCCTCGAGATCGTGGGCATCACCACCTTTCTCGCCCAGCTGCCCTTCACCTGGCTGGCCATCCGCTGGGACTACGAGTGCCGCTGGTACCTGCTCTCGGAGCGCTGCCTCCGGCTACAGGAAGGCATCCTCACCCTCAAGGAGCAGACCTTCACCCTGGCCAACATCCAGGACATCCAGGTGCATCAGAACCCGTTCCAGCGGCTCTTCGGCCTCTGGGATGTGGAGGTGCGCACCGCGGGGGGCGGCGAGGATCCCGCCGGGGAGGCGGGGGGCGGCCACGAGCCCTCCCTGCACACCGCGGTCCTGAGGGGCGTGGAGGATGGGGCCGGGATCCGGGACCGCCTCCTGGCGCGGATGGCCCGCTACCAGGACGCCGGGCTGGGGGAGGTCGAACGGGAGACGCCGGACCTGGACCAGGCCCTCGCCCGGGTCCGTCGCGAGGCCCACGCCCTGCGAAGCAGCCTCGAGGCCGGCGGCGCGGGAGCCCCCTCCGATCCCGGCGGGGGAACTTCCGGCCCGGTGGCCCTACACTAGGACGATGCACCAGCGCACCTGGCTCTCCCTCATCTCCCTGCCCCTGGTGGGCCTCTACAGCTGGCCCGTGGTGGTCCAGAACCTGGGGGGTCCCCGGGCCGCGGTGAACGCTCCCCGGCAGGAGGGGAAGGCCACCCTGGATCCCCTGGCGGGCCTCGCGGACATCCAGGACGTGCTGGGCATCGTGCGGGACAACTACGTGGACCGCCCGGACATGGAGCGGGTGGTGTCCGGGGGCATCAAGGCCACCCTTGAGCGGGCCCACTCCCTCAACGCCTACCTCACCCCCGAGGACCTCCGCCTGCCGGATCCGGGGCCCGCGGGGCTGGGCATGAAGGTCGTCAAGCGGGGCATCTACGCCCAGGTCCTGGCGGTGCGCCCGGGCTCGCCGGCGGCGGAAGGCGGGATCCTGCCCGGGGATTTCATCCGCAAGATCGATGGGGATTCGGTGGGGGACATGAGCGCCTGGACCCTGGAGCGCCGGCTCCGCGGCCCCGAGGGCTCGGAAGTCACGCTCCTGCGCCACGCCGGCGCCACGGGCAACCTCAGCAAGTCCACCCTGCACCGGGTCAAGCCCAGCCATCCGCCCATCGAGGTGCGCAGGGAGGAGAAAGCCACCCTCGTCACCCTCCCGGACCTGGTCCCGGGGCGGGCGGAGGTATTGAAGGCCCTCCTGAAGGACCTGGACCACACCAAGCCGCTGGTGCTGGACCTGCGCGTCTGCATGGGGGGCGAACTGCCCGAGGCCGCCAAGGCCGCCGGCTGCTTCACCGCCGTCCCCGCCCCCCTGGTCACGGTGCAGGAGGCCGCTCCCAAGGAAGGCGAGCTCAAGGACGTGCCGGTGCCCGTGGTGCCCTCGGGCCAGCCGGTCTTCCCCAAGGCCGCGGTGCTGCTGGGGAACGGCACCTTCGGCGCGCCGGAGGCCCTGGCCTCGTCCCTGAAGAAGATGGGCTTCGCGATCTACGGAGAACGGAGTTCCGGCCTCGGGGTGGAACGCGCCCGCATCAACCTGCGGCAGGGCGGGGCGGTGGAGCTGGTGGTGAGGCGCTGGCTCGGCGCCGGGGGCGAGAAGCTGGACCGCGCCGGGGTGGAGCCCACCACGGCGGTGAAAGGCCTGAAGCCGACCGAGGATCCCATGCCCAAGCTGCTGCCCCTGCTGGAAGCCCGGCCGGCGGAGAAGCCCGCCGAGAAGGCGGCGACGAAGGCCGTGGCCCTGATCCCCGGGCTCAGGCCCGCCCTCGCCTCCGAGGTCGCCTGAACCGTGGCGAGGGGCGCCCGGAAAAGTCTCAGTACCCCGGCGCTGATCGGCTGGGCCCTCGCGGTGCTGCTGCTGGGCATCGGCCTGGGCGTGGCCCTGACCCAGATGGGCTGCGAGCGCAAGGGGCCGCCGAAGAAGGCCGACCCGCCCAGGCCCGAGGCCGCGCCGTCGAAACCCCGCGGCGCCGAACCCCGGCCCGCTCCGCCCCCGGCCGCGAAGCCGCCGGAGCCCGCCCTGCCGCGCCTCGCGCTCATCATCGACGACCTGGGCTACGCCGAACCCGAGCTGGTGACCCGCCTCTGCGCCCAGCCCATCGCCTTCACCGTGGCGGTGCTGCCCTACCAGGAGCACACCCGGGAGAGCGCGGAGATCGCCCACCGGGCGGGCAAGGAGATCATCCTCCACCTGCCCATGCAGGGCCGCGACGATAAGAACCCCGGCCCCGACGCCCTAGTGGACGGCCTCACGGAGCAGGAGCTGCGGGAGCGCACCCGCAAGGCCCTCGGCGAAGTGCCCTTCATCGCCGGCGCCAACAACCACATGGGCAGCAAGCTCACCGCCGACCGGCCCCGGATGCGCATCGTCCTCGGCGAGTTCAAGGGCCGCAAGCTCTTCTTCGTGGACAGCCGCACCACGAAGGAGACGGTGGCCTACGACGTGGCGAAGGAGCTCGGCCTCTCGTCCGCCTCGCGCAAGGTCTTCCTCGACGACGACAAGAGCTTCCCGGAGATCGAGAAGCAGTGGAACCGGGCCGTCGCCCTGGCGAAAAAGGATGGCGAAGCCATCGCCATCGGGCACATCTATCCGGAGACGGTGGAGGCGCTGGAGAAGCTCATCCCGAAATCCCGGGTGGACGTGATCTTCGTCCGGGCGGGCGAGATCGTGAAGTGACCGGGCGTCCAGGCGCCAGACCCGCTCCGGACTCCGAGGCCCGGTCCAGGGCCTACACGATGTTCAGGAGGATGGTGACTTCGTCGAAGACATTGTCGTCGGAGTCGTTGATCTTGTAGATGAGGCGGTAGTGGGTGCCTGGGGAGGAGCCCGGCTGCACCCGCAGGCTGAAGGTAAGTTTCCCGGGCAGATTGATGTTGTGGGTCGTGAAGACCTGCTCGACCCCCGGCACGCCGGGCGCTTCGAGGACGAGGGCCTGTCCTTCCCGCCCCTGCTCGAGGACAGTCTCAATGCTGATGGAGGCTGAGCCTCCAGGGCTGAGTTCCACCGTGATCCCATCCTGCGCGCACTGGGCGGGAGGCTGGCTGGCGAGGTAGATGCAGGCGCGCCAGGCTCGGTGGACTTTCTCGTCCCCGCTCCCGCTGGCGCCGCTGCAGCTCAAGGCCGCGATCAACGCGAGGAAGGCGGAGATGGACGCGATCAACCCCCTGGTGCGCATCGGGGCTCCATGGTTTCGGTGAAACCCAGGTTAGGCGCCAATCGGGACGGAGCAAGCCTGCTCGGGGTCCGTGCGGGGGAGTCCGAAGGGGGCCTCCCAGCTGGCCAGGATCCTGGTCTCAGGCTTTCCGCGCGATGTGCACGACCTTCTCCACCACCGCATGCACCAGCCCCTCCTTGTCCACCAGCTCGATGGTGTAGGTGCGGTCCACCTTGGGAAGGTCCTGGAGCAGGTCCCGGATCTCCTGCACCTCGGCCTCGTCCAGGCGGAAGGTGGCGGTCAGGGTCGAGCGTCCGGGGCGGCGGAAGCGGATGCTGGCGGCCTTGTCCCAGACGATGTAGTCCGGGCCCAGGTTGTGGATGAGCATGAGCATGTAGAAGGGGTCCACGGCGGCGTAGAGGCTGCCGCCGAAGATGCTGCCCACGTAGTTCCGGGTGCGCAGGCTGAGGGGCAGGCGGATGCGGGCCTCCCGCCAGTCGGAGGCGATGTAGGTGACCCGGGCGCCGGTGCCCCGGTAGCAGGGCCAGAAGTTGAAGGCGAGGCGGAAGGCGCGGGTGCGCAGGGATTCGCTCATCGCCTAGAAGCGCACCGTCACCCCGTCCCGCTGGTCCACGCGCACCGTGTCGATGAATTGCACCTGCCGCGTGGTGTGGGTGAGGATGAGGGAGCTGGTGCGGATGCCGTGGCCGAAAAAGCGCACGCCCTGGAGGAGGTTGCCGGTGGTGACGCCGGTGGCGGCGAAAATGATCTGCCGGCCCGGCGCCAGATCCTCGGTCATGTAGATGCGGCCGAAATCCACCCCCATCTCCTCGGCCTTCTCCCGGCTGGCGGTGTTGGTGTCCACCTTGAGGCGGCCCTGGATCTCGCCGTTGAGGCACTTCAGCGCCGCGGCGCTGAGCACGCCCTCGGGGGCACCGCCGGTGCCCATGACCGCGTGGATGCCGGTGCCGCTCACCGCCGCTGAGATGGCCGCGCTCAGGTCGCCGTCGCCGATGAGCTGGATGCGGGCGCCCGCGGCGCGGATGTCGGCGATGAGTGCCTCGTGGCGGGGCCGGTCCAGCACGCTCACCGTGAGGTCGCCGATGCGCCGGTCCAGGGCCTTGGCGATGGCCTCCAGGTTGTCGATGACCGGGGCGTCCAGGTTCACCTTGCCCTTGGCGGCGGGGCCCACCACCAGCTTCTCCATGTAGAGGTCCGGCGCGTGGAGCAGGCCGCCCTTCTCGGACGCGGCGAGGACGGCGATGGCGTTGGGCGCGCCCGTGGCGCAGAGGTTGGTGCCCTCGAGGGGATCCACGGCGATGTCCACCGCCGGATGGGGCGCGCCCTGGCCCACCTTCTCGCCGATGTAGAGCATGGGGGCCTCGTCCCGCTCCCCCTCGCCGATGACGATGGTGCCCTCCATGCGGACGGCCTCCATGGCCGTGCGCATGGCCTCCACCGCCAGCTTGTCGCTGTGCTTGCGCCGGCCGTGGCCGATGCTGCGGGAGCAGGCGATGGCGGCCTCTTCCACCACGCGCAGGAATTCGAGGCTGAGGGTCTGTTCCATGGGGCTTCCTTCGGGCTGCGGGCCTTCCGATAAGCCTAAGGCCGGAAGGCCGGAGGCTGAAGGCTGAAGAGGGCGGCCCCGGCTAGACGAGCCGATTCACCGAGGAGCGGATCCAGTCCAGGAAGGACGCGCTGCCCTCCGCGATGGGGAACATGACGATCTCCGGGACCTCGTAGGTGTGCAGGTCCGCGATGACCTCGCTCACCTTGGGGAAGTTGTCGATGGTGGTCTTGATGACCAGCATGACCTCCTCGTCCAGCTGGGTCTCGCCCTTGAAGTAGTAGTAGCTCTTCACGTTCGGGAGGATGTTCACGCAGGCGGCGAAGCCCTGGTCCACCAGCGCCGCGGCGATGGTGAGGGCCGTCTCTTCGCTCCCGCAGGTCGTCAGGATCGTGCACGCATCCGTCATCTGGCTTCGGTCCCCCCGCGAAAGGGCAGTTTCCCACGCTTCCGCGCCGATCCCAAGACTCCCTTTCCGCAATTCCACTGGACGCCTCCCCCCGGGCCTCGCTAATCTGGCTTCCTTCGGGGCGTGGCTCAGCCTGGTAGAGCGCTTGGTTCGGGACCAAGAGGTCGGAGGTTCGAATCCTCTCGCCCCGACCAAGAACAAGGGGGACCCATCTGTTCGGGTCCCCCTTAGTTCTTGGTCGGAAGCCCGGCGGGAGGATTCGAGCCTCCGAACTCCGCTCCCGCCGACCCTGCCAGAATCCCCCCATGCCCCTCGTGTCTTTCATCACCACCTGCATGGGCCGCCTGGCCCACCTGCAGCGGGCCCTGCCCACCTGGCTCGCGCAGCCGGACAGCGAGGTCGTGGTGGTGGATTTCTCCTGTCCAGAGGCCTGCGGCGATTGGGTGGAAGCCCACCACCCCGGGGTGAAGGTGGTCCGGGTGCCGGGACGGAGCCACTTCAATCCCTCCGCCGGGCGCAATGCGGGCGCCGCGGCGGCTTCGGGCGCGTGGCTCTGCTTCATCGACGCCGACGTCCTCCTTTCCCCGGACCTGGGCGGGACGATCTTCCCCCAGCTCGCGGGAAGGGCCTTCTGGCGGGTGGATGGGGGGTCCGCGGACCTGATGGGCACGGTCCTCGTCCCGCAGGAGGCATTCTTCGCCGCCGAGGGGTACGACGAGGTCCTGGAGGGCTGGGGCAACGAGGACGGCGACCTTTACAAGCGGCTTCGCTGGCTGGGCCTCAGCCGCGGAAGCATCCCACCCGGGCTGGTGGCGGCCATCCCCCACGACGATTCAATGCGGGTGGCGCACATGCGCATCCAGGACCGCGGCACCGGCTGGCTGTTGAACCGCACCTACCTCGAGGCGAAGTGGCGGTTCATGCGCCTGGAGGAGCGCAGCCTGCCCCTGGAGGAGCGGCGGGAGCTCTACCAGCGCGTCGGTCACCAGGTCCTGGACGCCCTCGACCGCGGCGGCCTTCCGGACCTGGAATTCAGCCTGGGCTGGCAGAGGATGCTCCCCGGCCTGGAGATCGAGCACCGCTTCTCCCTGCGGCTCCGGCCTGCTGCGGGCGGCGCCTAGGAGGAGCCCCGGCGCGGGGAGGCCGGACCCTTGAGGGCGCCGAAGAGCGCCGCCAGGGGGTCCGCGGGCTTTTCAGGCGCGGCAGCCGTGGCGGGGGGCGGGTCGCAGGGCTCGACCTCCAGGCCCGCCAGCTCGATGCCGGTGAAGCGCCTCAGCCTCGCGCGCACCTCCGGCCAGGCGGCGGCCGCGGCCTGGCGGAGGGCCTGGATGCGGATCAGGTCCCAGGCACCCACCACGAGGACTCCGCGGCGGACCCGCACGAGGCGGGTGCGGCTCGCCAGGGCGGGGCCCACCACCAGGGTCCAGGCCCCCCGCAGCCGGGCCTCGGTTTCCGCGTCCGCGGCCTGGGCGCTCCCCTGGCTGGCGCGCAGGGGCTTGAGGCCGGCCCGCCGGCGCGGCTTGCCCGGAGGCCGCTCAGCCATGGGGCTTCCGGGGCGGGATGCGGTCGGCGCAGGCCCGCTGCCCGTTGAGCATCATCGGGCTCGCGAGGGTCGGGACCATGCGGCCGGTCTCGTCGTCGAAGAGGGGCTGGATGAGGTGGTGGAGGCGGCCCGCCTGGCGGAACAGCACGTCGTCCACGGTGCGCACGCGGCTGGCGGGGATGGCGTCGGCCTCGCAGGTTTCCAGGATCTCGTCGGCGCCACGGACGGCGAGGCGCTCCTGCAGTTCCGCCACCAGCTGCTCGCGGTCCTCCACGCGGCCGCGGTTGCGCCGCCAGTGGGGGTTGGCGTCCAGGTCCAGGCCCAGCCACAGGGCCAGGATTTCGAACTGCTTGTCGCTGCCCACGCCGATGGCCACCTCGCCGTCCCGGCAGCGGAAGGTCTGGTAGGGCACGATCTGGGGATGGCCGTTGCCGTAGCGCTTCGGGGCCTGGCCCGTCATCAGGGCGCCGGCGCCCACGTTCACCAGGCCCGCGAGGGCGGCTTCCATGAGGGGCACCTGCACGTGGATGGCCTCGCCGGTGCGTTCCCGGTGCAGCAGGGCGGCCTGCACGCCGTTGGCGCAGTAGAGGGCCGCCAGCACGTCCACCAGGGCCACCCCCACCTTCATGGGCCGGCCCTCCTCCTCGCCGGTGATGCTCATCCACCCGCTTTCCGCCTGGAGGATGAAGTCGTAGCCCGCCCGCCGCGAAGCCTCCACGTCCGGCGCGAAGCCCCGGATGGAGGCCACGATGAGCTTGGGAAACTGGGCGTGCAGGCGGCCCCAGGTGAGGCCGAGGCGCGCGGCGGAATCCGGCAGGAAGTTCTCCACCAGGACGTCGGCCTCCTTCAGCAGCTCCAGCAGCCGCGCCCTGCCGTCCGCGGAATGCAGGTCCAGGGCCTCGCTGGTCTTGCCCCGGTTGGCGCAGCGGAAGTAGGCGCTTTCGCCTTCCCCATCGCCATTGTCGAAGGGCGGGCCCCAGCCCCGGGTGGGATCGCCGTCCAGGGGCTCGACCTTGTGGACTTCGGCGCCGAGGTCGGCGAGGAGCTGGGTGGAAAAAGGCCCGGCGAGGATCCGGGACAGATCGACGATTCGGAACTTGTGGAGGGGCTTCAGGGCCATCGGGCCAGTGTAATCGCGCCCGCGCGCGGGCCCTCGGAGCGAAACGCCGCGGGACGCCCTTCGGGGCCTCGCGGTATGATGCGCTTTTGGCCCGAAGGGCCCTGGCAGGAGCAGCGGTGATGCAGGATCAGGACCCGATTCAGGAACAGGCCAAGGCCCAGGACCCCGCCGGCGAACCGGCGCAGGAGAGGATCGAGGCGGCGGCCGCCCCGATCCCGGATTCGGCGCAGGCGGCCTTCTCCATGATGGAGGCCGCGCCCGTGGTGGAATCCGCCCAGGCTCCCGCGCCGGAGGCTGCGCCCGCCCCGGCCGCCGAGCCCGCCGCCGAGCTTCCGGCGGAACCGGTGCCCACCCCGGAACCCGCATCAGCCCATGAAGCCGTTTTGGAGGCCTCCCTTGAGGTCGCCGCCCCCCCGCCCATGGACGAGGCCGTCCCGGCATCCACGACCGTGGCCGAAGGGGAGATCGCGGCCACTGGAGCGGCCCCCCGGGAACGCCATCGGGACCGCCGGCCCCGGGAGAGCTCGACCCGCGCCTTCCGCGGCGATGAGGCCCTGGTGCAGGAGCAGCTGCTGGCGCGCATGTCGGCGGAACTCAAGCTGCCGCGGGCCGGCGTGGCCGCCGTGGCCGCCCTCCTCGCGGACGGCAACACGGTGCCCTTCATCGCCCGCTACCGCAAGGAACTCACCGGCAGCCTGGACGAAGTGCAGATCCGCGCCGTCGAGGAGCGCGTCGCCTACTACAAGGACCTGCTGGACCGCCGCGCCACGGTGCTGAAGTCCATCCACGAGCAGGGCAAGCTCACCGACGAGCTGCGGGCCAAAGTGGAAGGGGCCTGGATCAAGTCCGAGCTCGAGGACCTCTACCTGCCCTACAAGCCGAAGAAGCGCACCAAGGCCATGGTGGCCCGGGAACGCGGCCTGGAGCCCCTCCTGGACGCCCTGCTGGCGGACACCAGCGGCGCCGATCCCCTCATGCTCGCCGCGCCCTTCATGAAGGAGGGCGAAGAGGGCCTCGCCACCGCCAGCGAGTGCGTGGAAGGCGCGGGCCACATCCTCGCCGAGCGCCTCGCCGAGGACGCCGACATCCGCCAGATGCTGCGCCACGAGTTCAAGGACAAGGGCGTCCTGAAATCCACCCTGCGCGACGAGAAGAAGGAGGCCAAGGAATCCCTGCGCTTCCGCCCCTACTGGGACTTCAGCGAGCCCATCCGCAAGATCCCCTCCCACCGCCTGCTGGCCCTGCGCAGGGGCGAGAAGGAGGAGATCCTCACGGTGAAGCTGGACGTGGAGCGGGAGAACCTGGTGAGCCGTCTCGTGGCCAAGGTGCCCGCGGATCCGGCGTCAGGCTACCGCGCCTCCCTCCATGCCGTGGCCGAGGACGCCTTCGACCGCCTGCTGGCGCCGAGCATTGAGGTGGAGGTCCGCATGGACGCCAAGCGCGCCGCGGACATCGAAGCCATCGGCGTCTTCCAGACCAACCTGGACCACCTGATGCTCGCCCCCCCGGCTGGCCAGCGCTGCACCCTGGGCGTGGACCCCGGCATCCGCACGGGCTGCAAGCTCGCGGTGATCAACCGGCTGGGCCAGTTCATGGAGACCGCGGTCATCTACCCCCTGGAGCCCAAGCGCGACTTTGACGGCAGCCGGGCCATCCTCGAGGGCCTCGCCGCCAAGTACCCCATCGAAGCCATCACCGTGGGCAACGGCACCGGCGGCCGCGAGGTGGAGGCCTTCCTCAAGGAATGGCTGAAGGATATGGAGCGCCGGGACGTGATCTGCGTGAGCGTCAGCGAGAGCGGCGCCTCGGTGTATTCCGCCTCGGACGTGGCCCGGGAGGAGTTCCCCGAGCTGGACCTCACCGTGCGGGGCGCCATCAGCATCGCCCGGCGCTTCCAGGATCCCCTCGCCGAGCTGGTGAAGGTGGAGCCCAAGTCCATCGGCGTGGGCCAGTACCAGCACGACGTGAACCAGACCGCCCTCAAGAAGGGCCTGGATGACGTGGTCGAATCCTGCGTGAACCGGGTGGGCGTGGACCTCAACTCCGCCTCCTACAAGCTCCTCAGCTACGTGGCGGGCATCGGCGAGGGGCTGGCGAAGAACATCGTCGCCCACCGCTTCGAGAAGGGCGCCTTCCACACCCGGGAGCAGCTCCTGGAGATCCCCCGCTTCGGCGAGAAGGCCTTCCAGCAGGCGGCGGGCTTCCTGCGCATCCGCGATGGCGCGAACCCGCTGGATTCGAGCGCCGTCCATCCCGAGGCCTATCCGGTGGTGCAGCGCATCTGCCAACTCACGGGCAAGACCGTGGCGGAGCTCATCGGCAACGAGGCGGTACTGGACGCCCTGGATCCCAAGCTCTTCGTGGACGAGAGGTTCGGCGTCGAGACGGTGAAGGACATCCTCGCCGAGCTCAAGAAGCCCGGGCGCGATCCCCGGGAGAAGTTCGAGGCCGTGCAGTTCCGGGAGGGCGTGAACAAGCCCGAGGACCTGGAGATCGGCATGGAGCTCCAGGGCATCGTCACCAACGTGACGGACTTCGGCGCCTTCGTGGACGTGGGCGTGCACCAGGACGGCCTCGTGCACCTCAGCGAGATCAGCCACCAGTTCGTGAAGAAGGCCGCGGACAAGCTGAGCGTCGGCCAGGTGGTCAAGGTCAAGGTCATGGCCCTGGATCTGGCGGCCAAGCGCATCGGCCTGAGCATCAAGGCCCTCCTCGCGGCGCCGGTCCATGCCCACCATCCCCGGCCCCCGCGGCCTCCCCGGGGGGACGCCCAGGCCGGCGGCCAGACCCGCCCGGAGTTCCAGGGCCAGCCCCGGCCCCAGCGGCCGGCCCGCCCCGAAGGCGGCGCGCCGCGGGGTCCCCGGCCCGAGCATCCCCGCCGCGAAGGCGTCCCCTCGGGCCCGCGCCCGGAGCGGCGCCCCGACGAAGGAAGGCCCCAGGGCGAGCGGCGCCCGCGGCCCGACCGGCGGCCCGACGGCCACCGGGACCGGCCCTCCGAGCCCCGGGTGATGCGCTCCGAACCCCCGGCGGCGCCGGTGAAGGATGGCGCCTCCCTGACGGACCTCATGGCCAAATTCTCGAAGGGGCCGAAGTGAATCCCTCCCGTTCCTTCCTCGGGGCCGCCCTGCTGCTCCTGGCGGCCTGCCGGCCCTCCCCGGACGGGAAGGAGCGGGTGATCTATGCTCCCCACGAGGAGGGGCTGACCCTGGCCTACGAGAATCCCTCCCTGGAGGGCTCCGCCCGCATGGAGTCCCGCCGCCAGGTCCGGGTGGACCTCGTCCAGCCCGCCGCCGGCGGAAGCTCCCTCACCGGGGAGATGCGCCACACGCGCCTCACCGGCGAGGACCGCTTCCACTTCGAGATCCGGGACGGCGGCCTGAAGGTCTCCGACGACCAGAAGCACGCGGCGACCATCCTTCCGGAGGGCTTCCCGGACCGCGTTTCGGCCTGGGTCGAGGGCGGCCTGCGCACCCGCGTCCTGGGCCGGGCCACCGTGCCTGGGTTCGACCGGCTGCTGCCCGCGGGCGCGTCCAAGGTGGGGATCTGGATCGAGTCCTCGCCGGAAAGCGGCGAGGGGCCCCGCACCCGCGCCTTCCTGCTGCCCGACATCGGCACGGCGGAGGCGCTGGAATGGAAGGAGGGGCGCTGGATGCCCACCCGCCGGCTCGTCAGCCGCGGCTTCACCGACAGCCCCAAGCGGCCGGCCCCGCCGGCCGGAAAGCCGCGGTAGGAGACCCCATGGCCAAGGACAAGGAACAGGCTCCCCTTCCCGCCGGCGCCGCCAAGGGCGCTATCCGCGACAACCTGGAGGTGGTCTGCTTCGCCGTCCTCCTCATCGTCTTCTTCAAGACCTTCGTGGGGCAGCAGTTCACCATCCCCTCGGCGTCCATGCGCAACACGCTGATGATCGGGGACCACCTGCTGGTGAACAAGTTCATCTTCGCCGTGCCCCAGTGGGACTGGGAGGCGAAGCTCTTCCCCATGCGGAAGGTGGAGCGCGGCGACATCATCGTGTTCCGGTACCCGGTGGACCGGGACATGGATTACGTGAAGCGCGCCGCGGCCCTGCCCGGGGACACCTTCGAGATCCGCAACAAGCGCCTCTACCTGAACGGCAAGCTCCTGACCGGCGAGTGGGAGCACCACATCATTCCCGGCCAGGATGTCGCCAACGGCCGGCCCCAGCCCCAGCCCGGGCCCTGGCCGACGACCCGGGACCTGGGCCCCGCCATGCCGCCGCCGGGGCTCTGGCCCCATGCTGATCCGGAGCTCCTCAGGCTGGACCGCCAGGGCAAGCAGAGCCTGGTGAACGACCTGTACGCCGACAATGTGGGGCCCTTCACCGTGCCGCCGGGCTTCCTCCTGGCCCTGGGGGACAACCGGGACAACAGCCAGGACAGCCGCGCCTGGGGCTACGTCCCCATCGAGCAGCTCCGGGGCCGGCCCTTCCTGGTGTGGTGGAGCTTCCGGGAAGGGAACGACGACGACCAGAACGCGAACGTGCCCAAGCATCCCGGGGACGTGGTGATGAATTTCGTGGACGGGGCGCGGCACTTTCTGGTTTGGACGCGGTGGGAGCGGACGGGGACGATTCCGAGGTAGGTTGCGTCTCCTCGACGGAAGGTCAGTGGCCAGTCAAAGGTCTACACCCATCCCCGCCCTTCGCGGTCCGGGTTTGACGTTCACAGAGGCACCTTCCTGGAGCTTGATTCGCCTGCCCTTGGCGAATCATGGTCCAGGGAGGTGCAGGCAAGCGAAGCGCGCCAGGTCGGGGAGATGGCTTTCGATCTGCCGGAGTGAAGGATGATGAACGGTGGACCTGGTGTGCCGCTATTGAGTTTCGTCCCACCGAAGCCGGATGCCCGGGAGCTGCACGGCTCATGGTCCTGCCGTGATGGTGTGGTCGCGCGCAACCCCCTTTCCCTTCGAGCGGTGGGATGTGCCTCCGGGGCGGACGCTCAAGGACGCGAAAGCCCCGCCAGGAAAGGCTCTGGCAGGCCTTTCGCGGTCCCGCTGGGGCTTTGATCGCCCGCCCCGGAGGCACTGTGGTCCGTTAGGAAGGGAAAGGGGGGATGTGGTTAGGACGCGGCGTGGAGCGAGCCGGCTTGGTAGTCCGCGCGGTAGTCGGTCTCGTGGACCAGCACAGCCCTCATGAGGATCAGGAGCCGGCGCATCACCGCCCCCAGCGCGGATTTCCTCGGCTTGCCGCGGGCGACGAGAGCCTCGTAGGCGGTCCGAAGGGGGCCTTCGGCGCGAACGGATGCCATGGCGGCCAGGTAGAGCAGCTGCCGGATCCGGTTGTTGCCCTGCTTGCACATCCTCGTCCTGCCGCGGACTGAAGTACCTGACTGGTGCTGCCTGGGAGAGACACCCACGTAGGCCGCCAGCTGGCGCCCGCGGCGGAAGCGCCGCAGGTCCCCAAGGATGGCCAGCACGCTGATGGCGACGATGGGACCGACACCGCGGATGGTCTGCAGGCGGCTCATGTCCGCCTTCATGGCCGGGTGCTCGTCCATCAGGACGTGGATGCCATATTCGATCCTCGAGATCGCGGCCTTCAGTTGCTGCTCGATGCCCTTCCGGACCTCGTTCAGCAGATCGGATTCGCCGGAGTTGGGGCGCTTCCTGGTGTCTGCCAGCATCTGCACCAGGGCTTCACGCTCGTGGAGCAGTTCCCTCAGCCGCATCCGCTCCGGCTCAGGGACCCAGCTCGCTTCGGGGCGATGGGACGCTGCGAAACAGGCGATCACCCGCGCATCTAGCCGATCAGTCTTGTTCCGGACCGCAAGTGAGCGTCCATAGGCTTTGACCTGCATGGGATTGAGCACGCAGACCCGCAAGCCCGGGCGGGCTTCCCGCAACCAGGCGGCGGTTTCCTGGCTGTAGATCCCTGTGGATTCCAGCGCCACGCCCGCCACCTCACCGGCCCGATCCAGGCAGGCCTGGACCCCCTTCCGAGTCCGCTCGTAGGAGTGGACGTCGCCCCGGGGACTCGGTTTGACGCCTTCCTCCGCCAGGGCCGCATCAAAGCTGGACGAGGAAATGTCCAGCCCGAGCCATCGCGTTGGGACTATATTCATGGCGTTCCTCCTCACGGAGGCAACAGCGAGTGCCCACCCGCCCCAGCATGTGAATTCGGCCTCAAACCGAGAAGGTGTCCGGGCTTCCGGTGGAGCACGAGGAGGGGGGAGGGCTCAATCGCGGCAACGGAATCATCGTTCCAGCAACGCTTACGGCCTCATCCCCCCTCCGCCTTTTCTTCCGTGTCAAAGACCCCGGCATTGGGGTAGGGGAAACATACACGCTATCGCTTGGCCGCACCCTTGTCCGGCACGATTCGCCAAGGGCAGGCGAATCATGCCGGGCAAGGGTGCCTTTTGAAGGTCAAGGGCAACGTCAACTTCAAGGTCTAGGTCTACTGCCAACCCAGCCAATCGCCGGATGCGCAGATGCAGCCAGGCGACGCGGGCGAGGGAAGGCTTCCCCTCACTCCAAATTCGCCGCCTGCTCCCGGATCTGGTCCAGCACGCCCTTCGCCTCCATCACCGCCCGGGTCATGGCGATGCGCTTGCACTTGGAACCGCAGGTATTCAGTTCCCTGAGCACCTCCTGGCTCCACACGTCCAGGGCCTTGCCTTCCAGGCGGCCCTTCTTCAACCGCTCCTCCAGGTCGTCCAGGTGGGCGGCGAGGCGCACCAGCTCCTCCCGCACGTCCTGGCGCTCGGCGAGCGCGCCGGCTTCGGCGATGACGCGCTCCGCCGGGAGCTGGCCGGCGAGCTGGGCGTCCTTGAGGACCTGCTCCAGGCGCGCCTGGTACTGGGCGGGCAGCTCCGCGGC
This sequence comes from Holophagaceae bacterium, assembly GCA_044229575.1. Classification (GTDB taxonomy): domain Bacteria; phylum Acidobacteriota; class Holophagae; order Holophagales; family Holophagaceae; genus JADJVL01. The sequence goes on along the minus strand of JBGAST010000008.1, from coordinate 70,620 downwards.
CTGGGCTTCGGCCTCCTGGGCCAGGACCTCCCGCAGGCGGCGCAGGTCCGCCAGGCCCTGCTCGAAGGCCGGCCGCAGGCGTTCGGCCTCCCGGGCGCGGCCCGCGTCCCAGAGGCCGAGCAGCTCCCGGAGGCCGTCCAGGACCGCGGCCTCCAGCCGGACGGCGAGGTCCGAAGGCGGGGGCAGCCAGGCCCCGGGCATCCGGAAGAAGGCCTCCGCCGTGAGGGGCGGCAGGTGCAGCCATTCGGCGTCCTCCTGCCAGGCCTTGGCCATGGCGCGGAGCAGGGGGCGGTTCAGGTGGGGCTCCAGGCCCGGCTCGTCCTGCACGTCGAGGGCGAGGTCCAGCTTGCCCCGGGCCGCGGCCCCGCGGACCGCCGCCCGGATCGCCGGATCGAGGGCGAGGAGGGCCGGCGGCAGCCGGAGGGAGAGGTCGAGGGACTTGTGGTTCACCGAGCGCAGGGTGAAGCGGATCTGCCCCGAGGCGAGGGGCCGGGCCACTTCGGCGAAGGCGGTCATGGATCGCATGGATTCTCCTCCGGCCCCGCAGCCGGCCTGGGTCCTCGCGTGGGCCCCGGGGCGGTCGTCCCTACTTGGAGCCCTTGCCGAACTTGAAGAGCCCCTTGGCCCCCTCCAGCATCCCGTGGAGGGAGCCCGTGAGGTCCTGGGCGGTCTCGAGGACCTTCTCCTTGGCGCCGGTCTTCTCCTTCACGAAGAAGGGGTGGTCGGGGTTCAGGTTGTAGGCCCACTCCCAGTAGCGGGTCGCCCGGGTGTGCATGCCGTGGTTCTGGTAGGTCTGGGCCAGCATGATCGCGCTGTCGAAATCCTTCTTGTCGAGGGCGAGGCACTGTTCGAGGGCCGAGACCAGGGCGCGGTGGTCGCCGCCCTTCGCCTGGAGGATCCTGGCGTGCAGGGAATGGTGGTCGTGCTTGTCCGGGTTGATGAGGAGGGCCGCCTGGATCTGCTCGAGGGCGGCGTCATAGCGGCCGGTCTCGAAGCAATGCTTGGCCTTGGAGAAGGGATCGTCGGGCCCCTGGCCCATGGCGGCGTCCACCTCGGCCGCGCTCTGCAGCTGGATGGCGTGGGCGGGGCCGCCCGGATCCGGGTACTGGGTCCCGCTGCGGGTGCCGGCGCCGGGCTCCACGTCCTTGAGCATGGTGAAGGCCTCCGCCAGTTCGCGGACCCGTAGGGCCGCCTGCAGCCGCTCGGCGCCCGTGAAGTTGTCGGGATGCCATTGGGCCGAGAGGCGGTGGTAGGCCGCCTTGATCTCATCGGCGCTGGCGCCGGGTTGGACTTGGAGGATCTCGTAAGGGTTCACGATGCCACCAGGAGAACGAGGCCCAGAGGACCTCGGGGATTTGCTGGGACTAAGGATACGCCTGTCCGAGTTCCAGGGGGGAACCTGGAGATGCGGGGCCTCGCGGTTTCTTCCCGCGGGGCCCCGGGCTTCATCCGGGCGCGTCGCCGTCGCGGGCTTCGTCGGCGGCCTCGCCGTCGATCGCCGCGGCTGCATCCTTCTCCACCTGCCGGCGGAGCAGGGCCTGGTAGTACTCCGGCCGCGTCTCCCGCACGTGGTCGGCGGAGGTCTTGCCGGTGATCCAGGCCTGGTCCATGGGGTACACGTCGGGATCGAAGATCACCAGATACCAGTGCCACACGAGGATCGAGAGGGTGGCCAGGATGGCTTCGTACCAGTGCGCCGTGGTGGCGGCGTCGGTGACCCACTTGGGGAAATGCCGCATGGTCCAGTTGTTGGCCCAGAGCAGGAGGCCCGTCACGGCCATCACGACGGTGCCCCACATGTAGGCCCAGTACTCCATCTTCTCCGGATAGCCGAACACCCCGAAGGTCGGGCGCTTCTTCGACACGCCCAAGTTGAAGCGGAGCATGGCCAGCATGTCCTTGGCGTCCTGAAGCCGCGGCATCAGTTCCCGCAGGATGACGCGGTCCCGCTTCACCACCGCGACGTGGACGAGGTGGAACACGGTGGCGAGGGTGATCACCACCGCCGCGACGCGGTGGGCGATGCCGCGGTAGTGGCCCGAGGGGTCGAACTCCTGGAAGGCCCGGACCCACGCCGCATCCGGGAATTTGAGGGCGAAGCCCGAGACCACCAGGGTGAGGAAGCTGGCCACGACCATGCCGTGGGCGATGCGGAACTTCAGGTTCATGCGCGGGACCTGGCCGCCGGTGACGTGGGTGTGCCTTCCGCGGCGCAGCTTGGCGAGCCAGTCCAGGCCGTTGTGGAGGAGCATGAAGCCGATGGTCGCGGGGATCAGGACGAGATAGACGAGCCGGATCCATTTCACCGTGGGGTGCTCGGGGCCGCTGCCGGGCTTGAGGTGGACCGCGCCGATGGCGAAGCGCTCGCCGACGCCGGCGTGGCAGCGTCCGCAGGTCTGGCCCAGGTTCTTCGGGTGGATGGTGGACTTGGGGTCCGTGGAGGCGAGGATGTTGTGGATGCCGTGGCAGCTCCCGCAGTTCGCCACGGTCTGGGCCCCGCCGCGCATGGCGAGGCCGTGGTAGCTGTCCTCGAAGGAGGGCAGCTTGTCCTTGGGCAGGTTGTAGCGCGCGGCGAGGCGCTCGTCTCCGTGGCAGCGGCCGCAGGTGGCCGTGGAGACCCGCGCGGGGTTGACGAGGGAGCCGGCTTCCGAGGGCGCCAGGATGTTGTGCTCGCCGTGGCAGTCGGTGCAGACGGGGGCGCCCTTGGCTCCGGCCTTCACCGCCCGGCCATGGACGCTGGCGTCGAAGACCTCCTGGACGTCCGAATGGCACTTGCCGCAGGTCTGGGAAACGAACTCGTGGGTGGTGGCGGAGTGGCCGCCCTTGCCGGACTGGATGCCGTGGCTGCCGTGGCAGTCGGAGCAGGAGGCCGCCGCGTTGTCGCCCCGCGCCACCGCGCGCCCGTGCACGCTCAGCTTGTAGGCCTCCACGGGCTTGGCGAAGGGGATCTTGTGACGCTGGAGGAAGTCGGGGTTGGAGTGGCAGGTCCCGCAGGTGTCCGCCAGGTTCTTCTTCGCCGTCTTCGAGGCCGGGTCCGAGCTTCCGAGGATGTCGTGGGGCGAGCCATGGCAGGAGAGGCAGCTCGCCGCGTCCGCCATGCCGTCCTTCTTCGAGACGCCGTGCACGCTTTTCGCGTACTCCTTCACCTCGTCGCCGTGGCAGGAGGCGCAAGCCACCTTCGCGGGCTTGTCGGCGTGGGGGAGCTTCTGGATGGCGCTGTGGCAGTCCCGGCAGTCAAGGCCGCCGTGGGCGCTCTTCTGGAAGCGGGGCAAGTCCACCTCGTGGCAGGCGTTGCATTCCTGCCCTTTCGGAGGCGGCGTTCGCGAGCCGGGGGACAACAGCATCAGCGAGAGCATTCCAGCCAGTGCGACGGACATAGGTGCCTCGATCGTGGGCGCCCCTCGCAGCTTCGACCGGCGCCCTCGAACCACTTTCACGTTCGGCCGGGAGGGTGTCCAGCCGATTGGCGCCAGCCCCTCCGACTTGTGACGCAGTGCCACCCGCCCTCCGCGCGGCGCCGCCAGGCCCGGTCGCGCGGCGTCGGAACCGGGGGTGAACGCGGGCCCGGCGCGGGGCCCGACCTCGCGTCCGGAGGGCGGGCCCCTCGCTTCCGGCCGCGATGCGGGCCACCCCGGTCCACCGGCGGCGGCGGAATTGTGACGGCGGTCAGCGCGCCAGGTCCCGCATCCGACGGAGAATCTCAGCGAGGGCGGGACTGTGGCCTTCAGGACGGTTGAAGACTTCCACGGGACCGGGCAGCTGCAGGCCACGGGTTCCACCGCCGGCCGGACCGGCCGCACGCCACGGAGACGAGATCGTGATGAACCAGGCCCCCTCCGCGACTCCCTCCATGCCTCGCCGCGCCCTCCGGCTGCTGTGCTTGGGTCCGGCCCGGGCCGCGCTCGCCCTGGCCCTTGCCTTCAGCGCCGCAGCCGCGGTGTCCCCGCTCCAGGCCCAGGCGAAAGCGGCCAAGGCGGTGAAGGAGAGCTGCTTCGACTGCCACGGCGAGAAGGACTTCGACATCGAGGTGGGCGGGAAGAAGAAGTCGCTGTTCGTGGATGCTCCGGCCTTCGGGAAGTCCGTGCACGGAACCCTGGCCTGCCGGGACTGCCACAAGGCCCTGGCGGAGAACCACTCCGACGGTGGAGTGCCCTACCCGAAGGTGGACTGCGCCCAGTGCCACACGGACGAGGGAAAGGTCTACAAGGCCAGCATCCACGGGATGAGCTCGGCCATGGGCGCCTCGGGCGCCGCGGGCTGCGCCGACTGCCATGGCCACCACGCCATCGTGCCGGTCGCCCAGGCCGACTCCCCCGTCTACAAGATGAACCTGCCCATGACGTGCGCGAAATGCCACGCCAACAAGAACCTCACCGCCGAGTACAAGATGAAGTACCCGCAGGTGGAGAGCCAGTACCAGGAGAGCATCCACGGCCAGGCGCTCCTCAAGAAGGGTCTGATCGTCGCCCCCAGCTGCAACGACTGCCACGGCGTGCATGACATCAAGCGCAGCGTGGACCGCAGCTCGCCCATCAACCACGCCAACGTGGCGAAAACCTGCGGCAAATGCCACGTCAGCGTCGAAGAGGTCTACAACAAGAGCATCCACGGCCAGCTCCTCGCCAAGGGCGATCCCCGGGGCCCGGTCTGCATCCAGTGCCATTCGGCCCACCAGATCGAGACGCCCACCAGCGGCCACTTCAAGTCCATGGCCGACCAGACCTGCGGCAAGTGCCACGCGGACCGCCTCGAGCACTACCGGGACACCTACCACGGCAAGGCCATGGCCCTGGGGAAGGCGAACTCGGCGAGGGACGTGGCCGCCTGCTACGACTGCCACGGCCACCACGACGTGCTGCGCGCCGCGGATCCGGCCTCGCGGCTCTCCAAGGCCAACATCGTCGGGACCTGCAAGCAGTGCCATCCCAGCGCCAACGCCAGCTTCACCCGCTACGCGCCCCACGCCAATCCGATGGACCGGAAGAACTACCCCCAGCTCTACTACGTCTTCCTGGTCATGACGACGCTCCTCGTCGGCACCTTCACGGTCTTCGGCGCCCACACCCTGCTCTGGCTGTTCCGGTCCGTCTGGCTCTACCGCCACGACTCCAAGCAGTTCCGGGAAGCCAAGATCAGCATCGCCAAGGACGACGAGCAGTTCACGCGCTTCCAGCCCTTCGAGCGCTTCCTGCACCTCCTGGTGGTCACCAGCTTCCTCCTGCTCGTGCTGACCGGCATGCCGCTGAAGTTCTACTACACCGACTGGGCCAAGGCCATGTTCGGGATCCTCGGCGGACCGCAGACCGCCCGCACGCTGCACCACTTCGGGGCGGTCATCACCTTCCTCTATTTCGCCCTCCACATCTCCAGCACCCTCGGCCACTTCTGGAAGCACCGCGGGTTCCTGCGGGATCCCGGGACCGGCAGGATCGCCTTCGGCCGGATCTGGAAGGCCATGAGCCATCCCGACTCCATGATCCCCACCAAGCAGGACTGGAAGGACTTCATCGACCACAACAAGTGGTTCTTCGGCAAGGGCCCCAAGCCCCAGTTCGACCGCTGGACCTACTTCGAGAAGTTCGACTACCTCGCCGTCTTCTGGGGCGTCTTCGCCATCGGCCTCTCGGGCCTGATCATGTGGTTCCCCGAGTTCTTCAGCCGCTTCATGCCGGGCTGGATGATCAACGTGTCCCTCATCGTGCACTCCGACGAGGCCCTGCTGGCCGCGGGCTTCATCTTCACGGTCCACTTCTTCAACACCCACTTCCGCCTGGAGAAGTTCCCCATGGACACGGTCATCTTCTCGGGCCGGGTCTCCAAGAGCGAGCTGCTCCACGAGCGCAAGCGCTGGTACGACCGCCTCGTCGCCGAAGGCCGGCTGGACGCCTTCCGGGTCAAGGACGAGTGGGAGAGCTGGAAGGGCATCGCCCGCAGCTTCGGGTACCTCTTCTTCGGGCTGGGCGTCCTCCTGCTCCTGCTCATCATCTTCGCGATGACCACGCGCCTGACCCACTGAGTCCCCGCCCTATGCCGCCGCCAGTCGCCCCCCGGGGGGGCGTGGCGGCGGTGTTGTGGGCCCTGACTGCGATCACATATGGCGCCCGGGGCACGGAACCGTGATCCTTTCCGGACCCCCTTGTCCTATGCTGGCCAGATCCCGGTTCATCGACGACGGAGACTTCCGATGCTGAAAGACTTCCTCCGCAGGATCTCGCGCAACGCCATCAGCCTCTTCGGCGTCTGGGTCACCTCCGTGAGCGCCGTGATCTTCTTCTCCCTGTTCGGCATGGAGCTGGTCGGCTTCAGCGGCAGCCCCTACCTCGGCATCATGGCCTTCCTCATCGTGCCGGCCTTCTTCGTCGGCGGCCTGCTGCTGATCCCCTTCGGCGTCTGGTGGACCAAGCGCAAGGCGCGCAAGGCCGCCGAGGCCGGCGAGGCGCTCCCGGCGGAGGACTTCCCGGTCCTGGACTTCAATTCGGACAAGGTCCGGAAGACGACCATGATCCTGTCGGTCCTGTCGGTGGTGAACCTCATCATCATCGCCACCGCCACCTACAAGGGCGTGGAGGTGATGGGCTCGACGAAGTTCTGCGGCACCGCCTGCCATACGGTCATGGCGCCGGAGTTCACCACCTACCAGAACTCCCCCCACGCCAAGGTGAAGTGCGTGGAATGCCACATCGGGTCCGGCGCCAGCTGGTTCGTGAAGTCCAAGCTTTCGGGCTCCTGGCAGCTCATCTCCGTGGCCTTCAACCTCTATCAGCGCCCCATCCCGACCCCGGTGCACAACCTGCGCCCGGCCCGGGACACCTGCGAGCAGTGCCACTGGCCCACCAAGTTCGTCGGCGACCGCCTGAAGGTCATCACGCGCTTCAACGAGGACGAGGAGAACAGCGAGGTCAAGACGGCCCTGCTGATCCACGTGGGCGGCACCCAGGGCAGCGTGTCCCGGGGCATCCACTGGCACGTGGACCGGGGGGTGAAGATCCGCTACCAGGCCGACGAGAAGCGCCAGGCCATCGGTGACGTGGAGATGACCAAGGCCGACGGCACCGTGGAAGTCTTCAAGGCGCCCAAGCCCCTGCCGGAACCCAAGAACGCCCAGGCCGGCCACGAGTGGCGGAGCATGGACTGCGTGGACTGCCACAACCGGCCCTCTCACATCTACCGGCTGCCGGAGGACGAGGTGAACACCTCCCTGGCTTCGGGCCGCATCGACCGCACCCTCCCCTTCATCCGCCGGGAAGCCGTGAAGGCCCTCAAGGCCCCCTACGCCACCCGGGACGAGGCCGCCCTCAAGATCCGCCAGGCCATCACGGGCTTCTACGCCAAGGAGCATCCCGAAATGGCGAAGGCGCGCTCCGCCACCATCGAGGACGCGGTGAAGGACGTCACCCGCATCTACGAAGGGAACGTCTGGCCCCACATGAAGATCAACTGGGGATCCTATCCCACCAACCTCGGCCACACCCAGGTGGACGGCTGCTTCCGCTGCCACGACGACGAGCACAAGACCGCCGGCGGCAGGAAGATCAGCCAGGACTGCGCCCTCTGCCATTCCGTGCTGGCCCAGGACGAGAAGGATCCGAAGATCCTGAAGGACCTGCTCAATCCCTAGTCCAAGGCCGAAGTCGCCGTCGACTTCGACCTTGGAACGGGCGCGGCCAATCGGAGTGCTGCAGGTGGAGGCCTCCATCGAGGCAGGAAGCTTCCGGACGGTAGGGGAATCCACGTGGCTTCCCTGATGGCATCATGTCCCCTCGCCCGGGACCGCCCCGGCCGCTTCCCCGAGGCCGACCCCATGTTCAACCTCTCCAAGCCCTCCGCCGACGGCCCCCAGGTGGGCCAGCCGGCCCCGGCCTTTCAAGCCAAGGACCAGACCGGAAAGACCGTCAGGCTCGCCGACTACCAGGGCAAGTCTTCCGTCGTCCTCTACTTCTATCCCAAGGACGACACCCCGGGCTGCACGGCCCAGGCCTGCTCCCTGCGGGACGGCCACGGCGCCCTGCTGGCGTCGGGGGCGGTGGTCCTGGGGGTGAGCGCCGACGGCGTGGAAAGCCACGCGGCCTTCGCGACGAAGTTCGACCTGCCCTTCCCGATCCTGGCGGACGAGGAGAAGGCCATCATCAAGGCCTACGGGGTGAAGATGCCCCTCATCGGCATCGCGAAGCGCGTCACCTTCCTCATCGACAAGGGCGGCCTCATCCGGCACATCGTCACCGACGTGAACGCGAAGTCTCACGACCGGCAGGTGCTGGAGCTTTTGAAGGGGATGTAGAGCAGGAAACGGCGTGTCCTGGGTCACGGACCTTTGGCGGGATCCTTGATCAGCGCCTGCCTCCGGCACCGCACCGGAGGTTCCATGTCCCAGGCCCTGTTCCCCGCCGCATCTTTCCCCGTGCTCCAGGGTTGGAACGTGCCGGGCTCCCTCGACCTGGGCGCCGCCTTCCTCCGGGCCGGCGGCTGGGCCCTGCCGCGCACGGAGGCCTTTCCGGACCCCGCCAAGGTCAGGGCCCGTCTCCAGGAGCTGGCGGCGGAGCTGCGGGGCCACGCCCGGCTCGGCTTGGACCTGCGGGGCCTGAGGGAGGGGGCCGACGGCATGGTGGAAGCCGCGCGGGAGGCCGGCGTGGCCTTCCTGCTCCATACGGCGGACCTGCCGCCGGCCCTGGACGCCCTGCGCCGCGCGGCCCTGCCCCGGATCGCGGCGGTGGCGGGACTGGACGAAGCCGCCCTCGCCAGGGCCCAGGGGGCTTCGGCTCTCCTGGCCCGCCCTGAGGACGTCCAGGCCCTCCAGTCCCTGGGCCTGCCGGTGATCGCCCAGGCCGAAAACGAGGCCGAGGCCCGGCTCGCCCTCGACACCGGCGCGGCCGGGCTCCAGCCGAGGTCGCCCCGGGCCCTGGAAGACTCGCCCCTCCGGACCTTCACGGCGGAGTTCATGGAACAGCTGGGCGGGACCGGGCGCACCGGCCTGCGGGGTTCCGCCCGGCCCTTGCCCCGGTTGAGGATCCGGAACCTCGACCTGGCCTATCCGATCCAGCAGGGCGGCATGGGCGTGGGCGTGTCCTGGGAGGGCCTGGCCGGCGCCGTGGCGCGCCAGGGTTGCGTCGGCCTCGTCTCGGCCATCGGCACCGGCTACCACCCCTCCTCCACCGCCGCCCGCCGTCTCGGACGCCCCGATGGGACCGGCGCCCTCAATCCGTCGGAGACCCTCCAGGCCATCATCCGGGAGGCCCGCCGCCGCGCCGGCGGCCGGGGCGCCGTGGGGGTGAACATCCTCTGCGCCATCGAGGGCTACGAGCACGCCGTGCGCAGCTCCGTGGCGGCGGGGGCCCAGATGATCGTGTCGGGGGCCGGCCTGCCCCTGGCCCTGCCCGAGTACGTCGGCGACGCGGACGTGGCCCTGGTCCCCATCGTGTCCTCGGGACGGGCCCTGGGCCTCCTCTGCCGCCAGTGGCGGCGCAAGTACGGGCGCCTTCCCGACGCCGTGGTGGTGGAAGGGCCCGAAAGCGGCGGGCACCAGGGCCTGAGCGCCGAACTGTGCGCGAGCCCGGGACACCGCCTCGAGAACCTGCTGTCCGAAGTGCTCGCGGAGCGGGACACCTGGGGGGACTTCCCGGTCCTCGTGGCCGGCGGCGTGTGGGACAGGGACGACATCGACCGCTTCCTGGCCCTCGGCGCCGCCGGCGTGCAGATGGGCACCCGCTTCATCGGCACCTTCGAATGCGACGCCCGGCCCGGCTTCAAGGACACCATCCTCCGGGCGCGGGCCGAGGACATCGTGCTGATGAAATCCCCCGTGGGCATGCCCGCCCGGGGCGTGCGCACGGCCCTCCAGGCCCGCATCGACGCCGGCACGGCGCCGCCCGTCCGCTGCGTGAGCCAGTGCCTCCTGCCCTGCGGCCATGGCCGCGGCGCCGTGGAGGCCGGCTACTGCATCGCGGACCGGCTCGGGGACGCCTGGAACGGCGATACGGAAAGCGGCCTCTTTTTTTCCGGCAGCAACGGCGCCCGGCTGAAGGAGCTCGTCAGCGTGCGGGACCTGATCGAGGAGCTCACCCAGGATCCGGGGCTGCAGCGCCTGGAGCCCTGAACCGTCCCCGGGGAGTCAGGCCTCCTCGATCACGCCGCCCAGCCAGGGCCGCGTCCGCAGCCGCTCCACGCTGGTCTCCGGGAGGATTTCCAGGGGCGCCTTCCCATCCAGCCCGAGCCGCGGCACCGCGGCGCGGGCGAAGCCCAGGCGGGCGCCCTCCTGGAGCCGGAGGGGCAGCTGGGCCACGGGGCGCACTTCGCCGGTGAGGCCGACTTCGCCCATGAAGAGGCACTTCTCGGCGAGGAGCCGGCCCGTGGCGCTGCTGGTGAGGGCCGCGACCACCGCGAGGTCCGCGGCGGGGTCCTCCACCTCCAGGCCGCCGGCCACGTTCACGTAGACGTCCCGGTCGTGGAGCTGCACGCCGCCCCGGCGCTCCGCCACGGCGCAGAGCATGGCCAGGCGCTGGGAATCGATGCCGAGCGCCGTGCGCCGCGGGATGCCGAGGCCCGCCGAGGCCACGAGGGCCTGGATCTCCACCACCATGGGCCGCGTGCCGCTCAGCACCACCGTGGCGGCGCAGCCCGGGCGCGCCTCGGCGTCCAGGAAGAAGGGGTTGCCCTCGGCGGGCACGAGCCCGCGCTCGGTCATGGCGAAGACGCCCAGCTCGAAGGCCGCGCCGAAGCGGTTCTTGAGGGCCCGCAGCAGGCGGTGGTGGTGGTGGCGGTCCCCCTCGAAGGCCAGCACCGTGTCCACCAGGTGCTCCAGCACCTTGGGGCCCGCCAGGCTGCCGTCCTTGGTGACGTGGCCCACCAGCACCAGGGGGGTGCCCGTGGCCTTGGCCCAGCGGGCCAGCTTCTGGGCGCAGCCCCGCACCTGGCTCACGCTGCCGGCGCTGGACTCGAATTCGGGATCGAAAAGGGTCTGGATGGAATCCACCAGCAGCAGCGCGGGCTGGAGCCGGTCCGCGGCGGCGAGGATGGCGTGGACGTCGGTCTCCGCCAGGAGGTGGATGCCGGGGTTCTCGGCGCCAAGCCGCTGGGCCCGCAGCTTGATCTGGCGCTCGCTCTCCTCGCCGCTGGCATAGAGCACCATCCCCTTCGCCCGGGCCGCCCACTGCAGCAGGAGGGTGCTCTTGCCGATGCCGGGTTCGCCCCCCAGGAGCACCACCATGCCGGGTACCACGCCGCCACCCAGCACCCGGTCCAGCTCTCCGAGGCCGGTGGCCTCCCGTTCGGTCTCGCTGATCTCCACGTCCAGGAGGGAGACGGGGCCTGCATAGGCGCCCTGGGAGAAGGCGCTGCCCGACCGGCGCAGATCGCGCTTGAGGGCGCCGCGGACCTCCTCGACGGCGTCCCAGGCGCCGCAGGTGGCGCACTTTCCCAGGGCCTTCGGGTAGCGCGCGCCGCAGGCGGTGCATTCGTACAGAGGGGAGGGCTTGGCCATGGGTGAAGTCTAGGGTGTTCGTAAATTTTTCGCCACTGGCTTTCAGGAGACCGGACGCCCGCGGAAGTCCTGTGATGCCAGTCAAACCTGCGGAGCCCATGGGCCTGCGGGCCCCTAGTCTGGATCGGGGCGCGTCCCCGAAGGGAGTTGCCATGGCCACTTCAGCGATCCTGACGGGAACCACCACCCGGATCCGGAAGCACCCGGTGCCGTCGGATCTGGACATCGCCCAGGCGGCGAAGCTCCTGCCCATCGGACTGGTGGCGGAAAGCCTGGGGCTCGAGGCTTCGGAGATCGAGCTGCACGGCCCGGCCATGGCCAAGATCCGCCTGGAGGTCCTGGACCGCCTCCAGGGCCGCGCCACCGGCAAGTACATCGACGTCACCGCCATCACGCCCACGCCCCTCGGGGAGGGCAAGACCACCGTCACCGTGGGGCTGAGCCAGGCCCTGGGGGCCCAGCTGGGCCGCAAGGTCGTCACCTGCATCCGCCAGCCCAGCCAGGGCCCGACCTTCGGCATCAAGGGCGGCGCCGCCGGCGGCGGCTACAGCCAGGTGGTGCCCATGGAGGACTTCAACCTCCACCTCACTGGCGACATCCACGCCATCACCGCGGCCCACAACCTGGCCGCCGCGGCCCTCGACGCCCGGATGTTCCACGAATCCCAGCTCGGCGACGAGGACCTCTTCGACCGCCTGTGCCCGAAGGACAAGGATGGCCGGCGGCGCTTCGCGGTGAACATGCGGGGCCGCCTCGCCCGCCTGGGCCTCTCCGCCGCCGATCCCGACGCCCTGACGCCGGAGCAGCGCCGCCGCTTCGCGCGCCTCGACGTGGATCCCGCCCGGGTGATGTGGCGCCGGGTGGTGGACACCAGCGACCGCTTCCTGCGGGGCGTGACCCTGGGGAAGGGGCCGGAGGAGGCCGGCCACGAGCGGGAGAGCGGCTTCGACATCACCGTGGCCAGCGAGATCATGGCCATCCTCGCCCTCACCAGTGGGCTTCCGGACATGCGCCGCCGCCTGGGCCGCATGGTGCTGGCCTTCAACCGCCAGGGCGAGCCCGTCACCGCCGACGACCTGGGGGTGGCCGGCGCCATGACCGTGCTCATGCGGGACGCCCTCAAGCCCACCCTCATGCAGACCCTGGAAGGCACGCCGGTGCTGGTGCACGCAGGTCCCTTCGCCAACATCGCCCACGGCAACAGCTCCATCCTCGCCGACGAGATCGCCCTCAAGCTGGCGGACGTGGTGGTCACCGAATCGGGTTTCGGCGCCGACATGGGCATGGAGAAGTTCTTCGACATCAAGTGCCGGACTTCGGGCCTGGTGCCGGACGCGGTGGTGGTGGTGGCCACGGTGCGGGCCCTCAAGATGCACGGCGGCGGACCCAAGGTGGTGGCGGGCAAGAAGCTCGACGCGGTCTACCAGACCGAGAACCTGGAACTGCTGGAGAAGGGCCTGCCCAACCTCCTCCACCACATCGGCGTGGCGAGGTCCTTCGGCATTCCGGTGGTGGTGGCGGTGAACGCCTTCGCCAACGACACCCCGGCGGAGCTCGAACTGGTGCGCCGGGCCTCGGTGGAACGGGGAGGAGCCTTCGACGCCGTCGTCTGCCGGGTCTGGTCCGAGGGTGGCGAAGGGGCCGTGAAGCTGGCGGAGGCGGTGCTCCGGGCCGCGGACCAGCCCTCCGACTTCCGCTTCCTCTATCCCCTCGACGTCTCCATCAAGGAAAAGATCGAAACGATCGCCCGCCGGGTCTACGGCGCCGACGGCGTGGACTACTCGCCGGAGGCCGAAAGCCGGATCGCGGAATTCGAAGGCCTGGGCTACGGGCGGCTGCCGGTCTGCATGGCGAAGACCCACCTCAGCCTCAGCCACGACCCGGCCCTGAAGGGGGCCCCCAAGGGCTTCCGCATCCCGGTGCGGGACATCCGCGCCTCCCTGGGGGCGGGCTTCGTCTATCCCCTGCTGGGCAAGATGAGCACCATGCCGGGGCTGCCCACGCGGCCGGGCTTCTTCGACGTGGACGTGGACCTGGAGTCGGGCAAGGTGCTGGGGCTCTCCTAGCACGCACACCAGCGCGGGACCTGCATGGCCCATCGGACCCTCAAGCGCGCGATCGGCGGCTACGGCCAGCTCGCGGAGCGGCTGAACCGCTTCCCCCAGGGCGCTCCTCCCACGGAGCTGCTCTTCCGGATCCTGAAGCTGCTGGTGAGCGAGCGGGAGGCGGGCCTCGTGGCCCGGCTGCCCATCCGACCCTTCACCGCCGCCCGGGCCGCCGCGCTATGGCAGGTGCCGGAGGCCGAGGCCCGGAAGGTCCTCGACGGCCTGGCCGAGCGGGCGGTGCTCCTGGACCTCCTGGATGGGGAGGAAACGCGCTACGTCCTGCCGCCCCCTATGGCGGGCTTCTTCGAATTCTCCCTGATGCGGGTCCGGGGCGACCTGGACCAGAGGGCCCTGGCGGAACTCTTCCACCAGTACCTGAACGTGGAGGAGGACTTCGTCCGCGACCTCTTCGCCACCGGCGAGACCCAGCTGGGCCGGGTCTTCGTGGACGAGGGGGCCCTCCCCGCCGGGGACGGCGCCCTCACGGTGCTGGACTACGAGCGCGCCAGCGAAGTGGTGAAGGGCGCCAAGGCCATCGGCGTGGGCCTCTGCTACTGCCGCCACAAGATGGAACACCTGGGCAAGGCCTGCGGCGCTCCCCTGGACATCTGCATGACCTTCGGGAACGGCGCGGACGCCCTCACCCGCCACGGCGTGGCGCGGTCCGTGGACGCCGCCGAGGGCCTCGACCTCCTGCAGCAGGCCCGGGAGCAGGGCCTGGTGCAGTTCGGCGAAAACGTCCGGGAGGAGGTGGGCTTCATCTGCAATTGCTGCGGCTGCTGCTGCGAGGCCATGGTGGCGGCCCGGCGCTTCGGCTTCATGCGGCCCGTGCACACCACCAACTACCTGCCGGAGCTGGATCCGGGGCTCTGCAACGGCTGCGGGAAATGCACCGCCGCCTGCCCGGTGGAGGCCCTGAGCCTGGTCTCCGCCCACGATCCGAAGCGTCCGCACCAGAAGGCCGCGCGGCTGGACGCGGAGCCCTGCCTGGGTTGCGGCGTCTGCGTGCGGTCCTGCTCGCGGGGCGCCATCCGCCTGCGGGCCCGGGCGCGGCGCGTGCTGACCCCGGCGAACACGGCCCACCGCATCGTCATGATGGCCATCGAGCGCGGGAAGCTGGCGGAGCTGCTGGTGGATGGCCAGGCATCCTACGGCCACCGGGCGGTGGCAGGCATCCTCGGCGCCGTGCTGAAGCTGCCACCCCTGAAGCAAGTCCTCGCCTCGCGGCAGGTGCGGTCGAGGTACCTGGACCGCCTCCTGGCCTCCCGTCCGGGCCCGATCTAGGCGGAGCTACTTCCGGAGCTTCTCCACGAACCAGTCCAGGTTGGTCTGCATGGTCTTCAGCGTCGCCTTGGGTTCCGTGGGGCCGTGGGCCTGGCGGGGGAAGACGAGCATCCGGCTCTCCACGCCGAGGTGGCGCAGGGCGTTGAAGAGCTCGTAGCCCTGGCTGATGGGCACGCGAAGATCCCCCTCGTTGTGCTGGATGAGGGCGGGAGTCTTCACGCGCTGCACCGCCGTCATTGCGCCGTGGCTGCGGTAGGCCTCCGGGCGCTCCCAGGCCTGGCCGCCGAAATAGTCGGGGATGAAATCCGGGATGTCGGCGGTGCCGTTGAAGCTCTCCAGGTTCGTCACCGCCGCCCCGACGGAGGCGGCCTTGAAGCGGTGGGTCTGGGTGATGATCCAGCTGGTCATGAAGCCGCCGTAGCTCCAGCCCATGACCCCCAGGCGGGCCGGATCCGCCAACCCCAGGGCGATCACCTTGTCCACGCCCTTCATCAGGTCTTCAAAATCCGCGCCACCCCAGTCGCCCCGGTTGCCGTCGCGGAAGGCGTAGCCGTAGCCCGTGGAGCCGCGGGGGTTCGGCCGCAGCACGGCGATCCCCGTCGATGCGAAGGAGGCGATGGGATAGGCGCCGGGATTGCCGGTGAAGGCCTGGGTGAAGACCCCCGCCGGGCCGCCGTGGACGTTGAGGATCAGGGGCACCCGGGTCCCGGCGGCGTAGCCCGTCGGATAGGTCAGCAGCCCTTCGATCTCCTGGCCCCGGGCGCCGCTCCATCGGAGGACCTCGGTGCGGGGGGCGGGCAGGGCGGCCAGGGTGCCGTTGAGGTCCGAGATGCGCCGGGCCTTGGGCGCGGCGAGGTCCAGGAGATGGGCCTCCACCGGGCGGTCGGCGGCCTGGAGGGTGAGGCCCAGATGCCGGCCGCTTGCGTCCAGTTCGAAGGCGCCGGCCACCGGCAGGTCCAGCGGCACCGGCGCGAGGGAGCCGTCCGCCGGATCCTGGACGGCCAGGAAGGTGCCCGTGCCCCGGGCCTCGGCGAGCAGCAGCTTGCCGTCCCCGGTCCACCCCAGGAGCTCGGGGCGGGCATCCGGGGGCTCCGGCAGGGCCTTCGGCCGCCCTCCGGCCGCGGGCATGACGGCGAGATGGGCCCGGAAAACCCAGGTGGGAGGGTTCACGGTCTCCTGGAAGGCGAGGGACTTGCCGTCCGGCGAATACCGCGGGCTGGATTCCGCGGCCGGGGTGGCGGCCAGGGTTCGGAGCTCGCCGCTGGCCACGTCCACCACCGCAAGGTCCGCGGTGGGCCAGTCGTTCACGCTCGTGCTTTTCACGTGGGCGAAGGCGATGGCCTTCGAGTCCGGCGACCAGTCGAAATCGTCCACGCTCCGGTCCAGGGCCGTGAGTTTCCGGATCTCCCGCCTGCCGTCCTTCCCCTTCGCCAGGGCCAGCACGTAGAGCCGCCGCTGGGTGGGCTTCTCGTAGGCCCAGCGTGAATCGTCCCGGCCCTTGGCGGCCTTCTCCTCCTCCTCGGATTTCGCGTCCAGCATGGTGAAGGCGAGGCGGGTCCCGTCCGGGGACCAGGCGAAGGCGGCGATGTCGCCCTTCGCCTCCGTGACCGCCTCCGCCTCGCCGCCGTCCATGGGCAGGACGTAGATCTGGGTCTTGCCGCTCCTCGGGCTGGTGAAGGCGAGGCGCTTTCCGTCCGGCGACCAGCGGGGCTGGGTGGAGGACTTCTCGCCGAAGGTGAGCTGCCGCGATCCGCTGCCTTCGCCGAGCCAGATCTGGGTGACGAACTCGCTCTTGTCCGCGGTCATCACCGCCTCCCGCGCGGTGAAGGCCGCGCGGCCGCCCCCCGGCGCCGGCCGCACGTCCTGGATGGGGCGCAGCTTCATCTGAAGCTCCGGCGTCCAGGACTTCGGCGGTTCCTGGGCGGCGAGGAGGAAGGGCAGGGACAGCAGCAGGGCCGCGCGCATGGTCGCTCCGGGAAGGGTGCTCCAGCTTTCCCGTGGGCGGGGGGGCCGTCAATCCGCTATCCTCGACCCTCAGCAACAGCGATGGTGTCCGCTGCATAACCGCCCCCATATCGGCATTCCGGGCTGATGGCGCCTACGACTTCTCCATGGAGGACGTGGGCGTGCATGGACTGAAGAAGCGGCTGGGCTGGACGGCGTGGGACCTGGGCATGGGCGCGACGGTGGGGCTGCTCGCCGGGAGCGCCTCGGCGGGCTTCCTGGGGCTGCTGGAGCGGACCATCGCTCTGCGCGTCGCGCATCCCTGGCTCCTGGCGGGCCTGCCGCTCTTCGGCGTGCTGAGCGCCTGGCTCTACCGCCGCTTCGGCCGCGAGTCCGACGGCGGCAGCCCCATGGTGCTGGACGAAGTGCTGGAGTTCCGGGGCCGGGTGCGCAGCCGCCTCGCCCCCCTGGTGCTGATCGGCACGCTGCTCACCCACCTCGGCGGCGGCAGCGCGGGCCGGGAAGGCACTGCGGTGCAGATGGGGGCGAGCCTGGCCCGGACCCTGGGGAAGCTGCCCTTCCGCTGGCTGCGCCTCACACGCTCCCGGCAGCGGCTGCTCATCATGGCGGGCATCAGCGGGGGCTTCGGTTCACTGTTCGGAACCCCCGTGGCCGGCGCCCTCTTCGGCCTGGAGGCCATCGCCCCGGGGCGCCTGCACTTCGAGGGCCTGATCGTCTGCGGGGCCGCCAGCTACGCCGGCGACCTGGCCTGCCGGGCCCTCGGGGCCACCCACGCGGCCTGGCGTGTGGCGGCGCTGCCCGCGGGCTGGGCGGTGCTCGTCAAGGCCGCGCTGCTGGCGATCCCCGTCGCGGTCCTCGCGGTGGCCTTCACGCGGGCAAGCCATGGCCTCGCGGCCTGGACGGGGAAGCGCTGCCCCCATTGGGCCCTGCGGCCGCTGCTCGGCGGCCTGGCTGTCGGCGGCCTGTTCCTGCTGTTTCCCGAGGACGGCCACCTCAACCTCGGCTTGCCCTTCCTGTCCCGCATCTTCACGGATCATGGCGCGGTGGCGCCCTGGGCCTTCGTCCTGAAGCTGGTCTTCACCTGCGTCACCCTCGGGTTCGGCTTCAAAGGCGGTGAGGTCACGCCCCTCTTCGTGATCGGGGCCCTCTTCGGCGCGGCCTTGGCGCCGCTCTTCGGCTGGCCGCCGCCCTTCGCCGCGGCCCTCGGGATGACGGGCCTCTTCGCCGCCGCCAGCAACACGCCCCTGGCGTCCCTGCTGCTGGGCATCGAGCTCTTCGGTCCCGGCTTCGCCCCGCCCCTGGCGGTGTTGTGCTTCCTGGCCTTCGTCCTGGCGGGGCATCCGGGCATCTATGGGCGGGGACGGGTTTCCTGACGGACTTGGCAGGTTCCTGGCTTCCTCCTTCATCAACAGGGTCTTCCACCCTTCACCCCGTTGTAAAAGGAGAATCCATGCTTCGTCCTGCATCCTTCGCGGCCGCCTGTGCGCTGGCCGCCACCTCCCTCGCCGCCCAGTCCTCCCCGGTGGGTCTGGGCCTTTCCTACATCGCGCCCTCGGGGGTTGCCGCCAGCAACTTCAACGGCGGCGGCGCCCTCTCCCTCTACGTGCACAAGCGCATGGGACCCGTCATCGAGGGCCGCTTCCACGTGGACCTCATGGGCCTGCCGGGGAAGGCCTTCCGCAAGCCCGACGGCGCCACCGACGGCCAGTACAAGAGCGAGGCCAAGGCGGTGGGCGTCGGCTATGACTGGCTCCTCCACTTCGACGGCGTACGCGCCCCCAGCGCCTACGCGATCGTAGGCGTCGGGGGCATCCACTGGACCGAGGAATTCACCGCCCAGAGCGACGCGGGTTCGCGCACGCCCTACCATGTGGTTGACAGCCAGGATTTCACCTCCTTCGCCCTCACCCTCGGCCTCGGGGTGCGGCTTTCCCGCAACATCGGGCTCGAAGTGCGCCACACCGAGGCGCGCACGGACAAGATCCACTGGTTCAGCGAGACCGAGCGCTTCGTGGATGCGGGGTTCAGCCACACGGCGCTGGGAATGACCTTCCGGTTCTGAGAGCGATCCTCCCATAGTATCGATCGACACCTGCTCGAGCCATGAGCCCGCAGGATCCGGAGGGGCCACCCTTCCGATCCCCGCGGTGGGAGACCCTCTGGGTGGACCGACGAACGTCGATGGACCGGCTGGGCCCAACTCGAAGCCGGGGCCGCAGGTCTCCAGGAGCCGACTCCGCCACCGATCGAAATTCCACCGCCCCCATCCAAAGGGCCGGTGCCGACGTTGGGTCTTTTGGGGAAACCCATACTCAGGAGATCACATGACCATCAGTCCCGGCCCATTGGCCCTTTCCTCCTCTGAAAAACGCCGACGCGCGGAGGGCTGCCATGAGTGAGCGGAAGAAGCTGACCCTCCACCGGGAAAGCCTCCGCCGGCTTTCAGCGGCGGAAGAATCCGGCGTCAATGGGGGCATCACGTACGATGGCTGCGGAACCGCCACCTGCGCGACCTGTCTTAAATTCGGGTGCCCGGGGGGACCGACCGGTCGATGCAGCGAGGCGCCGAGCGCTTGCCTGACGTGCCGCCTCTGTCCCGTCCAGTGACCTGCGGACCTGCTCTGGATTGAATGGACCGGGCAGCTGGACAGATCGGGTCCGGGCGAGCGGCGCATCCGACTCACCGTCTCGGAAGGCCTGGTCGTCGGCCCCAAGGGAAAGGTCATCCTGCGTCCCATAATCCCAGCAATGAAGGGGCGGCCGCCGACCTCACGGCCTTTACGCCCCCTGAATCGACCGCGTAGAGGGTTCCGCTTCGGAGCCTTCTGCGCGATCGATCCAGGCTCGACGAGCGGCTCCTATTCCGCCCGCGTGAACGCGTCGTGGATCTCGTCCCCGGGCAGGGCCTCTTTCAGCCAGGCGTCCAGCGCGGGGACGGAATCCACCAGCAGCTCCGCGCCCGCGGCGGCCAGTTCTTCCCGGCTCCCGTAGCCCCAGGTGACGCCCACGCCGCGCAGGCCGTGATCCTTCGCGGCCCGCATGTCGTCGCCCCGGTCGCCGACGAAGACGCCGCCGGGGGCGATGGTGCCGTTCTGGGCGAGGCGGGCCAGCACGGCGGTCTTGGGCTGCCACGCCCCCTTCAGTTCGGCGCCGAAGATCTCGTCGAAGATGAGGTTCAGGTCGAACTGGTAGGCGATGCGCCGGGCGAAGAGGCCGGGCTTGCTGCTGACGATGTAGATGCGGTGGCCCTGGCGCTTGAGGCGCTGCAGCATGAGGTGGACGCCTTCATAGACCTCGTGTTCGAAGACGCCGTCCTCCCGGTAGGCGTCCAGGTAGCGGTCCAGGGCTTCCTCCAGGCGCGCCGGCTCCTCGAGGCCGGGGATGCGGCCCAGGGATTCCCGCATGCCGAAGCCGATCCAGTCCCGGATGTCGGCCTCCGCCGGCATGGGCAGGTCCATCTCGCGGCAGACCCGCGCCACGCAATTCTTCACTCCGAGAAGCGGATCCACGAGGGTGCCGTCGAGGTCGAAGCAGATCGTCGCCATGGCCGCCGGGTCCGCTCGGCGCTCAGCCCGGATAGGCTGCGACGCACTGCCGGACGAAGGCCAGGGCCTCCTCCCGGCCGGCCCAGCCGTCGCTGTGGACGTCCTTCTCCTCGAGATCCTTGTAGGTCACGAAGAAGTGCTCGACTTCCTTCATGAAGTGGGGGGGCAGGTCCGCCAGGGACTTCACGTGGTCGTAGGAGGGATCGTTGTCGGCGACGCAGAGCACCTTGTCGTCCTGGCCCTTGTCGTCGTGCATGCGCAGGAGGCCGATGGGCCGCGCGTGGATCACCACGCCGGGGTAGGTCGTGCCGTTGATCAGGATCAGCACGTCGCAGGGGTCGCCGTCCGGAGCCAGGGTGTTGGGGATGAAGCCGTACTCCGCCGGGTAGTGGAAGGGCGAGTAGAGGACGCGATCCACGTGCACGAGGCCCGTCTCGTGATCGATCTCGTACTTGATGCGCGAACCCGTGGGGATCTCCACCACGGCGTTGACGATCTCAGGGGCCTTCGAACCCGGGCCGAGCTTGTGAAGGGCCATGCGCGCACCTCAAAGAGCAATCTTCCATTTTCCCATGGATCCGCCGCGAAAGCCCGCCGGATTCCAGGGCAGGTCCGGGGCCTCAGTGGCTGAAGGTGGCGAGGATCTGCTCGAGGGCCTCCCGCTCCCGGCCCTTGGGCTCCTGCTCGATGGCCTTCAGCAGAGCCCACCGGGCTTCGGGAGTGCCGATGCCGCGCAGGGTCTTGGCGGCGGCGAGGCGGATCTCGAATGGCTCGGCGCCGCCGAAGAAGCCCTTCTTGCGCTTGAAGAGCTCTGCCAGGGGGCCGACGGCCTGGTCGGCGCCCAGCAGGGGCAGCGTATCGAAGGCGCGCAGGCGCAGCTTGTCGGGGGCCCGGCGGTCCAGGGCCAGGTCCATCACCTGGGGGGCCGCGCCGGCGGCCTTCACCTGGCCCAGGCCGAAGAGGATCTCGAGCTGGGTTTCGGGGTCCGCCTCCGGCAGGAGGGCGGCCAGGGCCGGCGCGGCGTCGGCGCCCTGGAGCTTCCACAGGGCCCGCACGGCGGTGCGGCGCACCCGGCCATCCCCGTGCCGCAGGTAGGGCGCGATCTTCTCTCCGCAGGCGGCGTCGCCGACGTCCGCGAGGATGTTCAGGGCATTGCGCACCAGGAACCAGGCGGGGGACTTCAGCGCCTCCAGCAGGGGGCCCACCGCGAGCGGGCCCGAGGTGCGCAGCAGCTCCAGCAGCCGGCCCCGCCAGTGCCGGTCCCCCTCCTGGCCCAGGGCCACTACGAGGTAGCGGATGGCGCCCTCGCCGAGCCACTGGAAGTAGGGCAGGGACGTCGAATAGACCTGCTCCCGGTCCGGCAGGAAGAGCTGGGTGTAGGCCTTCGCCAGCAGGTCGTTGGCCCCCAGGCGCTCCATCAGCTGCTCCAGCGCCCAGCCCCGCCAGGGCTGGCCGCCGCCCTGGATCTCCGAAAGCTCGGCGAGGACGGTGACGAAGCGCCGGACCTCCGCCAGGGCGCCCCGGCCCACCCAGACCGGCAGGAGGTGCTTGAGCCCTTCGGAGGTGTGGAGGTGGATGGGCTCCGAGGGCTCCCAGGCGAAGTGGGACTGGAGGTTCTCGGCGAGGGAGGCCTCGGCGTTCGCGGGCAGGCCGGGCTCCCCGGCCCAGTGCACCACCCCGCGGAGGGTCTGGGCCGCGACGAGGCGGATGCCCGCGTCCTCGGTCATCAGGACGTCGAGGATCAGCTGCAGCACCCGCAGGAAGGCGTCGTGGCGGCCCTTGTCCAGCAGGTCGCGGAGGAAGGCCAGCCGCTGCTCGAGGGAGATGGCCCAGAGCTGCCCCTCCTCCAGGGCCTGTACCACTCGCGCTTCCAGGCTGAGGGCTTCCCAGTGCACGTGGCGGAGAAGGGCCTCCGCGAGATCGCCGTCCTGGCCCTGCTCCCGCATGTGGATGGCGAGGGTTCGCGCCATCGCATCCCGCTCCTGGAGCGGCCGCAGGATGGACTGGAGCACCCCCTGCAGGTGGTTCCATGGAACGTTCCGCTTCAGCAGGCTGGTGGTGGCCAGTCCCAGGATCTCGCCGGCGAGCTCCTTGATGCCCAGGGCCAAACCCTGGGGCTTCGAGGGCAGGGTGGAGAGCCCCGCCAGCATGCTCAGCTGGGCTTCGGGGGTGAGGGATTCCAGGGCCGAGCGCAGGACCGCGAGCTGGGCCACGGTGGGCATGCCCTCCCCGAGGCCGATGTTGTAGCCCATGGGGCCAAGGTCGCCCAGGTAGGCGGGAATGATGTTCAGCACGGCCCCCAGGTCCGCGGCCGGGGACGGGGCGGGGGTTTCCGCTCCGGCGCCGCCGCCCGGGGAGCCTTCGGCGTCACCGGTCCGGTCAAGGTGGGGCAGGCGTAGGGAGCCGGAGGAGTCCGAAGCCAGCCGTTCGGCGAAGGTGCTCCGCAGGGCCTCCTTCACCAGGGAAACGAGATTCGGTGGCGCGCCGGGAGGGGCCGGGGCTGAATCCGTCGCGGCCGGGCCGCCGGGAGCCGGTTCGGTCGCGGCCTCCGCCGGAGAGGCCGGGGCCGCCTGCAGGATCAGCTCGCCATCCCGGACCTCCTGGTAGCGGGTCTGGCTCATCCGGATGTGGGAGACGCCCTGGGCCTCCAGGAAGGCCGCCGCGCCGCCGGCCTCCTCGAGCCGGGCTGGCTTCAGCATGAGGATCTGCAGCACGGCCTTCACCTCGTCGGGGCGCAGGCCCTGCAGGAAGACGAAGCCCGAGAGATGCCGCTCGTTCAGCTGCCGGTGGAGGGCCTTGGTGTGCACGGTGCCGGCGTCGAAGGGGAGGCCGTCCACCAGGAGCCGCCATTCCGTCACCGTGACCTGGAGGGCGGTCTGTTCTCCGAGCCAGCCTGACAGGACTTGGTGGAGGGTCTGCAGGTCCTCCTGGGCCCTGGGGTGGGCGTCCCCGTACATCTGCAGCGACTTCAAGGCCTTCTGCAGGACGGCGGCCAGGTCGGCGAAGGGAGGCATGGCTCAGGCCCCTCCCACGAGGAATTGCCGGAGCACCGCGCGCACCTCCTCGGCCGATTCGATCTCGAGGACGAGGGCGATGGCCTCCCGGGCCTCCCGGGTGCCGATGGAGGCCAGGGCCTTGGCGGAGGCGAGGCGGACACCGACGGGCTCCAGCCGCGTCAGGAGGCCCTTCTTCTTGAACACCGACTGGAGGGCCGGGATCGCGTCGGGGTGCTTCAGGGCCGCGAAGGCGTCGATGATGCGCAGGCGGAGCCGCTCCTGGTCCGTGCCGCCCCTGGTGGCCTTGAACACCGCGAGCAGGTCCGGCAGGACGCGGTCCTGGCCCAGCTCCCCGAGGACGGCGGCGATCTCGAGCTGCAGGGCCGGATCCGCGGTGGCCAGGGCCTCGCCGAGGGCCAGGGCGGCCCGGGCCGGGTCCAGGGCGCGCAGGGCCTCCAGGGCGGCATGGCGCACCCGTGCGTCCTCGTGCTGGAGGCAGCGGGCCACATCGTCGAAGGAGGAGCCGTCCTGGACCTCGCCGATGAGGTCCACGGCGTTCCGGACGACGAACCATTCCGGGGACTGGAGGGCCTCCCGCAGGGGCAGGGAGGCCTTCCGGCCGCAGGCCTTAAGGGCGGCGAGGAGCTGCATCCGGCGCTCCCGGTCCTCCTCGATGCCGACGCAGACCACCAGGAAGCGGGCCGCGGGCTGGCCCATGAGGGCGAAGAGGCTGTGCAGCTGGGGCAGGGTCTCGGCGTAGCGCGGATCATGGAGCAGGGGCACGAGGGCCGCCATGTTCAGGGGTCCCGCGAGGCGCACCACCAGGTCCTGGAAGGCGTTCACCTTCCAGTCCAGGTCCGGGTCGGCGAGGTGGGACGCGCCCATTTCCAGGAAAGCCTGGAGCTCGCGGTAGGCGCCGCTGAAATCCCCGCTCCGCATGCGGTGGCCCATGAGGGATTCCATGGCCTGGCAGCTCCAGAGCAGGGCCTCTTGCGCCCTCTCCACCCTCAGATGCTGCTGGATCATCTGGTGGATGCGCGCCAGGGGCTCCGCCGGGATGCCCGGATCCTCGATGCATTCGGAGAGGTCCGCGAGGATGGTCGCGGCCTGGGTCCGGCGGGCGGGCTCCTTCACCTCGAGGGAGCCCTGGAGGGCGTCGAGGATGCGGCCCAGCCCCTCCAGATCGCCCTTTCGGAGGGTCTGCCGGGCGAGGGCCATGATCTGGGTCTCTTCCAGGTCGAAGAGATCCTTCTTCTCGTCCAGGGCGCTCTTGAGCTTGGTGTCCGTGCCCTGGGCCTCCCAGGAGATGGCCTCCTGGAGCTCCTCCAGCTCCTGGATGCCCCAGCCCTCGAACTGGAGGCGGCCCTTCAGGGCTTCCAGGCTCAGGTCCCGGTCCCGCACGCAGAGCAGGAGGGTGGCGACGAGGAAGGCGAGCTGGGAGGGGTTGAGCTTCTCCCGGGTCAGGGCCTCCGCGGCGCTCTGGGCGAGCAGTTCCGGCGCGAGGTAGTCGAAGGCGCGGCGGAGGCCCTGCTCGCCGGCGGGGAAGGAGGGCAGACCCAGCAGGAGGGCACCTTGGCCCCCGGGAGGCAGGCGGAAGAGGGCCTGCCGCAGCGCGTCCCGGAGGGTGACGGGATCCACCTTGGAGAGTCCGAGATGCTCGGAGATGCCTGACAGGGGCGTGAGGTCCGAGAAGGCGAGCCGCGCCCGGCGCAGCCCCTCCACGTGCTCCGTGGCGAAGGGGAAGTTGAAGCCGGGCGGAGGGCTGGGGCGGGCGGCCTTCTGGATGGAATCCAGCAGGCCATGGAGCTGGTCGGCGAGGGACGGTCCCGCGGGCTCCTCGAGTGGGGCGGGCGCGGCGGCCGGAGGGGGGGCCGGCGGCGCGGCGGCCACGGGGGCGGCCTTCGGCGCCGGTTCCGGGGGGGGCGGGGGCTCGGCCTTCAGAAGCGGAGCCGCGGCTTCGGGAGCCGGGAGATCCAGCTGGATACGGATCGGCGCCGGCGCCGGGGCGGACGGGGCCGCCGGCTCCGGCTCCTCGGGTTCGAAGGGCGGGGGGAGGATCAGCTCATCCTCCAGGGGCACGGGCATGAGGGCGGGCATGGTCAGGGGGACGTCGGGTTCCAGCATCGGCCGTTGCGGCGGAGCCAGGCTGGGCGCCACCGGCGCGGCGGGGGCGTCCGGCCGGGCTTCCGGCGGCGGGAGGTAGACCGTCTCGTCGGGGACGGGGGCGGCGACCCGGATCTTGATGGGTTGCCGGAGCGCCTCCGCCTGCGCCGGCGCGACCGGGGGTTGCGGGAGCGGAGCGGCTTCCGGAGCCTTCGGGGCCGGCCGGGGAGCGAGCAGCCTAGCGAGGTCGCCCAGGGGCTGGGTGGATTTCGGCCGCGGGGCCGGGGGCGGCGCGTCCGCCAGGCCCATGGCCTCCGCGGCGGGCTGGAGGTCCTGGAGGGTGGGGATGGGGCCGGTGGGCAGCTTCACCGTGGGCGCGTCCGGGGTGCCCTCCTCCAGCAGGATGGGGCCGAGCTCCGACTGGAAGGTGTTGGCGCCGCCCAGCTCCTTCAGGCGCTGGGGCCGCAACTGCAGGATGAAGAAGAGCAGCTTGAGCTCGTCGGCCTGCAGGCCCCGGCGGAAGGTGAGCCGCAGGATGCTGCGCTCCGTGAGGGCCTGGGCGAGGGCCTTCACGCTGGGCAGCGGCCCTTCCAGGGGCTGGCCGTTCAGCAGGAGCCGGTACCGTCCGAGGGACGCGTCGATCTCGAGCCGGTCGCTGAACTCCAGCTGCTCGTCGAGGATCTGCTTCACGCCCTTGAGCACGACCTGGGCCTTGTTGTCCTCCGGGCCGTAGACCTGCAGGAACTTGAGGGCCCGGTGCAGGACTTCCGCGAGGGAATGCTGGGTGCTCATGACGGGCAGGCCTCCAGGGGCTCCACCCACTCGCGGCGCAGCTGGGCGTAATGCTCCCTCAGGAAGGCCAGGCGCCGCGCGCCCTCGGCCTTCGCGGGCGCGGTGTTGAAGCTGGCGACGATGCCTTCGCAGAGCGCCAGCCAGGCCTCGCCCCGGCGAAGGATGTCCTCGGTGGTGATGGGCTGGAAGGCTCCGCTGATGCAGCCGAAGTGGATGAGGCTGGCGGCCCCGAGCTTGCTGAGCTTGTCGCAATCCCAGAGGCAGGCGGTTTCGAGGGGCTCGAGGCGCCGGGCCAGCTTCAGCCCCACGTGGTGCTCGATGGCGTGGCGCACGGCGGCGAGCTTCTCCGCGGGGAAATCCGTGTCCGCGAGGATGGCCGCGATGTCCGCCGAGGCGTCCTGGGCGTGGGTGTCCTTGGAAAGCGGATCCTTCAGCTTCTTGCGGACGTCGTGCAGCCACGCCGCGCATTCCACCACGTCCAGGTCCGCCCCCACCAGCGGGCAGAGCCAGCGGGCCAGCTTCACCACGGCAAAGGAATGCTCGAAGCGGTAATTGAAGATGGGCACCTGCTCGCCGTCCACTTCGTGGGCCACGCCCCAGAAGCGGATGGAATCCGCATCGGAGAAGAAGCGGAGGGCCGCTTCGCAGGCTTGGCGCCAGGGGGTCATGGTCAGGTGTCGGGTTGGGCGGGGGATCCGCCGGACCATTCTAGGACAGACCGGCGGATTTCCCGGCCGAGGCTTGGGCCGCAGGGGTCCAGGGCCTGTCCGAACGGCGCGATCCCGCGGACGAGGGGCTCAGGCGCCCCGCAGCACCCGGCGGCAGGCTTCGATCTCCGGGGCCATGGGCCGGTCCTTCCAGGGCGGGCAGGCGACCGAGAGCCGCGCCACGAGTGGCTGGAGGCCGTCCGCCGGGGCGAGTCCCACGAGCCGCACGCCTTCGAGGGCCATGCGGGCCTCGATGGCGAGGACGCTCTCCAGGCCCTCCACCGCCCGGAGGAGCTTGCGCGCGGCGATGGGTCCCATGCTCACGTGGTCCTCCTTTCCCGCCGAGGTCGGAATGGAATCCACCGAGGCCGGGTAGGCGAGCCCCTTGAGTTCGGAGACCAGGGCCGCGCTGGTGACCTGGGCCATCATGAAGCCGGATTCGAGGCCGCCCTGGGTGGTCAGGAAGGCGGGCAGGTCCGAATAGGCCGGGTTCACCAGGCGCTCCTGCCGCCGTTCGGAGATGCTGGCCAGGTCCGCGCAGGCGATGGCCAGCACGTCGCAGGCGAAGGCCGGGTACTGGCCGTGGAAGTTGCCGCCGGAGCGGGATTCCCGGGTCTCCGTGAAGATCATCGGGTTGTCGGTGGCGCTGTTCAGCTCCCGTTCGAGGATGGCGCCGGCGAAGTCCAGGGCGTCCCGGGCCACGCCGTGGACCTGGGGAATGCAGCGCAGGCTGTAGGCGTCCTGCACCCGGTGGCAGTCCTTGTGGGATTCGGCGATCTCGCTGCTCTCCCCCAGGAGCTCCCGCATGCGCGCCGCGGCGGCGAGCTGGCCCGGGTGGGGCCGCGCCGAGTGGATGCGCGGATCGAAGGCGGCGCGGCTGCCCCGCAGGGCCTCGAGGGAGAGGGCGGCGATCTCCTCGGCGAGGGGCACCAGGCGCCGGAGCTCCGCCACCGACAGACATCCGAGGGCCGTGATCAGCTGGGTGCCATTGATGAGGGCCAGGCCCTCCTTGGCCTCCAGCACCACGGGTTCCAGGCCGGCGGCCCGGAGCGCCTCGCCGCCGGGCACCGGGCCGGCGCCGGACCAGGCTACGCCCTCGGCTCGGGGCGGATGCCGCTGAAGCCCTTCAACAGGCAGTTGATGCGGGCGGCCATGAGGGCGCGGGTCTGGGCCTCCGGCAAGGGTTCGCCCACGCCGGCGGCGTGGCTGCGGACCAGGTTCAGCTGCAGCTGCCGGAGCTGGTCCGGGGGGATCACCACGGTGGCGAACTGGCCGAACCCGGTGTTGATGCCATAGACCGTGCGGCCCTCGGCGAGGATGCGGTCGATGACGGTGCGGTTCTCCGCGACGAGGGCGAGGGCCTGCGGATCGAGGCCCACGGCCTCGCCCGCGGCGATGCGGGCCAGGGCCGGAGCGGTCAGGCTGCGTCCGTCGAGATGGATCATGGCAACTCCCGACGTCCATCCTATCGGAGCCCCGTCCGGGTCCGCGGAGTGGAGACGGTCCGGCGCCCTCAGGCTTCCGGAAGGGGCTGGGCCTGGGGCCTCGGCAGCGCCAGGGCCAGGAGCAGGGCGAGGGCCATGCAGGCGGCGCCCACCAGGTAGGGGGCGCGGTATCCGAGCCTGGCGAAGACGTAGGCCCCCACGAAGGGGCCGACGATGCGGCCCAGGCCCTGCATCGCGTTCATGACCCCGAAGACGCCCCCCTGCTCCTCCGCCGGGGTCAGCCGGCTGGCGAGCGCGTAGGTGGCGGTGGAATTCATGCCCGAGCCCCAGGCCATGGGCACCATCACCAGCAGGAAGGGCCACATCCAGGCCGTGACCGGCAGGAAGTAGAGGGCCGCGGCCATGGCGGCGAGGCCCAGGGCCATGGCGGCCCGCTCGGGGATGCGCTTGGCCACCACCCGCACCAGCCCGCCCTGGTAGAGGGTGATGAGGATGCCGATGTAGGCGAAGAGCCAGCCCACCTCCCGCTGGCCGAAGTTGAAGCGGGCGTTGGCCATGAGGCTGAAGGTGCCCTCCATCATGGCGAAGCCCGACATGGCCAGGAGGGCGATGGCGAGCAGGTGGGGCATGCCCGGCCGTTTCAGGGCGCGGGAGAGCGCATGGCCCTGGTTCTCCTTGTCCTTGGCCCGGGCCCGCACCTCCGCGGTGAGGGTTTCCGGCATCCAGGCCAGCACCAGCAGGGAGGCCAGCAGGGAAAGCCCCGCCGCCACGAAAAAGGGCAGGTGCCAGCCGTGGACCTCCAGCATGGAATGGCCGAGCTGGGAGCCGCTAAGGATGCCGGCGAGGGCGGGGCCGATCACGAAGCCCAGGCCGAAGGCCGCGCCGATCATGCCCAGGGCCTTGCTCCGTTCCTCGGGCGTGCTGACGTCCGCCATGGCCGCCTGGGCCACGGAGATGTTGCCGCCGGTGAGGCCGTCGAGGATGCGGGCCGCCAGCACCCACTCGAAGCGGCTGGTGAGGGCCAGCATGAGGTAGCCGAAGGCCGAGCCCAGCAGGGAGATCCAGAGGACCGGGCGCCGGCCCGTGAGGTCCGAAAGCCGGCCCAGCAGGGGCGTGGCGATGAACTGCATCACCGAGAAGCTGACGAAGGCGATGCCCGCCCAGAAGGCGCCGGGGGTCTGGAGGTGGAGAAGGGCGTTGGCCTTCTCCATCCAGCCGCTGGGATGCTCCGCGATGGCCTTGGCGTAGAGGGGCAGGATCGGGATGACGATGCCGAAGCCCAGCAGGTCGACAAAGACCGTCAGGAAGATCGCCATCCGCGCCCGTTTCGAATCCGCCATGTCCGCTCCAATCCTCCAGGTTAACGGGAGGGGGCCGGTGGCGCAGCGCGGGGTTTCAGCCCTTCAGCACGCAGAAGAGGGCGAAGAGGGGCAGCCCGATCCCCCCTGCGGCCAGCACCGGGAACTCGAGGGCCAGCAGCCTGGCCAGCCAGGCGCTGGGTGCCTTCCGGCCCACGAAGAACACGGACACGGCGAAGAGGAAGAAGACCGGGATCTGGACCGCGATGAGGATGAAGTAGAGCCGGTTCATGGTTCACCCCAGGGAATGGATGCCCCAGGATGGGTGCGCCGCCCGCAGCGCGCCAGTGGCCCGGTCCCGGTCCCCGGGGCCGGCGAAGCGGGCCACCCAGCAGGCCCCGGAACCGCAGAGCAGGGGCTCGCCCCCCTGCTCCGCCAGGGCATCCCGGGCCTCCGCCAGGGCCGGGCAGGTCCAGAGGGCCGCGCCGGTGAGGTCGTTGCGCCAGGGCGGCAGGGCGCCCGGGGCGAGGCCCGCCAGGTCCTGGGGGAAGGGGTAACCGACCTCCCCCAGGGCCCGGTAGACCGCGGGCGTCGAAACGTGCAGGCCGGGGTGGACCAGGATCATGGGCTCCAGGGGCATGGGCCGGAGGGGAAAGACCCGCTCGCCCCGGCCCAGGCCCAGGACGGTGCCCCCGAGGAGGAAGAGCCCGACGTCCGAACCCAGCCGGGAGGCGAGGCCGAGGAGCCGCTGGGGGCCGAGGCCGAGGCCGAAGAGGGCGTCCCCGAGCCGCAGGGCGGCGGCGGCGTCGCTGCTGCCGCCCCCGAGCCCGCCGCCGTGGGGGATCCGCTTCTCCAGTTCGAGCCGGGCGGGCAGTCTCCGCCCCGCCTCCTGCTCCAGCAGCTGCCAGGCCCGGACCACGAGGTTGGAGCCGCCGCTGTCGATGCCCTCGGCGTGGACGCCCGACATCGCGAGGGAGAAGGCTTCCGCGGGCTCCCCCGACAGCCGGTCCGTGAGCGCCTCCACGCCTTCCAGCACGGTGGTGACCAGCTCCAGCTCGTGGTAGCCGTCCGCCCGCCGCCCCAGCACCGCGAGGAAGCGGTTCAGCTTGGCGGGGGCCGCGACGATCAAGGCGGCGGCTTCAGAGGCCCGGAGCCGCCGGCATGGCGTCCGTGTTGACGTCGATCTTGCGGGGCCGCAGGGCCACGTTGACCTTCACGGTGGCGGACTCGCGCTTCACGGCGACGCCGTCCTTGAAGACCGCGGTCACCAGGATGGCGCCGGTGGCGGCGGGGGTGGCGTCGAGGTACACGGTGCCGGGTTCGCGGCCCTCGGGCCGGGCCACGAAGACGGGCTTGGCGGCGTCGTAGGGATTCTTCAGGTCCCGCGCGTCCGGGGAGGACTGGAACCGCTGGAGGGCGGCGGCGGCCACGGCGCTGAAGTCCGGCGCCTCCTCGCTGCGGGCCGTCTCCCGTTCCTTGATTGCCTTGTCGAGGCCGTCGTCCACCAGGGACTGGAGCTCCCGGACGGCGAGGACGGAGGCGGCGCGGGTCTCCTTCACTCCTTTCGCGGCGCAGCCGACGAGCAGCGGCAGCGCGGCGGCGGCCAGGGCCAGGACTGGGAAGGGCTTCAGGCGCATGGTTCCTCCCGCGGCATGGACTAGAGGCCGTCCTCGAGCTCGAATTCGGAATCCGGCAGGGACAGGATGTCCGGGCCGTCCTTGGTGATGGCGATGTCGTGCTCGAACTGGGCGCTGAGGCCGCCGTCCCGGGTGCGCACCGTCCAGCCGTCGGCTTCCACGAGGCAACGGTGGGAGCCGGTGGTGAGGATGGGCTCGATCGTGATGGTCATGCCGGGCTCCATGCGGAAGCCCGTGCCGGGCCGCTGGTCGGCATAGACCACCTGGGGATCCTCGTGGAGCTCCTTGCCGATGCCGTGGCCGATGTAGTCGCGCACGATGCCGTAGCCGCGCTCCTCCGCGAAGGCCTGCACGGCGGTGGCCATGTCGCCCAGGCGGTTGCCGGGGCGGCACAGCTCGATGCCCACGTACATGGCGAGCTGGGCGGTCTGCAGGAGGCGCTGGGCCTCCTCGCTGATCTGCCCCACGCCCACGGTGAGGCAGGTGTCGCCGTGGTAGCCGTCCAGCTTGCAGCCGCAGTCGATGGAGATGATGTCGCCGTCCTGGAGGACGTAGTCCGTGGGGATTCCGTGCACGACCCGGTCGTTCACCGAGGTGCAGAGCGTGCCGGGAAAGCCGTGGTAGCCCTTGAAGTTGGGCACCGCTCCCTGCTTGCGGATGAAGGTCTCGGCGACCTTGTCCAGCTCCAGCAGGCTCACGCCGGGCTTCGCCGCCCGGGCCGCGACCCGCAGCGCGTTGGCCGCGAGGCGTCCCGCCAGCCGCATCTTCTCGATCTCGCGGCGGCTCTTGTAGCGGATCTGTTCTCGCAGCAGCACCATGCAGGCCTCGCGGACAGTGTAGCCCGGTACCATTGGCCAGGAGGCAAGGACGTGAAGAAGGCGTGGACGCGGGCGGTCTTCGGGGTGGCCGTGCTGGGGGCCGCCCTCGGCCTCGGGCTCTGGCAGCGCAGCCCCCGCGTTCCCCGGCGCCCGCCCCCGGTTCCCGCGGCCGCCGAGTGGGCGGGCCGGGGGGCCGCGGGCCGCTTCTTCCTGGTGGAAGGGCGGCAGGGAACCCTTTACGCGATCCAGGTCTTCGAAGCCGGCAGCGGCGCGAAGGCTTCGACCGTGAAGTGGCGGCTGGTGGGCTACGCGCGGACGGGCCTCGGCGCCGACGAGATCGCCGGTATGGAAGGTGGCGCCATCCTCCTCAAGGACGGTTCCCGCCTCCTTCCCGTGGAATGAAGCCGTGGCCTACACCCGGGAGGAGCTGGACTGGATCGAGGCGGAGTGGGCCTTCCACCTGCACGGCCGGAGCGCCTTCCTGAGTCGGGAGGACTTCCTCCAGGTCACCGCCTGGGAGGGGGAGGCCGTGCCCGCGGAAGCGGTGGTGGCGGCCATGGACACCTTCTTCGGCCGGCGCGCGAAACGGGCGCGGCCGCGGGCCTTCGTGGCCATGTCGCACCTCGCGAAGGATGTCGCCAAGGCCGCCCAGCTGCGGCTGGCCCTCGCCCGCAGCGAGGACGCCGGGCCGACCGGCAGCAGGCCGCGGCTGGACGGCCGCCTGGCGAAGGATCCGAAGGCCGCCTCCCTTTTCGAGGGCTGGCAGCGCCTGCGAGCCTCCACGCCGGCGCCGGACAGCCCGGCCTACCTGGACCACTTCGACGCCCTGCAGACCGCCCGGCAGGCCTTCATCGCCCAGGCGGCGAACCACCTGGGCAGCGAGGGGGACGGCCTGCGCCTCGAGCTTTCGGACCGGCTGCAGGAGGCCGGCATCCGGGAGGAGAGTCCCGTGTGGAAGCGGGCCTTCGGGCATCACTGGGGCAAGATGGTCCTGGAGGCCTTCGGAATCGGCGATGCGTGAGGAAGCCCTGGAGGCCTGGAAGCGGGAGCTGGAGAAGCCGTCCCCGGCCTTCTTCAAAGCCTTCGCCGGAACGCTGGGGGACCCGGAGGGCCTGCGGGACGGGGTCCGCGAGGCGGTGAAGACCCTCGCGCCACGCCTGGACTGGGAGGCCTACCAGCCCCACATTCCCCACGGCCTCCTGGGCCTGCGCTCCGTCTTCCGCCTGCGCGCCCTCCTGGGGTCCGCCGACTTCCACCGCCTCCTCGCGGTGCAGCTGCACATGCTCGCCCATGAGGGCCGGAAGGCCGGCAGCGGCGGCCTCGCCGCCATCGGCAAGGGCAGCGGCCACTGGGGCAACCTGCGCGGGGCCATCCGCAGCGGCCGCGCCGCCCTAGCCTACGGGGAAGCCGCCGGCACGCCGGAACCCGGTCCCGAGGACTTCCGGCGCCTCGGGGATCTGGTGGCCTTCGACATGGCCAACGTGGGGCACAAGGCCGTGCTGGCCCATCACCTGGAAGAGCTCTTCCTCGCCCTCGACTCTCCGAAGGCCACGGGTCGGCGCCTCCTGGGCCTCACGGCCTGGATCGCCGCCTCCCCCGCGGACACCTTCTGGCACCAGCGGGCCCAACGGCGCCTGGGCGAGCCGGGGCTCCGCGTCCCCTTCGGCAGCGCATCCAGGGACGAGGT
This sequence comes from Holophagaceae bacterium, assembly GCA_044229575.1. GTDB lineage: Bacteria > Acidobacteriota > Holophagae > Holophagales > Holophagaceae > JADJVL01. Next base: position 36,765 of record JBGAST010000008.1, on the reverse strand, counting down.
CCATCATCGCGCCGGGGCCCGGGAGATCTGCGACCTGGGCCTGGTGGAGCTGCTGGACCGGCTGGGGGCGCGGCTGAAGGACGGGGAGCGGGGGGGCGATCTGCTGGCGATGCTGGTGCTGGCGGCCAGCGAGAAGCAGCTGGACGCGCGCCGCGACCTCGAAGGGAAGACCAGCTGGAACTTCGTCTACCTGGCCACCCAGGCCATGCGCCGCGCTGGCAGCGGCGAGCCCACCCCCTGGGCCCAGGCGGCGGCCCTGGTGAACCTCTTTCCCACGGACGAGGCGGAAGGCCGGGTCACGGCCGTGGCGCCGAAGACCGCCGGATCCACCCTGCTGGACGCCATCCTCGACGCCGAGCCCGCCGAGGCCATGCACCTGGCGCGGGACGCCTTCCAGCGCGGCGGCGCGGAGGCCGTGCTGCGGGACCTGGCGGCGGCGGTGGTGCAGAACGATCCCGGCTTCAACCACGCCCACCAGCTCATGGCCGTGGCCGCCGTCGCGGACCTGGCGTCCCTGCTGCCGGCCCACGCCCAGGAAGCCATGCTCGTGGCCCAGGCCAAGTCCTTGGCCAACAGCCAGGGGAGCGGGGATCTGGGGAGGCTGGCGGCGAGGGCGCTGAAGGACTGAGAACTCAGCCTTCTGATTCCTGCTTCTTCACCAGCTTGGGAACCGCCGGCGGGCTAGGCATGTGGGCGACACCGACCCCAATCTCCCGTAGCGGGTGGCGGAGCGCGGGGGAGTGCGGCGAAGCCGGGACCCGCCGGGAGATTGAACGTCCGCGGTTGTCCTAACTATTGCGAGGTGGGTCGGTCTCAGCCTTCAGGTTCCTGCTTCTTCACCAGCTTGGGCACCGCCGGCGCGCTGGGGATGTGGGCGACGCCGACCCACACATACCGCGTTCCCCGCTTCTGGCCCTGCTTGGTCACCACGCCTTCCTCCTCCAGCTCGGAGAAGAAGCGGCGCAGGGTGGCGGGGGCCCAGTCGCAGTCCTTGAGGCCCAAAGCCTCCTGGGCCTGGAAGCTGCTCAGGGCGCCTTCCAGCTGCAGGGATTTCACGAGGTGGGCCTTGAGGTCCGCCAGTTCGGACTTGTTGCGGCGAGCCTTGGTCTTGAAGTCGCTTGAGGGACCCTTGGCGGGCTGGAGGGACGACGGAGCCTGGCTGGCGGGGGCGCTGCTGGCGGCCGGGGCGTGGGCGGCGGGCTGGGACTGGGCGCCCGCGGGCCGGGGGGAGGATTCGAAGAGCAGGCCGCCATCCAGGTAGACATCGCTGTCCTCGGCCCGGAAGAGCACCACCACGGAGCTGGCGTGGACGTCCTCGTTGTGGAGGGCGGTGATCACCTGGTCCCCGACGCGCTTCTTGGCGGCGGCGGACAGTGCGGGGGCCTGGATGATGACGAGGGCCATGGTGCAACTCCACTATGGAAGGGAAGTTCTCATTTTATAGCGGAATAACCCCAGCGCCAGGGAAAATTTGAATTTGCGTAAGATGGACCGTGGAGAACCTGATGCCCACTCGCGCCGTCCCCAGGAAGCCGCTCTTCGCCGAGGAACAGGCCCGCTTCGAGGCCTTCCTGCGGGGCCGCAGCCTCAAGTACACCGGGGAGCGCAAGGCCCTGCTGCAGGCGGTCTTCCAGGCGGAGCACCACTTCGACGCCGATTCCCTGCACATGGAATTGCGGAAGAAGGGCGGGGAGATCTCCCGGGCCACGGTCTACCGCACCCTCGACCTGCTGGTGCAGTGCGGTCTGGTGCGCAAGCAGTCCCTGGGGGACCAGCACGCCCACTACGAGGCGGTCAAAGGCGACGAGCACCACGACCACCTGATCTGCCTGAACTGCCAGAAGGTCATCGAGTTCTTCCGCCCCGACCTGGAGGCCCTCCAGGACGCCATCTGCGAGGAGCACCGCTTCCGGGCCCTGCACCACAGCCTGCAGATCTTCGGGCTCTGCTCCGATTGCGCCGGGAGCACGGACGAGGGCAGCCTGCTCCAGCGGGTCTCCCAGATCCACACCTAGCGGGACTTTCGGAGCGGCCGGCGCCCTTCTGGCCGATCCGTTCGTCCCGCTGGTGTCGGCCACGGCCTGACTGGACCGGGGAACTCCGCCTCAACCCGGCGCATCGTGGTCCCGTAAGCCCTCCAGAGGAATCCGCCATGCGCCTGCTCCCCATCTGCCTGCTCGCCGCCACCGCCCTTCACGCCGACGGCCTCGGGGACCTGCGGGCGGCGCTCCAAAAGCTGCAGGGCCACGACCCCATCCGGGCCCGGGCGGAGGTCAATTCCACCAACCTGAATGGAGAAGGGAAGAAGCAGAAGTCCCGGCAGAGCCGCGGCGCGGTCCTGCTGGAGGAAGGCCCCGGCGGCCTGCGCCTGGGCTGGACCCCGGAGCAGATGGAGGCGGCGCGGGCGGAGACCCGGCGGAAGAAGGCCGATCCCGAGGCCCCGACGCCGAACCTGGATTCCCTCCGAGCCCTCAACGCCGAGGATGCCTCCGAGATGCTGGGAGCCGCCCCGGCCCTCCTCGTCAAGCTGAGCCAGGTGAAAGTCCTGGAGGAAAAGCACGAGGCTTTCGGGGGAAAACCCGCACGCCTGCTCCACCTGCAGATGGAGCCGGCCCTGAGCGCCGAGACCCGGGACGTGATGAAGAAGTACGAGCAGCGACTGAAGGTCTGGCTCGACGCCGACGGCACGCCCCTCGGCGCCGAGGAGAGCGTGGACTTCAAGGGCAGCAAGTTCCTGATCTCCTTCGGCGGCAGCTCCCGGGAGACTTCGGTCTACCGGAAGGTGGGCGGCCGGCTCGTGGCGGAGCGCACCACCAAGGAGTCCAGCGGCAGCGGCATGGGCATGACCAGCAGCGGGAAGACGGTGGTGGCTTTGACACTGATGTAGGCAGGCCGGCCCTTGCGGGATCGAGGCCTTCACGGTGCCGGGACGTAGCACGGGAACAACGTGAAAAGGGCGCTCATTAAAGAGCACCCTTTCGGAGATGCATTCGCGCCCTTTGCGAATGCGGCTCCGGAAGGGTGCCAGGCCCGAAGGGCCAAGGCCGGAATGGGCGGAAGGAAGGCTTAGGTCGGCCTCCGCGCTGACCCGGCGGCAGCCAGGGGACCGTTGGGCCACTCCGGCAATGCGGCACAGGACCGTCGGCCACTCGCGCTGCGCGCTCTGGTTCCTCGATCGGCGAGGGCCGGAAGGCGCGGCCCTCGCCGATCGAGGAACTCTTTTGAAGTTCAAGGTCAAGGCGCGGATCGGCCCATGCACTCCGTCCGTCGGGCCCTTATGACCTGGGATCGCCCTTCGGTAGGGATCGCCTCAGGTGCCGGGCTTCTTCTTGAAGAAGGGCTTGCCGGTCGGCTTGACGGCGGGCTTGCCGGTACGGCGGTCGGTCGGTCCCTGGCCATCCTTGGGCTTGTACGGGCTCAGCCCCTTCCGGGCGCCGTGGGCGCGGTCCTCGGGGCGCTCGTAGGTGCGCTCGCCGGGGCGGTCGGCGCGGGGCTTGAAGGGCCGGTCGGGGGATTCCTTGGGCTTGAAGCCGGGCTTGGGCCCGGGCTTCCAGGGTCCGCGCTCCTCCCGCGGCGGGCGGCTGTCGGCGGTGTACTTGGTGGGCTCGGGGATGTGGAAGCCCAGGGAACCTTCGCCTTCAAGCTTGGCCAGCAGGGCTGCCACGATCTCCGCGGGCTCCTGGCCCTGGAGCAGTTCCTGGGCGGCGGCGAGGTGCTTCTTCGCCTCGGCGGTGCCCAGTCCGGCGATGAGGCGCTGGTGCTTGGCCTTGCGGATGTCGCCCATGGCGGGCACCGCGCGCCAGGCCAGCTCCAGGCCGCCCCGGCGCGCCCAGGCCATGAGGATGCGGCTCTCCTTGGCGTTCACCAGGGCGAGGCTCGTGCCCTTGGCGCCCGCCCGGCCCGTGCGGCCGCTGCGGTGGATGTAGCTCTCCAGCTGGGTGGGGATGCTCATGTGGACCACCAGGGGAAGGCCCGAGATGTCCAGGCCCCGGGCGGCCACGTCCGTGGCCACGAGGATGTGCAGCTTGCCCTCCTTGAAGGCCGACATGATGCGGTTGCGGGTGGCCTGGGCCAGGTCTCCGTGCAGGAATTCCGCCGCCAGGCCCGCCTCCCGCAGGGTCTCGCAGACGATCTCGGTCTGGGCCTTGGTCTTGGTGAAGACGAGGGCCGCGCTGGGGTCATCCATGAGGAGGATGTTCACCAGGGCCTTGGTCTGCAGGTTGTCCGCCACCAGGCAGGGCGTGTGGGCGATGTCGGCATGGCTGGCGTGGGCGCCGGCTTCGGCGAGCTGGATCTTGAAGGGATCCTTCAGGAAGCGTTTGGCCAGCGCCGCGATGGGGGCGGGCAGGGTGGCGCTGAAGAGGTAGGTCTGGGGACCCTTGGGCACCTTCTCCAGGATGGTCTTCACATCGTCGATGAAGCCCATGTTGAGCATCTCGTCGCACTCGTCGAGGACGATCATGCCGACCTTCGAGAGGTCCAGGGTGTCCTTCTCCAGGTGGTCCATGACCCGGCCCGGCGTGCCCACGACCACCTGCGCGCCGTACTTGAGGGAGCGCAGCTGGGGCGTGTAGCTCATGCCGCCCACCAGCATGGCCACGGGCAGGTCGGGGCGGAGGGTCTTCAGCTCCTCGGCCACCTGCTGGGCCAGCTCCCGGGTGGGCGCAAGGATGAGGGCCTGGGGATGGTGGGCCTCCGGATCGAGGCGGTGCATGAGGGGCAGGCCGAAGGCCAGCGTCTTGCCCGAGCCCGTGCGGCTCTGCACCAGCAGGTCGCGGCCTTCCATGCCCGGGGCGAAGGCCTGGGCCTGCACCGGCGTGGGGGTGGTGAAGCCCCGGCGCGCCAGGGCGTCCAGATAGAGTTGGCGGCAGCCCATGGCTGCGAAGGTCTCGGTGTTCACATGCTCTCCCGGGGCGACTGTCCCGCGGGATGGCGCGAAGGGAACGCCTGCCGGATCTGGCCCAAACCGCCAGTATCCCACGGGAATGCAGGGGATTCGAGGAGGAATCTCCCAACCCCGGGAACCGGATCCGGCCCCGGCGCCATGGCCTGGCGGTCAACACCGGGCGCGGCCGGCCACGCGGCCCGAAGGTGCGGCCAGTTTCTCGCTGACCGCCCCGGAAGGGTCGCTAGACTCATCCCGATCCCATGATCCACCTCATCGGCAAGTTCGAGCTGCTCAGGCCCCTCGGGCGCGGGGGCATGGGCACGGTGTTCCTGGGCAGGGACCCGGTGCTGGGCCGGGAGGTGGCCATCAAGACCATCTCCATGGGCGCCGAGGGCGACCAGACGGAGCTGCGCCAGCGCTTTCTGCGGGAGGCCAGCCTCGCCGCGAAGTTCAGCCATCCGAACCTGCTCACCATCTACGAGTTCGGGGAGCAGGACGGCATCCTCTTCATCGCGATGGAATTCCTCCGGGGCGTGGACCTCAACGTCCTCCTGGAGCGCAAGCTCCTCGGCCCCCGGGTGCTGCTGGAGCTGCTGGCCCAGGTGGCGGACGGCCTCCAGGAGGCCCACCTCAGCGGCGTGATCCACCGGGACATCAAGCCCCAGAACATCCGCGTCCTCCAGACGCCCCGGGGCCTGCAGGCCAAGATCATGGACTTCGGCATCGCGCGCTCCCGCCAGGACGGCTACATGACCCAGACCGGCGCCGTGCTGGGCACGCCCTACTACACCGCCCCCGAGGTGCTGAAGGGCGGTTCCGCCGATCCCCGGGCGGACCTGTGGGCGGTGGGGGTCGTCCTCTACCAGGCCCTGTCGGGCAAGCGGGCCTTCGAAGGGGACACCCCCGCCCTGATCCTCATGAAGGTGCTGACGGAGAACCCGGCCCTGGACACGGTGCCGCCCGCCCTGCGGGCCCTGGTGGGCCGGGCCCTGGAAAAGGACCCGGGCCAGCGCTTCCAGACCGCCGCCGAGCTGGCGGCGGCCCTGCGGGAACACGCGGCGGGCCTGCCGCCGGAGGCGCCCATCCTGCTGCCACCGGACCTGGCGGGCCAGGACCCCCTGCCGGCCACGCCCGCCCAGCCCCTCCCTCCCGGCGCGGGCACGGATCCCGCGCTTTCCGCCGGTCCCTCGGCCCTCACGCGGCGGGAGCCCCCGGTGGCGGACGAGACCCGGCTCCAGCCCGCGCCCAAGCCCTGGCTGGAGCCGGGCACGGACGCGGAGATCCTCTACCAGTGGGGCCTGAAGTTCATGCTGGGGGATGGCCTGGCGGTGGATCCCTCCTCGGCCACGAGCTGCTTCCGGAAGGCCGCGGACGGCGGGCATGCCGCCGCCATGCATCACCTGGGCGAGCTGTTGCGGAGCGGCGAGGGCGGGGCGCCGGATCCCCAGGAGGCCCTGCTCTGGACCCGGAAGGCGGCCGCCGCCGGCTCGCCGGAAGCCATGGCCAGCCTGGGGGTGGAACTGGTGAAGGTCCCGGACCGCCGGGACGAGGGCCTGCAGTGGCTCCACGTGGCCGCGGCCGCCAACGTGCCCCTGGCCCTGCGGACCCTGGCGCGCATCTTCGCGGAGGCGCCTCCCCTGGAGGGCGGCAAGGCGGAGGCGGCGCGCATCCTCAGGGCCGCGGCGGCCCTGGACGAGCCCGCGGCCTGCTTCGCCCTCGGGCGCTGGCTCCGCAGCGGCTTCCTCCCGGCGGAGGATCCGGCGGAGGCGCGCCACATGCTGGCGCGGGCGGCGGACTTCGGCATGCCGGAGGCGATGCTGGAGCTGGCGGCGGACTACCGGAGCGAAGGAGCCTCGCCCCAGGACCGGGCCATCGCCACGGAGTGGCTCCAGAAGGCCTCGTGGAAAGGCCATCCCGGGGCCATGCTGGCCATGGCCCGGGCCTTCCGGGACGGGGACGGCATCCCCCCAAGCCCACCCCAGGCCGCGGCCCTGTTCCGCCAGGCCGCGGAGCTGGGGGATCCCGAGGCGATGCTGGAGCGGGCCTGGACCATGGTCCGGGGGGAGGGCGTCCGGGCCGAGCCGCTGGTGGCCCGGGACTGGTTCCGCCGGGCGGCGGAGGCGGGCTGCGCCGAGGCCTACCTGCCCCTGGCCCAGCTCTACGCCGGGGCGGAGCACCTCTTCGAGGACCGGGCGGAGGCCCTGAAGTGGTTCCACCTCGCCTTTGACGCGGGCTCCTTCGAGGCCGCCTGCCACATCGGCCGGATCCTGGAGAAGCAGGGGGACGTGGCGGGCGCCCTGCCCTGGTTCCAGAAGGCCGCGGAGAAGGGCCATCCGGAAGCCCTCACCGCCCTGGGCCGCCGCTACCGGGAGGGGCAGGGGGTGCCGAGGGACGAGGCCAGGGCGGGCCAGTGCCTGCGCCGGGCGGCGGAGGGTGGCGACGCGGAGGGCATGGTCGAGCTGGCGGACTTCCTCCTCCACCGCCAGATGATGAAGCCCGACGGCCCGGAGGCCTTGCGCTGGCTGCGCCGCGCCGCGGAGGCCGGGCTGGAGGAGGCGAAGGTGCGCCTGTTCCGGCTCCTGGACAAGGGCGGCCCCGGCATCGCCCCCAACCGGGCGGAAGCCGAGCGCTGGCGCATCGAGGCGGGCCTGCCGGAGGAGAAGATGCTGGGCAAGGTCACGGGCTTCTTCGGCTGGAAGAAGGAATGACCACGCTGCTCCTCATCCGTCACGGCATCGCCGAGGAGTTCCGCCCGGGGCTGCCGGATGCGGACCGGGCCCTCACCGCCGAGGGCTGGATGAAGACCCGCGCCGCGATGCAGGGCCTCGTCGCCCTGGGCCTGGTGCCATCCCGAGGCATCAGCAGCCCCTACCGGCGCGCCCTGGAGACCATGGCCTGCCTGAAGGAGGCGGCGATGGCCCTGGACGCCTCGGCCGCCTTTCCGGTGGGCGTGTGGGAGGGCCTGATCCCCGACGGCGATCCCGGCGAGGCGGAGGCCTGGCTGCGGCAGCTCATGACCGGCGCTGGCGCGGACGAGCGCCTCGCCTTCACCAGCCATGAGCCTTTCCTCTCCAGCCTCGTCGCTCAGCTCACCGGGCGGCGGATCGACGTGAAGAAGGCGAGCTGCACGGAGATCGAGTGGCTGGGCGGCGGATGGCGGTTCGCGCGGCACTATGCACCGAGCGAGCTGCGGGGGGATTGAGGGGAGCCCGTCCGTGGGTGGCGTGATCGTATCGGCCTGCTCCCGGGGACCTGGATCCACCCTTGCCGGTTTCCAAGGCCACCTGCCCCGGTCAATTCTCTATCCGGATCCTCTTGTTTTCCCTATCCTCGGACTGCATCCAGGCGGTGGGCGGAAAAATCTGGTTCTGATGTCGATTCGGCCACACCCCGTTCGACGCATCAACAGAGGGGCATGACGGCAGCGGGCCACCGCGATCCGACCGTCCTCTCCATCCGAGTTCACCGGGTCGCCAGCCAATCGCCGTACCCGGACACAAGCCATCTCACCAACCCTTCCCCCAAAGGAGATCTCGCCATGCGATTCATGGTCATCGGCAAAGCGACACCAGAGACGGAAAAAGCGGGTGCCCTCCCCGATCCGCAGCTCCTGATCGAGATGGGCAAGTACAACGAGGAGCTCATGAAGGCGGGCGTCCTGCTCGCCCTCGACGGCCTCCATCCAAGCTCCAAGGGCGCGCGCGTCAGATTCTCCGGCAAGTCTCGCACCGTCATCGACGGCCCCTTCACCGAGGCCAAGGAACTCATCGCCGGATTCTCGATCCTGCAGGTCAAGTCCCTCGAAGAGGCCATCGAGTGGGTCAAGCGCGGCCCCACCTGCAGCGCCGATGACTACGAAGTAGAAATCCGCCAGATCTTCGAGATGGAAGATTTCGCGCCTGTCCTGTCTGAGGAGCAGATCCAGCACAAGGTGGCACGCCGGGCCGAGCTGCCCAATCAGACCGCCAATCGATAGGCGCCCTTGCATCCTCGGAGTGGCCCTGGTGTGATCGGTAGCCGTGTCCGCTACCGATCCGCACCAGGCCATCCATCGCACCATCGAAGCCGTGTGGCGCATCGAGTCCGCGCGCGTCATCGCCGGCCTCACCCGCCTCACCCGCGATGTTGAACTGGCCGAGGATTGCGCGCAGGAAGCCCTCGTCGCCGCGCTCGAGCAGTGGCCGCGATCGGGCGTCCCCGATCAGCCCGGGGCCTGGCTCACCGCGACCGCCAAGCGCCGCGCCATCGATCTCTTCCGCCGCAACGCCGTCGCCGCGCGGAAACACGAAGAGCTCGCCCGCGAACTTGAAGCGCTCGAGCAGACCGCGCCCGACCTCGGCGCCACGCTCGACGAGACCATCGGCGACGACCTCCTGCGCCTCGTCTTCATCGCCTGCCATCCCGTCCTCCCCGCGGAGTCCCGCGCGGCCCTCACCCTCCGCCTCCTCGGCGGCCTCACCACCGACGAGATCGCCCGCGCCTTCCTCACCCCCGAACCGACCATCGCCCAGCGCATCGTCCGCGCCAAACGCACCCTCGCCGACAGGCGCATACCGTTCGAGGTCCCCCGCGGCCCGGAGTTCACCGTCCGCCTGTCTTCCGTCCTCGAGGTCATCTACCTCATTTTCAACGAGGGCTACTCGGCCACGGCCGGTGACGACCTCATGCGCCCCGCCCTCTGCGAAGACGCGCTCCGCCTCGGCCGCATCCTGGCTGAGCTCACGCCCGCGGAGCCCGAGGTGCACGGCCTCGTCGCCTTGATGGAAATCCAGGCCTCCCGAGCCCGCGCCCGCACCACGCCCTCCGGCGAACTGGTCGTGCTCTTCGAACAAAACCGCACCCAATGGGATCAAATCCTCATCCATCGCGGCCTGGCTGCCATCGAACGCGCCCACGGAATCAACGCCACCCGCGGCCCCTACCTCCTCCAAGCCGAAATCGCCGCCTGCCACGCCCGCGCCCGCACGCCGTCCGAAACCGACTGGACCCGCATGGTCCTCCTCTACAACGAGCTCGCTCAGGTGACCCCCTCTCCTGTCATCGAGCTCAACCGCGCCGTAGCCGTCTCCATGGCCCATGGCCCCCAGGCAGGGCTTGCGCTCGTGGACGCACTCGCTTCTGAACCTTCTCTCGCGCGCTACCACCTTCTCCCGAGCGTTCGCGCCGACTTCCTCTACAAACTGGGGCGCCATTCCGAAGCCCGGCACGAGTTCGAGCGCGCCGCCTCCCTGACCCGCAACAACCGGGAGCGCGGCCTCCTCCTTGCCCGCGCCGCCTCCTGCGAGACTGGCCCATCTGACTCTGCTGGAAATGCGCAACCAAGGTGAGGCGCTGGACCAGGCGCCGATCCCGAACCGACCGGACGGGAACGGATCCTGGGGCGGAGCGACGCTTTCCGATTGCGCGCGGGCCCCGATCCGCCGACAACAGAGACATGGCCCTCCGCCCCGCGCCCACCCTCGCCCCGCTCCCCTCGGGGTTGAAGCTCCACTACCGCATCCAGGGGGAACCGGGCAAGCCCTGGCTGGTGCTGCTGAACGGACTGCTCAGCGACACGACCATGTGGGCCGGGGTGCTGCCGGGCCTCACGCCCCATTTCCGCGTCCTCACCTTCGACAGCCGGGGGCAGGGCCGCAGCGAGGCGCCGGAGGCGGGGCCCTACCTGACCCGGGACCTCGCCCAGGACGCGTGGGAGCTGTTCCAGGTCCTTGGCGTGCAAAACCCCTGGCTGGCGGGTCTCAGCAACGGCTCCGCCCTGAGCCTGGAGCTCCTTTGCGAACACTCCGGCGCCTTCCGGGGGGCCATGCTCACCTCCTCCGTGGCCCGCATGGACTTCGCCATGGGCCGCAAGGCCGAGCACTGGGCCCGCTGCCTGGAGGTGGGGGGACCCCTCATGCAGTTCGACGCGGTGGCCCCCTTCCTCTGGGGTGACCGCTTCCTGGAGGCCCGGCATGGCGTCCTGCGGGCCTACCACCAGGTGGTGACGGGGGAGGGCAGGGCCCTCCATGGCAACCTGCACCAGATCCGGGGGACGCACGGCTGGGACATCCGGGAGCGGCTGGGCTCCGTCCGGGATCCCGTCCTGCTGCTCTGCGGGGCCGAGGACCTGCTCACGCCCCCGTGGAAGTGCCTGGAAACCGCCCGCCTCATCCCCGGAGCCCGCTTCGAGATCCTGCCGGGCATCGGCCATTCCTTCCCCGTGGAGGACCCGAAGGCCTACGTGGCGAGGCTTTTGGCCTTCACCGGGGCCCTGGCCGGGGGCTGAGGGAGGGCCCGGGAGGGGGCGCGTAGCCCCTTCCAGACAAATGCCGTACCCTGGTGCCATCTCCAAGCACCATCTTTGAGACTTTCCCCCCCCGGGGTGGCCTATGGCCAAAGACACCTTGATGCCCACGATCCTCAGCCTCTCCGACCTCAAGGAGCAGAGCATCGGCCGCCTGGCCGAGATGGCGAAGGACCTGGCCATCGAAAGCCCGCTCTCCATGCGCAAGCAGGAACTGATCTTCCGCATCCTGCAGGCCCAGGCGGAGAAGGAGGGCATGTTCTTCGCGGAGGGCGTGCTGGAAGTGCTGCCGGAGGGGTTCGGCTTCCTGCGGGCGCCGGAGCACAACTACCTGGCGGGCCCCGACGACATCTACGTGTCGCCCTCCCAGATCCGCAAGTTCAATCTCCACACCGGCGACACCCTGTCGGGGATGATCCGGCCGCCCAAGGAGGGGGAGAAGTTCTTCGCCATGCTGCGGGTGGACGCGGTGAACTTCGATCCGCCCCTGATGGCCAAGGAGCGCAGCCACTTCGACAACCTGGTGCCCCTCTACCCCAAGTCCCACCTGAAGATGGAGCGGGACGCGGGCGAACTGAGCACGCGGGTGATGGACCTGATGACGCCCCTGGGCAAGGGGCAACGGGCGTTGATCGTCGCGCCGCCGCGCACGGGCAAGACGGTCCTGATGCAGAACATCGCCAATTCCATCACCGCGAACCATCCCGAGGTCTTCCTCATCGTGCTGCTCATCGACGAGCGGCCCGAGGAGGTGACGGACATGGAGCGCAACGTGAAGGGGGAGGTCATCTCGAGCACCTTCGACGAGCCCGCCACGCGCCACGTGCAGGTCGCCGAGATGGTCATCGAGAAGGCCAAGCGCCTGGTGGAGCAGAAGAAGGACGTGGTGATCCTGCTGGATTCCATCACCCGCCTCGCACGGGCCTACAACACGGTGGTGCCGCCTTCGGGCAAGGTGCTGAGCGGCGGCGTGGACAGCAACGCCCTCCAGCGCCCCAAGCGCTTCTTCGGCGCCGCGCGAAACATCGAGGGCGGCGGCAGCCTCACCATCATCGCCACGGCGCTCATCGAGACCGGATCGAGGATGGACGACGTGATCTTCGAGGAGTTCAAGGGCACCGGCAACAGCGAGATCATCCTGGACCGCAAATTGAGCGACAAGCGGATCTTTCCCGCCATGGACATCCAGAAGAGCGGCACGCGGAAGGAAGATCTCCTCATCGATCCCCCCAAGCTCGCCAAGATCTGGGTGCTGCGGAAGATCCTCAGCAGCAGCGGGCCCGTGGAGAGCATGGAGCTGCTCATCGACCGGCTGGGGAAGGCCAAGACCAACGACGAGTTCTTGGCGAATCTGCAGGAACCGGCGGCAAGACGATAGTCGGCTACTGAATCAAGAGCGCTGAAATTGAACTCAGCATCAGAGGAAGCCGCCGAGTTTTTCCGTGAAATCGCGGAACAGAATCTTCTATGGGCAATCGTGGATGCGTCGGGATCTCCAGCCCAGTTGCCGATGGAAGGCAACTACGCAATCTTGTATTGGTCCTCACTTTCCCGTGCCCAATCAGTGATCAATTCTTTTCGGGATTTTTCCGGGTTCATGCCAGTAGTTATCGACTGGGACACCTATTGCAAGCGCTGGGTGAACGGCCTCTCAAAAGATGGCCTTTTAGTCAGGCTCAACTATTCAAACCCGACTAAATCAGGTGTAGAGATTCACCCACACGATCTGTGGAAAATGGTTGAAGCTTGGCGCTGAAGTCATCCTGTGTGTGGCTACAAGCCAACGGCCATCCACAAAGGGCTGGAGGCGTCCCTCACAGGTAGCTCAACCACCACTCCTTCCGCCGCGCCTTCACCCCCGCGAACCACGCGCACAGCGGATACAGCAGCACCAGCCCCGCGATCCAGGACGCGTACACGACGCCGAGGCCGAAGCCGATGCCGTCGGGGGGCGTGCTGAAGCCGAGGTTCTCGAAGAGCCAGCCGGTGGGCTTGCCGGTGGCCTTGTGCAGGACCCAGGAAAGGCCGTGGGCGGTGAACCACTGGAGCAGGTAGAAGAAGAGGGGCACGCGGCCGAAGGTGACCAGGGCCTTCGACAGCCAGCCCCGGCCGCTGTGCTCGAAGGCGATCAGGGCGAGCAGCGCCGGGCCCAGGGTCATGAGTAGGTAGAGCAGGGAGGGTGGGTACTTCTCGCAGTTGAGGAAGGAGAGGACGGTGAACACCGCGTCCTTCTGCACCGCCCACGGCACCGGGTTGCCGTAGAGGTTCGTCGCCCGCAGCAGCGCGAAGCCCGCGGTGGCCACAAGGCCCAGGCGCAGCAGCCAGCGACGGCGTGAGTTGGCATCAAGGTCATAGACCCGCCCGAAGGCGAAGCCCGCCGCCATGACGCCGATCCAGGGGACCAGCGGGTAGAGGAAGAACACCACCGGGCTGGGCCAGCCCGCCACGGGAAAGGCGCCGCCCTGGTGGACGATCATCCAGAGCTTGGCCCCGTAGGAGGGCACCGGGTTGCCGGGCTCCGCCCAGGGCGCGAAGCGGATCCCGTCCAGGGCGTTGTGGCCCAGGATCAGCACGAGCCCGAACCCCAGCACCGCGGGCCACGGCAGGTGGAGCAGGCCCGCCAGCACAATCATGGACACGCCGATCACCCAGATCACCTGCCCCATGCCGAGGAAGCGGTAGTCCACGTTGAAGAGGACGCCGAAGCGGACGGCGGTGAATTCCAAGAAGACCAGCCAGAGGCCCCGGCTCAGGAGGAACCGGGTCAGCTCGGCCTTCGGCTTGCCACGTTGCAGCTGCAGCCAGGCCCCGGTGCCTGCCAGGAATACGAAGACCGGCGCGCAGACATGGGTGACCCAGCGCGTGAGGAAGATCGCCGGCGTGGTCTTCGCCAAGTCGAGGGGGTCGAAGCGCCAGGCCTCCGCGTGCAGGTAGTCCCGGGTGTGGTCCAGGAGCATGATCACCATCACCAGGCCCCGCAGCAGGTCGATGGCGTCCAGGCGCGGGCGCGGGGAAACGTCCATGGGGGCTGCTCCGGAAGTTGGGCCAGCATAGCGGGGAGTCTTGCTACCTTGTACGCGGAACCCCCCCATGAACGATTCCGATTCGGCCCAGGACGAGCAGCTTCGCGCCACCCTGCGGGAACGCACGGTGCAGTCCCTGAAGGAGTACCTCCAGCAGGCGGACTACCCGCGCCTGCAGATGACCCTGATGGTGAGCCTCACCAGCCTGTCGGGCTTCCTGGCCTCCTGGCTGCTGCTGCACCTGGGCTTCGACCACATGGGCTGGCGCTACGGGCTCGCCGTGCTGGCGGCCTACGGCGCCTTCCTGGGGATGCTGCGGGTCTGGCTGCACTTCGAGGGGCGGCGTCTCCAGGTGGGCAGCCCCGACGCCGAGGACGCCATCGACGTGGGCAGCGACCTCCTGGACGACGGCCTGCCCTCCTTCCGCGGCGGGTCCCAGATGCCCTTCCTGCCCCAGTCCCCGCAAGCGCCCCTGCACAGCGGCGGCGGCGGCTCGTCGGGCGGCGGGGGTTTCTCCCTGGACCTGGACGGCGACGAGCTGGTCGTCGTGATCCTCGTGGTGGCGGCCCTCGCCGCCATGGCCGCGGCGGCGGGCTACCTCATCTACCAGGCGCCCTCGATCTTCGCCGACCTCATGTTCGATGGCGTCCTCAGCGCGGGCCTCTACCGGCGCCTGAAGAAGCTCCGCGGCAACGCGCGCGGGGAGGACGGCGAAGAGGGCGAATGGCTGCCCACGGCCCTGAAGCGCACCGCCTGGCCCTTCGCCATCATCGGCGCCCTCGTGGTGGCCGCGGGCTTCGCCATGCACGGCTACGCCCCGGAGGCCCGGTCCATCGGCGGAGTCTATGCCCGCTTCGAGGCGCGGCGCGCGGGAACTTCCGAACCATGAGCCGCGGCCGCGGTTCGGCCTTCGCCGCCCTCCTGGCCCTCCTGGGCTGCGCGCCCCGGCCGGTGGACGCGTCGAAGCTCGCCTACCCGGTGCTGGCCTTCGAGTCCCACGGGCCGGTGGTGTACGGCGACGTGAACGCCTTCTGCACCACCACCGAGAACGGCCAGGACAGGTACCGCACCCTCGAAGTGCTGGACCTCCGGGGCACCCGCTACGCCGTGGACAAGGTGCTCGCCGCCAGGCGCAGCACGCCCTGGATCATGGACCTGGCGGGCAACGCGCCCCTGCGCCTGGAGCTTAGCCTGAAGCCCCTGGCGACCCTGGACCTGCCCGCCGCCAAGGCCGCCATCGCCGCCCACATCCAGGCCCGCGGGGACTACCTGGACCAGGTGGACGGCGGCCGCGGGAAGGTGATCGCAGAGGTGCAGGCGGAACCGTCCCTGGAGAGCCTCTTCGCGCGCTTCGCGGGGCCGCGGTCCTTCAAGACGGTACTGGTGGAGACCCAGACCTGGGCGGATGCGCGGGATGGCGTGGCGGGCGCGCAGGGGCGGAAGGCCCGCCGCTAGCAAGCCTCCCGGCATTTCCGCGAGGTCCGCCGCGTCCGATGGCATAGACTTGAAGGTTGTCCGCAGAAAGCCCATGACCTTCCCAAACACGCCCTTCTCCATCGGTCCCCTCCAGGTCTCCAACAGCCTGGTGATGGCCCCGCTGCACGAGATCACGGACCAGCCCTTCCGGAAGTTCATCCGGGAGATCGGCGGGCCGGGGCTGGTGGTGAGCGAGATGATCAGCAGCGAGGCGCTGATCCGCCACGCGCGGAAGGCCGAGAAGATGATGGCCTCCAGCGGCGAGCATCCCTACGCCATGCAGCTCTCGGGAGGCAATCCCCAGAGCCTCGCGGAGGGGGCCAGGCTTTGCGAGGAGGCCGGCGCGGACATCGTGGACCTGAACATGGGCTGCCCCGCCTCCAACGTCACCAAGGGCGGCGCGGGCTCGGCCCTGCTGCGGGACATCCGCCTGGCCGAAAGCTGCGTCAAGGCCATGGTGAAGGCGGTCAAGGTGCCTGTGACGGTGAAGATGCGCGCCGGCTGGGATGCGTCCCAGAAGGAGCGCGCCGAGTTCCTGGACTTCCTGCGCATGTTCGAAGCCAACGGCGTGCAGAGCCTCGCCATCCATCCCCGCACCAAGGCCCAGGGCTACGAGGGCCACGCGGACTGGGCCATCATCGCCCGGGCGGTGGAGGCAGGGATGAACTATCCCATCATCGGCAACGGCGACGTGGTGGAGGTGCAGGATGCCTTCCGCATGAGCGAGGAGACCGGCTGCGCCGCCGTCATGATCGGCCGCGGGGCGCTCTACAACCCCTTCATCTTCCGGCAGGTGCTGGATCCGGACTATCAAGTCACCACCGAGATGCGCGTGGACGCGACACTGCGCTTCTTCCGCATCCTCCTGGAGCTGCTGGAGCCAAGGGAGGCCCTGCACAAGATCAAGAAGATCGGCTCCTGGTTCACCAAGGGCATCCCGGGAGGATCCGGCTTCCGCCAGAACCTCCACGCCTGCAACGACCCCGAGCAGCTGCTGGCGGACCTGGAAGCGTTGAAGCACCAGCAGGTGGCCTGAGCTTCAGCGCCAGGCCGTCCCTTCGAAGGTGAGCCGCGAGGCGTTCGGATCCACCAGCGGCCCCAGCTCGTAAACGTTTCGGTAGCCGTAGGTGTAGAGCGCCACGTAGGTGGAGAGGTTCAACGAGGCCTGGGGCAGCTTGGAGGGGAAGGGGCCTTCGGCGTTGCGGAAGTTGTTGTTGCAGTAGATGAGGACCTGGGTGTTCCGGTCGTGGAGGACCTGCCTCAGGCTCGCCACCGTGATGTCCGGGAAGCTGAGGTTCACGGCGCCCTTGATGTGCAGCTCGGCGAATTTCTGGGCGCTGCGTGCATCCAGCACCACGGTCCCGGGCTCCGCGGCCATGCGGAGGAACTCCGCCTCGCTGAGGCGCCGGGAGGCGCGGTGCCGGGCGGCCTCGTGGGAGAGGACCAGGAAGCCGTCCATGTCGATGGCGGGGTTCCGGGGCGCGAAGGGCTTTGGCGCGGTGGGTTTCGGCGCGGGTTCCGTGGCGGCGAGGGCGCAGGCCAGGAGGAGGGCGGGGATCGCAAGGGTTCGCATGGGAGGCTCCTGCCCCTGGGACAGGCGGTCCAACCGGAAAGTTCCCGGCGTTAACCTTGGGCCCGGTCCGGCGTCCCAGCTTCACGAGGCGCGGCCTCAAATCGAAAGGCACCCCATGGAACTCCCCCAGGCCCTCCTTGAAATGACCACCCTGCTGGTCCTGATGATCCTGGTCATGTGGATCCTCCTGCTGGTCTTCCGGCGCTCCCAGATGGCCATGGACCTCTACAAGCTCCAGCTCCAGCACCGCAGCCAGCTCCTGGACAAGTGCGCCACCGCCGAGGAGCTGCAGGCCTTCTCCGAAAGCGAAGCGGGGCGGAAGCTTCTCGCCCCGCCCCAGGGCCCGGCCGCCTCCACCCCCCCCGCCGGGCTCCGCCTCATGCAGGCCGGCCTCGTCTGCGTCCTGCTGGGCCTGGCCTTCTTCTGGCTCGCGCCCCACTACCAGGGCCTCACCGATCCCAACGACCTCCGGAAGGTCGGGGAGTTCCGCTACTGGGGCGCCCTCTTCACCGCCGCCGGGGCGGGCCAGCTCCTGGCGGGCCTCCTGGGCCGCCTCAGCGCGCGCGCGGACCGCGATGGCGGGCGTTGAGCCCCCGTGGATGAAGCCGCCTTCCAGGCCTGCTACGAGGCCGTCCGCGGACCCCTCTGGGGCTACCTCCACCGGCTGGGGGCGGCCCCGGACGCCGCGGACGATCTCGTCCAGGAGGCCTTCATGAGGCTGCTCCAGCATCCCCCCCGGGCCGCCGACGCCCGCAGCGCCCGGGCCTGGCTCTACACCACCGCCACCCGGCTCCTGCGGGACCGGTGGCGGCGGCAGGCTGCGCCCGGGGGCTGGCGAGGCTGGTTCGCCTCGGCGGAAGCGGATGCCGAGGCCTTCGACGCCATTCCGGACCCGGCGCCCCACCCCCTGGAGCGGCTGGCCTCCGACCAGCTCCTGGAGCGGGGCTTCGCCGCCCTCTCCCCGCGCCAGCGCAGCCTGCTCTGGCTGGCCCTGGTGGAGGGCCTCGACCACGGGGACATCGCTGAAGCCCTGGGCCTCCGCAAGGGCAGCGTCAAGGTGCTGCTCTCCCGCGCCCGGGAGCGCTTCGCCGCCGCCCTGGAAATCCCTGGCCAGCTCCGATGAGGCATCCATGAAACCTGAAGCCGTTCCCTCCCCCGCCCCCGATCCCGTGGTCGCAGCCCTCGGGCGCCTCGCGGAGACCATGCCGACCGGTGCGCAGCCCCGCTTCCCCCTCGCCGCCTGCCTGCGCATGAAGGCGGACCTGGCGGCGCGGGACGCCCGCACCGCCAGGGCGCGGCGGCTCCAGCGGGGGGTCCTCGGCGCCACCGGCCTCCTGGTGGCCGTCGCCCTCGGGGCGCTGCCCCCTCCCGGCGCTTCCGGGGGATCGCTTACCGCCCTATCAGTCCTCGTGCCCCTCGCCTTGGCCTGCGGGTGCGCGGTCTACAGCTTCACCCAGCTCGTGGAGCTCTGATCCCGCGGCCGAAGACCCGAACGAAAAGACGGCAGGGGGGAGCCCCTGCCGTCGTATTCATGTGGATGCGGACTACTGCAGTTCGGTCGTCATGATCGCGCCGCCCATCTGGGCGAGCACCGCGCGCACCTTCACCAGCCTGCGGCTGGCCTTGTCGATCCAGCAGGTGGTGCCGCCGGGCTCGCCTTCGGCGCTGCCGGTCTCGATCTTCCAGGTCTGGAAGGTGCCGGCGGGCACCTTCACTTCCTCCGAACCCACGACCTTGCCCTGCTTCAGGGACGCCTTCTGCTTCTGGACGTCGAAGTTCCGGTAGGTGAAGGTGTAGCCCTCGGCCAGGGGCAGGCAGCCGATGGACTCGAAGGCGCCGGAACCGTCGGCGAAGAGCTCACCGCCGAGTTCCGCGGCGATGGGCTTGGGATCGCCGCCCATGGCCATGGAACCCGCGGCCTTGCCGCCCTCGAAGCTGAGCTCGATGGCGGCGGGGCCCTGCTTCACCTTGCGCTTCAGGGGGACCAGGCTGCCCTTGGCATAGGTGCAGGAATCGCTCATCTCCATGCCCCCGACCTTGGCGGTGCCGTCCACCACCCACGTGCCGGCCTCGGCGCGGATGACGTTGGTCATGGTGGCGGGGATGTTCTGGCCGCCGGCCGCCAGCGTGCCCGCCCAGGTGGACGTGCCCGCGGTCAGCTCCGCCACCGGCTTGGGCGCGGCGGTGGAGACCTCCACCTTCTTGGCCAGGGTCACGGTCTTCGGGTCCACGGTGATCTCGCCCAAGCGCTTGGTGACGTCCGCGGTGCCGCCGTCCTGGAAGCGGCCCTTCAGGTGCTTGGCGAAGAACTTCTCCGCCGCGGCCATCATCGCCATGTTGTTCACCGGGCGGGCGAAGCCGTGGCCCTCGTCGGGGGCGCAGATGTACTCCACGGGGAAGCTCCGGTCCCGCAGGGCCATGACGATCTGCTCGCTCTCGGCCTTCTTCACCCTCGGGTCGTTGGCGCCCTGGACCACCAGCAGGGGTGTCTTGATCCTGCCTGCCGAGTTCAGAGGCGACTGCCGCATCAGCTGGGCCTTGCCTTCCGGTGTGTTGGGATTGCCCATGCGCTCGTGGAAGATGATGCGGCCGGCCTCCCAGTAGGGCGGGATGGTCTCGAGCAGGGTGAGCAGGTTGGAGGGGCCCACGATGGACACGGCGGCGGCGTAGGTGTCGGGGGTGAAGGCCACGCCCGCCAGGGTCGCGTAGCCGCCGTAGGAGCCGCCCATGATGCCCACGCGCTTGGGGTCGGCGATGCCCGACTTCACCAGGTGCTTCACGCCCCAGGTGATGTCGTCCTGCATGCGGTCGCCCCACTGCTTGTTGCCGGCGTTGAGGAACTTCTTGCCGTAGCCCGTCGAGCCGCGGAAGTTCGGCGCCACCACCGCGTAGCCGCGGTTGGCCAGGAACTGGGCGTAGCCGTTGAAGCCCCAGCCGTCCCGGGCCCAGGGGCCGCCGTGGGGGAACATGATGAGCGGCAGGTTCTTCGCCGGCAGGCCCTTGGGCAGGGTCAGGTAGGCGGGGATCTCCAGGCCGTCGGAGCTCTTGTAGTGGATGGGCCGCATGGTCGCCATGTGTTCCCGGGGGAGCTTCTCCCGGCTCACGTACTCCAGGCTCAGCTTCTTGGTGCGGCGGTCGAACAGGTAGCGGGAACCGGGATCCACGTCGCTGTAGGCGGCGACCATCACCACCTGCTCGTCGGCGGTGCTCCCGGCGAAGGCGATGGTCTTGCCGGGCAGCTTGGCCTTCACCAGCTTGTAGTCCGCCTCCCAGGCCTTGTCGCGGAAGTAGAGGCGCTCCTTGTCGTCCTGGTAGGAGGTGTAGATGAGCTCGTCGCTCAGCTCGGAGAAGGCGGCGCTGCCGAAATCCACCCGCTTGAGGGGATCCTGCTCCACCAGCTCCTCCTTGCCGCTCTCGGGATCGAAGAGCACCAGCTGGGAGAGGTCGCGGTCCCCCTTGTTGGTCTCCAGGTAGACGCGCTTCCCGTCCTTGTGGAAGGCCACGGGGCCCGCGTTCTCGAAGACGCCGCAGGTGTAGACGACCTTGAAGGCGTCCTTGTCCACCCGCAGGATCTCCGTGTCGCCCTTGTCGGTGGTGCGGGTGGCGAGGCGGAGATGGCCCCTGGTGTCGAAGACCCAGCCGGAGATGCGCTCCGTGTTCTTGCGCAGCAGGGTGCGCTCGCCGGTGGAGATCTTCACCTTGTAGAGATCGTGCCAGGCGGCGTCGCGGTCGTTGAGGCCGACGAAGATCGCGTCGGGATCGGCCTTGGGCACCGAGTAGATGTAGGCCCGGGCGCCCTTGGCCTCCGTCAGGTTCTTCGCCTCCGGAGCCTCCTTGCCGGCGGCGGGGGCGGCGGCGGGGTCCACGGCGTAGACGTTGAAGTTCTCGTCGCCGTCCTTGTCCTTCACGAAGAGGATGCGCTGGCCGTCCCGGCTCCAGAAGAAGCCGCCGATGGGCCGCTTGGGTTCGGCGGTGACGAGCTTCGCGGCGCTGTAGGGCTCGCCGGTCTTCTTCACCCACACGTTCCGGGTGTCCTTCCAGGGCTTGAGGAAGGCGATGTGCTTGCCGTCCGGGGAAAGCTGGGCGCCGGCGATCTCGGGATTGCCGAAGAAGAGCTCCCGGTCCAGGACCGGCGGGGCCTGGGTCTTCGAAGGCGGGGCGGCGAGGGCCGGCGGGGCGGCCAGCAGGAGGGCGGACAGGGGCAGGGCCAAGGAGAGCCTGGTGGGGGACGGCATCGGAACCTCCGGGAGGGAAGTCTCGAGCCTACCCACCGCCCTGGCCCCCGGCGCCCCGGAACGGCGAATGGTCGTCCCCGCTCGGCGAGTGGAGGAAAGGCGGGGGCGGCCCTCAGCCCTCCAGGTCCTCGAAGAGCGCGAGCTGCACCCCCGCGGCCGGATCCGCCGGGTAGGGGAACTCCCCCGCGGGCGCCCAGGCGTTCTCCGGGACGTAGGGGGCGGGATCCGCGACCTCCGGGGGCATCCAAAGCAGGGCCGGGGGCTCGCCGAGGTTAGCCAGCAGGCCTTCCACGGCCGCGGCGCTTGGGGGGGCGGGGACCCGGAGGCGGGCGAGGGGCGGCGCGTCCAGGAGGGGCTCCAGGGCCGGGGGGAAGAAGGCCCGGGCCTCCAGGGGGGAGGGCTTCCGCGGATCCGCGGCGAAGCCCGGGGAGAAGGCCGCGGGTTCCGGGGGCATGGGGAGGGCGCCGCGCCAGGGCAGCCCCTCGCCCATGGCCTGCCGGCCCAGCCGCAGGCCGGGGGCGGGATCATCGCAGGCGCCAGAGTGCACCGGAGCCTTCAACAGGGCCGCGAGCTCCGCCAGGAAGGCGCGCACCAGGGCCGCGGCCTCCTCCCAGTGCCCTCCCGCCAGCATGAACTCCGCGCCGCCCAGGAAGGCCACCCGCCATTGGGCCCGGCGGCGGTGGAAGGGGAAGGCCGCGGGCCAGGCGTGGATGCCCAGCCGGTGGGCGAGCCCCCGTTCCAGGCTCGACTGGTGGTCGGCGAGGGAGGCCGCCACGGCGCCGGGATCCAGGGAGGCCAGGGCCGGCAGGGGGAGGACGGCCTCGCCCCAGAGGAAGGCGGGCGCCAGATCCTCACCGTGGAGGGGCCCGGGGCCGCTGTCGGGGAGCAGGCCGAAGCCCGGCAGGCTCCAGCCCTTCCTCGACCGCCGCACGAAGCCCAGGGCCCCGGCGCGCCAGCGCTCGCCGTCGGCGCCGGTGGGCGCCTCCACGCGGTGCAGCCAGGCGCGGAAGGAGGCGAGGTGCAGGGCTTCCGGGATCTCCCCGAGGTGCACCGTCAGCCCGGGCAGGGCGCCGAGGGCTTCCCAGAAGCCCCGGGCCTCGTCCAGGGCGAGGCCGGCGTACCAGGAGGGGGCCTCGTTCCAGACGAGGCGCAGGCCCCCCGGCAGCAGGCAGGAGAGTTCGCCGAGCTGGCGCAGGGCCATCCACGGCGCCGCGGCGGGGCTGGGGGAAAGGCCTTCCAGGGCCAGGGCGCCGAGGGTGCCCGCCCAGGGCGCGTCCACGCCGCTGCGAACCAGGAAACCCCGGCCTTCGTGGATCCTCACGCCAGCACCGCCCAGGCCTCGGGCAGGAACTGGGGGCGGCCCGCGTCGCCGGGGGCGGCGGCGGCTTCCCAGCGGGACCGCAGCCACGCCGCGGCCGCCGCCGCCGCGGGCACGGGCTCCAAGCCCCGCAGCCGCAGGGCCAGCCAGGCGGAGGCCAGGGTGCACCCGGTGCCCCGGCGCTGGCCCCCCAGGCGCGGCGAAGGGGGCAGGGCCTGGATCCCGGCCGCGTTCACCCAGAGATCCTGGACGAGCTCGCCGGCGGCGTGGCCCCCCTTCAGCCAGACCGCCTCGGCCCCGCAGTCCAGGAAGGGCGCCGCCAGGGTTTCCGGGGATGCGGCGGCGATCGCCTCCGGGGGCAGGCCCGCGCAGGCCGCGGCCTCCCCCCGGTTCGGGCTCGCCACCCAGCCGCCGCCGGCGAGGAGGATGCGGGCCATGGCGCGCAGGGCGACGCCGTCGTGGAGCCCGACGCCGGCGCTGGGGGCGAGGATGGGATCCCAGATGCGGAAGGCCGGTGCCAGGGCGCGCAGGACTCCCGCCAGGCGGCGGAGCTGGGCCTCGTCCAGGGCGCAGAGCCCCAGTTTCACCCCCCAGCGCCCGGCGAGGTGGGGCCCCAGGGCTTCGACGCGCGCCACCGGATCCATCGCCGGCGGCAGGATCCGCGTGCAGGCGAGGCCGTTCTGCAGCGTCTCGGCGGTGGGCACCGCCATGGGCAGGATCCCGAAGGCGGCCACGGTGGCCGCGTCCCGCAGGAGGCCCGCGCCGCCGGAGGGATCCATGCCCCCCAGGCAGAGGGCGACGAGCGGGCGGGAAGGCGCGGCGGGAAGCATGGCGGGTCCTCAAGAGTGCCACAGGCCCGTGGAACATGGCTCCGGGACACGCCGTGGAACACAAAGCTAGGCTGGGCGCGGGTTTGGACTGCGTCCGGTGGACCGGGGACTTTGTTTAATCAATAAATGCAATGGAATCATATTTTTAAATGAAAAACCCAAGTGGGGTCCCATCCACATTGGCTTTCAGAGTTTTGATGTATTTACTCGAATAAAGATAAAAAAAGGACAGCCCGATTGCTCGGGCTGTCCATTCCAGGAAGACGGGTTCTTACTTCTTCTTCTTGCCCCCCTTGCCGTTGACGTCGTCGGCCAGCTTCTTGCCGGGCTTGAACTTGGCGACCTTCTTGGCGGCGATCTTGATGGGCTTGTTGTCCCGGGGGTTGCGGCCCGTGCGGGCGCCGCGCTGCACCACGGAGAAGGTGCCGAAGCCCACGAGGGTCACCTTGTCGCCGCCGCGGAGGGCGGAACCGATGCTGCCGATCATCGTGTCGAGGGCGGCGGCGGCCTGAGCCTTGGTGATGCCGGCCTTGTCGGCGACGGCATTGACCATTTCAGCTTTGTTCATGGAGAACCTCCAATATTGGGGGATAGAACCCCCGGGGTTAGGGATGGCGGTTTCACCCCCTTTTGGGATGACCGTTTTCAGGGGCTTTGAGAAGGTCCATCGCTGAAGATGCCCGGTATTGCTTGTGTCTACTAAACTGCATGGAAGGTACGGTTCAGAATGAGGCCCGTCAAGGGTTTCCAAAAAAAAATGTTCGCGAAACCGCACCAGTAGGCAACTTACACCCGTTCCACACGCGCGGATCCGGTGTCTGTGCGCCTTGCAATTCATTGAAATGCATGAGATCCGCTGAGGACCTGCCTCTTGACGGGTGCACCTCTTCCAAACCACGTTCCACAGCGGGTTCCAGCTGCGGGGAGGATCGGCCCCCTACAATGAAGGGATGTCCCATCCCCACTTCCTGCGCGTGGCCTACCTGGGCACGGATTTCTTCGGATGGCAGATCCAGACCGCGCAGCCCTCCATCCAGGAGGCCCTCTGGAATTCCTTGCGGGCGCTGGATCCGGAGGCGCCCCTGCCCCAGGGCACCGGCCGCACGGACGCCGGCGTACACGCCCGGGCCCAGGGTGTGCTGGTGCAGCTCCCGCGGGAATGGGACGGCTTCCGCCTGCAGGCCGCCCTCAATTCCCGCCTGCCCCGCAGCGTGCGGGTCATGGCCGCCCGCGGGGTGGACCCGGACTTCTGGCCGCGGCAGCACGCCGTGGCCAAGCGCTACGTCTACCGCCTCGCCCAGGGCCCGGCGGAGGATCCCTTTGGCCACGCCACCCGCTGGCACGTGAGGGGGGAGGCGCGGCTCGACGCCGGGGCCATGGCCCGGGCGGCCCAGGCCCTGCTGGGCACCCACGACTTCTCGGCCTTCCGGGCGGTGGAATGCGCCGCGAAGCATCCGGTGCGGACCATCTTCAAGGCCGCCGTCTGCGAAGCGCCTGGCGGCCTGGACCTCGTGTTCGAGGGCAACCGCTTCCTCATGCATCAGGTGCGCATCCTGGCGGGGACCCTGGTGGACGTGGGGAAGGGGCGGCGCGATGCGGCCTCGATGGCGGGACTGCTGCACGCCCGGGACCGCACTCTCGCGGGCCCTACGGCCCCCCCTCACGGGCTCTGCCTCGAGGAGGTCTGGTACCAGGCCCGGTGGGGGGTGGGGGAGCCGAGCCCCTGGCCGGAGACCGTGCCGGCCCAGCAGGAGGCGGACGGGGCCTGAGGCCGTCCGGCATTCCCCCGGCCCAGGGCGGTCTGCTGTAGCCTGGGCCAGCCCCCCGGATCCCCATGCAGAATCTGTTCGACCCCGATCCCCGTCTGGCCGCCCGGAACCTGGATCCGGAGATCCCCGACACCGGCAGCCGGACCCGCCGCCAGTGGTACCACGGGCAACGCAACTTCGAGCTCCGCCTGCTGGGCTTCAGCCTCATCACCTTCCTGGTGGTAGTCCACGCGAAGCTGCACCCCAGCCCGCTGGTCCCGATGGCGGCAGTCTTCGCCTTCCCCCTGGTCCTGCTCGCCTACACCCTGGCGGTGCGGGCCATGTTCCTGCGGAACCTGGAGGGACCGGGCTACCGCCGGGCGCTCATCATCACCGCCGCCGGCGACGACCTCCTCCGCCTCACCGCCGTGTTCCTGAGCGGCGCCGAAGCCTCCTGGCTCTTCCCGCTCCTGGTGGTGGGCGTGGCGGCCCATTCCTTCGAAAGCCCGCGCCGTGCCCTGGTCATGTACCTCGGCACGGCGGTGGCCTACTTCGGGATGGTGCTGGGAGCGGCCCTGCTGGCGGGGCGCCCGGTGCCATGGTCGGCGGCGATCGCCAACGAGCTGGTCTTCCTGGTGGCCGGGGGCTTCCTGGTGCACCTCGGCCGGGTGGCGAAGGTCCTCCGGGAGCGCGCCCGGCGGGCGGACAGCCTCAACCGCTCCCTCCTGGACCGCCTGCTGCGGCAGAACGAGGAGCTCGCCGCCGCGAAGGCCTCCGCGGAGCGCGCCTCGGAATTCAAGAGCAACTTCCTGGCGGGGGTGAGCCACGAGCTGCGGACGCCCCTCACCAGCAGCCGGCTCCTCGCCGAGACGCTCCGGGCCGAGGCGGCGGCCGCGGGGCGGGGCGACCTGGCGGACCTGGCCCGCCGCATCCAGGAAAGCGAGGCGCGCCTGCTCCGCATGGTGAACGAGCTCCTGGACCTGGCCTCCATCGAGGCGGGGCGCATGGAGCTCCATCCCGAAGTCTTCCCCACCGCCGCCCTGGTGGAGGAGGTGCGGATGCAGATCCTGCCCCTGGCCGAGCTGCGGGGCGACCGCCTCCAGGTGGATGTCGAATCCAGCCCGCCGGAGATCCAGACCGACCTGCACCGCCTGCGGCAGGTCCTCGTCAACCTCCTGGGCAACGCCTCGAAGTTCACCGAGGGCGGCGTGATCACGTTGCGGGTGAGGTCCCACGCGGAGCAGGGCCGGGATTGGGTGGTCTTCGAAGTGCAGGACACGGGCATCGGCATGACGCCGGAGCAGCTGCAGCGCCTCTTCCAGGCCTACACCCAGGCCGGCCCCGAGATCCAGCGCACCTACGGCGGCACCGGGCTCGGGCTCTCCCTCAGCCGCGAGCTGGTGGGCCTGCTGAAGGGCCGCATCGAAGTGGACAGCGCGCCCGGAAGGGGCAGCACCTTCACCGTCATCCTGCCCAGGTGGTTCGAGGACGGG
This sequence comes from Holophagaceae bacterium, assembly GCA_044229575.1. Taxonomy (GTDB): domain Bacteria; phylum Acidobacteriota; class Holophagae; order Holophagales; family Holophagaceae; genus JADJVL01. The sequence continues at coordinate 9,898 of JBGAST010000008.1, read as the reverse complement.
GGGGCGGAGTCTCATCCATGAGGGGTTTGCGACGTTGACCCAGGGCGGGACCGCCCGTTGGCATTGACCTTGACCCTGACGTTGACCTGGCCGTTGACCTTCAACAGGTCCTTGAGGCTGATGCGTCGGCCCTTTCGACACATCAGACTCAAGGACGGCCAAGCGAGAGTGCGGCAGGCTGGGTCGGAACGATATGGCAACAGCCGGGCGGCAAAAGCAGCCGGGAGGCTGCTCGTCCTACTCGCCCCGCGGCGGCATTCCTCATGTTCCTGCCGCGCTGCCGCTTGGCCGTGTCCGAGGTTGTTGAGGCGAAAGGGCCGCCTCAACAACCTCGAACACCTGTTGCAGGTCCAGGTCCAGGTCAACGTCAACGTCTAGGTCAACGTCAATCAAGTGAAACCGAATCACTCCGCGCTCAATCACCCCACCCGCACACCGCTGCTCGGGGGGAGAAGCAACCATCCACCCTCACACCTGCCTGCGCCCCTCCAGCGCGCGGTCCAACGTCAGGTCGTCGGCGTACTCCAGGTCGCTGCCGATGGGCAGGCCGACCCCGATGCGGGAGATGCGCACCCCCACGGGCTCCAGGATGCGGGCGAGCCAGGCGGCGGTGGCTTCGCCGTCGAGGGTGGGGTTGGTGGCGAGGACGATCTCGGTGACGGCCCCATCCTCGAGGCGCTTGAGCAGCTCGCGGATGCGGAGCTGATCGGGGCCGAGGCCCTTCAGGGGCGAAATGAGGCCGCCCAGCACGTGGAACCGGCCCCGGAAGTGGCCGCTGCGCTCGAAGCTGAGCACGTTGCTGGCTTCCGCCACCACCATGAGCACGCTGGGATCCCGGTGGGGATCGGCGCAGACCGGGCAGAGGGGCTGGTCCGCGAAGGCGCCGCAGCGCTCGCAGAAGCCCACCTTCTCAGCCGCGTGGTGCAGCAGGTTGCCCAGGTGGTCCATGGCCTGGGGCCCCTCCTTGAGGAGGTGCAGGGCCATGCGCTGGGCGGACTTGGCGCCCACCCCCGGCAGCTGCTGCAGGGCCTCGATGACGGCCTCCAGGGGCGCCGGGAGCTTCACGGGCGGTTCCGGGCTTCAGAGCTTCAGGCCGGGGATGTTCAGCCCGCCCCCGAAGCCCGCGGTGTGGCGGGCCATCTCGGCGTCGGCCTTGGCGGCGGCGTCCTTGAAGGCGGCCAGCAGCAGGTCCTCCAGCATGGAGGGATCCTCCGGATCCATCGCCTCCTTGGCGATGGAGAGGCCCAGCAGCTCCTTGGCGCCGTTCAGGCTGACCTTCACCAGTTCGCCGCCGCTGGTGCCTTCGGCGCGCACGCTGGCCTGGGCGGCCTGCAGCTTCTCCTGCATGGCCTGGGCCTGCCGCATGAGGAAACGGATGTCCATGACTGCTCCTATGAGGGATCGGAGGCCTGGGCGGCCAGGTGTTCGGCGTGCCGGGCCCGCAGGCGCTCCGTGAGCCGCCGCATCACGAAGAAGCCCACCACGAAGGCCAGGAGACTGATGGCGAAGCCCCCGAGAAGGTAGGGCGCGAGGATGGGCTTCAGCATGCCCGCGACCTGCAGGAAGCCATCCCGGCTGGTGAAGCTGCGCCAGCGGATCAGGGTCCAATCCACGCCCCCCAGGTTCAGGTCCAGGCCGCGCCCCATCAGGAGGTTGCCGAGGTAGGTTGAGCCCGTGGCCACTGGCACGAGGGTCCAGGGATTGTTGGTGAAGGAGGCCGCCAGCATGAGGGGCCGGTGCAGGCCCCTGAAGGCGAAGCAGAGGATCAGCACCATGACCAGGTGCAGGCCCAGCAGGGGATTGAAGGCAATGGACAGCCCCAGCCCCATGCTCCAGCCCACCTGGGTCGGCGTCAGCTCGGGATGCAGCATGTGGGCCTTCAGCCTCGCCCAGTGGCCGGGCTTGGGGGCGGCAGGTCCGGCAGCGGCGGACGTTGAGGGGACGGAATCGGTCATGGGGCGGCGAAGTGGTCGAAGCCCCGGACGCGGAGCGGACTTCCATCATAGTGGATCACGGGGGCGGCGCCCCGGGCCTCGGTGGTGGCTACGGGATGCAGCGGGATCCCGAGGGCATCCTCCAGGTCCGCCTGCGCCATGGCGGCGCCGAAGCAGCGGGCGTAGTCCTCGCCCGCGGCCAGCAGGGCGGTGCCCTCGGCGCTATCGAGGGCCGTGCCCTGGATCGACGGTGGGAGGCGGAGGGAGACGCCGGAGGCCTCGGCCAGGCGGGGCAGATCCTCGGCGAGGCCGTCGGAGAGGTCCAGGCAGGCGTGGACGGCGGGCAGGGCGGCCAGCCGCGGCCCCAGGCCGAGGTTCGGCTCCGGAGCCAGGTGGGCTCTCAGGTCCGCGTCGAGGCCGTCCCAGCGGAGGCCCGCGGCGAGCTTGCGCTGCCCGGCGGCGCTGCGGCCCAGGAGCGCGTCCACGTAGAGCGTGTCGCCGGGCTCGAGCCCGCTGCGGGTCAGCCACCGGGCGGCGGCGCCGAAGGCGGTCATGCCGAGGGAGATCCCACCGCGGCTGCCCACGGTGTCGCCGCCGATCACCGGCACCTGCCACCGCCGGCCGGCCTCCGCGAGGCCATCCAGGAAGGCCTCGATCCAGCCGGGCTCCAGGTCCGCCGGAAGGGCCAGGGTGAGCGTGTAGCCCAGGGGGGCGGCCCCACTGGCGTCCAGGTCCGACAGGTTCACCGCCAGGAGCTTGCGGCCCAGCAGCGCGGGTGGATGCCAGTCCCGGCGGAAGTGCACGCCCTCCTGCATCACGTCGGTGGTGGCGAGGAGCGTCGCGCCGGAGGGCGGCGGGGGCACCGCGCCGCAGTCGTCCGTCAGCGCTGCCCCGCCGGGCAGGACCTGGCGGATGCGGGCGAGGAGGGCGGATTCATCGTGAGGCACGTCCAGCATCATGCCTTGGAATGCGGCGGGCCCGGATGCTAGGATTCCAAGGTTCCCGGTCGGGGAAAAAGGAGACGACGCATGGCGATCACCAAGGTCTGGATCGAAGAGGGCTGCATCGTGTGCAACGCCTGCGAGGCCGAATGCCCCGACGTGTTCCACGTGACGGACACGAGCTGCAACATCAACGGCAGCGTGCGCAAGGACGGCGTGGACAGCGAGAACCGCGACGAGATGAGCGAGCTCAACGACGACATCCAGGCCTCCCTCGCCGACAGCATCATCGCCGCCGCCGCGGGCTGCCCCGTGGAAGTGATCAAGTACGACCAGGCCTGAGCCGTTTGGCTCCTCAACTGAAACCGGCGCCCCGCGGGGCGCCGATTCATGTTTTACGGACGTTCCCGCTGGAGGCCTCCGCCCCCTTCGGGCAAAATGGAAGATTCATCCGATCGGAACCCCCATGCTCGACCGAATCCAAGCCGATCTGAAGGCGTCCATGCTCGCCAAGGACGCCCAGAAGACCCAGACCCTGCGCATGGCGCTTTCGGCCTACCGCAACGAAGCCGTGGCAAAAGGGCTGGGCCCGCAGGGCGCACTCACCGAGACGGACGCCATCCAGGTCATCAAGCGCCTGGTGAAGAGCCGGGAGGACAGCGTGGAGCAGTTCACCAAGGCCGGCCACCCGGACCGGGCGGCGGCGGAGCTGGCGGAGATCGCCCTCCTCAAGCCCTACCTGCCCGCCATGCTGGAGGGAGTCCAGCTCGAGAACGCCGTCCGCGAAGCCATCGCGGCGAGCGGTGCCACCGTGAAGAAGGACATGGGCATGGTGATGAAGGCTCTCCAGGCCGCCCACGGCCAGTCCTTCGATGGCAAGGCCGCCTCCGCCCTGGTCCAGTCCCTCTTGAATTAACGCTCAACGCCCGGGAGCCACGCGAAGCCGCTCCCGGCGGATAAGGAACCCCCATGAAGCAATCCAAGCTCCTCCTCCAGACCCTCCGCGAGACCCCCAAGGACGCCGACGTCGTCAGCCAGCAGCTGATGATGCGCGCCGGCATGATCCAGAAGCAGGCGGCGGGCATCTACTCCTACTTCCCCCTCGCGCTCCGCAGCATCCGCAAGTTCGAGGCGATCGTCCGCGAGGAGCTCGAGAAGGACGGCTGCCAGGAGATCCTCATGCCCGCGGTGCAGCCCGCCGAGCTGTGGGAGGAGAGCGGCCGCTGGAAGTTCTACGGCAAGGAGCTGCTGCGCTTCCGGGACCGCAAGGACGCCTGGTTCTGCCTGGGCCCCACCCACGAGGAAGTGGTCACCGACATGGTCCGCCGCACCGTGCGGAGCTACAAGCAGCTGCCCATGAACGTCTTCCAGATCCAGTCCAAGTTCCGGGACGAGATCCGCCCCCGCTTCGGCCTCATGCGGGGCCGCGAGTTCATCATGAAGGACGGCTACTCCTTCCACGCCACCGACGCCGACTGCGACCGCGAATATTGGGCCATGTTCGAGGCCTACAAGCGGATCTTTTCGCGCCTGGGCGTGAAATTCCGTCCCGTGGAAGCCGACAGCGGCGCCATCGGAGGCAGCTTCACCCACGAGTTCCACGTGCTGGCGGGCAGCGGCGAGGACGCCATCCTCAGCTGCGACGCCTGCGACTACACCTCCAACATCGAGAAGACCGAGGCGCCCCGTCTGGCTCCCGAAGACCACGGCGCGGCCTTCGAGCTGAAGCGCGACCATTTCGCCACGCCGGGCGTCGTGGGCCAGGTGGAACAGGCCGCCGGCATGAAGGACGCCGAGCACGACGGCATGCCCCTATCCCAGACCAGCAAGTTCTTCCTCTACCACGCGACCTTCGCGGACCAGACCACCAAGCTGGTGGGCGCCGTGCTGCGGGGCGACCACGACGTGAACCCGGTGAAGGTGAAGAACTTCTTTGGCGCCACCGACATGGAGCTCTTCGCCATCGAGGAGGCCGAGGCCTTCACCGGCGCCAAGTCGGGCTTCATGGGGCCGGTGGGCCTCAAGGACGTCCAGCTCGTGGTGGACCGCTGCCTGGAAGGCGGCGTGAACTACACCTGCGGCGCGAACCGAACGGACTACCACCACTTCGGGCTGGATCCCGCCCGGGACCTGCCCGGAGCCGTCTTCGCCGACATCCGCATGGCGGCGGAAGGGGACGCCTGCACCCGCTGCGCCCAATCCGGAAAACCCGGCGGGAAATACCAGGCCTTCCGGGGCATCGAGGTTGGCCAGGTCTTCAAGCTCGGGATCAAGTATTCGAAGTCCATGGGCTGCACCTTCCTGGACGAGCAGGGCAAGGAACAGCCGATGATCATGGGCTGCTACGGCATCGGCGTGACCCGCACCGTCGCCGCCGCCATCGAGCAGAACTTCGACGCCGACGGCATCGTCTGGCCCTGGCCCATCGCGCCCTTCCAGGTGCACCTGCTGAACCTGGATCCCGGCGGCGAGGAGGTCTCCAAGGTGGCCTTCGCCCTCGAAGCCGAGCTGGAGCAGGCGGGCTTCGAGGTGCTCCACGACGAGCGGGAGGGGCTCAGCCCCGGCGCCAAGTTCAAGGACGCGGACCTGCTGGGCTTCCCCCTGCGCCTCATGGTGGGCTCCAAGGGCCTCAAGGACGGGATGGTGGAGCTGCGGGACCGCCGCACCAAGGAGGTCCAGAAAATCCGCCCCGAGGAAGTTGTGGCTTCCGTCACGGCCGCCAAGGCGCGCATCATGGCTTCGCTGGCCGAGGCTGGGGGCCGGTGATGATCCTGGATGGAGTGGGAGAGGTCCGATGAGCGGCGCGAGCGCGGTGGTGATGACCACCTTCATCGAGGGCGTGCTGGTCCACGGCAAGGAGAATCCCATCACCCTGCTGGTGCCCTGCCAGCACGCGCCCCACCGCGGCATCTACATGCCGCCGGAGGCCCCCTGGGCGCCGGGCTACTTCCCCCCCGGCGTCATGCAGGCCCTGGTGGAGCGCTCCTGGCGCATCCCCTTCCGCTTCCACGATCCCAGCAAGCTGCCCCTGGTCTTCGACGAGCGCACCTCCCGCCTCCCCAACCCCTGGCTGCTGCGGGTGGAGAGCCTGGAGAACCAGCAGCGCCTCTACCTGACCTACCTGCTCAAGACCAAGTCCACCGACGGCGCCCCCCCGGAGCCTCCCATGGGCGGCACATGGATGAGCGAGCTGGACCTGGCGACCCAGGACATCCCCGTGGCGGTGCGGAAGCTCTGCGAGGCCGCGCTGAAGGCGGTGCGGGAGTCCTGAGGAGATATCCGGCGGGCCGGATACGGAACGGAAAGGGCGCCCCGGGGGCGCCCTTTCCGCGGCGGGAACCGGCCTCAAACCAGCTCGAAGGCGCTGAAGAAATACCCCACCTCGAAGGCCGCGCTGCCCGGGGCGTCGCTGCCGTGGGTGGCGTTGCGGCCGATGTTGGTGCCGTACTTCTTGCGCAGTGTCCCATCGGCGGCGTTCGCCGGGTTGGTGGCGCCCATGAGGTCGCGCCACTTCTGGATGGCCCCCTCGCCTTCGAGGCACATCATCACCACGGGACCCTCGGTCATGAAGTCCTCCAGCTCCTGGTAGAAGCCCTTGGACACGTGCTCGTGGTAGAAGCCCTTGCAGAGGTCGCCGGTGAGCTTCACGCGCTTGAGGCCGCGGATCGCCAGGCCGCTCGCCTCGATGGCGCTGATGATCTCCCCGGCGTGGCCGGCTTGAACCGCGTCGGGCTTGATGATGGCGAAGGTGCGTTCGAGGGCCATGGATGCTCCGTTTTCCAAAGCTCCAGTATGGCGGCTGGGCCCCGGTTCCCGAAGGGAAAGTTGGAGAAAGGCGGGCGGATGGCCGGGTTTCCTTGCTGGGAAACCGGGGGCTTGCCCGATACACTAAGAGGTTTACGGCCGTAGGAATCCCCATGCTCGATAGCGTCCTGAAGAAGATCATCGGCTCCAAGAACGACCGGGAGCTGAAGCGCCTGTGGGCCAAGGTCCAGGGGATCAATGCCCTGGAGGCCGGCATCCACGCCCTCAGCGACGACGAGCTGAAGGCCAAGACGCCCTACTTCAAAGAGAAGCTGGCCGGGGGCGCCACCCTGGACGACATCCTGCCGGAAGCCTTCGCCGTGGCCCGGGAAGCCTCCCGCCGGGTCCTGAAGATGCGCCACTTCGACGTGCAGCTCATCGGCGGCATGGTGCTCCACGAGGGCAAGGTCGCCGAGATGCGCACCGGCGAGGGCAAGACCCTCACCGCCACGCTTCCGCTCTACCTGAACGCGCTCGCGGGCAAGGGCGCCACCCTCGTGACCGTGAACGACTACCTGGCCCGGCGCGACGCCGAATGGATGGGCCGCCTCTACCACTGGCTGGGCCTCTCCGTCGGCATCATCCAGCACGGCCTGGATGACGACCAGCGCCGGGCCGCCTACGCCTGCGACATCACCTACGCCACCAACAACGAGCTGGGCTTCGACTACCTGCGCGACAACATGAAGTGGGACCTGGCGGAGTTCACCCAGCGCGGCTTCGTTTACGCCATCGTGGACGAGGTGGACTCCATCCTCATCGACGAGGCCCGCACGCCCCTCATCATCGCGGGCAGCAGCGAGGAGGACACCTCCAAGTACTTCCGCATCGATTCGGTGGTCCCCAAGCTCAAGAAGGACGTCGACTTCAAGGTGGACGAGAAGGACCGCCAGGTCATGCTCACCGACGAGGGCATCCGCCACGCCGAGGAGCTGATGGGCGTGCCGAACCTCTACGATCCCGGCGCCATCGAGATGCTCCACGGCCTGAACCAGGCCCTCCTCGCCCACAACCTCTACAAGCTGGACGTGGAGTACATGGTGAAGGAGAAGGAGGACGGCCGCGGCATGGAGGTCGTCATCGTGGACGAGTTCACCGGCCGCCTGATGCCGGGCCGCCGCTGGTCCAACGGCCTGCACCAGGCCATCGAGGCCAAGGAGGGCGTGGAGGTCAACGCCGAGAACCAGACCCTGGCCACGGTGACCTTCCAGAACTTCTTCCGCATGTACCAGAAGCTGGCGGGCATGACCGGCACCGCCGAGACCGAGGCCGCCGAGCTGCACCAGATCTACAAGCTGGACGTGGTGGTGGTGCCGACCAACATGCCCATGGTCCGCAAGGACTACGCCGACGTGGTCTACGCCACCGCCAAGGGCAAGAAGAAGGCCGTCATCGAGGAGATCAAGGAGCTGCACGCCAAGGGCCAGCCCATCCTGGTGGGCACCGCCAGCATCGAGAGCAGCGAGGCGGTGAGCGAAGACCTCAAGAAGGCCGGCGTCCCCCACGTGGTGCTGAACGCCAAGCACCACGAGCGCGAAGCCGAGATCATCGCCCAGGCGGGCCGCAAGGGCGCCGTCACCATCGCCACCAACATGGCCGGCCGCGGCACGGACATCGTGCTGGGCGGCAATCCCGAGGGCCTGGCGCGCCTCGAGGCCAAGAAGAAGGGCCTCGAGCTCTACGACGATCAGGGCATGGAGACGCCGGAGTTCGCCATCCTGGTGCAGGAGATGTCCCGCCAGACGGAGTCGGAGAAGCCCCTCGTCATCGCCGCCGGCGGCCTCCACATCCTGGGCACCGAGCGCAACGAGAGCCGCCGCATCGACAACCAGCTCCGCGGCCGGGCCGGCCGCCAGGGCGACCCGGGCTCCAGCCGCTTCTACCTGAGCCTGGAGGACGACCTCATGCGCGTTTTCGGCGGCGACCGCATGAAGAGCCTCATGAGCACCCTGGGCCTGAACGACGACGAGCCCATCGAGAGCCGCATGGTGGCCAACGCCATCGAGAAGAGCCAGAAGCGGGTGGAGACGCAGCACTTCGAGATCCGCAAGCACCTGCTCGAGTACGACGACGTGATGAACAAGCAGCGCATCTTCTTCTACAACCTGCGCACGGAGATCCTGAAGGGCAACACCAAGGACTACGTGATGCAGATCAGCTCGGAGATCGCCGAGGGCCTCGTCTTCGACTACCTGCCGGAGAAGGGCGAGCGCGACGCCGAAGGCTTCCAGGAGCGCGTGGAGCAGCTCTTCGCCCTGCACGGCGACGCCGTGGCCGGCATCTCGGGGATGCTCACCAACGAGGCGTCCACGGCCCTCCAGGCCCTGGTGAAGGAGGTCTACCTGGACAAGGAGGCCCGCCTGGGCAACGAGGACGTCCTGCGCTGGCACGAGCGCGTGGCCATCCTGCAGGTCATCGACTCGGCCTGGAAGCGCCACCTGCTGGTCATGGACCACCTGAAGGAGGCCATCGGCTTCCGCGGCTACGGGCAGAAGGACCCCCTCATCGAGTACAAGCGGGAGAGCTTCGAATACTTCGAGCAGATGCGCTTCGGCTACGAGGACGAGATCGTCAGCTACCTCTACCGCGTGGAGCCCCAGCCGGCCTACGTGCCGGACGAGGACTTCTTCCGCGAGCCCCAGAACGTCTACGAGATGGGCCCCGACGAGCAGGGGGCCCTCGTGAACGTGGACAGCGGCGAGGGCGTCCAGCGCGTGCTGCGCTTCAACGTGGGCGGCGTGGACGACGAGGACGAGGGCCCCAGCGGCTGGAAGGGCTGAGGGGCACCGACCTCCGGCCCCGATGAGACCCGTCCTGGCGGACCGCCACCTCCAGCCTTCCAAGCGGCTGCTGGTGGGCGTCGCCCTGCTGGCCTCCGTCACCACGGCGCTGTTGTGGCCCGCCTTCCACCGGCTGGCCTTCCTCGCGTGGCTCCTGTGGCTGCCGCCCTTCCTCTTCGCCCTTCGATACGTCGCCGGGTCCTGGGTGCGCGTCAGCGCCGCCCGCGGCGTGAGCTGGAAGCTGGCGCTGCCCTTCCGGACGCTGCTCGGGACCTGCGCGCTGGACGCTGCCACCCTCCAGGAGCTGCGCCTGGACACCAGCCTCTTCGGCCGGCTCCTCGCGGCGTCGTTCGCGGCGTGGTGCGGGACGATGCTGGCGGCGCTCGCGTGCGCGGGCGAGCTCGCGGTCTCGGGCACGGTCGCCTGGGGACGGGTGCTC
>JBGAST010000089.1:0-6201 GCA_044229575.1 Holophagaceae bacterium | reverse complement strand
GGCCCGCACCGTCACCGGCAAGTACCAGGCGGAGGAAGGCTCCCTCCTGGACCGGGCCGCCAAGGCCAGGGAGGCCAAGCTGGCGAACTCCCAGGCCCAGGCCTCGCTCTTCGGCGGGGATGACTTCGACGAACCGAGCCCGGAAGAGGCCGCGGAGGGCCAGGGAGGGCCCAAGGTGGCCCAGATCCCCACGGCGGGGGCCGGTGAGCGCCTGACCCTGGGCGCCACCCTGGAGGGCCAGATCCGCGCCGCCATGCCCGCCGCCGCCCAGGCCTTCACCGGCGTGAAGCGCGGCACCAAGGTGGCCGACGGCCTGCGCATGGACGGCAAGTACGTCAACCAGCAGCGGGCGGTGAAGGCCATCACGAAGCTGAAGCGCCTTGGGCTCTACCTTGGCCCAGGGTGCGTCTATGGCGGGATGGAACTCCGGTGCGAACGCCGGGGCATCACGAAGTCGTTCTACGAGTGGTGGATCACCGGAGAGGCCCCCTGGGTGCAGACCATGGCGCTGGACGGGTCCATCCACACCGTAGAGGCCTCCCCGGTCTTCGCCAAGGCCATCGAACCCATGCTCCGGATCCGGTGCGCCAACGGGGCGGAAGCCATCGTGACCGCGGCGCACCGCTTCATCGGCGAGCACGGGTGGGTCCATGCCATGGATGTGGAACCCGGCATGAAGGTAGGCGCCCAAGGGGAAGCGCGTTCAGTGCGCGAGGTCGGCGTCCTGGATTCGATTACTCGAACGATCCGTCGGGCCGCCGCTTCCTTTGAAGCGCCAACCGACGCGCTCGCTCGCGCTCTTCGGCCGTCCACTTCGCACCAGGAATCCCGCCATTCCTCCAACGCGCATTCATCCGATCTCGCGCTTTTTGCCGACGTTCATCGGTCCATTCTGGCTGCGGGGCATCCCGGCAAGCCACGAGAATCCGATCCCGGCCTTCTGGGCTCCAGTTGGGTACGCGACCTGCAAGTTCTTCTCGAAGGTGATCCCCATTCGACTGGAACAGCTCCAGGTTCTCTGGCGAGTTGTTCTGGGGGTTGCCGTCTCGATGGTGAACAACCTCGTGAGGTTCAAGGAGGCGCCCCAACATCTCCTCCATCACGAGCCGGTGCTCCCGCACATACCCCCCGCTATTCGCATTCGGATGGTGAGGCACAAGAACAAGTAAATAACCCGCTTTATCCACAATCCGACCGCCCCTCCATGCCGGGTTCTTGGGTCCAGGCTGAACCAATGCTGGTCTCCGCTGGATGCCCGCACGAATCAAGCGGGTCCGGATCGACTCCGAATTCACGCCGAAGCGAGCGGCAATCTCTGCCGTGCTCAGACCATCATCGACGTACAGCGACCGAAGCTGGTCCTCTGGAATCGTCACCTTTGGGGGCCTTCCCACTTACCACCGTCCTTTCCGTCGAACTTGTCGGCGAACGGGTGGTATTTGACATCACCGTCCCAGGAACCGCCAATTATTTCTCGCAAGGGCTCATCCACCACAACAGCGGCAAGACGAGCATCATGCTCGGCGCCCTGTCGGAGATCCACGCCGACGGGAAGCTGAAGAAGGCGATCCTGGCGGTGCCGTCGGTGGTCCAGGCCCAGTTCGGAGCGGAGGCGATCCGCTTCCTGGACCCCGGCAAGGGGATCCGGGTCCACGCCAAGCCCGGGGAGAGCTTCGAGGAACGCATGGCGGCCTACCGGGACCCGGAGCGCCACGCCGTGGTGGTGACCCACCAGACCCTGCGGGACGACACGCTGAAGATCCTGGGCGACCACGTCGGGAAGACCGGAGACGAGCTGCGCTCCTGGGTGGCCTCCGCCAGCACGAAGGACCTGGCCGGCGCCGTCAAGGACGCCTTCCACAAGGCTGGCGTGGACTTCAACGCCCTGATGGTGGACGAGGCCCACGGGGGCCTGGACCGCCTGGGCAAGGAGGACTCGACCTTCAGCAAGGTCCTGGACGCCCACTCCCACAACGCCGATTACAGCGTCATGGCGACGGGCAACCCCCTGAAGAACGACGTCTCGGAGGTCTGGTCCGACCTGAACAAGCTGGACCCCCACCGCTACCCCGAGGGCAGCCGGGACGAATTCATGCGGCGCTTCGGCGGGGACGCCGCCCTGGCCCGCAAGTCCCTGGCCCAGCAGCTGACCCGGTACTTCTACAACGGCAAGGTCGAGGTCGGCGTGGACGCCCACCACCTGCATGACCAGGTGCCCATGACAGAAGGCCAGAAGGCCACCATCGAGCATGCCGAGCTGGCGGCCGGCAAGCTGCGCACGGGCGCCAGCGGGACGGAGCGGGTGAAGTGGGCCCACGCCCTGGCCCCCGAGGCCTTCGCCGACAAGCCCGAAGCGGAGCACCAGGCCGTCGCCGATGAGATCGCCAAGAGCGTCGGCACCTACATGGAGACGGCGTACAACCGGGCCGTCAACCTCGACCCCACGGGCGGGAAGATGGCGGAGCACGTCCGGATCGCCAAGGAAGCCAAGGCGGAGGGCAAGCCCGTCGTGATCTTCGCCCGCAACCTGGCCGCCGTGGAAGCCATCCACAAGAACCTCGAGGCCGCGGGCCTGAGCGTCACCAGCCTCACCGGCAAGGACTCCTCGAAGTCGAAGGGGGAGAAGCTGCGGGCCTACCAGGGCGGGCAACACGACGTCATCGTCATGTCCGACGCCGGCGCCGTCGGGGCCAACCTGCAGCGCGGAAAGGTGCTCATCCACCACGACCTCCCCGCCACAGCCATGATCCACCAGCAGCGCACCGCCCGGATCTACCGCCTGGGCCAGGACCAGGACGTGGACGTTCACACCCTCATGGCCGACCACGCCTGGGAGCGGAAGAACGCCCAGCGCGTGAGGACCAAGGCCAGCCTCGGGGAGATCTTCGAGAGCCCCGAGGGCTACCTTGACGATAGTAATATTGCACTTACTCTTAGGTCGATCCGAGCTAGGAGGAATCAAGCCTATGCTGCATAAATCTAGGAATCATTGGTCAATCAAAGACCACCACGCAGAACCCTCACCCCCAAGGGCATGGAGGCCTGGCAGGCCTGACACGCCGCAGGCAAGCCCCCGCGGGCAGAGGGGACGGTCTGGGACGCCACGGACACCGTCTGCCACTCCTTCGTCACCGACGGCATGATCCAGTTCATGGGCGACTGCACCCACGCCCTCAAGGGGCAGACCGTCCCCATCCCGGAGTGGCCGCTATGAGCCCGAAGCCCCAGGACCCCGAAGCCACCCTCGACGGCGCCCGCCACCTGCTGGCCGGGATCGAGGCGGACATTCAGCGGGGGGAGGCCACCCTCCGCCGGGCCCAGGAGGAGGGCCCCGCCCACTTCGCCACCCGCCTGGAGCCCCCGACCGAGGCCATCCTGGACGGCTGGTCGGCGGAAACCCGCGCCAGTGCTAGCGTCAGCGGTCTTCCGGCGGGGGATTGACGGGCCCCGAAAATAAATTCATGCGGGGGGTTGACGCGGTTCAATGTGTGCGGATCGTGTGGTGTGCCGGGCCGAAAACCCGCACAGGAGAACACGATGACCACCACGAAGCACGCCCCCGAGCCGTGGTACTCGCGCCGGATCAACGCCCTCCTCGCCAAGGTTGATGACGAAGCGGAGAGGCTCAGTGGCTTCCGGCGCGCCGAAGCTGCCGCCCTGGCTCTCACCGACACAGAGCGGGAGGAGCTGGCCTTCCTCCGCAACTACGAGGACAACCGCGCCCTGTACGAGGCCGCCCCCAATCTCCTTGCTGCGCTTGAAGAGGTCAGGGAAGGCCTGCGGTGCTACTCCCACAGGCTCAACGGGATCGTAGGCCAGGACTCCCCCTACCGCGACTGCGAGTGCTGGAGTTGCAGGAACGCGCGCACCACTGACGCCGCCATCGCCAAGGCGAAGGGAGCCTGACCATGCCCCGCGTCGAATGGGAAGCCATCGAGCCGGGCGACGTCCTGGTGAACGAGTCCGGCCACGTCCGCGAGGTCGTCGGCATCAACCACGAGGCTGGGAAGGCCCTGCTTCGCTGGCGGTGGTGGCGCTACGGCCAGCCCAGGAATGAACGCTCCGTGGCCCGCCTGGACCACCACCTCAACCGCAAGGCCTTCTACGCCTGGCTCGGCGAAGGCGGAGGGCTCCTGGGCCAGTGGGAACCCAAGGACGCCGAGGCCTGGGCCATGTTCCAGGCCTACCAGCGCGAGATGAGCGAACCCTCCGAAGCCGAGGCCGGCTACGCCCGGCGCGCGGCGCTGAAACGGGAGGCATGACCATGCCCTTTTTTGGACTTGAACACACGGAGGACGGGGCCAAGGTCCTGCACCTCTTCACCGGGCCCAAGGCCCTGGACGAACGCAACGCCTGGGTGTCGGCGCGGTTCGCCACCCTGGCGGCGCGGATCCCCGGCGGACGCAGCTTCGCCCGGGACACGGAGGTCCAGGGCCACACGGGGCCGGTCGTCCAGCACGAGACGGGAGGATTCCCGTGAGGGGCACCTGCACCGCCTGCGGGCAGCCCAGGTGCAACGCCGGGCGGACCACCTGCTACGCCTGCAAGATCGACCTCAAGCGGTCGGCGTGGTCGCCAGAGGTCCGGGACGCCCGGGTGGCCCTGGACGAAGCCAGGCAGCGGGCCATGGAGGCCAACCGGGCCACCCGGGCGCAGGAGATCCTCAAGATCATCGAGCCCATCCTGACGAAGCGCGGGGGAAGCCTCCAGGCCGCCGGCGAAGCCCTGGGCATGACCAGGGAACGGGTCCGGCAGCTGATCCGGGACTATCCCGAGCTGCAGCACCTGTCCGCAGACCACCGTGCCGCAGCCAGGCTCAAGGCCCGGGAGGAGGCTCCGTGATCGCCTATTACGCCCACCACCCCCGCTGGCCCCGCCTCGAGCTGCGGCTTGTGGCCTACCGCCCCGCCGCGGCCCCGCTGCCGGAGGGCGAGCTGAAGGTCGTCGTCCAGGCCATGGACGCCCACGGGCACCCGGTGGCGGAGGACCCCCTGGCCGTCGGCCACATGAGCCCCCTGGCTTTGGCTGCCATGATGACCGCCGACCGCCGGGACGGGTGGGACTTCGAACCCGACAGGGCCACCGCGGAACTGGCGGACAAGGCCCAGGAGTCCACCCGCAGGGCCACCACCAACGCATGGAGGCGCCGCCACGGCGCAGGGAGGGCAGCATGAAGGCCCGCACCTTCGACGACTGGAAAGCCGCCGGCTACCGGGTCAGGCGGGGCGAACGCTCCACCGGCCGGTGCACCAGGACAGGCCTTGCCACCTTCATGCGCGATCAGGTCGAGGAAGACGACCGCTTCGACCGCCGCGCCAACGACGACGCCTACGTCCCGGACCCCCGGGACATGAACGAGGAGTGAACCATGAGCCGCACAGCCACCTGGATCGCAGCCTACGCCATCTACATCATCGTGGGCATCATCTTCTCCGCCGTCGTTGGCAGCCGGCGGCGGCACGACTCCTACCTCGAGGCCGCGGCGTTCGCGCTCGGTTGGCCCCTGGCGCTGATCGTCTGCATCATCCTGGGCCTCGGGTGGATCGCATCCAAACTCTCTGACCTGCTCCGGGCCTACATGGGAGATCGTCCATGACCACCCAACCGAGCATCAAGAGCCTCGGAACCCTTCGGTTTGACTCCAAAAACCCTGTTGTCCAGCGGCTACTCCAGGTCTGCAATGGGCATCCAGCCGCAGCCATCGTGTGGCCACACAGGATTCTCCACGAGGGGGCCGAACAGATCGCAACCCTTGAGGCCGAACTTGAGCGCCTGCGGGCCGGGGCGGTGGAGGCGGAAGAGAAGCACCGCGGTGAAGTCATCACCGCCAACTGGATGAACGGTACACTGGCTGCCGAACGCGACTCCCTCCGCGCCGAGCGTGACCTGCTTGCCAAGCCGGAAACCAACCCTGAATGGGTGCTGTTGGCCGAGGACCACAAGCGCATTCTGGCCGAACTCGCCGCCGAGCGGGCCAAGAGGGAGGAGGCGGAACGCTGGCTGGATGAATCCAAGCACCAGCGCGAGGGGCTAGTAAAGGCCAACGGCATCCTAAAGGCCCGCGCCGACGCCGCCGAAGCCCGGTGCGAGGCGCTGGAGGCGAGGGTGGAGGATGCGAAGACGGCCCTCTTCGGTATGTGCAACGATGGTACTGGGGCCTGCCCGTGGTGCCGCGCCCAGGTGGTTCCTCGCCACCCTGGG
>JBGAST010000088.1:0-6326 GCA_044229575.1 Holophagaceae bacterium | reverse complement strand
GCCGGCGTTGGCGTAGACGGGCTGCCCGGCCTTGATCGCGGCGGCGTTGTAGATGACCCAGTTCTGCATGAAGAAGTTCGGCCGCAGCGAGGTCCACTGCAGGCCGCTCTGCTCGAGCCACTGCTCGACGCGCGCGTGGCCGCGCTGGAAGCTGTTCGCGGCGTCGGCATGCGACCCGATCGCCGACAACTTGACGACGCGCCGCACGCCCGCGGCCTTCGCGGTCACCAACGCCTTCCCCTCCTCGACGTACGGATCGGCGCCGGACGTCAGCAGGAACACGGTCTCGACGCCTTTGAGGGCCGCGCGCCAGGTCGCGTCGTCGGACAGGTCGCCGCGCACGACACCCACGCCTTTCGCGGTCAGGGCCTTGGCGGAACCGTCACTGCGCGCGAGCGCCTTGAACGGGACCTTGGTGGTCTGCAGGGAATCCAGCACGTGCTGGCCGACTTTGCCGGTGCTGCCGGTGACGAGGATCATGGGATTTCCTTGGAAGAAGGGCCGGCTCCGGCCCGATGACGGAAGGGATTAGGGGGCTGAGGAAGGCCTTCAGGCGATGGCGGGATAGTCCGTGTAGCCCGCGGGGCCCGGCGTGTAGAAGGTGCCCATGTCGGGGGCCGCGAGCTCGGCGCCGGTCTTCAGGCGGTCCACGAGGTCGGGGTTCGAGATGAAGGGCTTGCCGAAGGCGACGAGGTCGCCCCGGTCCGCGGCCAGATCGGCCTCGGCCCGCGCCCGGTCGTAGCCGCCGCTCAGGATGAAGGTCCCGGAGAAGGCCTTCCGCAACGCGATCTTCAGGGTCGCCGGGACCTCCGGCGCGCCCATGCTGCTGTGGTCCACCACATGCAGGTAGGCGAGGCCGAGGCGGGAGAATTCCTGCGCCAGGTGGAGGTAGGTGGCTTCCACCTCGTCGTAGGGCGGCATGTCGTTGAAGGCGCCGAAGGGGGACACGCGGACGCCCACGCGGTCGGCGCCGATGGCCTGCGCCACCGCCTCGGCCACCTCCACCACGAAGCGGGAGCGGGCTTCCAGGGAACCGCCGTAGCCGTCCCCGCGCCGGTTGGTGCCGGGGTTGAGGAACTGCTCCAGCAGGTAGCCGTTGGCGGCGTGGAGTTCCACCCCGTCGAGGCCCGCTTCCCTGGCGTTCCGGGCGGCCTGGACGAAGGCGGCCTTGGCCTCCGCAAGATCGGCGGCGGTCATTTCCCGGGGCGCCGGCATGGGCTGCATGCCTTCCGCGTCCGTCCACATGTCGCCCTGGGCCTGGATGGCCGAAGGCGCCAGGATCCCGGCGCCCGCGGGCAGGTTGGCGGGATGGCCCACGCGGCCCGTGTGCATGAGCTGGACGAAGATGTGGCCGCCCTTGGCGTGCACCGCGTCCGCCACCTTGCGCCAGCCCTCAACCTGGGCCGCGTTGAAGAGGCCCGGGATGCGGGCGTACCCGAGCCCGTCGGGGTGCGGCGCCACGCCTTCGGTGATGATGAGGCCCGCGCCGGCCCGCTGGCCGTAGTAGGCGGCCATGAGGTCGTTGGGTACATTGCCCTCCGCCCGCGAGCGGGTCATGGGAGCCATCACCACCCGGTTCGTCAGGATGAGGGGCCCGAGGGTGGCGGGGGCGAAGAGATCACGGGTGGTGGCGGCAGGGGTCGCGGTGGTCATGGTGGGCTCCGGTGGCTGGGATGGGATCAGAGGGCGCGGGAAACGAAAGCGGCGATCTGGGCTTTGGGCTGGGCGCCCACGAGCTTGCCCACGGGCTTGCCATCCTTGAACAGCAGCAGGGTGGGAATGCTCTGGATGCCGTAGTCGCCGGCGGTGCGGGGCTGTTCGTCCACGTTCACCTTGGCGATGGTGGCCCGGCCCTGGAGGTCCACGGCCAGTTCGTCCAGGACCGGGGCGACCATGCGGCAGGGGCCGCACCAGGGGGCCCAGAAGTCCACCAGGGTGGTGCCCGCGGCCGTGGCGGCGGCGAAATCAGAATCGGTGAGGTGCTTCACGAGGGTGGACATGGGGCCTCCTGGGCCTGATTGGGTGTAGCCTCAAGACCGGAGGGTTGCATTCCCCTGGTCTGTGACCCAATGTTTAGGTGGCTGCTCTCTTTTGGAAAGTAGGCACTATTTTGGAAGGTAGGTACCCAATGGTTAGAAAAGCCTGCAACCTGGAACCCAACGTATTGAGCGGGGTCTGTCCGACCCGGAAGGTCCTGGACCTCATCGCCGACAAGTGGACCGTGCTGGTGATCTACCTGCTTTCCAGCGGCACCAAGCGGTACGGCGAGCTGCAGCGGGCCATCCAGGGCATCAGCCAGAAGATGCTCACCCAGACCCTCCGCAAGCTGGAGGAGGACGGCCTGGTGAAGCGCACGGTCTTCCCGGAGGTGCCGCCCCGCACCGAATACGAACTCACGCCCCTGGGCCAGACCCTGCGGGAGCCCCTGGGCAGCCTTTGCGCCTGGGCCCAGGACCACATGGCGGAAGTGGAGAAGGCCCGGGCCCGCCGCAAGCCGGCCCCCGCCCAGGCGCCCGCGGCAGCGCCCGCCGCCCGGCGCAGCGCCTGATCACCGCGCCCCCAGGCCCCAGCGCTTGACGTCCTCGGGGGTGTCCAGGTCGTGGGCGCCGGCTTCCCAGGCAACTTCGATCACGCCCTCGCCCTGGAGCAGGGTCTTGGCGCCCCGGTCGCCGGTGAGCTGACGGAAGCGGGGGAACCAGCCCCGGCCGAAAAGGGCGGGGATGCCCACGGTGTCGCCGTAGGCGCAGGCCACCCGGACCAGGGGATCCCCGTCGGCGGCCTTGAGGAGGCGGTTCAGTACCCGGGCGTCCAGGGCGGGCTGGTCGCAGGTGAGCAGGAGGGCGGCCTCGGTGCCCGCGGGAAGCGAGGCCAGCCCCGTCTGGATGGACGAGGCCAGGCCCTGCGCCCAGGCGTCATTGAAGGCCAAGAGGACTGGCAGATCCTCCAGCACCGGCGCGATGTCCCCCGCCCGAGCGCCCAGCACCACCACCACGGAGTCCACCTTGGAGCGCAGGGCGGCCTTCGCGATGCGCCGCACCAGGGGCTCGCCCCGCACCTGCAGGAGCTGCTTGGGCCGGCCCATGCGCACGGAGGCGCCGGCGGCGAGGATGACGGCGCCGACATTCACGCCAAGGCCTCGTGGATGGCCCCGTGCCGCTCCCGCAAGGGCATGCCCCGCCGTCCCGCGAGCACCGCCTGGATCTCCGCGAGGATGGCCAGGGCCACGGTCTCCGGCGCCTCGGCCCCCAGGTCCAGGCCCACGGGATGGTGGAAGCGGATGATCTGGGCCGGTGTGAGGTCCATGTTTTCGGCTTCCAGCTCGGCGAGCAGCCGCGCGCCCCGGAGCCGGTGGCCCATGAGGCCCACATAGCCGGCCGGGGAGGGCAGGAGCTCCCGCAGGGCTTCCAGGTCCTTGGCGTAGTTGTGGGTGATGAGCACGGCGGCGCTGCGGGCGTCCAGTCCGAGGGCGGGCACGAGGGCCCGGGGCAGGCCGGCGCGCACCGCGTCGGCCATGGGGAAGCGGGCGGCGTTGGCGAAGGCGGGACGGTGGTCCGCGACCCCCACGGTCCAGCCCAGCTCCTTCGCCATGCGCGCCAGGGGCTGCGCGTCATCGCTGGCGCCGAGGATCCAGAGCTGGATGGGGGGCAGGACGGTTTCCAGGAATCCGCCTTCCGGCGCCGCGGTTCCCGCCGGACCCCAGCGGCGGGCGCCCAGGGCGGGCCCCTCGGAGGCCGTATGCAGCCAGCCCGTCCGCCGTGCGGCCAGGCTCTCCTCCAGGAAGGCCAGCCAGGGCGCCCGGGGATCCAGGGTCTCCACGAGGATCTCCGCCAGGCCCCCGCAGCCCGAGCCCGTGCCCCAGATCAGGTCCAGGTCGTTGCGGAGGTCATAGGTGAGCAGGCGGGGACGGCCTGGATCCTCCCGCCACCGGGCAAAGACGTCCGCCTCCAGGCAGCCGCCGCTCAGGGCCCCGAGGCGCGGGCCTTCGAGGTCCATGAGCATCCGGGCCCCGGGGCGGCGGAAGCTGTGGCCTTCCACCCGCACGAGGGTCGCGAGGCCGAGTTCCCGCGTGCCGGCCTCGCGGATGGCTTTCAGGATGTCCTGCAGCTCCTTCACGCCGAGCGGACCTTGTCGGGGGTCATGGGCAGGCTCCGCAGTCGCTTGCCGGTGGCATGGAAGACCGCGTTGCCCACCGCCGGGGCAAGGGGCGGCAGGCCCGGCTCGCCGACGCCGCCAGGGGGCACGAAGCCCGGGTGGGCGATGATGTGCACCTCCACCTTCGGCATGTCCGCCATGCGGGCCACGGGGTAGTCCCGGAAGCTGCCCTGGACCACGCGGCCACGGTCCACGGTGATCTCGCCGAAGAGGGCGGCGCTGAGGCCGTAGAGGATGCCGCCCTCCATCTGGGCCTTCACGTTCTCGGGATTCACCGCGTAGCCGCAGTCCACGGCGCAGACCACCCGCAGCACGCGGATGGAACCATCGGCCTTCACCGCCACCTCGGCGACCTGCGCGACATAGGTGTCGCAGTCGAGGTAGGCGTGGGCGGCGACGCCGTGGCCCCGGCCCTTGGGGAACCTGGCGGTGGTCCAGCCGGACTTGTCCCGCACGGTCTCCAGCACCTTCCGGAGCCGGGCCAGGTCGACCTCCTCGCGGCCCACCTTGCGCCTGCCCTCGCCCTTAAGCAGCTCCAGGCGCCAGGCGAGGGGGTCCTTGCCGGCGGCGTGGGCCAGCTCGTCGAAGAAGCACTCCGAGGCGAAGGGGTTGAAGGAGGCGGGCACGGCGCGCCAGAAGCCCAGGGGCACGGGGACGTCGCTCTGGGCCCATTCCACCTCGAGGTCGGGGATGGCGTAGGGCAGGTCCGCAGCGCCGGAAATCTCCGTGGCCTCCGGAGGCCAGGGGAAGTGGAGGCTGGCGGCGATGGATCCCCCGGCCAGGCGGTGGCGCCACGCGGCCAGGCTGCCCTTGGCGTCCAGGCCGCCCTCCAGGTGGTGCAGGGTGGCCGGGCGGTACCAGTCGTGGCGCATGTCGTCTTCGCGGCTCCATTGGACCTTCACGGGGGCCCCGGCCTTCTTCGAGCACTCCACGGCGTCCATGAGGAAGTCCGGCATGGCCCGGCGGCCGAAGCCGCCCCCCAGCAGGGGGATGTGCACCTCGATCTGCTCGGCCTTCAGTCCCGTGGCCGCCATCACCATGGGCATGGAGAGACCCACGGCCTGGGTGGGGGCGTAGATGTCGCAGCGGTCGGCCTTCACGTCCGCGGTGGCCACCATGGGCTCCATGGTGGCGTGGGCCAGGAAGGGGAAGTCGTAGGCGGCCTTCAGGCGCTTCGCCGCGCCCTCGAGGCCGGCGGCGCCCTTCCCTTCCTTGCGGACGGTCTTGCCCGGGCTTTCCAGGCGCTTCGCAAACTGGGCCTTCATGGCGGCGCTGGAAGCCTGGGCCGCCGGGCCCTCCTCCCATTCGACCTTCAGCAGGTCCCGGCCCGCCAGGGCCGCCCAGGTGTGCTCCCCCAGCACCGCCACCCCGCTGGCGACCTGGAAGACCTGCTTCACGCCGGGCACCTTGAGGGCCGCGGCGGCGTCGAAGGACTTCACCTTGCCGCCAAAGACCGGGCAGCGCTCGATGCTGGCGGTGAGCAGGCCCGGGAGACGCATGTCCGTGCCGAACCGGGCCTTCCCCGTGACGAGGTCCGGGCCATCCAGGCGCCGGCGGCTGCGGCCCAGGCCCTTGATCTGCCGGAGCTCGGGCTTTTCCGGGGGCGTCAGCTTCGCGGCCTCCTCCACCAGGTCGCCAAAGGGGGCGCTGCGCTTGGAGCCTTCATGCCGCACGCGCCCGTCCCGGGCGACGCAGGCCTTGGCCGGCACCTTCCAGCGGGCGGCCGCGGCTTCCACCAGCATCTCCCTTGCGGTGGCGCCCACCTTGCGGAAGGCCTCGAAGGTGGTCTTGGTGGTCTGGCTGCCGCCGGTGATGCCCAGATCGCCGAAGCGCGGGGCGCTGCTGGCCTGCTGCACCTGGACCTTGGTCCAGTCGGCCCCCAGCTCGTCGGCCACGGCCTGGGCCATGGAGGTGCGCACCCCCTGGCCCATCTCGCTGCGGGTGGCCCAGACGGTGACGGCGCCGTCCTTGGCGATGCGGAGGAAGGCGTTGGGTTCGAGGGCGGCGGTGCCGGGGCTGGCGGGGTCGCGGGTGAAGCTCTTCAGCTCCATGGGCACATGGAAGGCCAGGGCCAGGCAGCCGGTTTTCTGGAGGAAGTCGCGGGGGGTGGGCATTTCGCACCCCCCGTGGCCGGCGCGGCTGCGGACGTGGGGGGGGGGTTTGCCCCCCCCCGG
>JBGAST010000087.1:0-6507 GCA_044229575.1 Holophagaceae bacterium | reverse complement strand
AGGGCGCGCGCCAGACCGCGGTAGATGTCCACGCGGCCGAAGTCGGTCTCGGCCTGGTACAGCACCAGGTAGCGGTGGGGGTTGAGCGCGTGCGTGAGGCTGCGCAGCGCGGCGGTCTTGCCCACGCCGGGCTCGCCTGTGATCAGGCCGATGCCGGGCGATTGCAGCAGCCAGTCGAAGCGCTGCTTCAAGTGTGCCAGCGCGCCGTCGTCCCAGCCGAAGGCCGCCACCAGCCGGTAGGCCGCGGCGAGGTCCACCCGCAGGCGCCATTCCTCGGCGGGCACCTTGTCCTGCAGGCTCGGGATGTTCAGAGCTTCAGGGTTCATGGACGGCTCCGGCTCCGGGGACCGGCTCGGCCCCCGGCCCAGGGTGCCCCCGCCGGCCCCGGACTGCCAACTAACCGGGCAGCGCCGCCTTCATCCGCCGCACCGCCTCCCGCAGTTCCGCCTCGTCCATGGCGGTGAAGCCCAGCCGGAGGTTGGGCAGCGTCCGCCGCCGGAAATCGAAGGGGCTCCCGGGGTAGAAGACCACGCCGGCCGCCCGGGCGCGCCGGGACCAGGCCTCCACGGAAAGGCCCCGGGCGACCGTCAGCCAGAGGCTCATGCCGCCGGGGGGCAGGTCGAAGGCCATGGCGTCGCCGAGGTGGCGGCGCAGGGCGGTCGCCAGGGCTTCCCGGCGCCCCGCGTAGACCCGGCGCATCTTGCGGACGTGGCGCTGGAGAAGGCCGTCCTCCAGGAGCTCCGCCACCGCGCGCTCCAGGACCTGGTCCCCCTGGCGGTCCGTGGTCATGCGCTTGGCGGCGAGGGCTTCCACCAGGGCCTGGGGTCCCGAAACGAAGCCCAGGCGCAGGCCCGGCGCCAGCACCTTGGAGAGGGTGCCGATGTAGACCACCACACCGGCGGTGTCGGCGCTGGCGAGGGGCAGCACGGGCCGGCCCTCGAAGTGGAACTCGAAGTCGTAGTCGTCCTCGAAGAGGGCGAGGCGGTGCCGGCGCGCCAGCTCCAGCAGGCGCAGGCGCCGGGGCGCGCTCATGGTGACAGTGGTGGGGAACTGGTGGTGGGGCGTGAGGTAGAGGGCCCGCAGGGCGCCCTTCGCCAGTTCCGCTTCCAGCGCCTCGATCCGCAGGCTCCCCGCGTCCACGGGCAGGGGCACCAGCTCGGCGCCGGCGCTCCGCAGGGTGGCCCAGGCCGGCGGGTAGCCCGGATCCTCCACCCCCACGCGGTCGCCGGCCCGCAGCAGGGTGCGCGCCACCAGGTCCAGGCCCATCTGACTGCCGCCGGTGATGAAGGTCTGGTCCGCGCCCCCCGCCAGGCCCCGCATCTCGCTGAGGAGCTGGGCCACCGCCACCCGCAGGCGCAGGTCGCCCCGGGGATCGCCGTACTCCAGGAGCCCGCGCTGGTTCAGGGCCCGGCGGTAGGCGCGCCCGAGGAGCTCCACGGGCACCAGGCGCGGATCCGAGAAGCCCCCCCCGAAGGCCAGCACGCCCCGCGCCGGGGGCGGCGCGAAGGGGAGCGGCACCTCCGGCGCCTCCAGGGTGAAGCCGAGCCCGCCCCGGGGGAGCCTGGGCCGCTCCGGCGCCGCCGGCAGGTCCGTGGCCACCATGGTGGAGCGCGCTTCGGCGCGGGTCCAGCCCTCGGCCTCCAGCTCCCGGTAGGCCGCGAGGACCGTGTTGCGGTGGACCCCCAGCTCGGCGGCCAGGGTCCGGGAGCCCGGCAGCACGGCCCCGGGCTTCAGCCGGCCCCGGCGGATGTCGGCGGCCACGGCCCGGGCAATCTGGAGGAAGACCGGCTCGGCGGCGGTGGCGTCCAGGGCGACGGGGAAGGTCCAGGGGCGCATGGTCTAGCTCCTTTTTCATAAATGGACCTTTTTGGCAGACCATGCAAGCCCCATCTTGGAACCCGAAGGAGCCCCCATGCGCACCGCCCTCCATTACAAGGACACCGCTCCCCAGGCCTTCCAGGGCCTGATGACGATCTGGCGCCACACCCGGGCCAGCGGCCTCGAGGCCTCCCTGCTCCACCTCGTGGAGCTGCGGGCCTCCCAGCTCAACGGCTGCGCCTACTGCATGGACATGCACGCCACGGAGGCCCTGCAGGCCGGGGAGGCGCCCCGCCGCCTCGCCACCGTGGCGGGCTGGCGGGACGCCCCCTTCTTCAGCCCCCGGGAGCGGGCGGCCCTGGAGTGGACCGAGGCCCTGACGGACCTGGGCCGCCACGGCGTGACCGACGCCCTCTACGCCCAGGTGCGCGAGGCCTTCACGGAGGCGGAGACGGTGCACCTCACGGTGGCCATCACCCTCATCAACGCCTGGAACCGCCTGGGCGTCGCTTTCCAGCTGGACCTGCCCGGCGCGGAAGCCATCTCGGGAGCCGGAGCATGATCACCACCACCACCGACCGCCGCCCGGACCTGGACGCCATCCGCGCCCTCTACGCGGCCTCGCCCCTGCGCCGGCCCATCGGCGATCCCGACCGCGTCCGCCGCATGTTCGAAGGCAGCAACGTGGTCTTCGCCGCCTGGGACGGCGAACGGCTGGTGGGCCTCCTGCGGGGCTGGACCGACGGCGCCTTCGACGGCTACGTCTGCGACCTGGCGGTGCACCCGGCCTACCAGAAGGCCGGCGTGGGCCGGGCCCTGCTGGACCTGCTGACCGGGCCCTGGCCCGACGTGCGTTGGGTGCTGCTGGCCTCCCCCCTCGCCCGGGACTACTACGCCCGCGTGGGCTGGGAGGCCCTGGACAATGCCTGGATCCTCCCCCGCCCGGGCGGCGCCATGCCCAGCTACGAAGCCTTCACCGCGGAGCACGCGGCGCTGGCGGCCCGGGCATGATGGGAGCCTTCCGCCCATGAGCAACCTCGCCCTCTACCTCACCGCTGTCCTCATCTGGGGCTCCACCTGGATCGCCATCACCTTCCAGTACGGCCGCGTGGCGCCGGAAGTCTCCGTGGCCTACCGCTTCGCCCTGGCGGCCCTGCTCCTGGCGGGCTGGTGCCTGGCGCGGGGGTTGAAGCTGCGCTTCACGGCGCGGGAGCACGGCTGGCTGGCCCTCCAGGGGGCGCTGATGTTCGGCATCAACTACGTGTGCGTATACCTGGCGGAGCAGCGCATCCCCTCGGGCCTCACCGCGCTGATCTTCTCCCTCATCGCCATCCTCAACCTTCTCGGCGCCCGCCTCTGCTTCGCCACGCCCCTCGCGGTGAAGGCTGTGGCCGGCGCCGTCCTCGGCGTGGCGGGCGTGGCCCTGATTTGCCTGCCCGGCGCCACGGCCCTCCAGGGAGGCCACGCGCGGACCGGGCTGCTCCTTGCCTTGGCGGGGACCGTGGCGGCCAGCGCCAGCAACCTGGTCTCCCAGGGCAACCAGAGGCGAGGCATCCCGGTGATGGAAGGCAACGCGGTGGGCATGGCCTACGGCGCGGCCTTCGTGGGCCTCTACGCCTGGGCCGCGGGCCGGCCCTTCGCCTTCGACGCCTCCCCGCGCTACCTCGGCTCCCTGGCCTTCCTGGCGGTCTTCGGCTCCATCCTCGCCTTCGGCGCCTACCTCACCCTGGTGGGCCGCATCGGCGCCGGCCGCGCCGGCTATGCCATGGTGGCCATCCCCGTGGTGGCCTTGCTGCTCTCCACGTTCTTCGAAGGCCTCCACTGGGAGTGGCGGCTGGCCTTCGGCGTGGCCCTCTGCCTGGGGGGCAACCTGCTGGTGCTGCCCCGGGCGCCGGCGCCGAGCCCCGCGCCCGAAGCCGCCTGAACGCTAGAACGGCATCCGGTACGCCACGGCGTTGATGTTCATCCCCGCACCCACAGACGCGAGCAGGATCGTTTCGCCGGGATGGATGGCGTGGCCCTCCAGCTCGCCCTTCAGGATCAGGTCGAGGATGGTGGGGATGGTGGCCACGGAGCTGTTGCCCAGCCAGGCGATGGTCATGGGCATCACGCCGCTCGGCGTGGGCTCGATGCCGGCGCCCTTGTAGAGGGCGTCCACGATGGCCTCGTCCATCTTCCAGTTGGCCTGGTGGATGAGGATCTTGGAAACGTCCCGCAGCGCCACGCCGGCCTGGTCCAGGCAGGCCTGCATGGCTCCCGGCACGTGGTTGAGGGCGTAGCGGTAGAGCTTGCGGCCCTCCATCTTCAGGAAGAGGTCCCCGGGGCTCGCGCCGTCTTCATAGGAAGGCCCCATGGACAGCATCGCCGAGTACTCCACGGCGTCCGAGCGCACCGCGTGGGCCAGGATGCCGGTGGGGTCTTTGCTTTCCCTTCCCTCCAGGATCGTAGCCCCGGCGCCGTCGGCGTAGATGAGGCTGTCCCGGTCGTGGGGGTCGCTGACCCGGGACAGGGTCTCTGCGCCGATCACCATCACGCGCTTCGCCTGGCCGGAGCGGATCATGGCGTCCGCCTGGATGACCCCCTGCAGCCAGCCTGGGCACCCGAAGACCAGATCGAAGGCCGCGGACGCCGGATTGCGGATCCCCAGGCGCGCCTTCACCCGGGCCGCCAGGGAGGGCACCATGTCCGAGCGGTGGCTCCCGGGCCGCACGTCCCCGAAGTTGTGGGCGACGATGATCCCGTCCAGGGCTTCCGGATCGAGGCCCGAAGAATCCAGCGCCTCCTGCGCGGCCGCGAAGGCGAGGTCCGAGGCCACCATTCCCGGCGGGGCGTAGCGCCGCTCCCGGATCCCCGTGATGGCCTCGAACTGGGCGAGGATCTCGGCGTTGGTCTTGTCCACGGGCCGGTGGTCCGGACCGTGGAAGCGGTGGCGGACAAAGTCCGCGTTGGGGACTGCCATGGAGGGGACGTGGCGCCCGGTGCCCGCGATGAAGGTGCAAAGGGTCATGGCCTGTCCTCACGAGGCTGCCAGACCATCTTCCGGCACAACCTCCACCATGGTGCGCGGGGCGGCGGATCAACGCAAAGGGTCGCGGGCCCCCTTCCCCTCCGACGCCGGCAGGATTTCAGAGCCCCTTCCGGGGCGGCGCCACCGCGTTGGCCAGGCTGAGCCCCATCACCAGCGCCACCGCCAGGAACACCATGCGGAAGGCCGTCTGCACGCCGACCTCGGTCTCCCCCATGGTGAGGAAGGCCAGGCCCCGGAAGCCCACAGAGCCGGGCACCAGGAGCAGGAGGCCCGGCAGCTGCATGATCTGGTTGGGCAGCCGGGTGCGGCGGCCGAAGGTGTTGGAGGCGAGGCCCATGCCCATGGCGCCGAGGCCCGCCCCCAGCTCGGGGCCCACCAGCACCGCCCCGAGGCGGGCGGCCAGGTAGGCGACGAAGCAGCCCAGGAGGATCCACCGGAAGTCCTGCTTCCGTCCCTGGAAGAGCACCAGGTAGGCCACCGGCACCGCGGCGAGGGCGAGCCATTCGGTCCACCAGGGCAGCGGCAGGGAAGCGCTTTCCCGGAAGGCGAGGGCGATCTGGAAGGCCAGCTGGCGGCCCAGGGCGACGCCGAAGGCCAGCATCAGCAGGGTCATCACCGCGTCCGTGAGGCGGCTGGAGCCCGCCACCAGGTTCCCCGTGGCCACCTCCCGCAGGGCGATGGTGAGCTTCAGCCCCGGCAGGAGGATCACGATGGCCGCCAGGGTCACGGTGAAGGCCGCGGTGTGGGGGATCCCGTGGGCGAGGAGCACTCCCGCGAAGCCTGCGAGGGTGGAGGCCAGGAGCACGAAGACCTGGGCCAGGTGCTTCCGGGTGGCCGTGAGCTGGCCCAGGAGGCCCACCGCGAGGCCCAGGAGGGCCGCCAGCACCAGCTCCCGCCAGCCGCCGCCGAAGAAGCGCGCCGCCAGGCCCGAGGAGAGGGCGAAGGCCGCGAGGGTCGCCGCGGCGCCGAAGGCGGGCTTCTCCCGGACGATGCCCCGCACCTCCTCCGCCGCGTCCTGGATGGGCAGGGAGCCGTCCGCCACCGCCCGCACCGTGGCCTGGATGCGCACCAGCTTGCCCAGGTTCGTCTCCCCGGGCTCGGCCCGCACCATGAAGACCTCGCGCGCCGCCGGAGTCTTCAGCTCCGCGAAGAAGGCCGTGGGGTGGGCGAGGAAGTCGCCCTCGATGCCGAGGCTCTGGGCCACCCGGTGCATGGCCTCCTCGAAGCGGTGGGCCGGCGTGCCGAAGCTGTGGAGGGCCCGCCCCAGCTCGAGGCAGAAGGCCACCTTTTGCTCATTCTCGCCCTGGGGTTCCATGGCTTCAGGATGGCGCGAAAGGCCGCTCCCCGTCAGCCCTCGGAACCGGCTTCCCTCAACCCTCGAAGCCGGCGGCCCGGTGGCTACCGTCGCAGAAGGGCTTGGTCCCGGAGGCGCCGCAGCGGCAGAGCCAGGTCTCCACCCCCGCGTAGCGGACCCGGTCCGCGGCGTCCCGGAGGAGGAGGGGCCCCTTCACCTGCAGGGGACCCTTGGGCAGAGGCTTGATTTCCAGCCCGCCGGCCGCCGGCGCGTCCGGGGCTGGGGGCCCCCGCAGCGAGCCGGGGGGCGCGGAACCCCCCCCCCGGTGGGGGGTGTGGCCGAAGGGGGTTGGCGCGGGGGGCCCGCC
>JBGAST010000086.1:0-6881 GCA_044229575.1 Holophagaceae bacterium | reverse complement strand
CGCCCATCACACTACCACCCTGACCGTCGTTACCGTCGCTACCGTCCTTACCGTCGCTAACGTCGCTACCGCCTACCGCAACCGCTCCAACTCCCCCTCCACCAGCTCCACCAGCTCCCCCATCAGCCCGGCATCGAAGCTCAGCTCCACCCCCGCCGCGCGGTACAGCTCCGGCAGCGAGCGGGTATTACCCAGCGCCAGCGCCGCCCGGTAGCGGGCCACCGCCTGCCCCTGGTCGGCGAGGCTGTTGCGCCAGACCTGCAGCGCCCCCACCTGCGCGATCCCGTACTCGATGTAGTAGAAGGGATAAAGGAAAATGTGGAGCTGCCGGTACCAGCGCGCGATCCGCTCCCGCTCGAGCCCGCTCCAGTCAATGCCGCGCTCGAACCGGCCGCGGATCCGGAGCCAGGCCTGGTCCCGCGCCACTCCGTCCCGTCCGGCGCCGCTGCTGTAGATCCAGCTCTGGAAGGCATCCACCGAGGCCACGTGGGAGAGCGTCACCAGCACATCCTCCAGGTGCTCAACCCGGGCCCGCACCAGCTCCTCCTCGGAGAAGAAACCACCGGTGGACTTCCCCAGGTACGGCGTGGCCAGCAGCTCCATGGACATCGAGGCCAGCTCGCACATCTCGAGCCCGGGATGGCGCTCCCAGACCAGCGGCCGGCCGTGGGCCTCGAAGGCGTGGAAGGCGTGCCCCGCCTCGTGCAGCAGCGTCGAGACGTCGTCGAACACCCCGACGGCGTTCATGAAGATGAAGGGCCGGCCGCGGTGGTGCAGCGTCTCGCAGTAGCCGCCGGGGGCCTTGCCCTTCCGGACGCCGAGGTCGAGCAGCCGCTCGTCCATCATGATGCGGTACTGCCGGCCGAACTCCGCACCGACCCGGTCGAAGATCCGCTGCCCCCCCTGCTCCAGCTCCTCCGGCTTCTGGAACGGCCGGAGCGGCGGGCGCCCCTCCGGATCGGGGCCGACATCCCAGGGCCGGAGCTCCGCCACGCCCAGCCGCTGCCGGCGGCGGTCCATCACGCGGGCCACGGCGGGGGCCACCACCGCCTCGACCGATTCATGGAAACGGCGACAGTCGGCGGGGGTGTAATCGAAGCGGCACTTGGCCTTGAAGGCGTAGCTCTCGTAGTCGGCGAAGCCGGCGTTCCGCGCCGTCCGGCTCCGGAGGTCGAACAGTTCGTCGAAGATCCCCGCCAATTCATCCCGCCGCTCGGCGTAGGCGCCGGAGCTGAGCCGGAAGGCCCGCTCCCGCACCGCGCGATCCTGCTGCTGCAGGTAGGGCTGCAGTTCGGGCAGGGTCTTCTCGACGCCGTCCCACTCGACCGTGAGCCCGCCGGTCACCTTCTGGTAGCGGGTGGAGAGCTCCTCGATCTGGGTGGCGAGGGGGACGTTCTCCTCCCGGAAGATCTCGGCCCCGGTCTTGAAGCGCGCGAGAGTCACCATCAGCTCCGGCTGACTGTAGCCGGTCTCCAGCAGCCGGCGGGCGAGGGCCACCTCCAGCTCCTCCAGCCGCGGCAGGATCTCCCCCGAGTAGCGGAGGTGGGCGGCCTCCTTGGACGGATCGGTGGTGTCGCAGGTGTAGGCGATCATCGCCAGCGCCGCGGCCTCCCCCACGATCTCCTCCAGCCGGGACCAGTCCGCCAGCCAGGCCGGCACCCCGCCCTCGGCGAGGGGCCGGTCGAGCAGCTCCTGGTAGAGCGGCCGGATGTCGTCCCAGGAGGCGGTGGCGAGGGTCGCGGGGGTGAGCGACGAAATGGGGGCGGGGTTCATGGTTCGGGGAGGCTAGCTGAACTATGGGGTAGAGGGAAGAGGGAGGAGGGAACGGGGAACGGGGGAACGGGGAAATGTGGGCGACGCAGCCGCGTTGTCGCGTCGGAGGGTGGCCGCACAGGATTGGGGAGACCGCCGAGCGGCGCACCCTCCTCCGCTCCCCCGCGGCCCCGTCGCCCTCGTCCCGTCGGCCCGTCGGCCCCCTACATCCGCTCCAGCGCCACCGCGAAGTCATGCGCCGTCTGGAACCGCGCCGCGGGGTCCTTGGCCAGCGCCTTGAGGATCGCCTGCGCCAGCGCGGGCGGGACCTCGGGGCTCAGCGTCCGGGGGTCGCGGGCCGGCTCCTCCACCTGCTTCATGATGAGGGTGGGGAGGGAATCGGCGGGGAAGAGCCGCTCTCCCGTCAGGCACTGGAACAGCACCGCCCCGGTGGCGTAGATGTCCGCCCGGCCGTCCACCTCGCGGCCGAGGAGCTGTTCCGGCGCCATGTAGTCGGGGGTGCCGACCACCGCGCCGTCCATGGTGAGGCCCTTGGAGTTGTCCGCCAGCCGCGCGATGCCGAAGTCCATGACCTTCAGGAACCCCTGGGCGTCCACGATCATGTTCTGCGGCTTGATGTCTCGGTGCACGACGCCCTGGGCATGCGCGGCCTCGAGGGCGCGGAGCAGCTGGCGCGCCACGGTCAGGGTCACCCCCACGGGGAGCCGGCCGCGCTTGCGGATGAGGTCGTCGAGGCTGGTGCCCTCCACGAACTCCATGGTGATGAAGTACAGCCCCTCGGCCTCACCGAGATCGTGGGTGCGGACCACGTTGGGGTGGGTGATCCGGCGCGCGAGGCGGATCTCCTGCTTGAACCGCTCCAGCAGCGAGGCGTCCCGGCGGACCATCTCGCCGTGCAGCAGCTTGATGGCCACCTGCTCGTCCAGCTCCCGGTCCACGGCGCGGTAGACCACGCCCATCCCCCCCTGCCCCAGCACGCTCTTGATCTCGTAGCGGCCGGCGAAGACCTCGCCGGGGATGGGGCCGACGGCGTTGACCGCGATGCTGGGCCGCATGGCCACGGTGTGGGCGCCGGTGGCGCTCAGGAAGTCCACCAGCTGCTGCTTCTCCTTGAGCTCCGCCACCATCCCCTTGAAGGCCTCGGCCAGTTCGCCGATCTCGTCCCCGCTCCCCACCCTGATCTCGGCGTCGTAGTTGCCGGCACTCACCTGGCGGGTGACCGCCACCAGCTCCCGCACCGGCCGCGCGATTCCACGCGCCAGCAGCAGCGCCCCGAGCGAGGCAAAGAGCAGCCCGCCGATGAACGCGATGAGGATCGCCTGCTGCAGCCGGGCGTAGGGGGCCAGCTCCACCGCACGGGAGCGGAGCGCCGCGAAGCCCCCCACCGGCGCGCCCGACGCCGTCCGCAGCACCCCCAGCTCCCCGATCCAGGTGTCCCCCCCGGTATCCAGGCGCAGGTGCGAGGCGGCGGTGTCCTCGGTGGAGAGCCGGTCGAAGGTGACCTGCCCCGCCACCGCCGCGGCCACCGAGCGCAAGCCCCATCACCAGGGTGCCGCGTACCGGCCCCTCGCCCACCCGGATGGGCACCGCGGCGGCCTGGAAGGCGGCGTTGTCCGGCTCCACCCAGGTGCCGGTGGCGGAGGAGCCGAGCAGCGCCTGCTCCACCATGCTCCCCTCGCCGGCCAGCGAGATGCCGAAGAGCTCGTTGCTGCGGGTGAAGGCCTGGAGCGTCCCCTGGTCGTCGGTCAGCAGCGCCCAGTCCGCCTCCCCCTGCTGCTGGAACTCGGCCGCCTGGTCGAGGAGGTCGGAGCGCCCCTCCGACTGGAACCCGAGTTCGATGCGGGAGACGTAGGTCGGCACCTGGGCGAGGGCCCGGGCCACCTGCTGCAGGGTGTGGGAGCGGCTCTCGAGCTGGTCAGTCAGGGCGGAGGCCGTGGCCGCCAGCCCGCGCCCGATGGACTCCTCGGCGGCGCGGATGGCGAAGTGGCGGGTGAAGAGGAGCGCCACGCCGAGCGCGAGCACCACCACCAGGGCGGTGGCGGTGAAGATCTTGAGGGCGAGACGGGGGCGGGGCAACGCTAGTACCGTCGGCCGCGGTCGGAGTAGGCCCGGCCGGTCTTGTCCTTGTGCTGCACGAAGCGCCAGCGCCGGGCGTCCAGCGTCAGCGCCAGCGGCGCCGGCGCGGCGGCGCCGACCCGGAGCGGCTGGCTCACCGGCTGGGCCCGTTCATGCCAGACGTGGAGGGTGTAGTCGCCGGCGGGTACATCGCTGAAGCGGAAGCTGCCGTCGGAGCCGGGGCGGACCCACTGGCCGTTGCCCCGCACCAGGATCACGGCGCTCATCTGCGCGTGGACGTTGCAGTACACCTGGACCAGGCCGGGGTGGGCCAGGACGGTGCCCTTCTCCTCTCCCCGCCCGTACAGGCCCAGGTCGAAGGACCCCTGCTCCGAGAGGGAGAACACATTATGGTTGAAGGGGTCGTTGTTGGGGAACCGGACGGTGGAACCGGCGGGGACCACGACGATCCGGGGAACGAACTGCTTCCCCTCGGTCACGATCCGCGTCTCCACCGGCATGGCCGCCGGGAGGGTCGGGGACTCGAGCCAGAGTACCGCGTTGCCGACGTCCTGCCCCGGGCGGTCGCCCCGGTCCAGGATGGTCAGCCGGCCGCTCACCGCGACCTGCGCCACACCGGGCTGGGCCGCGAGACATCCGATCAGGGCCGCCAGTCGGAGTAGAGGGGGGATCCGCACGGGGGTAGCATACCCGGCGGAGCGGGACACCGTCAACCACATGGACACCATGCGCACCTCTCGAGTTCTGGCCCTGGCGCTCGCGCTGCCCCTGCTGGCCGCCGGCGGGCTCGCCGCCCAGCAGGACCGCCCCGGCGTGGATGTGAGCTTCCACGGCACCATCCTGCTCAACGGGTTCTACACCTCGGCCCGGACCAACAACAGCGACCTGCCCCAGTTCGCGGTGCCGGAGACGGCGGCCGACAGCTTCCCCACCGACGGCATCGGCGGGACGCTGCGGCAGACCCGGGTGATGGTGCGGGCCTTCCTCCCCGAACTGGGCGGCGCCGAGTGGCGGGCGGAGCTGGACGCCGACTTCTTCGGCGGGCAGCAGCCCTCCAATGGGGGGCGGACCTTTCCGCTGCTCCGGATCCGGCGGGCCTGGCTGGAGGGGCAGTGGAACCGGTTCTCGATGCTGATCGGGCAGGAGGCACCGCCCATCGTGGAGCTGAATCCCGTCACGACGTCGAGCTTCGGGCTGAGCGCCCTGTCCAGCAGCGGCAATCTCTGGCTGTGGATTCCGCAGATCCGGTTCACCGGGGACGTGGTCCAGGGGAAGAGCGCGCGGGTGCAGCTCGAGGGAGCGGTGCTGGCGCCGACCGGCTACACCCCGCAGCCGCCGTTCGCCACGGACTTTGACCGGGCGGAGCAGACCAAGCGGCCCTATCTGCAGGGGCGGCTCCGGGTACGCTGGGGCAGCGGCGAGACCGCGGGCGAGGTTTCAGCCGGCGGGCACTACGGCTGGCTCAGCACCGCGGGAGACACCACGCTCGCCTCCAAGGCGGTGGCCGCGCTGCTGCTGCTCCCGCTCGGCAAGCACCTGGAGCTGCGGGGCGAGGCGTTCAGCGGCGAGGGAATCGCGGGGCTGGGCGGTGGGTCCATCGGGCCGGTGTTCGGGCTGGGCGGGCGCACCATCCGCACCAAGGGGGGGTGGGGCCAGGTCAACATCCGGCCCACGCCGGAGTGGACCCTGGGCGGGAGCTTCGGGATGGATGATCCCAAGGACGCGGACCTGGACACCACGGTGCAGCGGCTCAAGAACGTGACCTTGGGCGGGCACGTGCACTGGCGCCCGGCGCCGCTCCTCTTCGGGCTCGAGGTGCGGCAGGCCAAGACCACGTATGGGGCGGGCGTCGGGGAGCTCAAGGCCACGCATGTGAACGTGGCGGCGGGGTTTGAGTTCTGACCGACGGGACGACGGGAGGCGCGAAAGGCGCCTCCTGGTTGTCATCGCGAGGAGCGCGTAGCGCGACGACGCGATCCTCCAAACTCCGTTCGGAGGTGGGGGATTGCTTCGGCCCCATTGGGGCCTCGCAATGACAGCGGTTCCGGCCTAGGCGACCGTTGCCTCGTCCGCCGGTCCGTCGGTACCCCGCCCCCGCCAGGCCACGTGGCGCGAGCTCTTCCAGGCGGCGAGCAGTTCGGTGCGTCCCTGGAACCGGTGGCGGTTGAGGCAATCGAGGTGCCGGGCGAGCTGGACGATCTCCATGCCCAGCCCCTGCAGCCCGCTGTAGGCCCCCACATGGGCGTTGAGGCTGCGGTTCTTCAGTCCTTCCAGCGATTCGAACTGATCCAGGGAGGCGCCGAGTCGGGCAAGGAGCTCGTCAATCGGTCCGTACTCCCGCAGCGCCTCCCGACCATCCTTCCCGAACTGCTCTGCGACGCGGGCGACGGTCTTGAACAGGAGGAGGTTGTCCTTGAGCTGCGGGATGGGGATCGGACTGATTCCCTCGCGTCCGTCGCGGTGCGCCATCCGGCTGAGACTGGCGAGGAGGACAAGGTCGAGCTGGATTGAGGCCCGCACCGCGTCCCGATGGGCGATGGCCCCCGCTTCGTGCTTGCGGCCCGACACTTCCCGCGCCTGGGAGCGCCGAGCCTGCTCCAGCCGGTCGGCGAGCCGTTCCACGGCGGCCCGGTGCCCCGGGTCGTCGGCCGGGTGCTGGCGGGAGAAGTGGAGTATGCGCTGCCCCATCTCGATGCGGCGGCGGGTATCGGCATCCATGGTTCTGTTCCTCCCGGGCTTTTGTCTCCCAGAGTGGACACTTCAGGGCCAAAACGAGCGGTTTCGGGGGAAGTACGCGAGGAGCATGCCAGCCGGACGGGGCTAACGGGAGGGCGGACGGGGGACCAGGCGGACCGGGTTGGTGGCGAGGCGCGGGGAAGTGCCGGCGAGCGGGAGGTGTCCGGGGCCGGGGGGTGCCGAATCGGGGTCGAGGGATCGGGATCGCGGGGCGAGGCGCCCGGGGGGTGAGCCGAGGGCGCGGGTGAGCCGGTCGAGGGTTGGGTTCCGCGAATCGAGCCGGCAGGTGGGACAGG
>JBGAST010000085.1:0-7071 GCA_044229575.1 Holophagaceae bacterium | reverse complement strand
CCGGGAAGCCGCGAGATCCTTGACCGCCAGGCTGATGGAAAAGGCGCCGAGTTGCATGTCGCACTCCAGATGAGGTCGTTGAGGGGGGGATGGCTACGCGACCGCGGGCTCCGCGACGCGCCGCTTCCGGCTCAGTACCCCCGCCGTCACCAGGGTAAACACCAGCCCGACCGGCAGCGGCTCGAGGAAGGTGAACCCGATGTTCACCAGCGGGTTCTTGTACAGCTCGCTGAACCTGGTCATCTCCGCCGCCTTGGCGGCGATCTCCGCCTCGCTGGCGCCACCCTTCCGGGCCTGCTCCAGGGCATAAGCAGAGTACTTCTCCGTGAAGTCGGGGGTGATCCGGTAGTAGATGAACTGCCAGGTGGCCACGTAGCAGGTGCTCGCGATCGCCACGATCATGGCGCCGACCTTGAAGGCCCGGCCGAAGGTCACCGCGCCGCCGGCCACGGTGTCGCGGTACGCCTTCACCCCGAGGAAGACCAGCGCGAAGGCCAGGGCCATGGACGCGTAGCCGATGATGAAGCCCGCCTTGCCGAAGCCGATCTGGTCGTGGAACTGGAGGGTGATGAGCAGCAGCCCGGACATGATGGCGCCGGCGATGAACCCGTAGGTCAGCACGGTCTTGCGCATGGAAGCTCCGATGGGGGCGGGGAGGGGCAATTCTAGCGGCTCGCGCCGGCTCCGCGGGGGCTTGGTTCGGAGGGTTTTCACCAAGGTTCAGACGCACTGCCCCCTGGAGCGAGGGCGGGGGAGCTTGCTGCGGCCGGGCGGGGACCGGACCCGGGGCGCCCCCCGGCTGGGCCCCGGGTCAGGCCGCCGTTGGAGGAGAAGTCATGGCCTCGACCCTCACTTCCGCAGGATCTTGTCCATCGCCTTCCCTTGCGCGAGCTCATCGATCAGCTTGTCCAGGTACCTGATTTTCTGGGTCAGCGGGTCCTCGATGTCTTCGACGCGAACCCCGCACACAACCCCTTTGATCAGTGAGCTGTTGGGATGGATCGAGGGGGCCTGGTCGAAGAAGGCCTGGAAATCGATCTTGACCCTGGCGTGCTGGGCCAGTTCGTCGTGAGTATAACCCGTCAGCCAGCAGATGATCGCATCAACCTCGTCCTTGGTGCGGTGCTTGCGTTCCGCCTTTTGTACATAGAGCGGGTACACGCTGGTGAACAACAATTGGGAGATTTGGCGCGGGGACATCGGAACCTTCCTTAACGTTGATCGATCGGCTTGGAGAATGCCGGACGCTCCGGTTCATCGGCAGCGCGCTCCTGCAAAGGAGCCCCCACCCAGGGCCGTCCCGGGCGGCGAAGCTGGGGCCGGGTTGAACGGGGAGTCAAGTCGCACGGGACGCCCACTTGGCTGCATTGAAATACCGGATTCTTGAAAGCAAGTAGATGCTGATTGATGCGAAAACCCAAATTAGAGCCCAACCGGCGATGTCGAAAGGTAGGGATTGCATGGCAAGGGCTGGACCAAAGTAGCGTTCGATGTGGGTGGGCTTGATCGCACTTGTCGAAGCGATGTAGTACCCAATGTTGACGTGATCGTTGCCATGCTGAAAGCGGACGCTCCAAGATTGGTGAGATTGGTCCGATGATTCGATTCCCGCTGTGATCTGCATGGCTCTACCCGTGTTGTATTGCTTCTGGATGCCGGTGTCGATCCCTTCGGCTTGCTGTCGAAGGCAATTGTGAAGTTCCTTCCCGCGGCCCTCTGGAAGCATGAAGAAGGTATTCGGATGATCCTTACGATGCGCATCAAGTTCTTCGAGTGGAATCACCTTGGCTTGCAGGCTGGTCGAACCATCCTGGTACCAGAAGACGAGCACAGGGAATCCACTAGGGATTGCGCCAGTGATCGGCTGCTTCATGTCTCTCGTAGTTGTTCTCTCGGAGACAGCGCAAGACGTTGCTACTGCCAGGACGAGGATGAGGATGATCGCGATGGATTTGAGAAGCCGATTTGCGAGGGGGAGCTTTGGCCTTTGCTGCATCGGGTTCGCGGCTGCTGCTTCAGCATTGCTCATCAAGCGACCTGACGTTGGAGCTCATCGGAGGCCGCTGGCCATCCGCTGGAGCGATGGGTTGGGAATGAGGCTCACCAAAACTTCCACCATGGTGTATTCAGGTCTTGCGCTGCGCCAGGGTAATGAGCCAACTCTTCTTGAGGGTCATAAAGCGCAAGTCCGTGCTTTGCCGCCAACGACTTCAGCAGGCTACTGACATAATCAGCTTTAGACCAGACGCAGCACATGATGATGTGTCCCGGTGAGCAATCGAAGGCAACGCTCCAGGGACACAAGTCGTGGTCATCCACTTGATCATCAGAAATGTCATCGATCTCCGGGTGCTTGGCGACGAGTTCTGCATAGAAGGCGTCGATGGCCGGATGTGCCTGCACACCGGACGTATCACCACCGCAAAGTGCGACGTGAAGTATCCCAGCATCCGCATTCGATAAGCGCTTGTGTGGAAACCAAACCGAGTAATCGCAGCTCATTTGTTCCTCATGCCCAACGGATGAAGTTAACCGGCCCAACCGTGGGCCGAACGAACAGAGCATGACCGAAGATGCACACGGTTGGGTCCGGGTTGAACGGGAGGTTAGGCGGAGGGTCGGTAGTAGTCACGAATTTGTTGGGCAAATAGGTCAACAAAGAATCCAGCCCCAAGGAGCCAGTAGCCTGGTCCAAATTGACGAGATTTATAGAAGCTCAGCAATCCAAGGACTATCCCGCTCAGTGAAAGAAGAGATCCAACGACGTGGAGAAATACCGCCAACGGTTTAAACCTGTAATCTGGGTCCCTGAAGAATCGCATCGGCCGCCTAACGGATGAAGTTAACCGGCCCAACCGTGGGCCGAACGACTAAAGCATGACGGAAGATGCGCACGGTTGGGTCCGGGTGGAACGGAAGGTTAGGCGAGATCAAGGATTTCGGGGGCGAAGGACTTTGGAGAGAGCCCAGCCCAAGACGGAAAGTAATGCAGTGACCGCACTAGCAATGTAGATGAGCGCGCACGTAATCTTACGCCCCTCACCTTCGTAGTAAATGGCGATCTCCTCAGTTGCATGTTGCAGGCGCCATTCTTCGAAAGC
Organism: Holophagaceae bacterium; assembly: GCA_044229575.1. GTDB lineage: Bacteria > Acidobacteriota > Holophagae > Holophagales > Holophagaceae > JADJVL01. Next base: position 3,970 of record JBGAST010000085.1, on the reverse strand, counting down.
GTGGGGCATGTAAAGGAACTGGTATGCCAATGCCACCAAGAGAACCGCCAGGCTCAGGAAAATGAGTGACCGCGTGATAATCTTCATGGGTGGAGGAGGATCGCCTAACGGAAAAAGTTAAGCGGCCCGACGTAGTCGGGTCCGCTTGAACGATGGGTTAGGGCCATCATTGGTGTGCGTCCTTTTCTTTTGGAAGGATGAACATATCGAAGCCCTCTGGTAATTCATTTGAATAGGTTGGGACCATTTTGTCAGTGAATTTGGAAAGGGCCTCGGTAACCTTTTTCACGCATTCGGATTGGGGAAACGTCCTTTCTGTTGAATGAACCAAAGTTTCTTTTCCAGACGCCCATTCTGCATAGAGAAAGTCATACTGCCACTCTAGCGGTAGATTCTTCTCCTTGCCATGTTTGAGGGATTCAATGGTAGGTAAACCGAGATTGATGCATTTAGCAGATAAAAACTGCTGTGAAAGAGTATCGAATTCTTGGCGGGAAATGGTGGTCGTTGATTTGTATACGATTCGAGCATGTGGAAACACTAGTCTGCCAACTTTGATTTCACCATTGGAGCTCTGCATAAAAACCAGAAAGTCATAGCCCCACATCATTCCCCAAGGGCCACCAATGAACGTTGCGATGATATCGGTTTTTTTCTTTCTTAATTCTCGAATGCCATTGATCAAATCAATTTTATCCACATGGTAACTGCCTTGAGTGTAGTCATCGAAGTAGGGAGTCCTGGGTGTCCCTTCCGGGAAAATAGCCTCTTGAATGAAACCTTCCCGAGAGAGATTCCAAGGAGCGGGTACAAATTCCCCAGTAGGGTTTGGATCTGTTTTTACTTTGGCGCATGAAATGCAAACAAGAAGGAGAAGAAAAAAACATGGTCGCCAAAAAGGCCTAAGAATTTTCATAGGAAGAAGTGTCCTTGGAGAATGCCCCTAACGGATGAAGTTAACCGGCCCGGCGTAGCCGGGTCCGGTTTGAACGGATGGTTAGGCCGAGAGGGATCATAGTGTTCACGCGATCCACGTCAGTTCCAATTGGATTGACCATTGCCCCTCTGACCGAATGAGCCAGTACTCCTTACCGCTGCCACATAGTGGACCGCAGATCGACCCGGTCGTCACTTTGGCATAGTCGTGGTTGACCAATCGAATCGATAACACCTTGGTGATTTCATCCGAGGGCAAGAGTTTCAGTGCAGCGGTGATCAACTCCTGATAGTCGGTCAGTGAGGAACCTTGATGGGGGAGAGGAGGGCCTTCTTGAATTTTCCGCGCCCTTGCCTGTTCTGCAGTCTGCCTTGGAGTAATCGGGGAAGGCTGGTTGCACCCAACGAGAATCATGGACAAAACAAGCGTTGGCAGAGATGCGCGAAAGTGCATGGAGGCTCCGCGGGTGTGCCGCCTAACGGAAAAAGTTAACCGGCCCGGCGCAGCCGGGTCCGGGTTGAACGCCGGGTTAGGGCGTGGGTGAGGATTGTTCAGCCTTGATGGGATGGATGTGGCTGGAAATCAGAAGGAACGCCCAGAGGAGAACTACTGTCGCGAGCGGCCAGTGAATGTATGGGAACGAGATAGAGACACCGAAGAATAGGAGTGTCTCTGAAATACAGAACATGAGTCCCAGCACAGTCATCGCCAGCAGGAAGCCCCAGGATATGAGATCTCTCGACCTGCGCATGATGAAGAGGATCGCCGCTGCTGCCGAGTAGCCAATCAGTATTGTGGAGACCAGGGTGAAGTTGCCGTCTTCGAGTTCATGGATCTGATATGCGATCCCGTTGATTCGGTAAGTCAGAGCAATTGCCCCGGGCTGTCCTCCGAGACCCACGGCCAACATCAGACAGATGGTTGCGATGACTCCGAGGATCTTGACTCTGTTGCTCATGTGAGCCCTAACGGATGAAGTTAACCGGCCCAACCGTGGGCCGACTGACTAGAGCATGACGGAAGTAAGGCACGGTTGGGTCCGGGTTGAACGGAAGGTTAGGCAGGCTAGACGGCGTGATTCCAGAAGACAACTTTCCCATCCTTTTGTCGGATCCCAATGTATGCGGAGCCGCCAACAGACTTCCCGTCTGAAGGAAAGAACCCCTCAACAACCCAAACCCCGCGATCGAGGGTTGCCTTGAAAGGCTTCTGTTTCTCGATCTCTTGATCGCCATAAATTCTCTTGAGGATCACGATAGAAATATCGACTGCAGTCTTCGCGTCTGGAACAACATCGACCTCCGGATGATCGATAACCCCGTCATAGGTATCAAGGTACAAGACAGGCGCTTGGCACCCTGACAGCGCACAAGTGATCGCGAGAAGTAGCGAAGCGAGAATTTTGGATTGAGAGACCAACGGTGTGCCGCCTAACGGATGAAGTTAACCGGCCCAACCGTGGGCCGATCGATTAGATCATGACGGAGGAGACGCACGGTTGGGTCCGGGTTGAACGGAGGGTTAGGCCGGCGGCGGCCATGGTCGGAGTTGATATGGGATTTGAGATGCAAGGTCCCACTGATTCGGTTTGAGCATTGGGTCTCGCCAGGGCGATCCCTTGGCCACCCAAGCCTGATAATTCTCTTCGTTGTCGGAGTACCCATACTCACAACCACAGCAATCGCAGATATCGAATGAGTATCGGACTTCTTCGACGGAAGAATACCCATACCCGTCGGGGAATGGACCATAGCCGCAGAGTGGACAGTGTGTGATCAGGGCGAGACCCATCGGTGTGCGGCCTAACGAATGAAGTTAACCGGTCCAACCGTGGACCGGCACTTTATAGCATGACGAAAGCAGCACACGGTTGGGTCCGGGTTGAACGGGAGGTTAGGCCGAAAGAAATCATTTTGAGAATTTTATTGCTCTTCCTCGAGCAATGTAATCTATGTAGCTGTGTTGATCAGGTGTCTCAGATTGTTTCACTATGCCATCATAGAGGAGTGCATCGGCTTTCAATTTCCAAGCATAGTAACGCAAGCTATCAATGGCATCTTGCTTCTCCAAGACTTTGCCATCTTTCTTCGGCCATGAATTTTCTAACACCTTTAAGATTATATAATTTCGGTTGCTGAGGCCCAATTCATTCTCATAGACAGGAAGATCTTTGGCAACGCTGGTGTCATATTCAACAATTGTGGCGTTATACTTTTTATCGTAAGTGACACGTTCTGGGTATGGTTGCTTGCAGCCATTAATCGATACAATAACACTCAGGGCAAGCATCGAAAACGAATACTTGGATGTGTAACTCATAAAGGCCCCCTAGTGATAATTTCTCAAGAAGATTGTTGTTTCGCCTAACGGTCGAAGTTAACCGGCCCAGCAGCGGACCGGAGGATGAGCGGAGCCAAGGAAGCACCGCCAAGAGAGAGCCTGGCAGCAACTCGCTGCTGGGTCCGGGTTGAACGCTGGGTTAGGCCGGGCCGCCGAGGTTTGATGCTGCGATTGACCACGATGCTGCCTTTGGGACGAAGACGAACGAGCTGCGGATTTTGGAGCCTGAGGAACGCTGCGGACGAAGCCCTGATGACTGCGGCCTAACGGATGAAGTTAACCGGCCCAACCGTGGGCCGATGACTTAGAGCATGACGGAAGATGCACACGGTTGGGTCCGGGTTGAACGCTGGGTTAGGCCGAGAACGTTCATTGTTGGTTGCGCCCCTGGGCACGGGAGAAAACACCTTTCACCAGCCAGACTATGGAAGCGATGACCAGGAGAACGCCGAGGATGCCGAGTCCCTGGAAGTACCAATCGGGTTTGTCATAGGCGGCAGCCATGAGGCCCCAACCAAGGAGGACCCCAACGATGCAGAAGGTTGTTTGACGGACAGGCTTCATGAGCGGCCTAACGGTCGAAGTTAACCGGCCCAGCAGCGGACCGGAGGATGAACGGAGACGAGGAAGCACCCGCACAAGAAAGCCTGGCAGCAACTCGCTGCTGGGTCCGGGTTGAACGCTGGGTTAGGC
>JBGAST010000084.1:0-7530 GCA_044229575.1 Holophagaceae bacterium | reverse complement strand
CTGAAAGGCACGGTCTCGGGCTGGCAGTTGGACGAGCAGTTGCGCCGCAGCGCGAAGAGCGTTTACCTCGGCCGCTTCGCCACCGACGAGCGGCCGAACCGACGCAACGTCAGCTTCCTGCCGGTGGAGAAGATCAAGGAGCTGCAGCAGCCCGGGATCTACATCGCGGTGATGAACGCGCCGGACGGCAACACCCTCGCCGCCGCGGAGCACGCCCTGGCCCTCCTCTTCTCCCTGGCCCGGCACATCCCGCCCGCGGACGCGGGCATGAAGGCCGGCGAGTGGCCCAAGACGGGCCTCACGGGCTTCCAGCTGGAGGGCAAGAAGCTGGGCATCATCGGCCTGGGCCGCATCGGCGCCACGGTGGCCCGCAAGGCCCGGGGCATCGGCATGGAGGTGGCCGCCTTCGACCCCTTCCTCCCCGCCGCGGTGGCGGCCCGCATGGACGTGCCGATGATGCCTCTCGACGAGCTGCTCCACTGGTGCGACATCGTCACCCTGCACATCCCCCGCACCGCGGAAACCACCAACCTACTGGACGAGAAGGCCCTGAAGCGGATGCGCAAGGGCACCTTCCTCATCAACGCCGCCCGCGGCGGGCTCGTGGACGAAGGCGCCCTGCTGAAGCACCTGGATTCGGGCCACCTGGCCGGGGCCGCCCTGGACACCTTCGTGCACGAGCCCCTGCCCGCGGATTCGCCCCTGCGCACCCATCCCCGCCTCATCCTCACCCCCCACCTCGGCGCCTCCACCTCGGAGGCCCAGAAGGCCGTGAGCACCATCCTGGCGCGCCAGATCCTGGACTTCTTCGCCAGCGGCGCCGTAGCGGGCTGCGTCAACCTGCCGCCCCTCTCCCCGGAGGCCGCCCGGGAGATGGGTCCCTGGATGCCCCTGATGACGAGCCTCGGCAAGCTCTGCGCGCGCCTCGTCCCGGCGCCCGTCAAACTGCACCTCACCTACGCCGGCCGCGTGGAGGCCCTCGACGCCAAGCCCCTCACCCGCATGCTGGTCGCGGCCCTGCTGGGTTCCGCCTCGGGCCGCGTGACGCCGGTGAACGCCCTGCAGGAGGCCTCGCTGCGCGGCCTCGAGGTGAGCGAGACCGTGGGCGGCGACGGGGACGGCTTCGACCGCCTGCTGCGGGTCCGCGTGGAGAACGCCAAGGGCGCCCGGGACATCGAAGCGACCCTGCACCGCGGCCCTCGGGTGGTCCGCCTCGACGGCGTGGAACTGGACTTCGATCCCCGCGCCCACTTCCTCCTCATGCGCAACGAGGACCGCCCTGGCGTCATCGGCCTGGTGGGCTCCCACCTCGGCGCCGGCGGCATCAACATCATCAACTTCTCCCTGGGCGCCACCGGCGGCGGCGACGCCGTGGCCGCCATCACCGTGGACCGCGTCGTGCCCAGAAAGCAGGTGGAGGCCCTCCGCGCCATCCCCGGCATCGTCGATCTGGAGATGGTCTGATGCGCGTTCTTCTCTGCAGGCACGGCGAGACGCCCTGGAACGCCCAGGGCCGCTACCAGGGCCAGATGGACATCCCCCTTTCCGACACGGGCGAAAGCCAGGCCCGGGCTCTGGGGGAGCGGCTGAAGGACCAGGCCATCACCAAGGCCGTGGCCTCGCCCCTCTCCCGTGCGAAGCGCACCGCGGAGCTGGCCCTGGGGAACCGCGCGGGGATGCTCACCCTGCACCGCGGCCTCGCCGAGATCGCCCACGGGGAATGGGAGGGCAAGCTGGCCGCCGAGATCCGCGCCTCGGATCCCGCGCGCCTGGAGCAGTGGCGGGACGCGCCCCACGTCGTGAAGATGCCCGGCGGGGAAAGCATGGACGAGGTCCTCGACCGCAGCTGGAAGGCTTTCACGGAGCTCGCGGAAGGCCTCGGCGCCGAGGACACGCTGCTGCTGGTGGCCCACGACGCCGTGAACCGCGCCCTGCTGTGCAAGGTGCTGGGCCTGCCCCTGGCGCGGCTCTGGGCCTTCCGCCAGGCCCCGGCCACCCTGAACCTGCTGGAGGGGGAGACGGTGGATGCGCTCCAGGTGGTGCGCCTCAATGACGCCAGCCACGTGGCGGGGCTCTTCGGGGAGGCGGTTCACCGGGCCCTGTAGGGCACTCGCCGATCCGGTCAACCGGTTGGGCCCGATGCCCGTAGGCTCGGGACACCCCCTGACCGGAGACGCCCATGACCCGATCCCGAGCCCTGTCCAGCCTGGCCCTCGCCCTGGCCCTTCCCCTGGCCGCCCAGGCCCCGGCGCCGAAGCCGGAAGCGAAGGCCGTCGCGAAGCGGGCCCCCAAGGCCTATACCATCGACCAGTTCATGGCCACCACCAGCTTCGGCGGGGCGGACTTCAGCCCCGACGAGACGCGGATCCTGCTGCACTCGAACCAGAGCGGCATCTTCAACGCCGGCACCGTGGACCTGAGGGGCGGCGCCTTCAAGCCCCTGACGGACTCCGCCAAGGACAGCACCTACGCCGTGGCCTTCCTGCCGGACGGCGAAAGGGTCCTCGTGACCCGGGACCAGGGCGGCAACGAGCTGAACCACCTCTACGTCCGGGAGAAGGACGGCAGCCTGAAGGATCTGACGCCGGGCGAGAAGGTGAAGGCCACCTTCGCCGGCTGGGCGGAGGACGCGAAGGGGAACCGCACCGGCTTCTACGTGAAGACCAACGAACGGAACCCCAAGTTCATCGACGTGTACCGCTACGACGCGAAGGACTATTCCCGGAAGCTGATCTTCAAGAACGACGGCTTCCAGCCCGGCATCGTGAGCCCCGACGGCCGCTGGCTCGACCTGATCAAGGTGAACTCGACCCTCGACAAGGAATGCCATGTGCTCGACCTGAAGAGCGGCGAGATGAAGCAGCTCCTCCCGCACCCCGGCCGCGTGGCGGACGTCACCGGCTCGGACTTCACGCCGGACTCGAAGGCCCTCCTCGTCCTCAGCAACGACGGGACCGAGTTCTCAAGGGTCGTGAAGGTGGACCTGGCCACCGGCGCCGCCACCGAGGTGGAGAAGGCCGACTGGGACATCGTGGACTGCTACTTCTCCAAGAAGGGGCGCTACCGGGTGACGATGATCAACCAGGACGCCTCCTACGCCCTCCGCGTCCTGGACATGGCGACGGGCAAGGCCCTTCCCCTGCCGAAGGTGCCCGTGGGCGAGATCCGGAACCTGCGCTTCAGCCCCAGCGAGACGAAGGCGTCCTTCTACGTGAACGGGGACCGCAGCCCCTCCAACCTGTGGATCTGGGACCTGAAATCCGGCATGGCCAAGGCCCTCACCCAGAGCCTCGCCAAGGACATCGACGCCGCGGACCTGGTGGACAGCCGCATCGTCCGCTTCAGGAGCTTCGACGGCATGGTCATTCCGTCGGTCTTCTTCATGCCGAAGACCGCGTCGGCCACGGCCAAGGTGCCGGCCCTGGTCTGGGTCCACGGCGGTCCCGGCGGACAGACCCGCGTGGGCTACAGCGCCCAGATCCAGTACCTGGTGAACCACGGCTACGCGGTGCTGGGCATCAACAACCGCGGCTCCAGCGGCTACGGCAAGGCCTTCTACGCCGCCGACGACCGCAGGCACGGCCGCGAGCCCCTCTGGGACTGCGTGGAGGCCAAGACCTTCCTCGCCTCCCTGCCGGGCATCGATCCCGGGCGCATCGGCATCATCGGCGGCAGCTACGGCGGCTACATGACCCTGGCGGCCCTGGCCTATCGCCCCGAAGCCTTCAAGGTGGGCATCGACATCTTCGGCGTGGCCAACTGGATCAGGACCCTGGAGAGCATGCCCAAATGGTGGGAGGCCCAGCGCAAGGCCATGTTCCAGGAGCTGGGGGACCCGGAGAAGGACCGGGAGGCCCTGAAGGCCACGTCGCCCCTCTTCGCGGCCGACCAGATCCGCATGCCCCTCATGGTGGTCCAGGGCGCCAACGATCCCCGGGTCCTGAAGGCCGAGAGCGATGACATCGTCGCCGCCGTGAAGAAGTCCGGCGTACCGGTGGAGTATCTGGTCTTCGAGGACGAGGGCCACGGCTTCTCCAAGAAGAAGAACCAGGTGGCCGCCTACCAGGGCATCCTCCAGTTCCTCGACAAGCACCTGAAGGGCCGCAAGTAGCCCCGGAGCGGATTCCAGGTCCCAACCCTCGTCCAGGCCATCAACGGTTTGGACGATTTTTTTGTAATATATTTGATATTTAATAATAAATTTATAAAAAATTTAATTATTATAATAAATAATTATGTCAAATATTTTAATAATTATTTAATAATTCTATTACTATTTTATTAATTCAATAGAAACTTAATTATTGAATTAATACAATTTATAACTTTGGCATCCTTCTCGATATGACTTGGTCGCCCTTGAAAGGAGGCGATCATGAACAAGACCCTGAAACACCTCACCCTGGCCGGCATCCTCGCGCTGGCCCTTCCCCTCACCGCCGCGGCGGACAAGGCCAAGACCAAGGCCCCCGCTCATCCGGTGAACCTCAACACCGCCACCGTGACGGAGCTCATGCAGCTCCCGAAGGTCGGCCAGAAGACCGCCGAACGCATCGTGGCCTTCCGCAAGCAGAACGGCGGCTTCCGCCGGGCGGAGGAAGTCATGGGCGTGAAGGGCATCGGCGAGAAGGGCTTCAAGAAGCTCCAGCCCTTCCTCACCCTCGGCGCAGCGGTCCCCGCCGCGTCCAAGGCCGGCGCCCCCGCCGGCGCGAAGAAGTAGGGGGCGGCCATGGGCACCGGCGCCTTCCTCCGCACGCTCCTTCCCACCGGGCGGCCCGCAGCGGGGCGGCGCCGGTGTTCCCAGGCGGGCTTCTCCTTCGTGGAACTGGTCGTCACCCTCGCCATCGCGGGCTCCCTGGCCGCGGGGATCAGCACCGTGAACCTGGAGGGCAGCAGCCTCCGGGCCGCCCAGACCGAGTTGCGCGCCACCCTCGACCAGGCTTTCCACCTGGCCCGCAACCGCGGCACCAGCGTGAAGGTGATGGTGAAGGGGGAAGGTCCCGCGGCCACCGCCCAGGACGTGCTGCCCCTGCTGCTGCCCCGGCGGATCAAGTGGGGCATCCTGCCCGGCGTCCCCCTGCCCAAGGGCATGGACGAGCCGATCGTGGCGGACCGCAAGGGCGAAGCCCACGCGGCCATCACCATCACACCGCGGCACACGGCCACCGCCACCACCTGGTTCCTCAACGACGGCCGCGAGGTCCTCTGCATGCGCCTCTCCGGCCAGGGCCAGATGACCCTGCTGCGCTGGAAGCGGAGCGCGCGGGCGTGGGTGCGCGCATGAGCTTCCGCACCGACGCCCGGACCATGGCCCTCGAAGTGAAGCAGACCCTGGACGTGGCCTTCCGCCTCGCCGCCCGAACCAACGGCTTCGTGGTGGTGGAGCCCGAACCGCGCCGCGGCCGGGGGCGCATCGCGCCCCTGGTGCCCAAGTCCCTGGCCTGGGGCAAGCCCCCCCGGGTGCCCCTGCCGCCCCGGACCCTCGACGCCCGCTGGGCCGAGGCCCCGAGGAGCTTCACCCTCACCCCCTGGCACACCGCCACCGAGGGCATGTGGTTCCTCAACGACGGCCGCCGCGCCCTCTGCGTGAAGCTCTCCGCCAAGGGGGACGTGAAGGTGCTGCGCTTCCGGCCCCTGCTCCGGCGCTGGACGGAGGTCTGAGATGCGCATCCTCGACCTCTCCCCGGAACAGCGTCCCCGGGAGCGCCTGCTGGCGGGCCAGGGGGAGGGCCTCAGTGAGGCCGAGCTCCTCGCCCTCCTCTGGGGCACGGGGCAGCGGGGCCGCAGCGCTGTGGAGCTGGCCCAGGACCTCCTGACCCGCACCGGCGGCCTGCCGGGCCTCCTCCCCATGGGCCTCCACGAATGGATGGACCAGCAGGGGGTCGGCCCCGCCAAGGCCTGCCAGCTCTGGGCCGCCCAGGAACTGTGCCGCCGCGCCCACCGGGGCGGCAGCCGCCTGCGCATCAACAGCCCTCGCGCCGCCGGGGCCTACCTGCTGCCCCTCTGCCGGGGCTGGACCGAGGAGCGCTTCGGCCTCCTGGCCCTGAACGCCAAGGGCGACCTCCTGGCCGAGCGCATCCTCAGCCAGGGCACCGCCACCGCCACCCTCATCAGCCCCCGGGAATTCTTCCGCGAGGCCCTGCGCTTCGGCGCCTCGTCGGCCCTCGCCTTCCACAACCACCCCAGCGGGGATCCGGCGCCTTCGAAGGAGGACGTCCAGCTCACCCGCCGCCTCAGGGCCGCCGGCGAAAGCCTCGGCGTCCCCCTCGCCGACCACCTCGTCGTCGGCTCGGACACCTTCCACAGCTTCCGCGCCGCGGAAGGCTGGGACCACGCGTAGGCAGCCGCGCCGCACCTGCGGCGGCCGCCAAACTCACCCACGTTCACGGGCCGCTTCGCCACGGCCCCCAGGAGCCCCCATGTACCGCGATCCCAAGGATCTGAAAGTCTTCGCCGTGGCCGACGGCCTCGCCTTCGACCTGCACCAGGCGGTGCAGCACCTCGAGCCCCGCCCCCACGGGAGCCTGTTGGCCCTGCTGCAGCGCGCCGCCCTGGCGCCGGTGCTGCACATCCTGGAGGCCTGCCGCCAGCCGAAGGACGAAGCCTTCACCCTCGGCCTGCGCGCCGCCAAGCGCTCCGCCGAGGAGACCCGCTACCTGGTGGACCTGGGCCACCGGGTGGGCCTGCTGCCGGAGAACCAGGCGCAGGCCCTGGAGGAGCAGGCCCTGCACCTCGTGAAGTCCCTGGCGTGGCTGCTTCGCTTCCAGAAGGAGAGGGAGCTGCGCAAGGCCGAAGCGGCGGAGCAGACCCCCGAGGCCCAGGGCTGAGGTCCCGGGCATGGAGTGGCGGTGGGAGCGAGATTCGAACTCGCGGACGGTTTCCCGTCGTCGGTTTTCAAGACCGGTGCCTTAAACCGCTCGGCCATCCCACCGTGTTTCCATCATCATCCGCGGGGGTCCCGCGCCGCAAGAAGCCTTGCCGGTGAAGGCCTCGCGCGATATGGTGAAAGCTTCGGAGAGTTGCCAGAGTGGCCGAATGGGTTCGCCTGCTAAGCGAAAGTCTCGGGTAAACCGGGACCGGGGGTTCGAATCCCCCACTCTCCGCCAGTTCCTTCAGTGAAACGTTCGAGTTGGAAGGTGGCCGGCGGGGCCAGGGCCTTCGCGGCGCGGGATGTTCCTCCGACGGGTCCCCCGAGAACCCGGTGGGCGGGGAGCATCCTCCCGCCAGAGCCCCATGGCTTTGCCCTGGAACGGGATTCCCGGACACCCAGGCAAGGTCCGGGATCCTGACGGACGATGGACCGCAGGCGGGCGGCCCGGCGGCAGGTCACCCCTTCGGGACAACCGCGTTCGAGGGCAGGTTCCGCAGAAGGCGATCTGCATCACACCCTCTGTCGAGGGAGGGCTAATCGCTGGCGCCCGCATTCCCTCGGGCCTAGGATCCGACCCATTCGGAATCATGCAGATGGTAGCCCGAGCCATGGAACCCGCGCCCCACGAACCCTCGACCCTGCCCTGGTTCAGGGACGAG
>JBGAST010000083.1:0-7730 GCA_044229575.1 Holophagaceae bacterium | reverse complement strand
CTGCGCCCCCCGGCCTTCGGCCTCCCCCCCGCTACGAGAAAGGGGGGCGGGAGGGGAGGCGGTCGTGCGGGCGGGGAGCGGTGGGGGGGGGGGGGGGGTTTGTCCCCGTTCGCGTCGTCGGGGCCCGCGTGGGGGGGGAGGTGGGGGGGGCGGGCCAGCATGCCCGGGGAGGGGGTCGGCGGCGCGGGGATTGGCGGCGCGGGGGTCGGTGCGGAGGGCGCCAGGGCGGGCGGCGCCGGAACCGCGGCTCCGGAGGGGAGGGCCGGGGCGGCCAGGGGCTTCAGGGGGCCGGTCCCGAGATTTTTGACACCCCCCAGCTCGGCCATGGCGGCCCGGAAGTCTTCCGGCGGGCTTGCAGACTGGACCCCGGGCTGGCCTGTAGTCCAGGCTTCCCCGGCCGGAATTCCGGTTCCGGCGGAAGCCGGGGCGGGAAGCGGCGGCGCCGCGGCCTTGCGGACCCCCATGGCGGACAGGAAGGCCGCATCCTCCTCGGCCATGGACTTGCCGGGCCCCGGGGCGGGGACCGGCTTGGGCGGGGGTGGGGATTCCTTGGGCTCCTGGGCCTTCAGCTGCTGCCTAAGCTTTGCCAGATCTTCATTCCAGACCATGATCCGCCCCCGTTCCCAGTCAGAATAATCCAAGTCGTCCCGGGGCCCATCCTTGGCGTTGCGGGATCGCCACATCTGACGTAAAAACCTACGGCCGCCCCCGCCACCGGGAGATCCCTCCTCGGGATTCCATGGAAAAGCAACATTGGCATGAGGTTGGCTGATCGTGCCCCGGAGGTTCCCATGCGAAAACCCTTTCTGCCCGTCCTCGCCCTGCTGCTCGCCGCCCCCGGCCTGCAGGCCCAGGCCCCACGCTTCGGATTCGCCTTGAATCTGGCCTTCCCCACCGGGGAGTTCCGGAGCAAGACCTATCCCGCCACCGCCGATGTCCTCGCCCCGCAGGAGGAAGGCTACGACGTCGGGCTCGGCGGCCAGTTCACCATCAGCTTCCCCCTCGACCCGGGCGTCGCCCTGCGGCTCAACTTCGGCGGCCAGGTCACCAACGGGACCAACACCGCGGCGGGCTACGAGAAGATCAACCTGCAGCACAACATCTTCAGCATCGGCGGCGAGTTCCAGTTCTTCCTCAACGGCAGCGCCTGGCGGCACCGCGGCACCTACTTCCTCGCCGGCCCTTCCGCGGACTTCGAGCGCTTCGACCGGAGCCGCTTCAACGACATCGACACCAATCCGGAGTACACCGAGCGCAAGAGCCGCCTGGGCGCCACCTTCGGCATCGGCCACAGCTTCGGCCTCGACGCGGCCCGGTTCAACCTCGAGGTCGCCTACCACAAGACCCTCACCGGCAACGACGTCGCCAAGGGCGAGCCGCCCTCCTCGGATTTCGTGAAGGTCTCCCTGGGCTGGGTGTTCTGAAGCGCCTTCGCCCACGAAAAAGCCCCGGAACCTGCCGGGGCTTTTTCGTGGACGGGGGCTCAGGCCTTCCTGCGGGGCTTCCGGGCCGGCGCCGCCTTCGGCTCCTCCTCCGCCAGGTCCTGGATGCCCATGAGGCCGTTGACGAAGCGCTGCACATCGCGGTTCTGCGGATCGAGCTTCATGAGCCGCCGGCCGTAGGCCAGGCGCTCGAAGCGGGGGCGCGCATCGTCCGCCTTCACCTGTTCCACCTTCTGGGCCACGTACACCTGCACGGAGCCCGCCGCCGCGGTTTCGAGCCGCTCCTTGGCGATGAAGCCCTGCCACTGGGCCGCGGACTGCTCGTAGGAGGCCTGGTCGCGCTTGAGCTGGGCCAGGATGTCGTCGATGGTCCGCAGGGACTTCTCACTGTGGGCCACCGCGGCCTGGCGCTCCTCGATGAAGGCGCGCAGCTGCTGCTTGAGCTTGAGCTGCTCGGTGGTGAGGCCCGGCTGCGCTTCCAGGTCCTTCATGCGCTTCTCCTGGTCCGCGATGCCCTGGCGCCATTCCGCCAGCTTGTCCTCGTGCTGCCGGCGCACCTTGGAGAGAAGGCTGTTGGCGCTGGAGGCGTTGTCCCCGGCGATGGCGGCGGCCTCCTGGAGGTACTTCACCGCGTCCTCCCAGGCCCCCTCCAGCACGCAGGCCCGGGCCGCCAGGTTGCGCAGGGCCACCACGGCGTGGAGATCGTTGAAGTCGGAAGGGTTGGCGGAGGGGGCATCCTTCTGGAGCATGGCCTCCACCGCGCGGCGCACCTCCGCCGAGTAGCCCCGCTCCAGCTGGGCTTCCCACTGGGCCCGGGCCACCATCACGCGCTCGGAAAGGCTCTCCGCCCGCGCCGCGGCGGGCGTGGCGACGAGGACCGCGGCCGCGAGGATCGTGTTCGGGTTCATCTCAGGCCTTCTTTTTCGCCTTGGAGGACTTCTTCTTCTCGGGTTGGGCGGGGGCCTTCCCCAGGACGATGTCGAGCTGCTTCTGGGCCTGGGCATGGCCCGGGGCAAGGACGAGGAGCCGGTTCAGCCAGGCGGCCTTGTCCGTGGTCTTCTCGATGCCCGCGAGGTTCGCCTTGTTGGCGAGCACCGCCTTCACGTAGGCCGCCTTGTCGCCCTTGAACTTCAGCATCAGCTCCGCTTCCTCCTTGAGCTTCTTCTCGATGGAGGCGATGGGGACCTCGAATCCCGCGGCGTCGCTCTTCAGCCCGTCCAGGTTGCCCTGCAGGTTCGCCAGCACGTTGGGGCCGTTCTTCAGGTTGTTGTCGTGGATCTTGAAATTGTCCAGCTCCCGCTGCTCGTCGGGGGTGCGCTTCTCGTTGGCCTCCAGGTCCTTCCGGCGCTGGGCGCCGTCCTCCAGGGCCTTCTTCGAGCCCTCCAGGGCCTTCTTCCAGGTCTCGAGCAGCGGCGTGATCACGCCGGCGGTCTCGGCGCTGTTCTCCCGGGCGATGTCCTGGGCCTTCTCGAGGAAGCCCTTGCCCTTCTCCCATTCGCCCGCGACGATGGCCGCCTTGGCCGCCAGGCCGTAGGACGCCATGAGCGAGCTGTACTCCTGGGAGCTGTCCAGCCCGGCCTTCGGCGTGGCCTTGGAGAACGCGGGCTTGGCGGCGGGCAGCAGGGCCTCGCACTTCGCCAGGGCGCCCTTCGCGTCCATGGCCGCCATGAGCTTCTGGATCTCGCCCTCCTGGGCCCTGAACTTCTGGGTCTGGGTCATGGGGGCCGCGTCCTGGGCCGCCAGGACGACGGGCAGGGCCAGCAGGGCGGCGCGGAGGGAGGCACGGGATGCGTTCATGGGATCTCCGGAAGGGACCCTCCAGCTTATCCCAACCCGGCGCGCCACCGGCCAGTCCGGGGGCTCCGGCGGAGGCGCCGGGGCGTGGCTAGGCTTCGCCATCCTCGAAGCGGAGGTTGGGGCTGCGCTCCAGGACGAGGAGGACCAGCCGCTCCAGCTCCTCCACCATGAGGAAGCGCAGGACCGGATCTTCCGGGCCCGATTCCCCCGGACTGCGCCCGTGGCCTTCCAGGACGAAGAAGGGGCCCTTCCGGCGCAGGCGGGTGACATGCTTCCAGGGCAGCCGGCCGGCCCCCAGGCGCCGGGCCAGGGGGCCCGGCAGGGCCGCGAGGTCCACGGCGATCCCGAGCTCGTCCGCCACCACCTGGCAGCCCTCCACCAGGATCAGGCCCAGGGTGGAGGTCGCGAGGATCCCCCCCGCCAGGAGCGCCGCCAGGATCACCGCGGCGAACTGGAGCCAGAGCAGCGCCGAGGGTTCCTGGGCGGCTTCCGCGGCCTTCAGCAGGCCCCGCAGCCGCGGCAGGTGCTCGAAGACCATGGCCAGGCTCCGGACGCCCACGAGCCAGGAGCCCACGCAAAGGAGGCCGGCCATGGCCCGCTGGGCGAAGCTGGGCCGGAAGACGAGGGGCGTGAGGGGTCGCATGGGCGGGGTCCGGGGGCTCAGCGGGGCCGGGCCAGCTCCTCGACAATGGCATCCGCCGCCGCCGCCGGATCCGGGGCGCGGGTGATGGGCCGGCCCACCACGATCCAGGAGGCGCCCAGGGCCAGGGCTTGCGCCGGCGTGGCCACCCGCGACTGATCCTGGACCGGCCCCCCGGCGGGCCGGATGCCCGGGCAGAGGCGGTGGAAGGCGGCGCCGCAGGCGTCGAGGATGGCCGGGGCCTCCTGGGCGCTGCAGACCACGCCATCGCAGCCGCTGGCCTGGGCCAGTTTCGCGAGGTGGAGGGCGAGCTCCGCGGGCTCCTGGGCGTTGCCGGCCAGGAGCAGGCCCTCCCGGTCCAGACTGGTGAGCACCGTCACCGCCAGCAGCTCCGTGGTGCCGCCCCGGGCACGGTGGACCCGGAGGGCCCCGGCGGCGGCCTCCAGCATGGCGGGGCCGCCCTGGGCGTGGACGTTGATGAGCCGGGGGTTCAGGGGCAGGAGGGCCTCCAGGGCCCGGCGCACCGTGGTCGGGATGTCGTGGAGCTTGAGGTCGAGGAAGAGGGGGGCCAGCCGCTCCAGCTCCCGCAGGAAGCCGGGGCCTTCGGCGCAGAAGAGCTCCAGGCCCACCTTCAGCATCCCCACCCGGCCCGCGAGGCGGGCGCCGAGGTCCAGGGCCTCCCGGGCGGTGGGCACGTCGAGGGCCACCACCAGGCGCTCGCGGGGGCTGAGGATGGGGGCCATGGGAGTCCTTTCCGGCAGGCGGCTATTCTCTCATTCTCCGACCCGATCCCGAGGCCTCCATGCTGCTGCAGCCCCCCGCCCTTCAGGCTCCGGCCCCCCGGAACGCGAAGCCCGTGCCCCTCGCCCAGGCTGAGGACGCGGTGCTGCTGGCCTTCGACGAGGGCGGCCCCCTGCCGAATCCAACCGTCGCCGCGGCCCACCGCCCCGCCCTGGCCTGGCTGAAGGCCGCCGCCGGCCCGGCGTCGAAGGCCCCGGCGAACCCCTTCCCGCCGGGCTCGGCGGAGCACCGGGAGGCCGCAGAGTGGCGCGCCTTCCTGAAGGCCCCCCAGGGCGAATGGGAGCCGCGCCTCCAGCGCCTCGCCCCGCGCCTGACGGGGACCCAGCTGGCCCTCTGGCGCTGGGGCCAGGCCATGTCCCTGGCGGGGCGCCTCGGCCCGGAGGCGCGGCGGGCCTTCGAGGACCGGGTGGCGGCCTCGCCGGTGGAGGGCCTGCGGGCCTGGGCCCTGCGCCACGCGCTCTGCTACGCGGTGGCGGAGCGGGACGAGGGGCGCTTCGCCCGCCTCCGGGACCGGCACGGCGCCCTGGACGGGGACCTCTTCCCCCCCTACCAGCGGCTCTTCGCCCTCCTGGACGGCCCGGCGCCCCTGGTGCGGCTCTTCACCCTGCCGGGGCTGGCGCCGAAGGACCTGGGCCTGGGCGATCTGGGGGGCCGCCGGGTCTGGGTGCTGCCCCCGGGGGAAGGCCCCCTGGACCCCCTGCCCTCCGACGTGGCCTGGATCATCCCCGCGGGGCGGGGCACCCAGGATCCCGCGGACGCCACCCTGGACGGCGCCACCGCGCCGGACGCGGAGGCCCTGGACCGGCGCCTGCGCGCCGCGGGCCGCCGGGCCTGGTTCGCCCCGAGCCGGGCGGCCTTCGAAGCCTTCGGCCTGATCCACTTCCCCATCCTCATCGACCTGGACGGGGAGGGGCGCATCCGCCGCATCCGCATGGGGGACGCGGCCCCGGACCATCCCTGAGGAAGACCCCGGACCGGGAACTCAACCCAAGCCTCAGCCCAGGCCGCTGCCCTGCAGGAGGCCGGTGAGGGCGCCCCAGACGAGCTGGGACCAGTAGTGGAAGCCCCGGCTGGGGGCCTTCTGGACCCAGCTGGCGTGGAGCCGGTCCTTGAGGAGGGGGTAGTTGCCGTCGGGATCCACCACCGCCGCGGTCACGGGGCTGGCGAATTCGAAGGCCGCCCAGCGCTCCTTGCCGTCCCAGACGAGCCGCTGCTCGCTGCGGTCTTCGAGGCGCACCCAGACGGTCACCGGCACCGCGAGGCCGCCCCGGCGCTCCAGCACCAGCCTGCCTCGGCGCCCCGGCGCCACCTGCTGGGGGGGGGCGAACTTCATGTCGGCGCCGGCCTCCATCCAGCCGCCGGCCTGCACCGGCAGGGTCTCCACCTTGTGGATGCGGATGTCCAGGATCTCGGTGCCTTCCACGAAGTCCCGCCAGAAGGCCGACAGGTCCCGGCCGCTGACCCGCTCCGCCACGCGCCGGAAGTCCTTGGCGGTGGGGTGGCGGAACTTGAACTCCTCGGCGTAGGCCCGCATCACGGCTTCCATCTGGGGGCGGCCCAGGAGGGCCTCCAGCTGGTTGAGGACCATGGTGGGCTTGGCGTAGGCCACGCGGAAGTAGCTGCCGTTGTCCCGGGTGAGCCAGCCGAAACGGGTCAGGGGATCCACGGAGGGGTCGTCCCAGTAGCCGGCGTGCTCGCCGAAGTCCGTCTCCAGGATGAAGCGCCGGGAGGCGAAGAGGGTGTGGTACTGGCGCTCCAGGGCCTTGTGGGTGAACCAGCTGTTGAAGCCCTCGTCCAGCCAGGGCTCCTCGAACTCGTTGCTGGCCAGCATCCCGTAGAAGTACTGGTGGCCGAACTCGTGGACGGTGACCACCTCGGGCTCGAAGCGCAGCTTGAAGGGGTCGAAGCGCACGCTGCTGGCGGTGATGAGGGTCGGATACTCCATGCCGTCGGCGCCGCCGGCCCCCTCGGGCACGTCCACCACGGTGAGGACGGGATAGGGGTACTTGAAGTACCACTCGGCGCTGAGGCGCAGGGAGGCCTCGGTGGCGATCTGCTGGCGCTTGAGGTTGGCGAGGTGCTCGGACTGGTAGAAGTAGAAGACCTGGGTGCCGCGGTAGTCGATGCGCTTGTAGCCCCAGCTCCGGGCCGGCATCACCGCCCAGGCGAAGTCGTGGACGTCCTCGGCGTGGAGCTTCCAGATGACGTTCAGGGGCCGCGCCGGATCCGGGGTGCGGTCCTTGTCGCTGGTGAAGTTCACCTGGGTGCCGCTGTGGGCCAGGAGGAGGGCGTTGGGCAGGCTGAGGTCCACGTCGTAGACGCCGAAGTCGGAGAAGAATTCGGTGTTGGCGTGGTAGGCGTGGCAGTTCCAGCGGTCGCCCTGGTAGACGCCGACCTTGGGGAACCACTGGCCGCCCATCAGGAACCAGGAATCCTGGGGGGTCTTGCCGCCGGCCCAGCCGCTGCGGGCGAAGACCTTCGGGAAGCGGCTCTGCCACTCGATGTCCACGGTGACGCTTTCGCCGGGCTTGACGGGCCGGGGCAGCTTCACCCAGTACACGGTCTCGTCCTCGCCGTAGTGCCCCCGCAGGGTGAAGCCGTCGGCCTTGACGGACTTCAGGCGGCAGTAGCCCCAGGAGCCGGAATCGTCCTTGCGCCCGATGGCGTCCCCCCGCAGCCGCCCGCCGCTCTCCTTCACGAAGAGGCTCTGGGGCCCCCGGAAGGCGTTCAGGTAGAGGTGCAGCGGGAACTCGTCCGTGGGGGCCGTGCCGGCGTTCTTCCAGGTGATGGACTCCTGCCCGTCCAGCACCTTGTTGGGCCAGTCCAGGGCCGCCTGGATCTTGTAGTTGGCAATGCGGGGGGAGAGGGGCTGGTCGAACCACTTCGAAGGCGTCCACCCCGGCTGCGCCCCCGGCAGGGCCAAACCCAGCAGCAGGGCCGATGCCCCGATCACGCGCCCCAGGATGCCCATGGTCCGACCCCGAAAAGCCCCACCCTAGCGCAATCCCGCCTTGCCAGACAGGGATGGAGTGCTACACTCAGGATTCCGG
>JBGAST010000082.1:319-7923 GCA_044229575.1 Holophagaceae bacterium | reverse complement strand
GGTCCCTTGGCTACTCCACCACCGCGGACCCCGCCACCTTCGACGGCATGGAGCTGCGGTGCAGGACCTGGAAGGTGGAAGCCCTGGAAATGGAGAAGGTCCATTCCAGCTTTTTCGAGGATCGAGGGCGCTTTCCGGAAGGCAGCGTGACCTTCGACTGCGGCCTGCTCATGCGTGGGATCCCGCACGAGTGGCACAGCCATGAAGATCTCTGCTGTGGTTTCGAAAGCTCGAGATGAACTGGCCAGAGGCAGGGGTTGCCTTCACCTCCTCGGCAAGTCCTCCTTGCCGATCCCGGCTTCTTTCGGCTTTGTACTCGCCTCGGGCTCGCCTTCCACGCGCAGAGCTGACTTCTGCCTTCCGTTCTGGGTCAGGGTGAGGCTCGTCGCCTTCCCCGCAGGGTCGGTCGCGAATTCGATCTGGGCGTCGTTCACTTTCAGGAAGAAGCCATTCGGACTGAAGGCGAAGAGTTCGAACGGGGGCTGTCCCGTGATCTGCGCGAAGAGGCGATCCTGCCGCCTGGAAATCGTCAGGAGGGCGGTCTGGGTGAGCTGGAATCGGCCCGTGAATCCTTCCAGGACCTTCGGATCCAGCCGGATCTCCTTGCGCTCCCCGGGCAGGTAGACCGGCTGGCCGTGGGCCACGGCGCCGAGCTGACCCGCGATGGCGTCCGGGGCCGTCCCATTCAGGTTGCCCAGGACGGCGATGGTCACCTTGGTCTCGGGGAAGTAGCTGAGGTGCGTGTTGAACCCCTCGATGCCTCCGTTGTGCTCGATCGTGCGGAGGCCGTGCTTGGAATGCACCCGGAGCCCGAACGCGTAGCCCTCCTTGAAGGGCGTCGTCATCTTCTCCAGGGAAGCTGGCTTCAACAGCTTGCCCCCGAAGAGCCCCCGGACCCAGAGCAGCAGGTCGCCGGTGGTCGAGTAGAGGGATCCGGCGGCGACAGGAATGCTCATGTGGATGTACCCGGCGTTCCTCGGGCCGTCCGCGCCCGGTTCGTAACCCGAAGCGCGCCGGGGGAGGATCGCGGCGTTGGCATCGGAGCCGGAGTCCTTCATTCCCAGAGGCCCGAAGATGTTCTCCTGCACGAAGGAGGCGTAGCTCTGCCCGGTGACTTTCTCGATGAGGAAGCCGAGCAGGGTGTAGCCGGAGTTGCTGTACGAGAATTTATGGCCCGGCGGGAAATCCAGCGGCTTGTCGCGGAACCTCGCCACCAGCTGTTCCGGCGTGGCTTCGAGGGCTTCCGTGAGCCGGTACTCCGGGAAGCTGGTGAAGCTGGGAATTCCGGACGTGTGCGTGAGCAGGTGGTGAAGGGTCACGTGATCCCAGGCGGCGGGCGCTTCCGGCAGGTGGCGCTTCACCGGGTCTTTCAGGCTCAGCTTGCCCCGTTCCTCCAGGAGCAGGATCGAAGCCGCCGTGAACTGCTTGGTCAGGGACGCCAGGCGGAACCGGGTCGCGGGCGTGTTCGGCACGTCCCACTCCAGGTTCGCGGCACCAAAGCCCTTGGAGAAGAGCACGTCCCCCTCGCGCGCCACCAGGACGGAGCCCATGAACTGGTGCTTGGAGGCGTAGGCCTGGATGACCTGCTCCATCCGGGAGGCAATGCCGGGTGCCTCAGCCCGGGCCTGGGCCACCGGCCACCCGGCCCATGCGGGGAGGGCCATGGAACCCATGGCCACGACCAGGGCCAGGGAAGTCACGGGATGGGGGGGGCGGGTCATGGGGACTCCAGGGCGAGGGCAGGATCTGACGCGGCGCTGCGGGCCGCAGGCCGGCTGGGGCTGTTTCGACCAGACGCTCCGAAGAGCAGGTTCAGCGGATGACCGGCTCAGGAATGGGGTGTGGTTTCGTGTTCCGTGGCACGGTCCATGAGGGCCCGCACCACCAGGTAGACCCCCAGGGACAGGACCCCCACCGGCCACCAGTCCGCCAGCCACGCGAAGGAGATTCCGAACCGGGTGCGCAGGAAGACACCCCCCCCGAGGAGGATGAGTCCAAGGCCCAAACCGATCCGGGCCTGGAAGGAGAGGGCGCCCAGGCCGTCGGGCAGGTCCGGCGTCTCCATGCGCAGGAGGGCTTCGTTCAGCAGCAGGGCGCGCCGGTAGGCGTCCACCAGGTTGTAGAAATAGAGGAAGACCAGGGCAACGACAAAGAACGGCTCCAGCACCCCGAGTCGGCTGGGTGCCAGCAAGGCAATCAGGAAGGCCGTCGTTCCAGCGTGGATGAAGCCCAGGCGCGTGTAGCCCAGGTAGGCTTGGCCAAGCCCCGGCATGAGGGAGAGCACGGCCGCAACGGCGGGTGACTTGAGGCGGGGATCCTGCATGAATCCTTGTCGTGCGCTGGGGGGCAGTTCGTAGGGTGAGGGCTTCGCGGCTCCAACGGACTGGGGTTCTTTGCTCTGGGTCATGGTTGGCTCCGGGAGGGACGACATGGGGATTCAAGGTCCTAGAGGGAAGAACGGAGGCGGGGGCCTATGGGTTCGCAACCGAATCCGGTTCCCGATTGCGGGCGGGCGGTGGATCGCCTCGCCGGCCCTCGGCAGACCAGGCTTGGATCCTCATGGAGATCCTTCCACCGAGCGCTCTGAACGAACCGAAGCGTTCGGTTGGTCTCAAGGTGCGCTTCAGGATCGCCACCGTCCGGCGCTCCGCCTGGATGACCGGATCGAAGGTTCGATGGATCGGGGCCTTGAGGGCAATCAGGCCAGGAGGTGAGACGAGCGTGTTTGGGTATGGAATCGGCAGGGAGATGCTCATCATCACGGCCGCTGCGCCCAGGTAGGCCGCTTCCAGGGCGATCCGGGGACGGTGCAGGACCTCCCACCAGAACTTCCGCTTCCTGGACCCGGTCAGGCCCTGCTTCCTCGCCGTGGCGCGCAGGACGCGCTGCGAGAACCAGGGACCGGGATCGAGTTCGGCCAGGGCCGGCAGGACCGGGGCTGAGGCCCGGAAGGCGTGGACGAGGGCGCTGCAGTCCGGGCAGTGCTCAAGGTGCGTGCGCGCCAGGTGGTCCCACTCCTGCGCCAGGAGGCCGTCTACAAAATCGCAGGCCAGCTCCCGAAATCTCCCGCAAGGGGGACCCGAGGTGCGGGCGAGGACCGCAGGAACGAGGTCGATCGGGGTACCCTGCGGCAGGGGCGAACGGGACGAGACACCGGGGTTCGAAGGTGAGTCACTCACAGGATCTCTCCCAGGCCGGTCTTGACGAGCTTGTCGGCCAGTTCCAGCCTCGCCCGGCTGGAGCGGGACTTCACGGTGCCCACGGGGATCTGCAGCATTGTGGCGATGGTCTCGATCCCCAGCCCATGGATCTCCTTGAGCAGGATGATTTCCCGATTGAGGTCCGTGAGCTCCAGCAAGGCGCGATGGACCGCCGATTTTTGAACCTCTTCCTGATGTGCTTCCTCGGCTGTCTGCTCCGTGGAACGGAGGTCGAACATTTCGTCCGAAGGGAGATCCCACAAGGGAGGGCGGGCCTTTCTCCGGCGCAGGTGATCAATGCAGGCATTGCGCGTGATGCGCAGGATCCAGGGCTGGCAGCCCTCTGCATCCGGGATGAGTCCAAGATTTTCATAGATGCGGACGAAGACGTCCTGCGCCAGATCAAGAGCATCCGAGGTATTTCCCGTGTAGTGGTAGGCCAGCCCGAAAACCCGCCTCTGATAAGTGCGGATGAAGCCCTCCCAGGCCAGCTCATCGCCAGTGCGCACGAGGCTCAACAATTGGGGGAGGTCCATCAGGCCTTCAAGAAGGGGTGGAGGGGTGCCACAACAGCAGAAACGCATGGGGAACCGAAAAGGTTCGGTGGAGGCTGAGAATCCCAGGGCATTCCCAGCAGGGCTGCCAGTAGCCTTCGCCCTCACCCACAGCGCAAACGTTACCCCACTTGTACTTCAGGCGGCTCGTTCCCCCCATCCCCGTTGAAGGAATTCCAGCCCCGCCGTCAGCAAGAAGGGGGTTCCCTCGAGCTCATGGTTCCTGCGGGCGCCAAGACAACGAAACCAGGACCGGGACGCCCAGCAGCAGGGCCCACGCCGCCATGACCGCGATGCCCCTTGAACCGGGGCCCAGGATCCCGAGGAGGCCTCCGGCGGCAAGGCTCAGGACCAGGCGGAGCAGCAGGTGTCCTGGCGCGGGACGGCGCAGCAGCTTCGCCACGATCACCGTCAGGAGCGACATGACCAGGCCTACCGCGAGGCAGAGGAGGACCATGAGGGCCCCGACCGCACCCGCCGCATCGCCGACGGAACCCTCCTGGCTCATTGCCGCCGAACCGAAGGCCATTCCGACGAGCGAACCCAGCGCCATGCCGCCACTGACCAGTAAGGGAAGCAGCCAGGCGAGCCAGGGGCGTGGTTTCGCATTCATGGGTGGACCGGAGGACGGAAGGGCGAGGCGGATTGGACGGACCGGATTCTTTCACGGGGTGCGGACTGACTCAATCCGAGCTTCGGGAAAGGGACACCAGCTTCATCCGCTCCGGAGCACGTCCAGCCACGCTTTCAGCACGAACGCCGTCGCCCCCCACAGGGGCACACCGGGCAGCTCCAGCCGCGGCACTTCCAGAGCCAATCCCTGCCGGTCCAGGATCTCCGTGGTCCAGGGCGCGCTCAGCAGGGGCGCGATGGGCAGCATCAGGGCTTCGTGCACTTCGCCGTCATGGAAGTTGAAGGCAGGCTCCTTCGCCTCCCACCGAAACAGCACGGGGGTGAACCGCGTCCGCGCCTTGGCGACGCCATCCGGGAAGCAGCCGAGCTCCCAGAGGTCCTCGGCGATGCCGAGCTCCTCGAAAAGCTCCCGCCGCGCGGTGTGCCGATAGTCCCGGTCGCCGCGCTCGGCCATGCCGCCGGGGAAGGCCAGCTCGCCGGGGTGCTGGGGGGCGGTGAAGCCGCGCTGCACCAGCACGATCTTGCGCGCGCCTTCCGCATCCCCCCACAGCACCACCGCCACCGCGGCCCGGCGCTCGGCTTCGGGGATCCGCACGCTGAGCTTGTGGGGATTGGGCCAGGCCTGGGGCACCACGAGGCTGCGTTCGATGCGCGTCCAGGGCACCGGCGGCGCCTCGACGGGCGGTGTCCAGATGATGGGAAAGGGAGACGACGAGGACGACGGGCTTTGCCCGTTGGCCTCGTGGGGGGCCAGGGGGGGACGCAGAGCGGCCGCAGGCTGCGGGCGGTCCCCCCCGGGAGGATTAGCGGAGCTTTCCAAAAACACTTCCCCTCACCCTGGATACCGTGAACACGCCCTTCACCCGCCGCACCTGGGCGATGAGGTCCACCAGGTGCTCGCGGTTGCGTACCCTCAGGGCGATGTGGAAGAGGCCGCCGCCCTCGTCCAGGGTCGAGGCGTTGAAGCGCTGGATGTTGATGTTGGCCCGCTGCATGGCCTCGCTGATGGCGGCCACCATGCCGGGGCGGTCCTCCGTCGTGATGGCCAGCTCCGTGTCGAACATCATGTGGCCCTGCTGGCCCCAGCCGACGCTGACCCGGCGCTCGGGGTGCAGGGTCTTGGACGAGAGCTGCGGGCAGTCCGCGTGGTGGATGGCGATGCCCCGGCTGCGGGTCGTGTAGCCGATGATCTCGTCGCCCCAGATGGGCTTGCAGCAATGGGCCAAGTGGAAGAGGATGCCCACGTTGTCGTCCACCAGCACCGCGTCGTCCGCGGCCTTCTGGGGCTTCGACGCCGCCTTCGAGCGGTCCTTCTCCGGGATCAGGGGCTCCAGCATCTTGTGGACGGTGATGCGGTTGAAGCCCACCGCGGCGAAGAAGGCGTCCCAGGAGGGCTGCTTGAGCTCCTTGAGGCGCGCCTCCAGGAGCTCTTTCGCCTCCGCGGTCTCCAGGTTCACCCCCGCGGCCCGGGCCTCCCGCTCCAGGCGGTCCCGGCCCATGGCGATGGAGACCTTGCGCTCCTCTTCCCGGATGAAGGCCTGGATGCGGCTCTTGGCGCCGGCGCTCTTGACCAGGGTGAGCCAGTCCCGGCTGGGCTTGTGGTCCGGGCGCGTGAGCACCTCCACCCGGTCGCCGTTCTGCAGGGTCGCCTTCAGGGGCACCATGCGCCCGTTCACCTTCGCCCCCACGCAGCGGTGGCCGACCTCCGTGTGGATGGCGTAGGCGAAGTCGATGGGCGTCGCGCCCTCCGGCAGGCTCTTGAGGTCGCCCTTGGGCGTGAAGACCTGGATGCGCCGGCCCCCCAGCTCGCCCTTCAGGTTGGCCACCAGGTCCCGGCTGTCGCCGGTGTCCTGGTGCAGCTCCACCATGCGGCGCAGGAAGGCCACCTGATTGATCTCGGAGCGGTTGGCGATGTGGCCTTCCTTGTAGGTCCAGTGGCTGGCGATGCCGTTCTCCGCGTGGTCGTGCATCTCCGGCGTGCGGATCTGCACTTCGAAGGCGTCGCCGGTGGGCATGAAGACCGAGGTGTGGATGCTCTGGTAGCCGTTGTCCTTGGGCAGGCTGATGTAGTCCTTGAAGCGGCCGGGGATGGGCCGGTACAGCGCGTGCACCAGGCCCAGGGCCGTGTAGCAGCTGGCCCGGTCCGGGCAGACGATGCGGTAGGCCAGCCAGTCGTGGATGTCCTCCAGGCCCTTCTCCTGGGCGCCCATCTTCCGCCAGATCCCGTAGAGGTGCTTGGAGCGGCCGTACACTTTGCCGGGGATGCCGTGGGTTTCCAGGGCCGATTCCAGGCCCGTCTTGATGGCCTCGATCATCTCCGCGCCCTTGGCGCGCTTCTGCTCGACCTTCGCATCCAGCTCCTCGAAGCGCTCGGGCTCCATGGTGGCGAAGGCCAGATCCTCCAGCATGATCCGCACGTGGCCCATGCCCAGGCGGTTGGCGAGGGGGGCGTAGAGCTCCAGGGTCTCCCGGGCGATGCGGCGCCGCTTCTCCTCCCGCATGGAGGCCAGGGTCTGCATGTTGTGGAGGCGGTCCGCCAGCTTCACCATCAGGACGCGCACGTCCTTGCCCATGGCCACCAGCAGTTTCCGCACGTTCTCGGCGTTGAGCAGGTGGCGGTCCGTGAAGGCCAGCTTGCTCATCTTGGTGAGGCCGTCCACGATCTCGGCGATCTCGTTGCCGAACTCGGCCCGCACCGCCGGCAGGGTCATCAGGGTGTCCTCCACCGTGTCGTGGAGCATGCCGCAGGCCACGCTCACCGCGTCCAGCCGCCATTCCGCCAGGCTCCGGGCCACCGCCAGGGGATGGAAGAAGTAGGGCTCGCCGCTCTTGCGCAGCTGGGTGCGATGGCACTCCCGGCCGACCCGGAAGGCCTTGTCCAGGAGGGCCACGTCCCCGTCCGGGTGATGGCGCAGGAAGGCCTCCTTCACCTCCTGGTAGGCCCCGTCCAGGGTGAGGCAGGCATCCCCCACGCAGGCCGTCCCCTCGCCCTCGTGGAGGGTGATCTCCATGGGTTCGGAGGCTTCGGCCATTTCCCAGTGTGGGCTGGCATAGACTTCCTCGCCAGGGGCCAAGTGATGGAATGGCGGGGGAAGGGCTGTTCCTGGCCCATCCGGTCAAGCCGCAGGTCCCGGCCCGCCGTCCCCCGCCAGGGCCCTTCGAGCCAGGCTCAGACCCGAGGCGGGGCTCCGGGCCTCATCCAGCCGCACACGACGGG
>JBGAST010000082.1:0-309 GCA_044229575.1 Holophagaceae bacterium | reverse complement strand
GGCGTATCTGAGGCCGGGTTTTCACTATCCGGATCAACAGAAAATGCCGCCGGTGGAACGGGGGTGCCGGGCGACCCATGCGGGCCTTCGGGATTCACTCCGGCCCTGCAGGCCTTCGTTCCGCGGCATCCGCTGCACCCGGGATTCCGGCTGCGCCGGACCGGCTGCGGACGCTCCCGCGTCCTTCGCCTATCCCTACCGGCGCGCGGCTGCCGTGGCGAACCCCCCCACACCGCCCGAAAGAAAATTGCCCCCGGGGGGGGGGCGTTTTTGGGGGGGGGGGGGGGGGTAGTACCCCCCGGCCCCGGG
>JBGAST010000081.1:284-8741 GCA_044229575.1 Holophagaceae bacterium | reverse complement strand
GGGTGGTGGTCTTGGCCTTGAAGGACCAAGTCAGCTTGAAGACGGCGACGACGTCGCCGGCCTCGTCCCGGCCGGTGCTGGTGCAGACAACGACCCGGGGTTCCCCGTCGGCGCGGGTCCCGGCGACGGCCTGGGCGATGGCTTCGCCGTCCTCGCAACGAAAGGTGATGAGACCGACGGCCTTCTTGGTGAACTCGCCTTCGAGGCCGACGATGAGCATGGCCATGGGGTTGCCCGCCATCGTCAGGAGCAGGCCCAGGACTCCGGTCGAAAGTTCGGCGGCCATGGCGAGGCAGGCGAAGTACATGCAGCGGAAGGGGTTCTTGGTGAGGTACCCGAAGCGGATGGTGACGGTGGCGGCCCTGTCCGTGCACTCCGTGACCTTCAGCCCCGCCAGGAAACCCATGGGCAGCTTGGCGAGCATGAAGAGCTTCAGCTTCCAGGGCTTCAGGAGGTCGCGGCGGAGCCGGTCGAGCTTGGGGGTGGTCGGCATGGGCTCCACGCTAGCCAGGGACAGTGGCGGTGGGAATCCCCTACCGAGAGTCGGGCCTCATTCCACGGTGACGGACTTGGCCAGGTTCCGGGGCTGGTCGACGTCGCATCCGCGCAGCACCGCGATGTGGTAGGCCAGCAGCTGAAGGGGAACGACATAGAGGATGGGTGCCAGCCAGGGGTGGACCCTCGGCAGCTCCAGCACGTCCTCGGCGATGCCGTCCAGGCCCTTGTCCCCTTCGGTCACCAGGCCCAGGATGCGGCCGTCCCTCGCGGCGGCCTCCTGGAGGTTGCTCAGCGTCTTCTCCCGGTGGGCGTCGTCAGGGAGCAAGGCGACCACCGGCAGCGCCTGGTCGATGAGGGCGATGGGGCCGTGCTTCATCTCGCCCGCCGGGTAGCCCTCGGCATGGATGTAGGAGATCTCCTTCAGCTTCAGGGCCCCTTCCAGGGCGATGGGATACATGGGGCCGCGGCCGAGATAGAGGAAGTCCTCCGCGTCCCGCCACTGGTGGGCCCACCGCTGGATGTGGGGTTCCAGACTCGACAGGCGCTCCAGGTGGGCGGGCAGTTCCCGCAGGCCCTGGAGCAGCTCGGCGCGCAGGGCCGGATCCACCGTGCCCTTGGCCTCCCCCAGACGCAGGGCCAGCAGGGTCAGCACCGCGAGCTGGGTGGTGAAGGCCTTGGTGGAGGCCACGCCGATCTCCGGGCCCGCGTGGGTGAGGATGGTGGCCTCGCTCTGGCGGGTGGCGGTGGAACCCATGACGTTGCAGATGGCGAGCGTACGCGCGCCGCGGCCGGAGGCCTCCTTCATGGCGGCGAGGGTGTCCGCGGTCTCGCCGCTTTGCGTGATGCCGATGATCAGCGTGCCCTCCGGGATCACCGGCTCCCGGTAGCGGTACTCGGAGGCGTAATCCACCTCCACGGCCACCCGGGCCAGCTGCTCGATGAGGAACTTGCCCACGAGGCCCGAATGCCAGGAGGTCCCGCAGGCCACGATGTGGATGCGGGTAAGGGCCTTCAGTTCGGCGTCGGTGAAGGGCAGCTCCAGGGGGATGGCCTCGTCCTTCTCCAGGGGGATGCGGTTCAGCAGC
The DNA here is from genome assembly GCA_044229575.1 of Holophagaceae bacterium. Lineage (GTDB taxonomy): Bacteria > Acidobacteriota > Holophagae > Holophagales > Holophagaceae > JADJVL01. The sequence goes on along the minus strand of JBGAST010000081.1, from coordinate 7,158 downwards.
GTGTTGGACAAGGCCTGGGGCTGCTCGAAGATCTCCTTCTGCATGAAGTGCTTGAAGCCGCCCTTCTCCGCCGCGATGGGGTCGAAGGGGATGAAGAGCGGCGCGCGGTGCACCTCGCCGCCCTCCAGCCTCGTGATGCGCGCGCCCTCCCGGCTCAGCTCCACCATCTCGCCGTCCTCCAGGTAGGTGACCTTGCGGGTGTGGCGCAGGAGGGGCACCACGTCGCTGGCTAGGAAGGTTTCGCCCTCGCCGAAGCCGATGGCCAGGGGCGGCCCGCTGCGGGCGGCGAGGATGAGGCCGGGTTCGTCGGCGTGCAGGCAGGCCAGGGCGTAGATGCCCCGCATGCGCCCCACCGCCTCCCGGAAGGCGGCGCGGAAGTCGAGGCCCTGGTTCATCAGGTGGGACACCATCACCGGGAAGCATTCCGTGTCCGTCTCGGTGACGAAGGCGAAGCCCGCCGCCTTGAGTTCCGCCCGCAGCTCCAGGAAGTTCTCGAAGATGCCGTTGTGCACGGCGACCACCTTGCCATCGGGGCTGCGGTGGGGATGGGCGTTCTCCTCCGTGGGCCGGCCGTGGGTGGCCCAGCGGGTGTGGCCGATGCCCAGGGGCGTCGGATCACTGAGATCCACCTTGGCCTGCAGGTTCGCCAGCTTGCCGCTGGCCCGGGTCACCTGGAAGGAGCCGTCCCCGGGCGCGAGGGCGATGCCGGCGCTGTCATAGCCTCGGTATTCGAGGGCGCGCAGGCCTTCCACCAGGATGGCCATGGCGCCCTGGTTTCCGATGTATCCGACGATTCCGCACATGGGTGGGCTCCGGGAGCGCGGTGTCCGCACCGCGGCAAGATCCTTGCTCCGAGGCTAGACCGTCCTCGCCAGGATCCCAATGTGGTGGCCCGGACACGGCCTGGGAAGCCCCGGGGCCACAGGGCGTGGCGATGGGACCACGGGTGGCCGCCGCTCAGGCGAAGAGCCGCCCCCACTCCGCCTCCAGCCCGTCCCGGATCAGCGTCTCCCGCCGCATCAGCCGTTCCGCGCAGGCCCGGAAGGCCCGGGCGGAGGGGCTCTCCGGATAGGCCTCCAGGACAGCCCGCTGCTCGCGGACGGACTGGAGGAGGGCGGGGTCCGAGGGCACGGCCCCCAGGAGCCGAATGCGCCGGCCCAGGAACCGGCTGCAGGCCTCCTGCATCTGGTCCACCGCCTCCCCGGCCTCCACCGCGCTGGTGCACTGGTTCACCACCAGCCACAGGGGCTTCCGGGGCGCCCGCAGATGGGTGATCTTCACCATGGCGTAGGCATCCACCATGGAGGCGGGTTCGGGGGTGGTCACCACCAGCACCTCGTCCGCCGCGAGCAGCAGTTTCACCACCGCCTCGTGGATGCCCGCCGCCGTGTCCATGAGCAGCCAGTCGGCCTCCTCGGTGACCCGCTGCAGGCCCTGCACCAGCCGCAGCTCCGTGGCCCGGTCCAGGCGCGTGAGTTCCTGGAGGCCCGTGCCGGCGGGCAGGATGCGCAGGCGGTGCGGCCCCTCCAGGAGGATGTCTTCCAGCATCCGGCCGCCCTTGAGGACGTCCTCGAGGGTGCCCCGGGACTCGAGGCCCAGGAGCAGGTCCAGGTTGGCCAGGCCGAAGTTGGCGTCCAGGGCCACGACCCGCTGGCCGCTTTGTCCGAGGGCGAGGCCGAGATTCGCCGTCGCGTTGGTCTTGCCCACGCCGCCCTTGCCGGAGGTGATGGCCAGGGACCGGGCCCGGAAAAGGCTTTCCTGGCCCAGGGAACCGCCGCCCAGGGGCTCGATGCGGGCCAGGGGCAAGCTCATGGCTGGCCCCAGGGGGCGGCGAAGGAGACGGAGGGCAGGCGGGTCAGCATGTTGACACGGACCGGAGGGAAGGCGAGGGGAGTGCCAAGGCCCATCTATCCCCATGACAACCCGGTTCCAGCACCTGGCGCGGGGAGAGGCGCCTCTGCCTCCTCCCCGCACGCCTCGCCCCAATCCCGGAACCGACGGCCCCCCTCCAGCGGCCGGACGCCGCTCCGAGACCTATCTTTCAGGAGAAGCCCCCTTCCGAGGTGCCACCATGACCCCCCATCCCGTCCTCGCGAGCTTGTTCCTGGCCTCTCTCTCCGCCCTGGCCCAGACCCCGCCTCCCCCGGCGGAGGCCGACTACCGGGCCGTCAGCCGGAAGGCGGACGCCATCCTCCGGAAGGAGAACGGCACCCGGCTCGAGCTGGATGACATCATGGTTTCAGCCACGCGCTTCCAGAAGGCGACCAACCGGGTGTACTGGAACTCCAGCACCAAGGACCAGCGCCTGGTGAGCATCGTCGTGGTGCCCCTGGCCGCCGAAGACGAGACCACGTCCATCCTCACCGCCGCCCTCCTGGTCTCCGTCTCGGCGGTGGACTCCCTGGAGGAGGGGCTCCGCATCGCGGGCCTGGTGAAGCAGGCCCAGGAAGCCGATGGACAATCCCGGGTGATCACGCTCGGCAATGGCGTCAAGTTGTACCGCCTGAAGAACGAGAAGGAGCCGGCGAAGTTCCAGATCAAACTCTGATCCGGCCAGGCCGTTCGGGGCCTGGGCGCGACCCGGACCGCGGCCGCCCCTCAGCCCCTCAGCCCTTCCCAGCGCTCGGGCGCGTGGAACCGCACCCGCAGCCCCGCCCAGCTCACCCGCTGGAAGGTGATGGGGCCGGGCCAGGGGACGCGGTCCAGCCAGGTCCGCAGGGCTAGCTGCAGGCGCAGGCGCTGCTCCGGGTGGAGGGCCGTATCGGCCCCGGTCCAGGCGCCGGGGCGGCGGGCCTTGACCTCCAGCAGGCGCAGTTCGTTCCCCCGGGTGAGTAGGAGGTCCAGCTCGAAGCGGCCGACCTTCAGGTTGGCGGCCTCGAGGTCCCAGCCCCGGACCCACATCAGCCAGGCGCTGAGGCGCTCGCACCAGCGGCCCCAGCGGCGCGCGCGGCGCCCCCGCCCGGCCCCGGCGTCCATCTCAGCGCCGCCAGTACTTCAGGTCCCGGGCCTGGACGTCCCAGTAGAGGTGGAAGGGCGGGCAGGCGCCGCCGCCCACCTTCACGCCCATGGCCACTTTGCTGCGGGTGAAGCCCGGCAGCTCGCCGATGGGGGTCTTCTCCGGATCGAAGTCCAGGCTTTCGGCCTCCAGCACGGGATGTTCAGTGCAGAGGCCCGTGGGGCGCTTGGGATCCAGGGTGAAGGCGATGAACTGGGCCCTGGAGGCCATGCCCAGGGGGCTGGTGAAGGCCGCCAGGAGGATGCGGTCCTTGGTGCGGCCCAGGACGAGGAAGTCCGGCTGCCCGTCGCCATCCAAGTCCACCCGGAAGGGGTTCGCCGCGTCCCATTCCGCCTCGGCGCTGGCTTGGCGCAGGAGGGGCTCCAGCAGGGGAGCCTGGGCGCGGATCGGGCCGAAGGTGGCCTCAAGGACCAGGCTGGCGAGGAGGATGCATTGGCCGTTCATTCGTCGCGCCTCGGTATCAACAGGCTGCGCTGCACCCGCTCCAGGTTCCCCTGGAGCCGCACCAGCTTCCACGCGATGACCATGGCATAGCCCAGCCAGACCCAGAGCAGGCGCGGATCGCTGGGGGTGCGCATCAGCCCCGCGAGCCCGAGGTCGAGCCCGAGCCCGTGGAGGAACCATACCACCACCCCGAAGCCGATGAGCAGGTAGCCCCAGCGGATCCAGTAGGGCCGCAGGCACTCCTTGGTCTTCCAGCGCAGCAGCAGGAAGCGGGTCATGAGGTCGCTCTTGGCTTCGGCGAAGTGCAGGGCCACCAGCTTGTCCACCGCCGGCGCGTAGCGGTGCACCTTCAGCTCGGCGATCTCATCCTCCCCGTTGACCTTGCGCAGGAAGGCGCTGCGGATCTTGCCCACGCACTCCTCCCAGGGCGCCTCCTCCTTCTGGATGCTGAAGTGCAGCCGCACCAGCATCACCCACAGCAGGGCCTGGGCCAGCAGCACCCCCCACAGGGCCATGCCCTGCCAGCCGTGGCCGCGGACGAGGTCGAGGAAGCGGGCGAGATCCATGGGACCAGTGTGCGGGAAATCCGGGCCGGACTACAGCTTCCCCCAGCCGACCTCCCCAAGACCCAGGAAGCCTTCCCCATGCAGCCCCTGAGCCTCAGCCCTTTCGATGAGGTGCTTCATCAACTCCGCCGTGGCCTCCGCGTCGGGAAGCGCCCGGTGCGGCCGGCGGTTGGGGATGCCCAGGAGGGCGCAGAGGCGCACCAGGGCGCGGCTCTGGGCTTCGGGGATGAGGGCTTTCGCCAGCAGCCTTGTGCAGACGAGGCGGTGGCGGTGCCAGAGTCCTACGGGCAGCCAGGCCTTCAGGAAGCTGCCGTCGAAGGGGGCGTGGTGGGCCACCCAGACCCGGCCCTCCAGGTGGGGCGCGGCCTTCAGGGCCACCCGTTCCCACGCCTCCGCGCCCGCGAGGGTTTCCGGCGTGATGCCCGTGAGGCGCTGGATGGCGGCGGGGTAGGGGCCCTCCACCGCCGCCAGGCATTCGAAGCTGTCCTCCATCACCGGCCCCGTCATCTTCACGATGCCGACGTCCGTGATCTCGCTCGGTGGATGGAAGCGCTCCCTCTTGTCCCAGAAGGCCTTCGGGCTGCCGCCGGTGGTCTCCAGATCGATGATGGCGAAGCGCAGCTCGCGGATGGCGAGGGGGGGCGGATCGGTGAAAAGCGCGTCCATCGGTTCCGCTACTTCCACGCCCGCACCCGCACCGCCACGTGCTTGAAGGCCGGCGTCCTGGACCTTGGATCCAGCTTCGGCGGCACCAGGACGTTGGCCTCCGGGTAGTACATGGCGGCGTTGCCGGGGCGGATGTCCACGAGGAAGACCGTGGCCGTCATGGCGCCGGTCTCCGATTCCACGCGCACCCGGTCGCCCTCCTGGAAGCCCAACCGTGCCGCGTCCTCGGCGGCCATCATGAGCGCGTCCCGCCGGTCCACGCCCCGGTACAGGTCCTCGTCCTCGTAGACCACCGTGTTGAACTGGCCCTCGCTGCGCAGGGTCATGAGGCGGAGCTCGCCCTCCTTTCGCTCGAAGGCCGGAGTCGGCGTTACGGCGAAGTGGGCGCGGCCGTCGGGGGTGGGGAAGGCGGGCTCGCGGAAGGTGCGGCCCTGGACCTGGAATTCCTTCCCCGAGGTGATCTCGCCATAGCCCGCCACGGCCTTCGCGATCTCCTCCCGCAGCGCCGCATGGCTGCGCAGGCGCGTCCAGTCGAACTTCCCTTCCGGCAGGATCCGGGACGCCAATTCCGCGAGGATCTCCACCTCCCCCTTCATCTCGCCCTGGACGGACGGCCTGCCCCCCTCGCTGTGGCGCACGTAGTTGAACATGCTCTCCTGGCTTGTGCCTTCCGCCTCCTCGTCCCGCGCCAGGGCCGGCAGGATCACCGTGGTCTGGCCCTGGCCGTGGACATGGTTCTCGTTGAGCTTGGTGCTCACCATGGCGGTGAAGGGGATGTTCCTTAGTGCCTTTTCGGACCAGGTTCGATGGGGATTAGACCCGAAGAGGTTGCCGCCCAGCTGCAGGGAAGCCTGGATGCGGCCCGCGGCGGCGGCCTCCATGGAGGCGAAGGTGTCCTGGCCCGGCGGCAGGGGGGCGAGGCCGTAGAGATCCTGGAGCTTCTGCGCGAAGGCCGCCTTCGCCACCGGCGAGACGCCCATGCTGCCGACGCCCTGGACATTGCTGTGGCCGCGGATGGGGAGCAGGCCGCAGCCCGGGCGGCCCAGCCAGCCCCGGGCCAGGGCTAGGTTCGAAAGGGCCAGGATGTTGTCCACGCCGTGGACGTGGTGGGTGAGGCCCATGGCCCAGAGGGCGATGCCGCGCTGCGCCTTTAGGAGGGCCGAGACCGCGGCGTCGAGCTGCTCCCGGGGGACGCCGCTGCGCTCCACCAGGTCATCCCAGGATGACGCCTCGAGATCGGCGCGCAGGGCCTCGAAACCCGTGGTGTGGTCCCGCACGAAGCCTTCGTCCAGGCCGCCCCGCTCCAGCACGCCCTTCAGGAGCGCCGTCAGCAGGGGGATGTCGCCGCCGATGTGGGGCTGGAGATAGAGATCCGAGATCTTCGACCCGAAGAGCAGGCTGCCGAGCAGCGACGGCACCCGGAAGCGCACCAGGCCCAGCTCCTTCAGGGGATTGATCACGATGACCGTGCCGCCCCGCCGGCGCAGCTGCACCAGCTGGGTGATGAGGCGGGGATGGTTGCTGGCGGGGTTGGCGCCGATGACCAGGGCCAGGTCCGCCTTTTCCAGATCCTCCAGCACGATGCTCGCCGTGCCGCTGCCGTAGACCTGGTTCAGGGCCACACCGCTGGCCTGGTGGCAGTAGAAGGAGCAGTTGTGCAGGTTGGGGGTGCCGTAGGCCCGGGCGATGAGCTGCAGGAGGAAGGCCGCCTCGTTGGAACTGCGCCCGGAAGCGTAAACAAAGGCCTCCTCGGGTTTCGCCTTCCGGAAGGCCGCGCCGCAGCGGTCCAGGGCCTCGGTCCAGGGAAGGCGCCGGAAATGGGTGTCGCCGGGCTCCGCGAGCAGCGGAAAAGCCAGGCGGCCCAGGGCCTCCAGCTCCCGCGGGCTGAGCCAGGCGAGCTTTCCGATGGGGGTGTTCCGGAAGAAGGCTTCGGGGATGGCCCCCGCCATGTCCCCGGCCTGGGCCTGGATGCTCTTCTTGCAGACTTCAGGGAAGTGGCCCGCCTTATTGCGCATGCCGCCCTTCGTGCCCCCCATGCCCAGGGCGCAGGTCTTGCACGCGTTCCTGGCGTGCATGCGCCTCCAGAGCCGCCAGAAGCCGACGGCGCGGCCCTTCAGGAGCACGTAGCGGAGCGCCGCGATGCCGCCGGCGGCGGAGACTCGGGGTTGGGCCATGCCTCGAG
>JBGAST010000081.1:0-274 GCA_044229575.1 Holophagaceae bacterium | reverse complement strand
GCGCCGAAGCTATCGATGGCGGCCCATGAGCGCCACGGAGTTTTCCATGCGACCTTCCAACCGATCCTGGCTTCTTCCCTCTCTCGCCCTGGTGCTGACCGCCTGCAGCGGAGGCGGTGGCGGGAGCGCCCCGTCCGCGGCCCTGACCCTCTCCCCCGCCGCCGCCACCCTGGCCACCACCCCCCAGAGCACCGCCGGCAACACGAAGCAGTTCAGCGCCAGCGCCCCGGTGACCTGGACCGTGCAGGAGGCCGCCGGCGGCGCGAGGAGCGCC
>JBGAST010000080.1:0-9616 GCA_044229575.1 Holophagaceae bacterium | reverse complement strand
AGTTAACCGGCCCAACCGTGGGCCGAACGACTAGAGCATGACGGAAGCAAGGCACGGTTGGGTCCGGGTTGAACGGGGGGTTAGGCCGATTGTTCGGCTACGCATGATGCATTGTCCTTCCTTCTGGAGTTCAACAACTCAACCCAGCTGCTCACGCATTCGTTGGTTTTCCAAACAGGCGTCCGCCAAGAATTCGTTGGGGTGAACATTATTACTTCTATTTGATCGAAGGATCGATAGGTGATGGCCAAATAATCAAGGCGGATCGGCTTAGCAAACCTAGAGTAGTGCCCAGTATCTATTTTATAGATAGCGATCAACGGAATTTCTGTTGTTGATGACTTACCAATGAAAATCAGCTTGTCCTCAGTGAGAGTCAGGCTGCCCTTACCTTTATAGATATAGACGAAGCGGCCAACGAAGCTAGCGTTGTGCTCTGGTGTCGTCATGTAGCAGCATTCCTGAGTGCGAACCGTGTTGCTCAAGATGGCCTCCAATAGATTTGTCGCAGCGGCCTAACGAAAGAAGCTAACCGGACCCACAGCCAACCGGGCGATTGGAGGGGCCGTGAAAGCGAGAAGCTTGGGGGAAAACGGAAGCATGTGGCTGTGGGGTCCGGTTGAGCGGGTGGTTAGGCTGGAACACTAATCACCCCAGTAAAGTACACCTTTATAGAGTTCACCCTTGTTGGGTTTTCGACCTTCTTCGAGTTGAATATCACTGAAGCATTGAAAATCATTCGACTGCTTCAAGTACACACCGCGTTCGTGAACTTCGATGTTGCCGCAGCGACAGCGCTGATCTTCGGAATTCCACGTGGTTGGCAACTCAACGTTGCAGAGACGGCATTGGATGAAGATGTGTGGACCTGTCGGTGGCCAGGTCCCAGGCAAAACGAAGTATGGGAATCGGTTGGTCACGAAGAGTCCAGATGATTGCGGCCTAACGGATGAAGTTAACCGGCCCAACCGTGGGCCAGACGACTAGAGCATGACGGAGGAGACGCACGGTTGGGTCCGGGTTGAACGAAGGGTTAGGCCGTTCGGGCTATCGGTCTTGGCTTTCGAGGAGGTAGTTGGCAAGCGTATCGATCTTGCTAACGATCACGTATAGGTAAGCGATAACAAGAGGGCAGAGCATGGCAACAGCCATGAAGCAAACCTGCTTTGCCCAAGAGAAAAGCCCTATTACTTGGATGCTAGCGGTAAGGATGGCGCCCAATGCAGCGATGAGAAAGAGTGGCCACTTTGGGATTTTAGAGAAGAGCTTCCTGGCACGGGCACTCTTACTGAGAGCGATCTTGGCAGCAAGTTCAGGTGGGAGTTCTGGAGTCGATTCGATCATGGGCGCGGCCTAACGGAGGAAGTTAACCGGCCCGGCGTAGCCGGGTCCGGGTTGAACGGCGGGTTAGGCCGAGGGTGAGGAATGAGTACCTTGGAAGAATGATCATTGGACTAGATGGAATCGAAGAGCCTGAGGTTTGCTGAAGCCAGGCATACCGGAAATCTTGGAAACGTCGAATCGAACAAGCCCACGAGCCTCGGAACGGTGACCCCAGAAGGAGAAGGATGCTCCTTCAAGGATTGAGAAATTGGGTCTTCTTGGGTCGATCTCAAGGCGATGGCATTGGAGTGAGTAGTATTTCCCACGCTCGTCCTCCAAGTCCCTGTATTCAAGAACCTCCCAAATGAAAACCCGTTGAATAGTGGTGAAATCATCCCTCTCAACGAGATACATGATTGAGTCGGCCTTCTCGAATCGCTTTTCGATCGGAAACCGCCTACCAGCAATCAGCAGGGCAACCCTTTCATCGCTGACCTTAACAACCCGAATTGATTCCACCTGCCTGGCATCTGAAGAGACGACTAGTGCGGACAGGTAGATAGGGAGGATGATCATCGGGTTCCAGAATGGAGGAACATCGGCCTAACGGATGAAGTTAACCGGCCCGCGCTTGCGCGGGTCCGGGTTGAACGAGAGGTTAGGCGCGATCACGGTGCCCCCATGCTTGAAGAGCAAGTCTGAACGTGGAAACGAGGCGGGGGAAGTGCGAAACGACACGGTTCAATGACTCGCTCGAAAACGGTTCACGGTGCTCAAGAAGGTCGATCGAGATATCTGGATGAGCCCCACTTCCCCACTCGACCGACGCTTCATACAACAGGGGGGCCGTCGTGAGGTGCATGACACCAATCTGGATACTCAAACAACTTGCCTCGTGATCTGCTGCATCAGGGAATGAACATTCAAGCCCTGTCATGTGGGCTTGGTATTCCGTTTTCGAGCCTATGGGGGATGAGAACACTTTGAAGGTAGAGCCAGGATACTCAACGGAGACCAGAGCCTGAAGGTCGTTGAGTAATGGGTCGGCCTTGAGAAACCCCGTTCGACCCAATCACGCGGCTTCTGGGACGGGTTGGAAGGGTTGAATCGATTCGACGCAGCCAAGCAGGGCCTGGAGCACCGCCCTGGCTTCGCCTGAACCCAGACGCAAAAGTACCCGGATCCTCGCCAGGATCTTCCGCAGGTTGTGGCCGGCGCCGCAGAGGAGGGCGTGCATCGCGTCGCCAGCCATGCCCTTGAGGTGGTTCCGGCCCAGCAGGCCGTCGGCTTTCATGTGCCCGATCTCGGGTTCGATGGCGGAGCGCCGCCGCAGCTCCAGCTTGAGGGTCCTCGGAAGGTTTCGGGTCCGGCTGATGAGCACGCGGCTCCGCTCCGCGGCCACGCCATGGCCCTTGTACCCTTGGTCCACGAAGGTCCGGCTCGGGATGCGACCTGTGAGCGCCTCGACCTGGTCAAGCTGACCATCCAGGGTGTGCGCGTCGTTGGGGTTGCCCGGGCAGGCCTGGATGCCGACCACGAAGCCCTCCTTCAGCGTGGTGGCGAGGCTCACCTTTACGCCGAACTCATAGGGCTTGTGCGCCTTCCCCTTCGCGATGCACTCGACCTCCGGGGCGTGCAGGCTGTAGACCTTGCCCTTCGTCGTGCGCTTCTGCTCCAGCAGGAGCTGGGTGAGCAGCATCAGACCCCGGTGCTCGGCGTAGGCTTCATCGCTCAGCTTGCGCTCCAGTTCCCGCAACACCCGGCCGGCGGCGAGCTTGATGAGCTTCTGCTGCTTGCGGGCGCGGCGAAGCTGCTTGGCCTTCATGTGCCGGGCGTGCTTGAGGAAGGCGTGGCGCGAGACGCGGACGTAGGACTGGCGCAGCGCTACCCCTTCCTTCCGCGCGACACGGACAAGGTTCGTGAGCGCCTTGTAGAAGAGCCGCGTGTCTGTCGGATGCGCGATGGCCTTGGGCTGGACGGTCGTGTCGACGATGATCTTTTCGAAGCTGCGTTCGCTCACGGTCCCGGTCCGCTTCCCGGCCTCGATGGTGAGCGCCAGCAGTTTCTGGCAGCCCGCTTCCCCGATGCGCTTGCGCCAGCGGCTCATCTGCGAGGGGCTGATCGGCAGCTCGTGCTGGAAGAACTCCTCGCCGCAGAAGAACTGGTAGTAGGGGTTCAGGACCCAGTGCGCCACGACATCCTCGTCCGAGAGACCGAAGGTGTGCTTGAGCAGGTGCAGCCCGGCCATCAGCCGGATCGGGACTCCCGGGCGGCCGTTGTCGGGGCAATAGAGCGGGCCGAATTCCCGCTCCAGGGAGGCCCAATCGATGACGCCCGCCAGCCTGTACAACTCCTGCCGCGGGTCGAGCACGGCTTCCAAGCTCCACCCCCAGAGGGGCTGCTCACGGGTCGGCTGAGGGGCTTTGGGCGTCATCGATTTCACCGGATTTATAGGGGTTCCCTTCCAAAGTCGGTGTTTTTATACCCCACACAAGGGCGCGAAACCCGCGCCAGTGTTGGGTTTGATGGGTTTTTCAGGGCCGACTAATGGCAGGAATGAGCTTTCTAGCTCGAGGACTGGATTCATGTGGAGAGGTGGCGCCTAACGGATGAAGTTAACCGGCCCAGCAGCGGGCCGGAAGATGAGCGGAGCCGAGGAAGCACCGCCAAGAGAGAGCGCGGCGGCAACTCGCTGCTGGGTCCGGGTTGAACGCTGGGTTAGGCCGGGTCGCCGAGGTTTGGTGAAGGAGTTAGCTACGATGCTGCCTATTGGATGGAGTGGCACGAGCTGCAGCTGTACCTATCAGCGGCTCGAGTATTCAGATGTCCTTTGGAGTACCAGCCAGTACAGAAATGGCCCGAACAGAAATGGAATGATCAGCGCAGCACTCGCACAGAGAATCCTCAACCAGAGAGATCCTTGAAGTGAGAGGCTTCTCAAGAAGAGATAAATCATCGAACAAGCGTGAAGGCCAAAGAGCCCAAACAGAATGAGTCGGCTTCCACTATTGCTCATGATCCCTGCATTCATCTGAATCAGACCCTGCTTAAGCAATATCACGAAGGCGAAGGCCACGGCAGAGCCATGACAGAAAACTGCATCGAGGAGCTTCGTCTGCTTCATGTAGCGGCCTAACGGATGAAGTTAACCGGCCCAACCGTGGGCCGAACGACCAAAGCATGACGGAAGAAGAACACGGTTGGGTCCGGGTTGAACGAGAGGTTAGGCGGAGGAATCATTGTTTTATTATCTCAATTTGTTTCCGCAGCCAAGCTGAACGTTTCTCAGACGACCAGAATCCGGGATGGCTGATTGGATAGGAGTAATCCTCAACCAACCAGTACACATGAAGGTGCCAATCTTGATGCAACGGATATTTGGAAACATTGATTTCGAACTCTGACATGCCTGCATCGCCCGAACTGATTCGCTGTGGAGAGAGGTAGAGCGATCTCTCGTGTTCGAATACCTTGAAGCCCACCACATTGATACCTGCGATTTGTGATACACGAATGACAAGATGCTCACCCTTTGCATACGCGCGATAATTGTCTCCAACGAAGAGGGGAGGCAACGAATTTACATCAGTGAAATGTTTCGGGCGTGGTGTGATGCAACCAGTCAAGAATAGCGTTGTGATGCAAATAAATAAGCAGAAGAGCCTTGGAGGGTGCATGGGAAAGCCGCCTAACGGATGAGGTTAACCGGCCCAACCGTGGGCCGATGACATAGAGCATGACGGAAGATGAACACGGTTGGGTCCGGGTTGAACGGAGGGTTAGGCGGCTGACATTGGGACAGCTTGCAAGGAGTAACCACCAACACTGAAACGGCCATCTTCGATCTGCCCCAGAGGCTGATGGTCTGGGTAGAAGATTTCAAAGCCCTTTCCATTTAGTCGCCAATGGAACTCGCCGAGCTCTTGAAGCTCGAATAGGAAATCGGACACAGGGAGAGGGGTGGGGGGAAACGCTCGAAGGATGCAGTCTCCCGTTTCGCCTTCTTCATCGGCAAACAAGAGAACTCCAACATCCTCTCCTTCTGGTGTCCTAAGGACGAATGTCATGGTGGCGCCTAACGGAGGAAGTTAACCGGCCCGGCGTAGCCGGGTCCGGGTTGAACGGAAGGTTAGGCCGGATAACAAGATTTAAAAGCCTTGAGAATCGAAGTGAGTCGATTGGAGCTATGAGTCGCTATTCCTGGAGTCGGAAGACAATGACGAAATCAGCTTCAGCATAATCCAGTTTGTTTAATTTGATTTGTCTGCGAAATCGTATTGAGAGCATATAACGTTCTGCCGCACCACGCAGTGGGTTCGGACCTGATGTCGCCTTTGCATCAAGGACATTGCCGTCCTTATCGATTCTTGCTCGGACGGAGACATTCCCTTGGATCTTAGTCGTCTTAGCCTCTTCTGGGTAATAGCTAGGTGGAGCGATGTAAGCGTTGCTAGTGTTGTCAAAAGGGAAGTTCAGGACTGTCGATTGTGGAGGAACAGATGGTCGCACGACCTGTTGAACCGGCGCCCGGACGCCGCGAGCAGGCGAATCAGGTTTGCTGTGAAGGCAACCAGACAATACGAGGACACCGAGAAAGATTGGATGAAGTCTCATGCTGATTAGCGCCTAACGATCGAAGTTAACCGGCCCAGCAGCGGGCCGGAGGATGAACAGAGACGAGAAGGCCCGAACACGAGAGAGCCTGCCGGCAACTCGCTGCTGGGTCCGGGTTGAACGCTGGGTTAGGCCGGGACGACGAGGTTTGATGTTGCGGTTGGCCACGATGCTGCCTACAAGACGAAACGGAACGAACTGCGGATTTTGGAGTGTGAGGAATGCTGCGGATGAGGACCTGATGACTGCGGCCTAACGGATGAAGTTAACCGGCCCGCGCTTGCGCGGGTCCGGGTTGAACGCCGGGTTAGGCGCGATGATAGAGGCGAGTTTCATTGGTTTTGAACGCCGGTTTGACCACAGAATCCCACCAACCTTCAGCGAATGAGAACCTGGATTCAAGTTCATCAGACAACTCTTTGAAGCCTGGCCATTCCTCAGTGAGTCGGATGTGTGGGGGTCTACCTTCGATTTCCACGTCAAAGCAGAGCATGTCGTAGGTGAGCAGATCCAGTTTGTATGCGGTGATCGACACAATCTGTGACCAAGTAACCGAGATTTCATCGACAGAGAACCCATCACGCGAGGTGGTGATCTCAGGGAGCTTCTTCTTCCGGCCGAACATAGACGCCTAACGGATGAAGTTAACCGGCCCGCGCGTGCGCGGGTCCGGGTTGAACGGGAGGTTAGGCATGCTTGCTCACCTTGCGAGTGAAATAGTTGAGTAGCAGCGAGGTTGAAACATACCTAAAAAGGAAAAAAGAGAGCAAACCAAGAACAAAGCTGAAAACAACCCCCACTACTTCCTTGTTGAGCTTCAAAATGGGCCATATCACGGCCAGCATTATCGGGAAAGAAAGTAGATTTACGAAGAGGACTGTAAATGCAGCGCGGCAGTGCCCGATACATGCGCTCGAAAGCCAGGTCTCATCAAAAAGGTTCACTCGCCCGAAGGATACGGAGAAGACGAATGCATCTTGGCGCCTCAGCCTTGGATATGCATTGCGAAGTGCGGACATGGCGGCCTAACGGGTTGCGAGTTGACCGGCATGGCGAACGTTCGCGCCGGCTGGAGTTGTCGAGGAGATTAACGAGTGAGCCATGACCGTGTCGAACGAGCGGTTGGAGGGGGATGCGCGCCCAGCGATCAGCCGGTCAACTCGCAACCCGTTGGCGGGCGCGCAGCGCCCGCCAACGGATGAAGTTAACCGGCCCAACCGTGAGCCGGATGAATGGAGCATGACGCAAGAAGCACACGGTTGGGTCCGGGTTGAACGAAGGGTTAGGCTTCAATCGAGGAGTCTTGGTTGTTCCGAATATAAACAAGAAGCCTCGCAGGTACTTCAACGGTGTCAGTCCAATATTGACTGTTGAGGGCATCCTCGAGCGCGACGTATTCAGGGTCTTCGGAGAAACTCTCGAACAGTTCATATCGTTTCATTCGGTCTTTGGGAGGGACCCCGTTCGGGAACCGAGATAGGACTTGAGAGAGCTGAGAGTGCAATGTGTTGGCCTCGATCGACCAGAGCGAAGCGTGGATCTCGGATAGGTGATTTCCGATTGAATTAGTGATGGTCTGATTGAAACCACCGTTGTTCAAATCACCGAGGAAACACCAAATCAAATAGATCAATCTCGCTTGAGAAGAGAGCCTGTCGAGGTGCTCTGTTTTCCCGTCCCCTTTATCGTAAACAAGATCTAATGCCCTGCTGAAGATCTCGAAGGGGGGATCATCGGCGTCGAGGAAATCCTTGAATTTCACGTGCGGCCTAACGGATGAAGTTAACCGGCCCAACCGTGAGCCGGATGTTTGGAGCATGAGGGAAGCAGGACACGGTTGGGTCCGGGTTGAACGAGAGGTTAGGTTGCCCAGTGGAGAAGGGCGAATTTGAGAGGGTCTTGGTTGCACCAGTGCTCAAGGATTTGGCCGTCGGGACCGAGATGGGAGAAGTTGAATCCATCCTCGACATCCTCGTAGTAGAGGACTTCAGGTCCACGCCTGGCGACTACGAAGACAGATTCAAGGTTTCCATATCGATTGATTGGAGCTTGGACGAAAGGGACTCGGGTCTTCTCGAAGACAGCCTGCAACTCTGGTGAACAGTCCCGCAACTCGCTCTCCACAAGAGATTCGAGTTCCGCGAGTGTGATGGGCTCCCATTGGTCCACGAGCAACCTAACGGATGAAGTTAACCGGCCCGCGCTTGCGCGGGTCCGGGTTGAACGAGAGGTTAGGCCACACTGCAGGCCCCGCCGTGCTCTTGGACTGAAGCTTGAGCGATTTGCATGACGGTAGACGCCACATCAACCAATGCTGGGCTGATGTGATCAGAATTGAGGAAGTGGAATTCATACGGTGGGCCCATCGGGTTGATGTCGCCTGTAACCCAAGAATCACGCAGAGCATTCAAACTCCGGCCATGCCACGTCGGGGCGTTGGATTCCTTGAGGAGTAGGTCCCAGAGCTCGGGGAGTGAGCTGATTGAGGACCAATCCACGGTGATCTGGTGCATGGTGAGTACGGCCTAACGGAGGAAGTTAACCGGCCCAACCGTGGGCCGGACAACTAGAGCATGACGGAAGGAAGGCACGGTTGGGTCCGGGTTGAACGGGTGGTTAGGCCGAGGGTGGAATTGAACGGGTATCAGAAACCCACCCGAGGATGGGGACCCACTTGAGGTGAGGGCTTAGATCGCCCGTTGCATTTGATCGATAGAACCGACGACCTTGCTTGTGGAAAAGCTCCCCGCACTTACACCTCCACGCGATGTGGATTTGTGGAACCTGAACCGCTTCGTAGTCATCCGAATTGGTATTGCAGATTGGACAAGTCGGAATGGTTGGGATCCCGAACCAGAGGAATCTGGCAAGCCCTGAGAGCAGAAAATACGCTCCGACTATCGCTGAGGGGCCGATTGCTACACCAGCCAAATATCCGTGAGCTCCGAAGCGATTCCCGAGAAGCAAGGAGCAACAGGTCGAAGCTCCAATCAGTGCGAGTACCGCTAGGATTTGCACTAATGACATGAACCGGCCTAACGATGAAAGTTAACCGGCCCGCGCTTGAGCGGGTCCGGGTTGAACGGGAGGTTAGGCGCTTGGTGTGAATGCACGAGAAGCCCCCTTGATGGACTCGAAGAGCCTTTGGCTAGCGTTCAACGCCTCAAGTGAATTCAGTTGTACACCAAGCCACTCGATGGTCGAACTTGAATCATCATTGCTTACTGTCGAGACCTCAAGTTGCTTCCGCGAAATCGAAGACTCTCGCCCGCGGTCGATCGCGTAGTCATCGATGTGTTCCGAAACGTCGCGCATTCGTTTCAAGTGCGGCAAGGCTTTGTCGAATTCTTGGAGTGCCACTGTTAGCTCGGATCGGATCTCTGGAATACCTTCAGCCAACTTTGCGGCTCGACGCAGCCTTGTAAGACAGACGATCAGGAAGTCGAAATCGGCCCACCTTCGGAAAATGAACACCTCGTCCTCCGGTTCCGAGGTACGCAGCCGGCGACATTGAAGATCGATTGCCCAAAGCGACGAGCTTGCAAGCCGGCGAGCTCTCTCATAGGTTGCGGCCGAAGTTGGTGCCATGGCTGAAACTGAGCGCCTAACGGGTTGCGAGTTGACCGGCATGGCGAACGTTCGCGCCGGCTGGAGTTGTCGAGGAGATTAACGAGTGAGC
>JBGAST010000007.1:0-118025 GCA_044229575.1 Holophagaceae bacterium | reverse complement strand
CGGGCCCGGATTTCAACGCGCGGCAGGTGACGGTGAAGGTGACGGACAGCGGCGGCCTTTCGGACACGCGGACGTTCACGATCAACGTGGTGCAGGACACGAAGCCGAACTTCGTGACGCAGACCTACACGGAAACGGTGGGCGGCGTGCAGTTCTTCGATCCGAGCCGGGTGCGCCAGCAGGTGACGAGTCGGCTGCGGTTCACGCTGCTGGACAACGACGCGACGGACAAGGAGTTCTTCTCGGACACGACGCAGCAGCTGAAGGGCTGGCGGGCGAACGTGCTGGCGAACGATTCGGAGAACGACGCGATCCAGTACTCGGTGGAGCCGAACTCGGTGTTCCGCCACGGCACGACGCACACGGTGACGTCGTCGGTGAACTACCCGGGCGTGGACCCGAACACGGGCGAGATCCAGTGGACGGCGAACCGCCGGCGCTACAACAACGGCGCGACCGCCGCGGGCGACGTGTCCATCACGAACACCGGCTTGGGCCACGACCTGGCGCAGGCCGCGAGCGGCGATTCGGTGCGCAACCGTCTGGACGCCTCGAACTGGTCGTTCACGATCCGGGCGCAGCAGCTGATCGGCGGCGTGGCGACGCCGGGGCAGTTCAACACGAACACCCTGGTGATCAAGGTCGAGCCCAATGACCGTCCCTGGGTCGGCCCCCTGAACATCATCCAGGGCGCGGCCCTGTCCCACGGCGTGTACGTGGGCGGCGGCACGGACGCCGGCTTCTTCGGCCGTCCCTCGATCCAGCAGCCGGTGGCGTCGGATACCTCGACGCCGGGCACGCCCGCCTCCTGGATCTGGCAGATGCGGGATCCCTCCGCCCTGCCCCTCAGCTCGGCCAATAACGACTACGCGATCTACGACCCGAACGTGGCGGGGATCGACGGCCACCAGGACGCCATCAAGGTGGACTTCGGAAAGCGTACGCTGATCAACGACGTGGCGGGCCTGCCCTACCTGGTGTCGGGGAACTTGGACACGAACCCGACCTTCCCGGCGGCGGATCCGACGACGAACTTCCCGGCCTTCAACGCCGGGGCGAGCACGCCGAGCGGCTTCTACAACCCCTGGATCGGGACCGGGCTGGGCAACTTCGTGGTGACCTGGGCGCCGGTGCGCATCCAGTACACCCTGAGCCGCTACATCGGCCTGGGCGCCTACGGCTTCGGCATCGTCGGCGAAGACCAGTACGGCCGCGCCAACTCCTCGCAGAAGAACATCTACCCGATCTTCGGGACGCTGCGCTTCTTCAACAACCGCTTCGTGTGGAAGGGCGACACCAACGGCGAGACCGACGCCGCCCCCCGCGGCCGCCTGCTGACCTCCGGCAACACCGAGACCCAGCGCGCCGCCGGCGTCCCGGGCGTCGGCAACATCGAGAACTACTACCTGACCTACCTGCCGGTGGGCATCAGCTCGAACCCGGCGGAGTGGATCGATGCGGGTTCGACGGTGACCTACGGTTCGGACCTCTTCGGCCGGGCCAACGCCAACGGCACCTTCTCCGGCGCCTACGCCTCGGGCTTCAACGCCGCCCTGCCGGCCCCGGTCCCGGGCGCGGGTAACTTCTTCAACGCCTCCGCCGGCGCCTGGCACACCCTGAACGGCCGGAACGAAGGACCTTTCTCCCCCGTGCCGATTCCTCCCGCCTACGGCGCCAACCCCCTGAACACCTCCCTGAACCCCTCCGCCCGCGCCGCGGGTGTGGTGGGCACCCTCGCCGGCAACACCGGCACCTACGTGCAGTTCCAGGGCGGCGCGCCGGAAGCCAACCCGGCCCGGCCCGCCGTCACCCAGGTCTCGGTCACCCCCAGTGGCTGGTACTCCAACCATGAGGCCCTTGGCCGCGTGGTGCCCTCCAACTCTCCCTACCTCTTCGCCCTCAACGGGGCGGACCTGTGGGGCTACCTGGGGATTTCCGCGGCTTCCGCCGTGTACGGCGCCACGACGCTCTCCGACGGCTTCACGTCGGCGCGCTTCGTCGGTGTGCCCGTCCAGGGCCTGAATTTCACCCTCGGCCCCCTGCGCGGCCTTCCGAACCGCTGGTTCGCGGGCAAGGTCCAGAGCGAGGTCAACTACAACCAGATCCTGCCGGGCCGTCCGATCTTCTTCTCCCCGGCGACGGAAGCCGGCAGCGGCGGCGGCGGCCAGGCCAGCCTGGGCGATTCCACCACCGGCGGCGTCGGCATCGGCGTCGGCCAGCTCGACGCGGACGGCGGCCGTCTGCGCCTCTCCTTCACCTGGCCGACCATCGTGACCAACACCGCGGGTGGCTACCCCGCCGCCGGCGCGCCGAACCTCTTCGAGGCCACGGACATCGTCCAGGCCGCCGTGCCCAACATGTCGGGCAACGCCCGCTTCTTCTTCACGGGCAACTTCCCCTCCGGCACCTCCACGGGCAACGGCCAGATCGCCAATCCCGTGGCCGAGCAGGGCGACGCGCTGGACCGCAACTTCTTCGGCAAGTTCGGCCTGACCACCCTCACCGCCGCCGCCGACCTGACCCCCACGGGCCTCCAGGTCACCACGGCGCCTCACCAGCCCATCCACGCGGTGACGGACTCGATCTGGATCCCCAACAACGCCAACCTGCACTTCAACTTCCCCAATTCCTACACCACCCCCGCGGGCGGTTCGGGCTACACGGACATCCCCTTCATCGGCATGCGCGGCTACGTCGACCGCGTCGCGGTGCCGAACATGTCGCTGCTCGTGGGGACCCTGACCGGGCTTGACCCCTTCTACTTGACCAGCACCACCGGCACCTTCAACTACCTCTCCCTGGGCACCCGGTCCGACAACCAGCTTCGGAATGACGCGGCCTTCTTCGGATTCGACCGGCCCACCAATCCGTCCCTCATCGACACGACCCAGGGCGACCGCACCTTCCTGCTCTGGATGAAGAAGGACACCGCCGGCGACAACGCCTACGGCACCTGGGCTGGCTCCATGCTGGTCGGTGGCGGCTCGGGCGTGGACGCGCGCGGTGGCATCACCACCGTGCCCCACTTCGCCATGGGAGCGACTGGCCTCACGGACACCCAGGCCCAGATCTCCTTCGCCACCCTGGGCGGCCAGCTCGGCGCCGCCAACCAGACGCCGACCAACGGCTCCGGTGTGGACAACGGCTGGAACCGCAGCCAGTTCGAGCTGCTCCGCAACATCGTGGGCGCCCCCGCCCAATTCGGTCTGGCCTCCCGGGTCAAGCTGGTGGATCCCGCCATCACCACTCCCGCCACCGCAGGCCTGACGGACGGTCCCACCTTCGACCTGCCCGCCGTCAACACCCAGGAAGGCATCACCCAGAACTCCTTCGTGATCTACGGCATCCGCGACCGCGGCACCAAGACCTCGCAGAACGGCTCCACCTACAGCAGCAAGCTGGGTGAAGCGGGCATCGAGCGCGGCACGCCGGTCCTGGCCCAGTGGTGGAATACG
Source organism: Holophagaceae bacterium (assembly GCA_044229575.1). GTDB lineage: Bacteria > Acidobacteriota > Holophagae > Holophagales > Holophagaceae > JADJVL01. The sequence goes on along the minus strand of JBGAST010000007.1, from coordinate 114,570 downwards.
GGCAATGGCGATGTCTCCACGTCGGGCTTCCCCAACGTGATCCAGGCCTACTCCTCCGAGTGGCTGCCCGCCGAGTTCACCCAGGTGGTCCACATCAACCACAACTACGTGAGCAAGGTCCAGTACCCCGGCACCACGAACCCCGACGGTTCGGGCATCGTCGGCAACAACGTCGGCAAGATCCTGGGCCAGATCGGCCTGGTGGCCCCCGCCGGCCACATCCTGCTGAACAACGGCGGCCAGGGCGTCAAGCCCGTGGTTACCCCGGTGCGCCAGCTGGCCATCAACGATCTGCGCAGCAACGTGGCCAACGGCAGCGTCCAGGTCGGCCTGAAGCTGGATATCTTCAACGGCAACGCGGTGGTTCCCGCGACGGGCGCTCCGGCGACCGGCGCTCCCGACTACCGCCTGGCCAACGGGAACGGCGTGGCCAACTGGCTCATGAACGGCTACTCCAGCACCCAGATCACCTTCCAGCCTGCCGTCAACGACCTGCGCCACCCCAGCGGCTACATCGTGAGCCTCTACGAAGTGTTCCCCAACGGGCCGACGACGATCATGTTGTCCCTGCAGGAATTCCGGATGGGTCACCTGGGCGGCATCGGGGCCCTGCAGACCCTCAACCTGCCCAATTTCCGGGCCCTTGGCACCAGCAGCACCGTGGGCGCGCCGGCCCCCGGCTCGGTCCGCTACTACATGGTCAAGGTCCGCAACGTGTGGATGGAAGGCACCGAAGGCGCCGCCGGCCACAGCTTCGACATGGGCAAGGAACCCTTCGGAACCCGCTTCCCCATGGCCTACGCCGATGTCGTCTCCGGCGTCTTCGGCGTCCAGTACTAATCCAAGAGATCCATCGGATCCGACAAGGGGCCCTTCGGGGCCCCTTGTTGTTGGGCATGCGGAGCGGGCTCCTGAGGCCCACGCGTTGAAAAGGGGATTCGAAGGGGCTCCGCGGAACGGTACACTGGAAGGTCGCGCCCCGGTTGGCCGATTGGAGTTCTCATGGGCAGGACATCGGCATGGTCTGGACTCGGCCGCGGCCTGTGGCTGACGCCCGTCGCCCTCATTCTGGCCTGCGGCGGCGGCGGCAGCTCCCCGCCGCCGGATTCCGGGGGTAAGAACACGGCGCCCACCAACGTGGTGATCACGGGTCCCACGACGCCCAAGGAGCGGCATGCGGCCACCTACGCCCTGGCGGCGACGGACGCCGAGGGGGATCTCTTCACCTTCAGCACCTCCACCCCCGGCGCGGTGGTGCAGGGCCTGAACCTCACCTATGCGGCGCCCGCTTCGGGTTCCCAGACCATCTCGGCGGTGGCCACCGACACCCATGGGAATGCCTCCCTGCCTGGCAGTCTGGTGGTGAGCGTGGTGCCCAACGGCGCCCCGGTGTACACCAGCGCCGCGGCGGTCCAGTTCACCAACCCTGCCACGAACGTCCCGCCCTCCTACACCTACACCCCCGGAGCCACGGAACCGGACGGGGACGAGGTGGTCTTCAGCCTGTTGCCGGGCTCGGTGCAACTCGCCGTGGATTTCGCCGGGGTGCCCGGCGCCTTCACCACCCAGGCGGACACCTCCATCGCCACGCTGAATAATGGCGCCCCCAACGCCTCCTTCCAGATCCCTTCCGGGGTGACGGCGGGCGCCTCGGGCAAGCGCGTCCGGTTCACCGTCCGGGCCGAAGACCGTCTCGGCGGAACCCTGCTCGGGGCCAAGTCCGATCTGGTGGTCACCGTCACCATCTTCGCCCTCAACCAGCCGCCGGTGATCGGCACCATCACTGTGCCGCCCTTCATCCAGTACCACTCTTTCTCGGGCGTCCAGCTGCCCGCCACGGATCCCAACGGCGACGCCCTCACCTGGAGCTTGATGAGCGTGGCGCCGGCCGCGGCCGGCTTGACCCTGTCCGCGGATGGCAAGCTCGGCTGGAGTTCCGTGCCCGACACCCTGAACCGGTCGGTCACCGTGAAGGTGGACGACCTGCGGGGCGGGACCGATACGAAGACCTTCTCCCTGCAGGCCCAGGCGGACAGCCTGCCGGCCATCAGCTCGGCGGCCTACAGCGAGACCGTGGGCGGAGTTCAGTTCCACTATCCCGAGAATCTCAAGGCGAAGATCAACCTGAGGACCCGGTTCCACTGGAAGGATCCCCTGGCTACCGACGGCGAGTTCTTCGCCGCCGGGCCGCCCTCCGCCCTGAATGGATGGCGGGCCGGCATCCTGGCCGCAGACGCGGAAGGCGACGGGATCCGCTTTGCGGTGAAGGGCGATTCGGTGACCCGCTACGGGTCCCCGTTCACGGATTCTTCCTCGGCGAGCTTCCCGGGCATCGATCCGGTGACGGGGGAGATCACCTGGAGCCCGAACCGCACCCGGGGTGTGAACCCGGGCGATCCCGGCGATGCCCAGGTGAACCCGGCGGCCTTCGGGAACTGGAGCTTCACCCTGCTGGCCCAGGAGCTGGACCGCGGGACGCCCATTCCCGGCCAGGCCGGCCAGGCGACCTACACCATCCGGGTGCTTCCCAACGATGCCCCGGTGGTCGGCCCCCTCACCACCTTCGTACCCGGGGAGGCCATCAGCTCCGGCGTGTCCGTGGGCGGCGGGACCAACGGGTCGAATTTCGGCCGGCCCGCCCTGCAGCAGCCGCGGGCCTCGGAGGATTCGACCCCGGGCACGGCCGCCCTGTGGTCTTGGCAGGTCGGTGGGCCCGGAATACCGGATCCCTCGGCCGCGGACTACAAGATCGCGGATCCTAATTCCCTCGCCCTGGATGGCCATCAGGATTCCCTCAAGGTCGACTTCGGCAGCCGAGCCCTGCTGGCGAGCGGCATCGTCACCGGGGCCCTGCTGGGGCCCCAACCTTCTGTGCACTTCCCCGCCTCGGACACCACCGGCAACCAGCCCGTCTGGGACACCACCACAGGGCTCCAGAACGGCTTCTACAACCCCTGGCTGCTGGGCACGGGACCCGGGGGGAACTTCACCGTGAAATGGGCGCCGGTGAGGCCCCAGTTCCTCCTGAGCCGCTACCTCGGGTCCACCGCCTACAGCTTCCCGGTGGTGGCGGAGGACCAGTACGGCTACGCGACCAACCAGAAGGTCGGCGTCTACCCGATCTACGGGTCCATGCGCTTCTTCAACCACCGCCTTCGGATCCACCGCGACACGCTGCCGGAGGTGGCGGCGCCCTTTGGAGACCTCCTTCCCAACGGCAACGGGTCCTCCGGCGGGCATCGCTACATCTTCTGCTACCTTCCGATGGGGGTCAGCAGCGCCCCCAACAAGGAGGAAATCCTGCAGGGGGGAGCGCGCACCTTCGGCGTGGGCTACCTCGGTCGCGCGGATGGCGTCGGGGCCCCCGCCAGCGGCATGGCCATGTCCTTCGGTCTTCCGGTCCCGACTGCCGCAACCTGGCTGACGAGCGACGGGCAGGACGTGGGGGAGCCCGGGCTCTACCCTTCCAACAGCCTGAATTCCACCCTCAATCCGCCGTCCTCCGCCGGGGGCGTCCCCGGGACCCCCGCCGGGACCGCCGGGTCCTACGTCCAGCTGCGGGGGGGCGCGGTGGCCGGGCAGTCCGGGGAGCCCACCCTGCAGACCGTCCAGATCAGCGGTCCCTACGCGGATACCGAGGCCCGCATCCGGGTCGTGCCCTCGTCATCGCCCTACCTCTTCACCCTCCGGAACGGGGTGAACCCCTTCCAGGGGGACGGCCTGGCGGCGCCGCGGCTCCTGGAGCTGACGGATGCAGGCCGGCAGTGGCTGTACGGCAAGGCCCAGGCTGAAGTCAACTTCCAGCGCTCGGCGGCCGGGCGGCCGGTCTTCTATTCCCAGACGCCGGCTTCGGCGCCGAACGTGGACGTCCTCCAGATTTCCCAGAACACCTGGGCCCGCTTCCGCATGACCTTCGGCTGGCCGGCCACCGTCACGGTGTCCGCCCCAGGCTACCCGGCCGCCGGTTCCTCCAACCTGTTCAAGGAAACGGATCTGCTCCAGATGGCCGTGCCCAATCTGTCGGGCAACAGCCGCGCATTTTTCAGCGGCAACACGCCGGGCGTGACTCCCCAGGGCACCGGAAGCTCGCCGGACAACTACTTCGGGAAATTCGGCTTCACCGTCCGGCCCACCCTCTTCACCGGCGCCGGCGCGGGCATCACCGCCGCCCCGCACCAGCCCGTTCACGCCGTCACGGACGCCCTCTGGATCCCCAACAACAGCGATGGCGGGGCCCTGCCCAACGCCTACACCACGCTGGCCGGAGGTGGCGCCCTGACGGACATCCCCTTCGCCGGGATCCGTGGCTACCTGGCCCCCGCCGCCGCCAGCGGGTTGAACACGCTGCTGCGGGGGAGCGGCCGGAACCTGGCCAACACCCAGCAGGCCTTCGACCAGCTCGCGGTGGCCAACCACGGCACCAACCTGTCGGCTTCGGGCGACCCCCTGGATGGCAATGCTAATCCGGCCCTCCTGGATTCAACGACCCAGAAGGACCGCGCCTTTTTCGTGTGGATGAAGCAAACCGAGGGCCCGGCGATGCCCAACGCCTACGGCGCCTTCGCGGGGACTGTTCTGCAGATGGGTCCGGTGCTGTCGGTGCTGGGCGGCCTCACGACGGTCACCCAGCCCTTCGACATGGCCCAGGGCCTCACCAATCCCCTGGCGGTCCTTTCCTTCGCCGCGATCGGCCAGAACAACAACGGCGCCAACCAGGCCCAGAACTCTTCAACCTCGATGACCGGTTGGAACCGGGCGCAGTTTGAAGCCCTCCGGCTGTTGATGGGAGCTCCGCCGGCGCCCGGCTTCGCGGCCCGGGTGCGGGTGGCGGATCCGGCTTCGGACGAGACCCAGGGGGGCGGGGCCTGCACCGCAACCCGCTTCGATACGGGGCCCAACACCTTCGACGGCCTAACCTCCAACTCCCTCGTCGTCTTCGGCCTCAAGGATCGCCGGCCCGCGGGCCTCCGCCTCGGCGAGGCGGGTATCGAGGCGGGCAGCCCCGTCTTGGCCCAGTGGTGGAACACGGGTTCGACGGACATCGCCGCCGCGGCCTTCCCCGGGGTGCTCCAGGCCTATGCTTCCGCCTGGTTGCCCTCGGACTTCACCGAGGTCGTGCAGGTGAACCACAACTTCGTCGGCAAGGTCCAGTTTCCGGGCACCAGCGCCACGGACACCGTCGCCAAGGTCGCCTTGGCGGCGGGCCTGGTGGCACCGAAGGGCCACGCCCTCCTGGCCCAGGCCGGGGGCCTGAAGCCGGTGCTCACCCCCGTCCGGAACCTTCAGATCCAGGATCTGAAGATCAATCAGGCGCCGGGAACGGTGGCGCCGGGCACCCGGCTCGACATCTTCAACGGCAACGCGGCGGATCTGGCCACCGGTAACCCGGGCCCCGGGGCCGCCAGCTACAAGCTGGTGGACGGAAACGCCACCGGCGCCAGCAATCACAAGCTCTACGCCGACTCGAACCTGCAGGTGCTCTTCCAGCCCGCCGCCTCCGACGCCCGGCACCCCTCCGGCTACATCGTCACCCTCTACCACGTGACCAGCACCGGCGCGGGCATGCAGACGACCCTGCTCACGCCCCTGCGCGAGATCCGCATGGGCCATGAAGGCGGCCGCGGCGTCCAGCAGGTGCTCAACCTGCCGAGTCTGCGCTCCATGCTCTTCGCGAATCCGGGCCTGAACCTCGCCTTCGCCCTGAAGGTCCGCGCGGTGTGGATCGAGGGCGACGATGGCGCCGCCGGGCACAGCCTGGACCTCGCCAAGCAGCCCTTCGCCCAGGGGATCCCCACCGCCTACGCGGATCTGCTGTCCGGCGTCTTCGTCTCAGCCTACTGATTTCCCCCTTCCCAGGATCGCCATGACCAAAGCCGCCAAGAAGAAAGCCGCCAACCCCTACGTCCAGGGCATCATCAACGCCGCCTACAACCAGCAGAAACTGGGAAACCGCTCCCAGGCGGAGGTCCTCTACAACCAGGTCCTGAAAGAGGAGCCCGGCAACCCCTTCGCCCTCTACGGCCTGGGCGCCCTGGCCCTCCACGCGGGGCAGCTGCCCAAGGCAGTGGAGCTGCTCCAGTCCGCCATCCAGAACGGCTACCGGGATGCCACCGCCTACAGCCACCTGGGCATCGCCCTCCAGTCCTCCGGGCGCCTCGACGAGGCCATCGGCGTCTACGCCGAAGGCCTGAAGCGCTTCCCCAAGGACCCCAGCTGGGTGAACAACACCTCCGTGGTGCTGGCCCAGAAGGGGGATCTGGAGGGCGCCCTCCGGGAATCCAGGCTGGTCATCAAGAACTTCCCCAAGGACCTGCGGGCCTATATCAACGCCGGCCAGTACCTCACGGAGATGGGCAACCTCGCCGAAGCGGAGGCCATGTTCCGCACGGCGCTGGATCTGGAGCCCGAGCACATCCAGGCCCGGGCGGCGCTGGAGAGCGTCGGCAGGCTGAGGGTCGAGGCCGCGCGCAAGTAGGCCGCGCGCTCCCGAATCATGCGCGCCTGGCGGATCCGCGCCGGCCTTCCCGGATCAGCTGACCGCAGGCCCCCGCCACGTCCTGGCCCCGGGAGCGGCGGACGCTGACGGGGACGCGCCGGGCGGCGAGGAGGTCGCAGAGCTCGGAGATGCGGGCCTCCGTGGGCGGCTCGAAGCCGCTGCCCTCGTGGGGATTGAAGGGGATCAGGTTCACCTTGCTGGGGAAGCGCCGGGCGAAGGCGGCAAGGCGCCGGCCGTCCTCCAGGCTGTCGGTGACGCCCCGCAGCAGGACGTATTCCAGGGTGATGCGCTCGCCCTTCTCCAGGGGGAAGGCCTCCAGGGCCTCCCCCAGGGCCTGCAGGTTCCAGACCCGGTTCACCGGCATGATGCGGGAGCGGTACTCGTCCGTGGTGCCGTTGAGGCTCAGGGCCAGGCGGGGGCGCTTCGGGAAGGAGGCCAGCTTCCGGATGCCCGGCACGAGGCCCGAGGTGCTCACGGTGATGCGCCGGGGGGAGAGGGCCAGGCCCTCGGGATCCGTGAGGATCCGGAACGCCTCCAGGACGTGGTCCAGGTTGTGGAGGGGCTCGCCCATGCCCATGAACACCAGGTTCACCCGGGCCCCCACAGGGACGGCGTGATGATTGAGCATGGCCACCACCTGGCCGACGATCTCCCCGGCGCTGAGGTTGCGCACGATGCCCATCATCCCCGTGGCGCAGAAGGTGCAGCCCATGGCACAGCCCACCTGGCTGGAAAGGCAGAGGGTGGTGCGCTGGGCGTAGGGCATGAACACGCCCTCCACCTGCTTGCCGTCCCCGAGGCGGAAGGCGTGCTTGGTGGCGCCATCCTCGCTGCGCAAGGCTTCGGTGATCTCCGGCCAGGCCAGGACGGCGCGGCCTTCGAGGCTCTGCCGCAGGGCCTTCGGAAAGGCGGTGAAGCGGTCCCAGGAGGCAAAGCGGTGTCGGTACAGCCCCTCGAAGAGCTGGCGGCTGCGGTAGGCAGGCTCCCGCAGGTCCTGGAGCAGGGCCTCGAGCTCGCGCCGGGCCATCCCGGCGGCATTGGGCAGGCCACCGGCCCCGGGTTCCGGCGCGGGGACATCCCAGGCGGAGGCGCTCATTCGATGGCGATGCGACAGGACGGGGCCCCCTCCGCGAACGCAAGGCGAAGCTGCCGCGAGGGCGGGAGGACGCCACTGGATGTGGCGTCCGATCGGGGGGTGGCCGGCGAAGCCGCGCGTGGATCCCTCATTCGATGGCAATCCGGAATGTCTTCAGGAAGGCCTTGTCGTCCTCGGACCAGGATTCATGGCTGGAAAACTCTTCCGCGCCAGCGTGAATGGTGGTGGCTTCCAGGGAGAGGGTGAGCTCGAAACCCTCCCGCTGGAGGTCCAGGGCCAGGTCCCGGCAGCGCGGATCGCTGACCAGGGCCGCCACGAGGGCTTCGCCGAGCTCGTCCACCATGCGCCGCAGATGGTCCGGAATGTCCATGGTCCACCCCCGAAGGCCCATCTTACCCTTGGCGCACGGGGCTGGGCGGGAGGTTCCGGAACACGCCCCGGAGGGCGTGGCGCAGCTGGTCCGGGGAGAAGCGGTCCCGCACCTGGGCCAGCCCGCCCTGTTGCAAGGCATTCCAGAGGTTCGGGTCCTCATGGAGGCGCAGGGCCTCGGCGGCGAACCGGCCGGGTTCCTCCGCCAGCAGGGCGGATTCGCCCGGCGTCAGGCCGAGGCCTTCGCAACCCTTCCGGGTGCCCAGCACCGGCGTGCCATGGGCCAGGCTGTCGAGGACCTTGATCTTGATGCCGCCCCCGAGGCGCACGGGCACGACCTGCACCCGGTGGCGGGAGAGGGCTTCCGCGAGGTCCGGAACCCAGCCATGGAACTTCACCGCCGGGGCGACGGAGGCGGGGAGCTTGAACCGGGCTTGGTCCATGCCGAGGCCGTAGAGGTGCAGTTCCAGATCCGGCCGCTCGGCGAGGATGGCCGGCAGGATGTCGTCGGCGAAATGCTGGACCGCGTCGATGTTCCCCACGTGGTCCCCGCCGAAGAAGCAGAAATGGCGGCGGGCCTCGAAAGGCACCGCGAGAGCGGCGGCCGCGGGTTCCACGGCGAAGCTCACGACATGGGCCCGGGAGGCGTCCCCCCCGGCGAAACGCAGGGCCTGGCCGCGGTCCAGGCCGCTGACGAAGAGGGCCGCGTCCGCCTGGCGCAGCAGGGCGTTGTAGCGCTTCTGCAGCAGGGACCGGCCCAGGGCCGGCAGGAGGGGCGCTTGGGCCTTGTAGAGGTAATCGTTGGCGTCGAAGACCACGGCGAAGGGTCCCGGCGCCAGGCGCCGCAGCACCAGGAGCAGCATGCCAGCGGCGTCCAGGGAGGTCTCGTTCCAGAGGTGGGCGAACCAGAGGGTGTCGAAGGCGGGCAACTCCCCCAGCGCGTCGAAGACGCAGCCCCGGAAGGCATAGGCGGGCTGGGCCTCCTCAAGGGTCCGCAGGTCCGGAGGGGCCTCAGTCCCGGAGGCGAGGCTGTAGTGCCGGATGCGGTGGCCTTCCGCCAGCAGGGTCCGGAGGATGGCGAAGAAGCGCTGCTCGCTGCCGCCCTTCCGGGGATCCACCGCCAGATCCGTGACGAGCAGCAACTCCCGGGGGGGCTGGGGAGGGCAGGCGGGGATCCCGGGCTCGGGCTCGCGCACGGCGTCGATCTCGCCCTGGGTGGGGCCCAGGTTGACGATGGGCAGGGGGCAGCGCCAGCGCGCGGCCCGGGGATCGGCGGCCCCGGGAAACCAGCCCGACAGGCCTGCCCGCACGTCGGCGTCCTGCTCCAGGTGCAGGGCCTTGGCGGCCTCATCCCAGAGGCCGGTCTTCGCGATGGCAGGCGGGTCCTCCCCCAGGGCGACATAGTGCTGGCCGTACTGGGAGCGGAAATTCAGCGTCGGCGCACCGTTGAACGCGATGAACAGGCCGCTCTCCCGCAGGGCGTTGAAGACGAGGCGGCTGCCCACGGGGGCGAAGGGCCTCGGCATCAGGGCCCACAGGGGCTGGAAGCGGAAGGCGGCGCGGGTGAAGAGGTGGCAGCCGGTGTCCACGGTGCCCGCCTCCGGAGTCGGATCGACATCAATGGGCATGGGGGAGGCGTCGGTCCAGCGGCAGAAGGTCCGCCGGCTGCTCACCACCGGAGCGCCGGAGCGCAGGTGCTCCCGCACCAGCAGCTCGAGGTGGCGCGGATGGAGCCAGTTGTCCGCGTCCAGGTAGGCGATGGCGTCGAAGCCCTGGGAGATCGCCGCCAGGGCGCCCACGGTGCGGGGCGTGTGGCCGTTGTCCCGGGCGGGTACGGGCAGCTCGAGGGCCTGGGCCTCCCAGTCCCGCACGAAGGGCGCTCCGGGCCCGTCGCTGACCAGGATGTGGGTGGCGGGATAGGTCTGGGCCCGCACGCTGTCGTGGCCCTGGCGCAGCATGGCTTCGGATTCGCCGTGGTAGGGCGTGATGACGGCGATTTTGAGATCCTGGGGCGCGGGATTCTGGCTTTCCCGCACGGCCATCTCGTAGAAGTCTTCGAACTGGCGGACGACGCTCCTGTCCTCGAAGAGCACGGATCGGCGGGCCTCGATCTCCGCCACGGCCGCGGCGCGATAGCCCCGGTCCTGGGCGAGCCGGAGGGCCAGCGCCACGTAGCGCTCCGGGGAGTCGGCCACCAGGTCCATCCAGCCCATGCGCCGGTACATCCCCAGCACGTGGCGCCCCCGCTGGAAGTCCTTCGGCAGGGTGACCACCGGCGAGCCCATGGCGAAGGCCTGCAGGGAGGTGTTCATGCCATTGAAGTGGGGGGTGTCCAGGACGACGTCCGCCAGCCGCAGGAGTCCGTTGAAATCGTCCTCGTCCAGCCGGCCGAGGAACCGGACCCGGTCCAGGCAGTCGGGGAAGCGCGTCGCGAACCGCGCCAGGAGCCGGTCCCGCCAGGGGGCGATGTCGCTGCGGAGCAGCACCAGCAGGCCCGTCGGATCCCCGCGGAGGATGCCCTCCAGCATGGCGTCGAAATCGGGATGGAACTTGAAGAGCGTCTGGGGGCAGACATAGAGGTTTGGGCCTTCGGGAAGCCCGTAATGGGCGCGGCTTCTGGGCCCGGGTTCCTCCGGCGGGTGGTAGCAGGCCAGGGTGCCGACGTCGCGTAGGAGGTGCAGCTTCTCGCTGTAGTGCGACTGGGCGCCCTCGGGCTCGAAGCCTTCGCTGCTGACCCACCAGTCCAGATTCGGGATGCCGGTGGTGTCCGGGTGGCCGAAGCTGACGCACTGGACGTGGGCGAGGCGGGCGAAAGCCAGCAGCCAGGTCACGGGCTCCATGCCGAGATCCTGGTAGAAGAGGACGTCCAGGGCCTGGTCGGCGATGAGCCGCCGGGCCTGGGACAGATTGATGGGCAGCCGCACGAAGCGGTCGGCGGCGTCGCGGATGGCGCGGCCCGTCTCATCGTGGGGCTCCTCGAAGCTGAAGACGATCCGCTCAAAGCGCGCGGGGTCCGTGTGCCGGATCAGGCCTTCGCTGGTCTTGCCGATGCTGTGGTTCTTGAAGTGCCGGCTGATGAAGCCGACGCGGAGCCTGCGCTGGCCCTTCCAGTCGCTGGGTTCCAGGCAGTGGGGCGCCATCCAGGCCAGGGCGGGATGGGCCAGCACGAGGATGCGGGCCAGGCGGCGGTGCAGGTCCCGGTTGCCCAGGCCCCGGTAGGCGTTGAAAAAGGTGGGCAGGAGGAAGTCCTGGAGCGGGTCCTCAGAAAGGAGCCCCTCGTCCTCCAGCCAGTCCAGGATGCCGGCGAGGGCGGCACGCTCCGTCGCGATGTCTTCGTGGCTGGGGATGATGGCGGGCACGGCGAGGGCGAGGGCGAGGCGGGGGGCGGGGCTGCGGCCGGCGGAGGCGGCCTTGAGCATCGCGCCACAGGCTTCGGAAAGGCGCCCCTGTCCCGCCAGGAGGACCCCCAGGTTCAGGCAGGCGTCCTCCTGGGCCGGGTCCAGGGCCAGGGCCTCCCGCAGGCGGGCCTCGGAGTCGCCTTCCCGACCGGCCACCCGCAGCGCGCTGCCGAACCAGGCCAGGAGGCGGGCGCGCGTGGACGCGGGGAGGAGGGCCTGGCCCAGGGCGGCCTGGAAGGCTGGGATGGCCTCGTCCTCCCGGCCCAGCTCCAGCAGGGCGAGCCCCCGCGCTTCCAGGGCTTCGGGGTGGAGGGGCTCCGTGCGCAGGACCGCGTCGAGGTGCTGGAGGGAGGCCTCCGGATCCCCGACCAGGCGCAGGGCCTGGGCTTCCCCCACCCGCGCCTCGGTGAATCCGGGATCCGCCTGGGCGGCGCGCCGGAACAGGGCCGCCGCCTGGGTGGCATTCCTGGAGTGGAGCAGGGCCACGCCGAGGTTGTAGGCGAGGATGGGCGAGGCCCCCAGAGCGGATTCCAGCCGTTCCCAGCGGGCGAGGGCCGCGTCCGCATCCCCGGCGTCCAGATCGAGGAGGCCCAGGTTCACATCGGCTTCCAGGAAGTCGGGGTCGACGGTGAGGGCGGCTTCGAAAGCCTTCCTCGCCGCGGCGACGCTGCCCTCGGCTCGATAGGCCAGGCCCAGGGCGTTGGGCGCCGCAGCCATGGCCGGGAGCAGTTCGGTGGCGCGGCGGAGCAGGCCGATGGCCCGCTCCGTGTCGCCGGCCAGGCGATGGGCCTCACCGAGGTTGAAGACCGCCTCGGGATAGTCGGGGCGCAGCTCGAGGGCCCGGGCGAGGGGCGCGAGGGCGCGACCAGGCTCCTTGGCCGCGATGAAGGCCGCGCCGAGGTTGTAGGCGATCTGGCTGTCACCGGGTTCCGCCGCCGCCGCCCGGGCCAGCCACCCGGTCGCGTCCTTCGCGTCCCCCTGCTCCAGCCGGGCGAGGCCGAGCAGGTGCAGGGCCGCCGCGTCCCCCGGGGCCCGCTGGAGGGCCCGGCGGTACAGGGCCTCCGCCTCCGCCGCGCGGCCCGCGCGGTGCAGATCGAGCCCCCGGGCCAGAATCGACGGGACCGGTTCACCCATTCCGCGGCCGCGACGAAGCCATGGTTCAGCTCAGCCCGAACCAGGTGCGGATCTGCTTCTGCCAGACCTCCCGCAGGAGGTGCTTCCGGCTATCGGCGGGGGCCGTCCCGGCTTCGCTGTGGCGGCTCTCCATGATGTCCACCAGGCGCTCGACGATCTCCGGCTCGCGCTTGAGGCTGGCCTCGAAGCCGCTCTTGGGCAGCTCGATGAGCTCGCAGGAGGTTTCGGCGATCACGGTCGCGTTCCGGGGGGCGCCGGTGAGCATGGACGCCTCCCCGAACCACTGGCCCGGTCCCAGGGTGGCGATGACGTCCCAGAAGAGGCCGGTGTAGGGCTGCTCCCCTTCCCGCACCTTCACGACCTGCAGCTGTCCGCCCACCACCGCGAAGATGGAGTGGCCGGGATCCCCTTCGCGGATGATGCCCTCGCCGGGGGCGACCTTGCGCAGCAGGATGTGCTCCCGGAGGTCTTCGGCCCAGTGCAGGGGCAGCTTGAGCTTGGCGACGAGGTCCTGCATCAGTTCGGGGCTGGGCTGGGGGATCGGCGGGTGGGGCGTGGTCGGACCCATGGGGCCGAGGAGGGAAAACCCCTCCCGGGGCAGCAGGGTGGTGAGGAGCCGGTTCACCTGGTAGAGGGCCGCGCGGCTGTGGCGCCAGCCCAGGGTCCAGAAGCGCGCCTCCAGGACCGCGCCCCCCAGTTCGATGCCGCTCACCACGATCTCCGGGGGATGGTGGGCGTAGTGGGGAATGCCCGCCAGGGCCTGGGTGAGCTTGGCGATGGCGGCGTGGAGTTCCGGATGGGGTTCCACCACCACCTTGGTGGTGCGGCGGTGGAGGCCCGAGGGCACGTAGAGGTTGGTGACCACCGCCTGGGCGATGACCCGGTTGGGGAAGATGTCCGTGTCGCCGTTCTCGGTGCGCAGCTGCACGGTGCGCCAGGTCATGGCCTCCACCTGGCCGATGAAGGTGTCCCGGCCCGCGCCCCCGCGGAGGTTGCCGGTCACTTCGATCCAGTCGCCTTCCTGGAAGGTCGGGTCCAGGTGCAGGGAGATGCCGGAGAAGAGGTTGCCGAGGGTCTCCTGGAGGCTGAGGCCCACCACCGCCGCCGCGATGGCGCCGGTGCCCAGGAGCTGGCCGATGCTGACCCCCAGGGCTTCGCGCATCACACCGCCCGCGGCGAGGATGTAGAGCACCACCACGATGAGGTCCCGGGCGAAGCCCGGGGTGGCGGTCTTCCCCAGGCTGAGAAGGGGATCCAGGAGAAGGAAGCTGAAGGCCCGGATCCCCGCGTAGGCGGCGAGGCCCCAGAACAGCATCTGCGCCGCCCGGGTGAGGGCCGGGTGGGCGGTGCTGCCCAAGCGGATGAGGAAGAAGGCGGTGCCCGCGGCCAGCAGGGCCAGGAGCACCCAGGCCACCATCCGCCGCGTGGGGCTCACCCTTTCCCGAAGATCCCGGAACATGGAGGAAGGTTATCAGGCCCAGGCCGCCCGCAGCGCCTCCACCGCGCCCCGGGGCTCCCGAGCGTTCCAGATGGCACGGATCACGGCGAGGCCGCCCAGCCGCGGGTGCTTCACCGCGGCCGCATTTCCCGGATCGATGCCGCCAAGGGCCAGGAGCCGGGGCGAGGGTTCCTCCAGACCCTCCAGGAAGGCGTGGAGCGCCGCGGTCCCCCAGGCGCCCGCCTTGCCGGGGGTCGGGAGCACGGGGGCGATGAGGAGTTGCCGGGCGCCGCGGCGCGCCGCGAACTGCTCCGCCGCATGGAGGGGCCGGGACAGGGGCAGCAGGGCCGCCGGGACGTCGGGGTGGCGTTCCGGAGCATGGAGGCCCGCCCCGCAGGCCAGGGCCACGTCGAGGCGCCCCCGGATCCAGAGCTCCACCTCCGGGGCTTCCCGGCGGCACCAACGGGCCGCGCGAAGCAGCTCGCCGGCCTCGAGGTCCGGCTCCCGGAGCAGGAAGCCATCCACACCACTGTGCAGGACCGTGGTCCACCGCGTGGGGTCGAAGCCCTGGCCGGGGGTGATGGCGAGGAGGTGCATGCCCTGATTCTGGACCGGCCTCAGGGATCCAACAGGCCTTCTTCCCGCCCCCAGGCCCGCAGGCGGGCCCGCAGCGCGTCCCGCACCTCCCGGAAGCGGGCGAGGCTGGCTTCCCGGTTCAGGCCCGCCTGGGCGGGATCCGGGAAGGGCCAGTGGAGGCGCCGGGCGCCGCCCAGGAAGACCGGGCAGACCTCCTCGGCGCACAGGGTGATGACCGTGTCCACGGTGGCGGGGTCGATGGCGGCCACGGACTTCGAGGCCTGCCCGGAGGCGTCGATGCCCAGCTCCGCGAGGACCTCCAGGGCGAAGGGATTGATGGTCGAAGGCTGCGATCCGGCGCTCTGGACCCGGACCCGGTCCCCGAAGAGCGACCGGGCCAGGGCCTCGCCCAGCTGGGACCGGGCGCTGTTGGCGACGCAGAGGAAGAGCAGGCCTTCCCTCATGGCGCCGCCGCCATGCCCACCGCATCCTCGGGATACCAGCGCCGCCGGATCCACAGGGCCACGTTCACCAGGCCGATGAGCACGGGCACCTCCACCAGCGGGCCCATGACCGCGGCGAAGGCGGCGCCGTGGGCGATGCCAAAGGTGGCGACCGCCACGGCGATGGCCAGCTCGAAGTTGTTGGAGGCGGCGGTGAAGCTCAGGGTGGCGCTCCGGGGATAGTCGGCGCCGGCCTTCTTCGAAAGCCAGAAGCTCAGCAGGAACATCACGACGAAGTAGATGAGCAGCGGCACCGCGATGCGCAGGGCGTCGAAGGGCAGCTTCACCAGGGTGTCGCCCTTCAGGCTGAACATCGCCACGATGGTGAAGAGCAGGGCGACAAGGGTGATCGGGCTGATCCTCGGGATGAAGACCCGGTGGTACCAGTCGAGCCCTTTCAGCCGGCCCAGGACGAAGCGCAGGAGAAAGCCTGTGATGAACGGGATGCCCAGGTAGATGAACACCGAGGTGGCGATCTGCCGGATGGTGATGGCCACCACCGCGCCCTGGAGGCCGAGTTTCAAAGGCAGGACGGTGATGAAGAACCAGGCGTAGACGCTGAAGAACAGCACCTGGAAGATCGAGTTGAAGGCCACCAGCCCCGCGCAGTACTCAGTGTCGCCCTTCGCGAGCTCGTTCCACACCAGCACCATGGCGATGCAGCGGGCGAGGCCGATGAGGATCAGGCCGATCATGTATTCGGGCTGGTCCCGCAGGAACAGCACGGCGAGCCCGAACATGAGCAGGGGGCCGATCACCCAGTTCTGGAGGAGGGAAAGCCCCAGCACCTTCCGATTGCGGAAGACGAGGTGCAGCTCCTCGTATTTCACCTTGGCCAGGGGCGGGATCATCATGAGAATGAGGCCCACGGCGAGGGGAACCGAGGTGGTACCCACGTTCCACGCGTTGATGGCGCGGTTGAAGCCGGGGACACCGTAGCCCAGGAAGACGCCCAATCCCATGGCGAGAAAGATCCACAGGGTCAGGAAGCGGTCCAGGAAGGCGAGGCGCGAGGGCTTCATGCGGGTTTCCGGGCCTTGAAGAGGGCGCTGGTGACGAAGTCCGCGGGACGCGTACCTGCGGGGAGCTCGACGAGGATGGCCTGATGCAGCGGATCGGCGGTATCCAGCATGGCGTCGAAGGCCTCGCCGTGGGTTTCGACTTCGAGATCCGTCAGGCCCGCGCCACGCATCATGGCCTTCGTCTCCTCCAGGAGGGAGGCGCCGGCGATGCAGCCCACGAGGGCCTCGACGTCCGCCTTCACGGCCGCGGGCAGGGGCCGCAGGAGGGCTAGGTCCGAGATGGCCACGCGGCCGCCGGGCTTCAGGACGCGGGCGATCTCGCGCCACACGGCGGGCTGGTCCGGGCTCAGGTTCAGGACGCAGTTGGAGATCACCACGTCCACGGAGGCGTCCGGCAGGGGGATCGCCTCGATCTGCGCGAGGTGGAAGGAGACGTTGTCGAGGCCCGTGCGGCGGCGGAAGGCGGCGGCGTTCTTCCGGGCCAGGGCCACCATCTCGTGGGTCATGTCCACGCCGTGGACCTGGCCCGCGGCGCCCACCCTTGCGGCGGCGATGAAGACGTCGAAGCCGCCGCCGCTGCCGAGGTCCAGGACCGTCTCCCCGGGCTGCAATCCGGCCAGGGCCGTCGGATTGCCGCAGGAAAGCCCGAGGTTGGAGCCTTCAGGAATGGCCGCCAGCTGCTCGGCGGAGTAGCCGAGGGCCTCGGCGATGGCGTCCGCCTGGGCGCCCCCCCCGCAACAGGAGGAGGCGGGGCCGCAGCAGCCCGCGCCGCTGGCGGCGATGCGGCCGTAGGCCGCCTGGACGGTTTCATGGATGGTGGTCATGGCATGGCTCCATAGATTCGATGATTGTCGAAATAAGCGGCGAAAAAACTCAGCAGCAGGTGCCGCCCTGGCAGCACTCCTCCCAGATGTAGTCCGTGAGGGCGCGCAGGGCCTTGAAGTCCGCGCGGTAGAGGAGGAAGGTCCCCTGCCGTTCCGCGGTGACGAGGCCCGCGCCGCTGAGGGTGGCGAGGTGGTGGCTGAGGGTGGAGGCGGGGATGCCGAGCCGGGCCTGCAGGTCACCGGCTGGCGTCCCTTCCTGGGGCCCCTTCACCACGGCGCGGAGGACGCCGAGGCGCACGGGATGGCCCAGGGCGGCGAGCTGGGCTGCGCTGTCCTCGAGCTTCCGGGTCATGGGTCCTCCACGGGATCATTCTAGAAATTTCGAAATAGTACGCAAGGGGTAATTTCGAAATAATTCGAATCAATCTTCGAAGACCGAGGCCAGGACCTTGGAGGTCGCCTTGGGAAGGGCCAGGACGGCGGCGTTCTCAGCCACGTGGGCCGGGCTGCCCATGCCGCAGAGGGCCGTCGTGACGCCGGGGCAGGAGCGGGTGAACTGGAGGGCCGCCTGGGCTGGCGTCGCCGCGCCCAGGGCCGCGATGAAGTCCGGCGGGAGCTGGCGGAGGATGCGGGCCTGCATGAGGCTCGCGCTGGTCTGGACGTCCAGCTGCGCCGCCTGGGCCGCTTCGAGGGCCGTGAGCGCCTCCCCCTGGAAGACCTGGGTGGGGCTCAGGAAGGCTTCGGGCATGGCGAGGTTGAGGGGCAGCTGGATCCACCGGAAGTGGTGGTCCCGGCCGCCGGCCTTTTCGGCGAGGGCCAGCAGCCGCTCCAGGCTCAGGTGGTCCGGGGCTTCGGCCGGCACCCGGAAGCCGTTCCAGGTGGCGCAGCCGTAGGCGCGGGTCCAGCCCTTCGCGACGAAGTCCTCGCAGGCCTCGAAGGCCCGCAGCAGCGCGTCCTCGAAGGGCGCCGCGCCCAGGTGGGGCCGCTGGTGCTCCGGGTTGTGGAGGTGGAACAGGTCCACGGCGTCCACGCCCAGGGCCGTGCGGCTGTGGTGGAGCTGGACTTCGAGATAGGCGGGCGTCATGGCATGGCAGCCGTCGACCACTTCTTCCGGGGAGAGGATCCCGGGCCGGGTGAGGACCCGCTCGAACCAGGCGCGGGGACTCTCTTCGGTACTCCCGTCGGACATGGGCAGGTAGCCCGCCTTCGTGCTGATGAAGAAGGCGTCCCGGGGCAGGGACCTGAAGGCCGCCCCGAGGGCCCATTCGCTGTGTCCGTGGCGGTAGTTGGCGGCGGTGTCGAAGACGTTGCCGCCGAGGGCGTGGAAGGCCAGGGCGCTCTCCGTGTAGGCACGGTCGGCCTCCGGCGAGGGATGGCCCAGGTAGGTGCCGAAGCCGAGGCTGCTGAGGTCCATGGAAGCTCCTAGGTCAGCGTAGCGACACAAGTGGCCCTAACAGACCGGCCGGACAACCACCGGCCGCTCCGTAAGGGCCACTAGCCCAGGCAGGTGGAACACCGGGCGCCGGCCTGGAGGCGGGCCACGACATCGGGGACCTGGACGAGATCCGGCAGCTCCACGAGGTCGGCCTCCGGATCGTGATCCGGCCGGGGCCGGCCCCGGCGGTTGATCCAGATGGCGGTCCAGCCCGCGTTCAGGGCGCCCTCCACGTCATCCCGCCAGTTGTCCCCCACCAGGGCCAGCTCGCCGGGGAAGAGGCCGAGGCGCTTCTGCATGGCCGCGAAGGCGCCGGCCTCGGGCTTGAGGTGCCCCAGCTCGGCGCTCAGGCCCTTGACGCGGAAGTGGGCGGCGAGGCCCAGGGCCTCCAGGAAGTCCAGCTCGAAGCTCTGGGTGTTGGAGAGCAGGGCGATGCGGCCCAGGGCCCGGGTGCGCTCCAGGGTCTCCAGGGCCTCGGGGTAGAGCCTTGCTTCGCCCTCTGCGAGGCTGAAGGTGCGGATGAAGGCCTCCTCCTGGTCACCGTCGAGGCCGAGGCGCTCCCGCCAGCCGGCGGCGAAGTCCCTGGCGGAGGCGTAGGGCCGGGTCATGCCGTCCCGCTGGAGGGCCTCGAAGTGGACCCGCTGCTCCGGCGTGAGGAAGGCCTCGACTTTCTGGAACGGGTTGCCGCCGGGGCTGTGCACCAGGGTGTTCCAGAGATCGAAGACGACGGCCCTCAACACGTCAGCCCCCGGCGTGCTTGGAGGCCCGCAAAGGCACCCTGACGTTGAAGCCCATGACCACCAGCTCGGCTTCCCCGTCCAGGCGGAAGGTGCCGCCCTGCTTGCGCTTGATGACCGCCTGCAGGGGCTCCCAGAGGTCCTTGAGGTCCGCGTAGGAGAGGGCGATCTCGGCGGCGGTGCTGCTCTTGGCGCTGGGCGCGAGGTCGATGCCCCTCGGGAAGGAGACGAAGCCGATGGTGCGGCTCGCGCCTTCCTGGTCCAGGTGGAGCCTGCCGCCGAGGGTCCGGGAGGCCAGGCGCAGGGAGGAACGGTTCTCCACGCCAAGGTTCAGCACGAAGCGGATCCGTGAACGGTCCAGGGGGAAGGCCAACTCCAGCTTCGGCTCCACCTTCTCCAGGGTGAAGTGCAGCTGCCGCGCGGCCTCGCGGTAGAGGGCCACGGGATCCAGGGTCTTGCAGCCCGAGAGGAGCAGCAGGGTGGTCACAGGCATGAGCCTGAGGGCGCGCATCACTTCCCCTCGTAGACGACGCAGTTGTCGGTGGTCTCGAAGACCTCGATGCGGCAGAGGTCCGGCAGCTCGGGCTTGAGCTGTTTCCAGATCCACACGCTGATGTTCTCCGCGGTGCTCAGCGGGATGAGGTCGTTGAGGAAGCGGTGGTCCAGCTTGGCGATCACCTTCTCGTTCACGACCTTGGAGAGGTCATCGAAGTCGATGATCATGCCGGTCTCGGGGTTCACCGCCCCTTCGATGTTCACGAAGAGCTTGTAGCTGTGGCCGTGCAGGTTCCGGCACTTGCCCGGATGGTTGTAGATGAAGTGGGCGGATTCGAACCAGTATTCCTTGCGCAGGATCATGGGGACCTTTCGGAAGCGGATGGTGCGCCCAGCTGGACTCGAACCAGCGACCTGCGGCTTAGAAGGCCGCTGCTCTATCCACCTGAGCTATGGGCACCCGCCTTCCATTGTAGAACGGGAAGCCCGGCGCCCCCGGACCTGTTCAGGGCGCCAGGGGCTGCCGCCGGCCGTCGGCGGTGCCGCGCCAGACCCTGCCCTTCTCCCAGACCCAGGCCTCGCCGGCGCGGCCGTCCTTGAGGCCCGCGTCGATGGCGAAGACCCGGCCGCCGTGGAGGACCGTGAGGCTGTCCTGGGTCGTGTGGCCGATGACGATGGCCTTCACGCCGAAGGCCTTTAGAAGGCGGTCCACCTCGGCGGAATCCGCGTCCCGTTTGGCGGCGCCGGGCACGAGGCCCCGGTACCAGTAGGGTCCCTCCTCGCCCAGGAGGAAGGCCGCCTGCCCTTCGCTCTCCCGCGCGGTGCGGCCCAGGGCCCTGCGGGCGGCCTGGTTGGAGGATTTCAAGGCCAGGCCCTGCTCCAGCAGCGCGGGACTGGGCCCGCCGTGGGCGAAGAGGAAGGGGCCCAGCTTCAGGAGGGTGGGCCGGCTGCGGAGCCAGCGGCCCAGCTCCGAGGCCGGGCCGTAGAGCTCCGGCAGCGCCGGCAGGCCCGTGGGGGCGCGCAGGTACTTCGAATGCAGGTAGCGCAGGTCGCCGCCCATCACCATGGTCTCGTGGTTGCCCAGCACCAGGTGGACGGCGCCGCCGGCCCGGCGCGCGCCGTCCTCCAGGGCCCGGAGGAACCAGAGGCTCTCGGTCACCTGCGGGCCCCGGTCGAAGACGTCCCCGGCGACCACCAGGTGCCCCTTCCCAAAGGTCCAGCCCAGGTTCGCGTCCACGACCCGCTGGGCCCGGAGCAGGGCCAGGAAGCTGTCGAAGCGGCCGTGGATGTCCGAGACGGCGAGGATGCGGCCGGGGGCCGGAAGGGCGTCCGGGGCCGGCGCGTAGGCTCTGCCGCTAAGGGTGACCCCGCGCGCCGCCATGCCGGGCAGGTCGAGGGTGAAGGGCGCCCTTGCCCGCCGCTCCCCGAGCTGGTCCCCGGCGCGGACCTCCAGGATCCGCGCCCGGGTGCCCTCCCACAGGACGTGGGGCCCATCCTGCAGCAGCGCATCGGGGGTCTGCGGCGCGGGCGAGGCGGTCAGTAGGACGGGCAGGAGGAGGGAGAGGAGCCAGCGGCGCATGGGAAGAGTCTGTCAGCAAGGACCGGCTCCGGCACCCGGCCCGGTATCCGGCCCTCAATGCCCCTGGAGGAGCCGCTTCTGGCCCTTGGGATGGGTCATCACCACGTGCTTCACCCGCTCGATCCACGCGGGGCGGGACGCGGGGTCGAGGCGCTCGTGGGGCAGGCCGCGTTCGGCCAGGAGCTTGTCCACCAGCTCGTCCACGGCGTGGGCGAAGAAGGTGTCCGTGTCCCGCACGCCGTCCTCCGAGAGCTGGCCGCCGAAGGGCACCTTGAAGAGCAGGTCGTAGCTCTTCATCCAGTGGTGCATGAAGCGCTCGATGGGCGGCTGGCGCCCGAAGGCCAGCATCATGTAGGCGTAGTTGTCCAGCACGCTGCGGTCGCAGACCACCACGTCGTGCTGGCTGTTGGAGCGGATCTCCTCGGCCATCTGGGTGGTGAAGATCCAGGTCTGGGCCTCCAGGGAGGTCTTCTGGTTGATGGGCAGCGGCGACAGCCGAGCCACCTCCTTCACGATGTCCACGTGGACCCCGTCCCGCTTGAGGGCCGCCGCCAGCTCATAACAGAGGGTCGTCTTGCCCACGCCGTGGGTGCCGATGAAGGCGATTTTCATGGGTGGAACCGCACACGGACTCCCGAGCGTGAGGAGGTCCCCAGTATCCCTCCGGGACCGCGCGCCCGGCTGTGTGATTCATCACCGGAAAAGGGGCGCCCGTGAAGGACACCCCTTCCCCTTTGGTCGGGGCGAGAGGATTCGAACCTCCCTCCTCCCTCCGCCCTTCGGGCTCGGGCCGCGGGCTGGCTGCGCCCGGAGTTCCGCTGCGCGGACCGGTTGGCCACGCTCGCGCGTGTCCTCCCTATTCCTGCCGGCGCGCCAGCCCCGATCGGAGGTTCGACTCCCCCGCCAAACGCCGGCCAACAGAAACAGGGCACCGAAAACCGGTGCCCTGTTTCTGTTGGTCGGGGCGAGAGGATTCGAACCTCCGACCCTCTGCTCCCAAAGCAGATGCGCTACCAGGCTGCGCCACGCCCCGACTGAGGCTCCAGTGTAACCGCGCCGGACTGGCCTCCGCGATGGCGGGATACGCGAAGGGCCCGCACGGCGGGCCCTTCGGGGGACAGGATCTCTTACTTCCCGGCGAGCTTGGGGGCCATGAAGTTCAGGCCCTGCTTCTGGAGCTCCGAGATGTTGCCGGCGGTGGCGACGAGGATCCCGACTTCCAGCTCCTCGCGGCCCATGCGCTTGGCATTGGGGGGCGGCACGGCGGCGATGGCGGCGCTCTTCTTGCCCTTGGCCCAGGTCATGGCGACGTCGAAGGCGATCTTCTTGTCCTTGCTGTTCAGCTCGCCGGCGGCGTTGGAGATGAGACCGTCGCCGCCGTAGGTGAGGCGCAGGCCGCCGGGGCCCTCGAAGCCCTTGCTGCCGTTGCTCACGATCACCTGCTGGAGCCGGCCCTTGTCCGTGTAGTTGAACTCCATGCGGGTGCGCACGCCCTGGGCGTCGTTCGTGAACTCCATGACGTAGGGGAGCTTGCTGGACTTGTCGAAGGCCACGTCCAGCTTGCCGCGCTTCCAGAAGCCGAGGGTCTCGGCGATGGACTGCTCGCGCTTCTTGGGGTCGTAGGCCGAGGTGGGGGCGTAGAAGGTCACGGTCTGGAGGACGCGGCCGGCGCGGAGCTCCTCCTTGCCCAGGGAGGCGCGGAAGGTGGAACCGTCCACATAGACCGCCTTGATGTCATTCATCAGGGAACGGAACCAGCCCATGTAGGTGAGGGGTGCGTCGCTGGGGGGCAGGTCCACCTTGGTGGTGTAGGCGTTCTGTTCCTTGCTGTAGATGAAGCCCTTGTTGCCGATGCGGGTGGCGGTGAGGGTGCCGAAATCGCCGGTGAAGTCCGTCTTGAAGTCGGAGTTGGCGAAGTAGGTGGACTTCACCCGGAGGACGGCATTGCCGCTCTTGATGCCGCCGGTCTTGACCATGCCCTGGGTCAGGTCGGTGGCCTTGGTGTTCATGGCGGCGGCGCTGAGGGCGATGGACAGGGTGCCGTGGATGTCCACGGCGTTGACATCCTTGAACTGGGGGCCGAACCAGCCGTCATTCACCGCGTTGAGGACCGACGTGAAGGTTTCCTTGGCGAAGCGGGCTTCCAGGTTCTCCTTCGGGGCCTCCGCCTTCGGAGCGGCCTTGGCGGCAGCCGGGGCGGGGGCGGTCTTGGGGGCAACCGCCTTCTTGGGGGCCTGGCCAAAGAGCGCCAGGGCGGCCGTGAAGGGTATGACGTGCTTCAGGGTCATGCTTTCTCCTATCGAAGATTGGGATGCGCGGCGTCGGGCTTGGGTTCCCGCTGGGCTTTCTCGCGGCTGGCCGAATGACAGGCCGCGCAGAGGGCCTTGCTGGGGTCCGTGGGCACGATGGTCAGGTATTCCTGGATGCCGCACGAGGAGCAGGTGATCTGGGTGAGCACCTGGGTTCCCCGGCGGGGGGGGGCCGGGCGCTTGGCCTGGGCCTTCTGGTAGCACCGGGGGCAGAGATGGAACTTCTGCTCCGGCGTGAGCTTGAAGGGCCGGTTGCACTGGCTGCAGGTCTTCTCCCGCACGGCCTGGGGCGGTGGGGCCGCCTGGCGCTTGACGACTTTCACCCCGCCCCCGGGCGCCTTGACGCCCGTCCCGGAGGCGGGAGAGCTGGCGGGGGGTGCCACCGTGGCGCCGGGCTTGGGGTTGGTCGCGTTCATGGAGGGTTCAAATCGGCTTGAAGCCAAAGGGAAACTCTATCACGGCGGCCTGCGGGTGGCGAGGAGCGAAAAGGCTGGCATCCTGGGCCGGTGGACACTGCCAAATCCCTGCTGCTGCGCGTCTTGGAAGGCCACCCCAGGGCCCTGGGGCGCGCCATCTCCTGGCTCGAGAACGGGCACGGGGAGGCCCGGGAGCTCATGGCCGGCCTCTGGCCCCACGTGGGCCGGGCCTGGGTCCTGGGCCTCACCGGGGCCCCCGGCGCCGGCAAGTCGACCCTCACGGACCAGCTCGCCCGGACCCTCCGCCGGGAGGGGAAGCGGGTGGGCATCCTGGCAGTGGACCCCACCTCCCCCTTCAGCGGCGGAGCGATCCTCGGGGACCGCATCCGAATGGGCCGGGTGGCGCCGGATCCCGGCGTCTTCATCCGCAGCATGGCCACCCGGGGCGCCCTGGGGGGCCTGGCCCGATCCACCCAGGACGCCATCGACGTCCTGGACGCCGCGGGCTTCGACGCGATCCTGGTGGAGACCGTGGGCGTGGGCCAGGACGAGGTGGACGTGGCCTCCTGCACCCACACCTGCGCGGTGGTGCTGGTGCCGGGGCTCGGCGACGAGATCCAGGCCATGAAGGCCGGGCTGATGGAAGTGGCGGACATCTTCGTGATCAACAAGGCCGACCGGGACGGGGTGGAGCAGCTGGAGGCGGATCTGGAGGCGATGAAGTCCCTGGACATGCCCGCGGGCTGGGATCCCCCCGTGGTGCGCACGGTGGCGTCCACCGGGGAAGGGGTGCCGGAGCTGCTTCGGCGGATCGAGGCCCATGGGGCCTGGCTCCGCGACGGGGAAGGGGCCGCGCGGAAGGCCCGGGAGCGGGCCCGCCTGCGCTTCGAGCACCTCCTGGCGGAGGAGGCCGCCCGCCGGGCCAAGGCTGGCGCGGGCGCCGAGCGGATCGAGGCCCTCATCCAGGGCATCGCGGAGCGCCGTCTGGATCCCTATGCCGCCGTGGCCCAGGTGCTGGACGGCCTCCGGTAGGGGTGGCCGGGTCCGGCCCCTACTTGTGGTAGGGCCCGCCCCGGAGGATCTGGAAGGCGCGGAAGAGCTGCTCCAGGAACAGGACGCGGGTCAGGTCGTGGGGGAAGGTCATGGGGCTGAGGGAGAGCTGCTCCCGGATTGAACGCTTCAGGGAAGGGTCGAAGCCATGGCTGCTGCCGATGACGAAGGCCAGGCTGTCGCCCCGGTCCATGCGCGCACCTAGCCAGGCGGCGAAGGCTTCGCTGCTGCGCGGGGGGCCTTCGGGGCTCAGCAGGACGGGACAGCGCACGGAGGCGAGGAGGGGGCGGAGCCGTTCCGCCTCCTCGCGGAGCTGGTGCGCGGGATCCCCGCGGCCTTCGTTCAGCTCGGTTAATTCCAATCGTGCGCAGGATTTGAGCAGATCCCGGTAGTGGGCCTCGAGCTGGCGGACGGCTTCCCCTTTGGGGCGGCCGAAAGCGAGGAGGCGAATGGGATACACGTCACGCAATTAACCTTGGAATTGGGTTGGAAGTCCAGGCAACATCCTTGCAACAGGTGGAGCGCGCAGATGCGGAATCGCGGCTGGATGGTTGGTTTGGCGATGGTGGCGATGATCGCCGGGTGTGACAACAAGGGTTCGGATCTGCCCACGACGCCGCCCCTGGCGGCCAAGGAACCCGGGGACCTGCTGGACCACCTGAAGTACCTGGTGGGCAGCAAGGACGTGAAGCACCTCGTGCTCATCACGCCGGTCACCGAGGACGTGGTCTATCCCTCCTCCAGCTGGTTCCACAAGAACTGCACCAACCTCCGCATCGACCTCACGCCGGACGAGGTCAAGATGCTCGGCATCGAGCCCTTCCAGGACCGGCTGAACAACCTGCCGGCGGCCCCCGAACCCGGCTACGGGCCCGACCAGGCCCGCGCCGCCTTCAACGCCGGCCTCTTCCGCCTCATGAAGGGCTTCTCCCGGGAAGCCTGGGCCAACATGGTGGTCAGCGAAGTGAAGCCCAACCCCGCCAATGGCCGCGTGACCGACGTCTTCATCGCGTACAAGGGGAACAAGGTCATCTCGCTCAACTGCGTGAAGAAAGCCGACAACACCTGGGGCATCTCGAACCTGAACTACCTGGTTTGGCCTCCGGAGGCGAAATCCAGGCCCACGAAGAAGTAGGCAACAACAGACCTGCGCCAGAGAACACTGGAGCCGGGGCGACCGTCGCCCCAGCCTTTGCTATGCTGGCGTCCTTTGCCCCGGAAAGCCCGGGGATGATGAGGGATCGCATGACCGAGCACATCAACCTCTTTGACAACGTGAACCGCCAGTTCGACGAGGCGGCAGACATCCTGGGCATGTCCCACGAGGTGCGGGAGGTCCTCAAGACGCCCTACCGCGAAGTCTCCGTGGCGCTGCCCATCCGCATGGACGACGGGACCCTGAAGGTCTTCCACGGCTACCGCGTGCAGCACAACGGCGTTCGCGGTCCCCAGAAGGGCGGCATCCGCTACCACCCCGAGGTGGACCTGGACGACGTGCGGGCCCTGGCGAGCCTGATGACCTGGAAGACCGCGGTGGTGAACATCCCCTTCGGCGGCGCCAAGGGCGGCGTCACCTGCGATCCCTCGAAGATGAGCCAGCACGAGCTGGAGATGCTCACCCGGCGCTACATCGCCAAGATCTCCATGGTGATCGGACCCCACCGGGACGTGCCCGCGCCGGACGTGAACACCAACGCCCAGACCATGGCCTGGGTCATGGACGAGTTCGGCCGCAAGGCGGGCCATTCCCCCGCCTGCGTCACCGGCAAGCCCCTCGAGCTGGGCGGTTCCCAGGGCCGGGAGGCCGCCACCGGCAAGGGCGTGGCCATCATCACCCGGGAAGCCTGCGGCGTGCTCGGCATCAACCTCAAGGGCGCCCGCGTGGTCATGCAGGGCTTCGGCAACGTGGGCTCCTTCGCCGCCAGGTTCCTCGATGAGATGGGCGCCAAGCTCGTCGCCGTCGCCGATCACACCGGCGGCGTCCGCAAGGCGGAGGGCCTGAACGTGGATGCCCTCATCGCCCACGCCAAGGCCAACAAGGGCGGCGTGGCGGGCTTCAAGGGCGGCGACGCCTTCGACGCCGGCACCGTGTTCGCGCAGGACTGCGAGATCCTGATCCCCGCGGCCCTGGGGGGCGTGATCACCAAGGCGAACGCCAAGGACGTGAAGGCGAAGCTCATCGTGGAAGGCGCCAACGCCCCCACCACCACCGATGCCGACGCCATCCTGAAGGGCATGGGCGTCACGGTGATCCCCGACATCCTGGCCAACGCCGGCGGCGTGACCGTGAGCTACTTCGAGTGGGTCCAGAACCTCCAGCAGTTCTTCTGGGAGGAGGCCGAGGTCTTCGAGAAGGAGGAGAAGATCATGGTCCAGGCCTTCCACGACGTGCACGACAAGGTGAAGCAGCACGGTTGCACCTACCGCACCGGCGCCTTCGTCCTGGCCCTGGAGCGGGTCTACAAGGCCAACCTGATGCGCGGCTGGTAGGGCCCAGGCCGCACGAATCAAAAGCGAAGGGCGCGGATCCCCCGCGTCCTTCGCTTTTTTCGTTCGCGCGGGCAGCGCCCCTTTGCGAAAATGGCCTGTTTGGACCGGCGGGGCGTCCCAGAACAATCCGGTCCGGGGAGCTTCCATGTCCAAGAAGATCATCCACGTCGTCGGCACCGGCACCATCGGCGAACCCCTCATCGGCCTCATGACCCACTTCCAGAAGGAGCTGGGCATCGACGCGGTGACTTTCCACAAGCACAGCATCAGCGACCGGCCCAAGGTGAAGGCCCTGGTGAACCGCGGCGCCATCCTCGCCGTGGACGCCGACAAGATGGAGGCCTTCCGGGCCGCGGGCATGACGCCGACGCTGACCCACGAGGAGGCCCTGGAGCAGGCCACCGTGGTCATCGACTGCTCCCCCAAGGGCCTGGAGATGAAGGAGAAGGTCTACAAGCGCTACGAGCACAACACCCTGGGCTTCATCGCCCAGGGCTCCGAGTTCGGCTTCGGCAAGATGTACGCGCGGGGCATCAACGACGAGGTGGTCAGCTCCTCGGATAAGTACGTCCACGTGGTCAGCTGCAACACCCACAACCTGAGCTGCCTGCTCCAGACCCTGGTGCTCAGCGACGGCGACGACAACCTGGTGGAGGGCACCTTCGTGTGCATGCGCCGCGCCAACGACATCAGCCAGGTCAAGGACTTCTGCCCGGCGCCCCAGGTGGGCTCCCACAAGGACGGCAAGTTCGGCACCCACCACGCCCGGGACGCCTACCACCTCTTCCAGACCAAGGGCCTGGAGCTGAACCTCTTCAGCTCGGCGGTGAAGCTCAACACCCAGTACATGCACAGCCTCTGGTTCGACCTGCGCCTCAAGCGCCCCACCACCCTGGAGTCCCTCAAGACCCGCATCAAGGCCAACGACCGCATCGCCGTCACCGACAAGAAGGACGCCAATACCGTCTTCTCCTTCGGCCGCGACCAGGGCCATTTCGGCCGCATCCTCAACCAGACCGTGATCCCCCTCAGCACCATGACGATGCCCAACGAAAATCGGGTGGTTGGCTTCTGCTTTACCCCCCAGGACGGCAACAGCCTCCTGAGCTCCCTGGCCGCCGCCATGCGCATGATCCATCCCCAGGACTGGGAGAGCCGCATCCAGGTGCTGAAGCCGTTCTTCTTCGACGAGGTGTGAAGGATACCGTCATCGAGAG
Organism: Holophagaceae bacterium; assembly: GCA_044229575.1. GTDB lineage: Bacteria > Acidobacteriota > Holophagae > Holophagales > Holophagaceae > JADJVL01. The sequence continues at coordinate 85,986 of JBGAST010000007.1, read as the reverse complement.
AGGGCCGCGCGAGCGGCCCTTTTTCATGGAGAATGTCTTCCCGTGATCCTCTACCGCGCCCACCTCCTCGACGCCCCCGACTTCGGGAGCCTGAGGTCCATCCCCGACGGGGCGCTGGTGGTGGATGCCGCGGGGAACATCGCGGACGTGGGGACTTTCCGCGACCTGGCGCCGCCCCACGCCGGCATCGAGGTCCGCGACCTGCGCCCCCACTGGCTCCTGCCCGGGCTGATCGACCTCCATGTCCACCTGCCCCAGTACGAGTGCGTGGCCATGGACGGGCTGGAGCTGCTGCCCTGGCTGGAGACCCATATCTTCCCGTCGGAGGCTCGCTTCGCGGACACGGCGGTGGCCAAGCGTGCGGCGGAGCGCTTCTTCAGTGACGCCCTGGCCTGGGGCACCACCACGGCGGTGGTCTATTCCACCATCCACGCCGAGGCCACGGACGCGGCCTTCCAGGTGGCCGAGGCCCGGGGCCTCCGTTGCGTGATGGGCAAGATGATGATGGACCGCCACGCGCCGCCCGCCCTGCAGGAGGACGCGAAGACCTCCCTGCGTCAGAGCGAGGAATTGATCCAGCGCTGGCACGGTGCGGCCGAGGGCAGGCTGCACTACGCCCTCGCCCCCCGTTTCGCGCCCATGTGCTCGCCTGAGCTGATGCGGGGCGTCGGCGCGCTGTCGGAGAGGTACGGGGCCTTCATCCAGACCCATCTCAGCGAGAACCGGGAGGAGCTGGCCTGGGTGGCCTCCCTCTTCCCCGAGGCCGCCAGCTACACCGATGTCTATGCCAAGCACGGGATGCTGAACGGCCGCACCCTCCTGGGCCACGGCATCCACCTGGACGCGCCGGAGCGCGGGGCCATCCGCGCCGCCGGCGCCTCCATCGCCCACTGCCCCACCTCCAACGCCTTTTTGGCCAGCGGCACCATGCCCCTGCGGCGCTGGCTGCAGGAAGGCCTTTCCATCGGCCTGGGCACCGACGTGGGCGCGGGCACGATCCTATCCATGTGGCACGAGATGGCCATGGCCTGCACCGCCTCCAAGCTGCGCTGGGCGGACACCCGAGGCGAGGCGGACCGCCCCCTCCGGCCCGCGGAGGCCCTGCACCTCGCCACCCTGGGCGGGGCGCGGGCGCTGGGCTTCGGGGACCGCACCGGCAGCCTGGAGCGCGGCAAGGCCGCCGACTTCCTGGTGGTGGACGTGCGCGTTCCAGACCCCGTGGGCCGTTCCGAGGATGAGCCCGGGCGGGCGTTCTCGCGGCTGCTCTACCGGGCCGAGGCCGCCATGGTGAAGGCGGTCTTCGTGGACGGCCGGCGATGCCACGGCAGCCTCCCCTGATCCCGCAGGCCTTCTACCGCCGTCCGGTGGAGGAGGTGGCCGCGGGCCTGTTGGGCCACCTACTGGTGCGGGACGAAGTGGTCCTGCGCATCACGGAGGTCGAGGCCTACGGGGGTCCCGAGGACAGCGCCAGCCACGCCCGCCATGGTCGCACGGCCCGCAACGCGGCGATGTGGGGGCCCGGCGGCCATGCCTACCTCTACCTCTGCTACGGCCTGCACTGGATGCTGAACGTGGCCACCGGGGAGGCGGAGGCTCCCGGGGCGGTGCTCATCCGCGGCGCCGAAGCCGTGGCGGGGCTCGACAGGATCCTCGAGCGGCGGCAGGTCCTGCGGTCCACCCGGGACCTGCTCGCGGGCCCCGGCCGGGTCGGCCAGGCCCTGGGCCTGGACCGCGGCTTCGATGGGCACCCGCTCTTCACCGCGGGCGGACTGGAGCTCCGCCGCGGTCCAGGGCCGGCCCGGATCCTCGCGACCCCGCGGATCGGCGTGGACTTCGCCCGGGAGGAGGACCGGGTGCGGCCCTGGCGCTTCCTCAACCCCGACTCGGTCCCGGTGGGCAGACTCCGCGACCCTTCCTGAGGATCCGTCTTTTTCCCATTGACCCCGCCCGGGGACGGACCATCCTTCCGCCAGCGATCCTGGAGGTGGGTGATGGAACGCGACATTCTCGCGGGAGACGGGGACGGTTGGGTGCTGAAGGAGCGCCTGAAGGTGCTGGGCAGCGAGGACCATCCCTACCTGGAGACCGCCCTGGGCACCATCGGGGGCCACGAGGTGGCGGTGCACCTGTCCGGGGCCCTGCGGGCCCGGGGCGGCCGGATGGACTTCCGGGTCTTCATGGACGGCGCCGAGATCTTCGAGCTCGGGGACGCCGCCCCGCGAGCCGCCTGGTTCCAGGTCTGCCGGGAGCTGGGCTACGACCCGGAGCTGCACTGGGACTGGGACCCTGCCCTCATCCTCTTCCAGCAGGTGATCCCGGCCCTGGCGGCGGACTGGAGCGAGCTGCAGCTGCCCTACACGGAGCTGGGCGTCCCCGAAGGCGTGGTCTGCCTGGCCACCCTGCGGACGGCCCTGGCGGCCCGGGCGGCGGCCCTGGCGAACACCCATTCGGAGGCGGAGCGCCAGGCCGCCGAGACCTTCGTGCGCCTGCCCCTGAGGGCGGTGGTGATCCACGACGATCCCGAGCGCCGGGTGGACTTCGTGGGCAATCCCCTGGACGCGCCCTACCTGGGCGTCTACCTCCACCTGGGCCCGGATCGGGAGCACGAGGCGGTGATCAGCCGGGTGACGCTGTCCAGCACCGGCGGCATGCGCTGGTCCCCCTGGCTGCCCGGAGGCGAATGGACCAACTCGGGCCGGGAATTCGCCGCCACCATGGGTGCCCGCCACTTCCTGCGCGCCGCCGGCCTGCCGGACGCGCCGCCCCCGGGCTTCAGCGAAGCGTTCCAGAAGGCCTTCCAGCACATCTGCGCCGACCTTGAGCCCCTCACCGAGACCTTCCGGGAGGCCTGGCCCGCGGGCATCCCCTGGCATCGGGATCCCCGGAACCGCTTCATCAACCGCATGGTGGTGGACGTGCGCCTGGGGGAGGAGACGGTGCTCATCCTCGACGACGGCAGCGAGGTGGTGGTGGCCGAGCACCGGGAGGCGCCCGTGCCCGAGAAGGCGGAGATCTGGGGCGCCTGAGGCGGCGCCCGAATCTTCAGAGCGGCAGCTTGTCCCGGCTCATCACGTCCGGCCCGCTGCCCGCGGCCTTCTCGTAGGTCCCGTCGCCCCGGTTCACATACTTGGTGAGGCCCTTCGAGGCGAGCTGCGCATCCGAGGGGTTGTCCTTGTGGAAGAAGGCGTCCGGGCGCTTCAGGTCCGCCGGCGCCGAGACCAGCCGCCGCACCTCGCCGCCGCAGCCCGGGCAGCGCTTCGGTTCAGGCTGCCCCTCCCGGAGCAGCGCTTCCCGGACCGCGCCGCAGGCGATGCATTGGAAATCGAAGAGGGGCATGGCGGGCTCCGCATTGAGGATAGCGCGGGGAGTGCAAGCCGATCCGTGAGGGGGATCATCGCAGCAGGGTGAGGTGAAAGGCGCGTCGCAACCTTTCGTACCCCCGCGCCCTTGCGACGGGTTCAACTCCCGCCACCTCCAGACACCAAAAAAGGCCCCAGAGGGGCCCTTTTTGGTGGAGGTGGCGGGAGTTGAACCCGCGTCCAAGAAATGCCGGGTGGGGACTCTTCACAGGCTTGTTCCGCTCTTGGAGGTTCCGGGCGGGGAGCGGACGAGCCGCCGTGGAACCTTGCCTCCAGGTCTCGACCGCGGTGCGGAGGCGGTTCCCGCGGCCCATCCGGTGCCCCCCGCCGGCAGGCCGAAGCCACCCGTTGGAAGGTTTAACGAGCCCGCTACCCGGAGATCGCGGCTGCTCGCCCACTGTCTAAGAAAAATTAGGCAGCGAGGGCCAGTTCGAAGTTATCGTTGGCAGTTTTGTTTGGGCGGCTTGATAAGGGGGCCAACCGTCCAACCCCCGCCTGCATCCTTCACCCGGTTCATGACCTGTCGAAACCGGTCACCCCCGGTGGTGAAGACCCGGTGCTTCGGCCCGCGAGCCTTGGCCTTCCAGGACCCGCCAGTATGGGATGGAAGACGGGTGTGCGCAACGTCGCTTTCCCCTCACGCCCGGCCGCAAGCACCGATAGGATGGTGCTTTCCGAACGCCGCCATGATCCCCCACACCGGAAACGTCTTCGTGATTTCGGCGCCTTCGGGCACCGGGAAGAGCACGCTCACGTCCCGGCTGGTGAGCAATCTGGAGGGGCTCATCTTTTCCATCTCCACCACCACCCGGGCCCCCCGGGAGGGGGAGGTGGAGGGACGGGACTACTTCTTCGTGGACCCGGACGCCTTCGACCACACGGTGGCGGAAGGGGGCTTCCTGGAATGGGTGGAGGTCTACGGCAACCGCTATGGGACCGGCCGGGACTGGATCCTGCAGCAGCTGGCGAAGGGAGTGGACGTCCTTCTGGACATCGAGACCACCGGGGCCCTGGCGGTCCAGGAACGGATGCCCGACGCCATCATGATCTTTCTCCTCCCCCCTTCCGCCGCCGAACTGGAGCGGCGCCTGCGCAGCCGCGGCAAGGATTCGGAGGAGCAGATCGAGATGCGCCTCAAGTACGCCCGCCACGAGCTGGAATTTTTCCACCGGTACGACCATCTGATCGTCAATGGCGACCTGGACACGGCCTACCGGCAGCTGGAATCCGTCGTCCTGGCGACCCGGTCCCGCCGGCCTCGGATGGAGCCGACGGCCCGCCAGCTGCTGTCGGAGTTCTAGAGGCCCAAAGGGGCCTATGCTTGTAGGGGGCCGGGAGGCCCCGGAAGGATGATCATGGCGCGTTGGGTATCGAAGCATTGGATGTGGGTGCTCGCCGCGGGCACCGCCTGCGTCTACGCGCCCCTGGCGGGGCACGCTAGCGACGACCGGGCGAAGCAGCGGAACCTGGAGACCCTCACGGAGGTCATGACCCTGCTCCAGCAGAAGAGCGTGGAGCCTCCCAAATCCCAGGTCCTCACCCACGCCGCCATCCAGGGCATGCTCCACACCCTGGACCCCCATTCCAACTATCTGGACGAAAACGAGTTCCGCATGATGCGGGAGGACCAGCGGGGCTCCTTCTTCGGCATCGGTTCCATCATCCAGCAGCAGGCGGACGGCATCGTGGTGGTCAGCACCGTGCGGGGCGGCCCCAGCGAGAAGGCCGGCATCCGCCCCGGCGACATCATCCGGGAGATCGACGGCAAGAGCACCGAGGGCATGACCAACACCCAGGCGGTGCAGAAGCTCCGGGGGGACAAGGGCACCGTGGTGGAAGTCACCCTACGCCGGGCCGGGTTCAGCGAACCCCTGAAGTTCTCCCTGACCCGGGGCGAGATCCCCACCAACAGCGTCTACTACAGCTTCATGCTGACCCCCACGACGGGGTTCATCCTCATCAAGGACTTCGGGGAGACCACCTCCGACGAGTTCGAGCGGGCGGTGGGCAACCTCAAGCGCCAGGGCATGAAGGAGCTCGTCCTGGACCTGCGGAACAACGGCGGCGGCGTCCTGGACGCGGCGCTGGGCATCTGTCGGCAGCTCCTGGGCCCCGACCAGCTCATCGTCACCCAGAAGGGCCGGGACGGCCGGGATCCCCTGCCCACCTCCACCCCCAAGGGCGCCGCCATCGATCCCTTCCCCCTGGTGGTCCTCATCAACCGGGGCAGCGCGTCCGCCTCGGAGATCGTCACCGGCGCCGTGCAGGACCACGACCGCGGCATCGTGGTGGGCACCACGTCCTGGGGCAAGGGCCTGGTCCAGAGCGTCCTGTCCATCAACCGCACCCGGGGCCTGGCCCTCACCACCGCCCGCTACTACACGCCCTCCGGGCGCAGCATCCAGCGGGACTACCAGCACGGGCTGGACGACTACTACAACCCGGAGGAGGAGGGCGAGGCCGCCAAGGAGCCCAAGGGCCCCGACTTCAAGACCGACCTGGGCCGGACGGTCTTCGGCGGCGGCGGCATCACGCCGGATCACGTGGTGGAGGCCGCGAAGCTGGGCAAGTTCACCGCCGAGCTGCGCTTCCGCTATTCCGTCTTCTTCAAGTACGCGGTGTTGGAGAAAGAGAAGTTCGGCGTGAAGCAGGGGGAGATGGCGGACGAAGCCGTGATGGCCCGCTTCAAGGCCTGGCTGCTGGAGCAGAAGATCCCCGTCACCGACAAGGAGTGGACCGAGAACCAGGCGGACATGCGGGACCAGCTCACCTACGAGATGCAGAACGTGGCCTACGGCATCGAGGCGGGCTTCAAGTACCTCTGCGAGAAGGATCCCCAGGTGCGCAAGGCCCTGGAGCTGCTGCCCGATTCCGACCGCATGCTGCAGCGGCGCATGGCGGCGGACAAGCTGCGGGACGGCAAGACCACGGTGGCCCATAAATTGGATTAATACCGCTATAAAAATTCTTGGGGAGGGCGGGACCCAGGGATAACCTGGGTTTTCGACCCGAGGACGACCCATGGACTTCACCCTGCCCGATCATGTCGAAGCCCTGCGCCAGGAAGTGCGCAAATTCGCCGAGAAGGAGATCCGCCCCCACGTCATGGCCTGGGACGAGGCCAAGACCTACCCCCTGGCGGTGATGAAGCAGTTGGGCGAGATGGGCATGATGGGCATCATCTTCCCCGAGGAGTACGGCGGTGCGGGCATGGGCTACCTGGAATACGCCGTGGTGGTGGAGGAGCTCTCCCGGGTGGACGGCAGCGTGGGCATCAGCATCGCCGCCCACAACAGCCTCTGCTCCAACCACATCTACGCCATGGGCAGCGAGGCCCAGAAGCAGAAGTACCTGGTGCCCCTCGCCAGCGGCAAGGTCATCGGCGCCTGGGGCCTGACGGAGCCCGGGGCCGGCAGCGACGCCGGCGCCCAGCTCACCACCGCCAAGAAGGAAGGCGGCCATTACGTCCTCAACGGCACCAAGAACTTCATCACCCACGCCACCGTGGGCGACATCGCCGTGGTGATGGCCCGCACCAGCCCCGGGAAAGGCACCGACGGGATCAGCGCCTTCATCCTCGAGAAGGGCATGAACGGCTTCCGCTCCGGCAAGGTGGAGAACAAGCTGGGCCTGCGGGCCTCGGACACCAGCGAGCTGATCATGGAGGACGTGAAGGTGCCGGTGGAGAATCTGCTCGGCGAGGAGGGCGTGGGCTTCCGCCAGGCCATGAAGACCCTGGACGGCGGCCGGATCTCCATCGGCGCCCTGGGCCTCGGCATGGCCCAGGGGGCCTTCGAGGAGAGCGTGAAGTACGCCAAGCAGCGCAAGACTTTCGGCAAGCCCATCGCCGAGCACCAGGCCATCGCCTTCAAGCTCGCCGACATGCAGGTGCAGGTGGAGGCCGCCCGGCTCCTCATCTACAAGGCCGCGAGCCTCAAGGACGCGGGCCTGCCCTACGCCAAGGCCGCCAGCATGGCCAAGCTCTACAGCTCGGAGATCGCCTGCCGCGTGGCCGACGACGCCGTGCAGATCCTCGGCGGCTACGGCTACATCAAGGACTACCCGGTGGAGAAGTACTACCGGGACGTGAAGCTCTGCACCATCGGAGAAGGCACCTCCGAAATCCAGCGCACGGTGATCAGCCGCTACCTGATGCAGGAGTTCTGAAGGGACGTATCTATCGTGGCGAAAGCCTTCGAGGGGTTCGACTAGAATCGCGGAATGGCCTCGAACTGGAAGCAGCCTTGGTTGGTGGGTAGTGGGGTGGGGTTGCTCCTCCTGGCTGGCCTGTTCACGCCATGGGGCCTGAGATTTTCTCGGGACCTGCTCCACCTGCCCAGATGGACCGACTGGATCGGAGTTTTATTGTTCTGGGTCATTCGCCCTTGGCCCACTCAGACTGCGGAATTCCAGCCTCCCTCATGGTTCCAGCGCAGCGGTTGGACGATGCTGGGCCTGCTCGCCGCCGCCTTCATCCTGGCGATGGCTTCCGCGGGGTCGGCGAATAGCCAAGACATCGCGCAGATGACGTCCGAGGAGTTGGAACGGCATGTGAACAGAGTGATCCTTCTGGGATGGCCGCTTATGGTCCTCGCACCGATCTACCTCGCAATCCTCGGGATTTCTCGGCTCGTCCTTCCCTGGTATCGGCAACCAGAACCTACAACCTGAGGTCTCCATGCGCCTGTTCGTCCCCGCCCTTACCCTCCTCCTCGAAGCGCCCCTGGCGGCCGGCCGCCCGATGCAGATCGACGACCTCTTCAGGGTCAAGCGGGTGGCGGACCCTCAGGTGTCCTCGAGGGGCGACATCGCCTACCAGGTGGGCACCGTGGACATGGCCGCCAACCGCGCCATCCCGAAGCTCTGGCTGAAGCGCAAGGGCGCGGCCGCGGCCCAGCTGGACCTCGGCGCCGGCGGCCAGTCCCGGCCGCGATTCTCTCCGGACGGCTCGAAGCTCGCCTACGCCCAGGGGGGGCAGGTCTGGATCCTGGACCTCGCCGGCGGCGCCAGGCGCCAGGCCACGAAGCTGCCCGGCGGCGCCGACGGCCACCTCTGGAGCCCCGACGGCAAGTGGCTGGCGGTCTCCTCCGCCACCCTGCCCTCCGGCGACCTCGCCGCCACCGCGGCGCACCTGAAGGCCAAGGAGGAATCCAAGGTCAAGGCCCACCACGCCAAGGGCCTGATGTTCCGCCACTGGACCGAGTGGTACGACCCGGCCCTGCGCCAGCACCTCTTCGTGGTGGACGCCGCCAGCGGGGAGGCCAGGGACCTCACCGCCGACCAGGACTTCGACGTGCCCAACTTCGCCGACGTCTCCGCCGGGGACGAGCTGGACTGGGCGCCGGACAGCACGCGGATCGCCTTCGGCGCCCACGTGGAGAAGGGGAAGGCCGTCAGCACCAACGGCGAGATCTTCGAGGTCACGGTGGCCGACCGGAAGCTCCGGAAGGTCTCGACGAACCCGGCCATGGATACGACGCCGCGCTACTCGCCGGACGGGAAGTACCTGGCCTGGCGCGCCCAGCGACGCCCGGGCTTCGAGGCGGACAAGTGGGAGCTGTGGCTCCAGGATCGCGCCAGCGGCGCCCTGGTGCGGGACACCCGCGCCTGGGACCAGAGCGTGGGCCTCTTCGCGTGGCAGGGGGGAGCCCTCGTCCTCGCCTCCGAGAAGGCGGGCGGGACGGACCTCTACCGCTACGAACCCCAGCCGGAGCGAACTTTCAAGGCTTGGCCCCAGCCCCTGCAGGCCACCCGGGGCCAGCACGTCGAGGGCTTCGCCTTCACGGCCCAGGGCACGGTGCTCTTCCAGCACAGCGACACCGCGACACCGGCGGATCTGTACGAAGCGGACCTGAGGGATGGCAAGGTGGTGCGGGCCACGGCCCATAACGAGGCCCTGGCCAAGGAACTGGGCCTGAACCGCGCCGAGTCCCTCTGGTTCAAGGGCCCCGCCGGAAAGGACGGCAAGGCCCGGGACGTGCACGCCTGGATCGTGAAGCCCGAAGGCTTCGATCCGGGGAAGAAGTACCCCGTGGCCTTCCTCGTCCACGGCGGTCCCCAGGGCGCCTGGGCCGACGCCTGGAGCCACCGCTGGAATCCCCAGGCCTGGGCGGGGCGCGGCTTCCTGGTGGTGATGGTCAATCCCACGGGTTCCACCGGCTACGGCCAGGCCTACACGGACGCCATCAGCCGGGACTGGAACGGCGTGGTGATGAAGGAGCTCATCGGCGGCCTGGACGCCGCCCTGAAGAAATTCCCCAACGCCGATCCCAGGCGCGTCGTCGCTTGCGGCGCCAGCTACGGCGGCTACGCGGTGAACTGGCTCATGGGCCACCACGCGGACCGCTTTGCGGCCTTCGTGAGCCACGCGGGCATCTACAACACGGAGAGCATGCAGCTGGCCACGGAGGAGCTGTGGTTCCCGAAATGGGAGTTCGGCGGCTGGCCCTGGGAAAGCGCCGCGACCAAGGCGCGCTGGCAGTTCCAGAGCCCGCACAATGGCGCCAGGGGCTTTAGGAAGCCGGCCCTGGTGACCCACGGCGAGCTGGACTACCGCGTCCCCTACACGGAAGGCATCCAGCTCTTTCAGACCCTGCAGCTCCGCGGCGTGCAGAGCGAATTCCTCTGCTTCCCCGACGAGGGGCACTGGATCCTCAAGCCCCAGAACTCGAAGCTCTGGTTCGAGACGGTGCTGGGCTGGTGCGACCGCTGGGCGAAGTGATGTGAGCCGGGGTTCCGCCCGTGGCCAGCCCTGATGCCGACCTCGCCCTGCTGGCCCTCGCCCTCGGGCGGGGGCTGGTGCGGGCCGAGCACCTCTGGGATTGCGGCAAGGAACTGGGACCCGAAGCCTCCGCCCGGGCGAAGCTGGACTGGCTCCAGGCCCGGGGCTTCCTCTCCCGGGAGGTCCAGGACTTCCTCCGCATGGAGGCCCTGGGAACCCTCTTCCCGGCGGTCCCCGGTGGCGACGAGGCGGCTCCGGATCCGGACAAGACCTGGGAGGGCGAGGCGCCAGGCCCCGAAGATGGCGAGGCCTTCCTCCCCGACTGGGCGCGCTACCGCCGGGTGAGCTTCATCGCGGAAGGAGGCATGGGCAAGGTCTTCAGGGCCTTCGATCCCCGCCTCCGGCGCTGGGTGGCCCTCAAGTTCATCCGCTACGGCGGGGTCGCCCAGGCGGCGCGCTTCATCGCGGAGGCCCAGTCCCAGGCCCGGGTGGATCATCCCAACATCGCCAAGGTCTTCGAGGTCGGCGAAGTGCGGGGCCGTTCCTACATCGCCATGCAGTTCGTGGACGGGCCGACCCTCGACGCCTGCGCCCCCGGCCTCCCCCTCGAGGACAAGGTGCGCATCCTCATGCGGGCCGCCGAGGGCATCCACGCCGCCCACCGCATGGGCCTGGTGCACCGGGACGTGAAGCCCGCCAACATCCTGGTGGAGCGGGACGCCGCCGGCCTCGCGGTGCCCTACGTGACGGATTTCGGCCTGGCCCGGGAGCTGGATCCCGCCGCCGGCACCCTGGAGGGGACGGCCATGGGAACGCCCCACTTCATGGCCCCGGAGCAGATCCATGGAAGGGGCCAGGCGGATCCGAGGACGGACGTCTGGGGGCTGGGCGCCACCCTCTACGCCGTGCTGACGGGCCGCCCGCCGGTGAGCGGCGAGGGCATGGGGGAGATCTTCCGGGCGCTCGAGCAGGACGATCCGGTGCCGCCCCGGCGGCTGGATCCCGCCCTCCCCGCGGATCTGGAAACCATCGTCCTCAAGTGCCTGGAGAAGGACCCGGCGCGGCGCTACCGCTCGGCCCAGGCGCTGGCGGAGGACCTGCGGCGCTTCCTGGAGGGCGAGCCCGTCCTCGCCGTCCCGCCGTCCTGGGCCTACCGCTTCCGGAAGGCCTTCCTCAAGCACCGGACCCTGGGGGCCGTGGCTGCGGCGGGCCTCCTCGCGGTGGTGGCCATGGGGGGCTGGGCGCTGCGGGGGCGGCTGAAGGCCGCCGAACGCACCCGCATGGCCCAGGCTTTCAGCGAGGAGGTGGATCGCCTGGAAACCGGCCTGCGCTTCTGCCGCCTCCTGCCGGAGCAGGACGTGCGCCGCATGCAGACCCAGGGTCTGGGCCGGCTGGCGGGGCTGGAGGAAGCCGCGGACCAGGCGGGAATCCGGGAGGACGGCGCCATCCAGTACGCCCTGGGCCGGGGCCACATGGCCCTTTCGAACCTGGACCGCAGCAGGGTCGAACTGGAGCGGGCCTGGGAGCAGGGCCTGCGCGGCGCCGGGCTCACCCGTTCTCTCGGCCTTTGCCTGGCGAGGATCTACGCCCGGGACCTGCCCCAGCTGGACCGCATCGCCCTCCCGGCGGAGCGGGAATCCCGGCGCCTCGAGCTGGAGCGGTCCTGCCGGGACCGGGCCCGGACCCTCCTGGCCCAGCTCCCCGCCGGGGGCGGGGACGGGGACACCCTCCTCGCCCGGGCCCACTTGGCCCATCTGAACGGCGATGCGGTGGAGGCCTTCCGCCTGCTGGCGGAGCTGGTCCGGATCGAACCCTGGCGCACGGAAGCCAGGGTCCTGGAAGCGCGCATCCACCTGGGCGAAGGCTCGCTGGTCCTCGCGGCGGGGAAGCAGGAGGCCGCCCTCGCCCGGTTCGGCCAAGCCGGGCAGGCCCTGGACCGGGCCCTCGCCATCGCCAAGAGCGATCCGGACGTCCATGAAACCCGGGCCCTGGTGGGCATGCTGCAGCTCGAGGCCGAACTCCAGCTGGGCCACGACCGGCCCGTCACCTTCGAGACGGCCCTGGCTTCGGCCCGGGCCGCCCTGGCCGCGGACCCCGAGCGGGCCACGGCCTTCGAGCTCTGCAGCCGCCTCCAGGGTCGCTGGGCCGAGTGGCTGCTCAACCATGGGGGGCCCTGGGAGGAGGTGCTGCGCAGCGCCGAGGCGGATGGGCGACGGGCCCTGGCCCTGGAACCGAGTCCAGACCACCGGGTGGCCCTGGCGAGCCTGCTCTCGAAGCGGGGCCAGGGTTCCTTCCGGACCGGCCGGGATCCGCGGCCGGCCTGGGAGGAGGCCGCCGATCTCCTCCGCCAGGCGGAGGCGGGGGACCCCAAGCGGGTGGAAGCCGTGGCCGCCCTGGCGGGGGTTGCCCTTTCCCAGGCCAGATGGGATCACGACCACGGCCTGGACGGAAGCGTCCACCTGCAGGAGGCCCTCGCGGCGGGGGAGCGAGTCCTCCGGGCCCAGCCGCGGTCCTACGAGGCCTGGTACGCCCAGGCCCTGGCGAGGCTCCACACCGCCGGCCGGCTCCTCGACGGGGACCAGGACCCCGGCGCCGCGACGGGCGAGGCGGAGCGGGATCTGGGCCGGGCCCTGGAGATCAATCCCCGCCGGGCGGCGGCCCACGCCTCCTTCGGCTCCCTGGACCGCATCCGGGCGGAATGGGCCCTGCGCCGGGGCCAGGACCCCGGCCCCCACCTCCGGAACGCCCTGGGCCACGCCGCCCGAAGCCTCGAGATCAATCCGGCCTATCCGAACGCCTTCATCCTCCGGGGCGAATGCGAGCTGCTCCGGGCGCGGAGTGGGGCCGGCGAGGAGGCCCTGAAAGCCGCCGAGGCCGCCTTCAAGGCGGCGATGCGCCTCAATCCGCGCCTGATGGTCGCCCACCTGGGACTCGGCACCGCGGGGCTGCGGCGGGCAGAGGGCCCGGGCCGCCGGCGCCAGCTCCCCGCCGCGGAAGCCTCCCTCCGGGAGGCCCATGCCATCCGCGGGGATCACTGGGAGCCCTGCCTCCGCCTGGCGGAAGCCGCCCTGCTCCGTTCCGGGCCCGGGCCCGAGGCCCGGCGCTGGTGGTCCGAGGCCAAGGACCGCAATGGCCGCTCCCGGGAGGTCCTGGCCTTCGAGGCCCGGCTGCGCGGCCCGGCCCCCAGGCCCTGAACCTACTTGGAAGGAAGGACCTCCATGCCCAGGAGGTGCCGGGGACCGTCCGCCCGCTCGACCCAGAGCACGTGGGCGCCGAAGGCCCGGGAGAGGGCCAGGAGGCCTTCCTTGGCATCCGCCGGCAGCGCGGCGCGCAGTTCGGGATGCACGGTGAGCCGCACGGTGCTGCCCCGGAGGCGTTCGCCCATGCGGGCCATCTCCCGGTAGACCTTCAGCAGGATCGTTTCGGGGCTGGGCATGCGCCCGCTGCCGCCGCAGAGGCCGCAGGGGTCGGTGAGCTGGCGGTCCAGGCTGGGGCCGGTGCGCTTGCGGGTCATCTCCACGAGTCCCAGCTCGGAGATGCTTTCGGCGCGGGCGTGGTTGCGGTCCCGCTTCAGCTCGTCCTGCAGCCGGGCCAGCACCGCGGCCCGGTGGGGCAGGTCCGCCATGTCGATGAAGTCGATCACCACGATGCCCCCGAGGTTGCGCAGGCGCAGCTGGCGCACGATCTCGGGGATGGCCTCGATGTTGGTGAGGAAGACGGTCTCCTCCAGATCTTTCTTGCCCACGAACTTGCCGGTGTTCACGTCCACGCTGACCAGGGCTTCGGTCTGGTTGATGACGATGGAGCCGCCGCGCTTGAGGAAGACCTTGGGCTGCCGCGCCGAGTCGATCTCCTGCTCCAGGCCGAAGGCTTCGAAGATGGGCAGGTCCGACGTCCAGAGCTTCACCCGCTCCACCCATTCCGGGTGCAGCTTCGCCACGAAGGCCACCACCTCCTGGTAGGCCTCCTCCCGGTCGATCCAGAAGCTGGAGACTTCCTCCCGGAAGAGGTCCCGGAGGACTTTCTGGAGCAGGCGGGCGTCCTGCCAGGCGAGGCTGGGGGCCTTGATGGCGGCGGCGCGTCCTTGCGTCTCCTGCCAGAGCTCCCGGAGAAAGGCCACGTCCTGGACCAGGTCCTCGTCCTTCTCCCCGATGGCGGCGGTGCGCACGATGTAGCCCTCCCCAGGCTGGGCGTGGGCGCGGATGAGGTCCCGGAGTCGCTCCCGCTCCAGGGGATCGGTGATCTTGCGGCTGATGCCGATGTGCTCGATGCCCGGCATGAAGACCAGGAAGCGGCCGGGAAAGCTCAGGTGCCGCGAAAGCCGGGGGCCCTTCGAGCCGATGGGGTCCTTCACCACCTGCACGAGGACCTCGTCGCCCTCCTTGACCGGCGGCAGGACCGGCGGCGTGGGCGGGAAGTCGATCACCGCGGTGTGCTCCCCGTCGTCCTCCAGGTCCAGGCCTTCCTCGGCGCTGATGCGGCTGGTCTCCGGCTCGTCCACGTAGAGGAAGCCGTCCTTGGCCCCGCCGATGTTCACGAAGGCGCTCTGCATGCCCGGCAGCAGCTTGGCGACCCGGCCCTTGTAGATGTCCCCCACCTGGCTGGCGTGGGTGGTGCGCTCGATGAAGATCTCGCAGATCTGCCCATTCTCAAGAAGGGCGATCCGCGTCTCCAAGGGGGTCGAATTGACCACCAGGGACCGGCGGTATTCCATTGGTTGAACCTCTGTCGAACCCGGCGGTGGGCGAACGACGCCTACCCCAACTGTCCTAGGCCCTGCCTGGCGGAGAACAGTCTATTTTTACCGATCTCGGTCCCCTGCGGGAAAGTCCTTACGCGAAGGCGTCCGCCAGGGCCGGGGTGCGCTCCTGGGCCTCCCGCCGGGTGATCCGGTTCCGGCCGTCCACGAACACCACCTTCGGGCGACGCTCGGCGGCCTCCTGCTCCGTCATCCAGCCGTAGTTGGCGATGATGACCAGGTCTCCTGATTTCACCAGATGGGCAGCCGCGCCGTTGATGCCGACCTCCCCGGACCCCGGCACGCCGGGGATGACGTAGGTGGACAGGCGGGACCCGTTGGTCACGTCGTAGATGTCCACCTTCTCGTTCTCCAGGAAGCCGGCGGCCTCAATGAGAAGCGGATCCAGGGTGATGGAGCCGACGTAGTCCAGATCCGCGCGGGTGACGACGGCGCGATGGATCTTGCCCAGCAGGAAGTGACGCAGCATGGTGCCTCCGGTCCAGGCTCAGTCCGAGTCCCGGCCAACGCACCAGGATGCACATTCCCGGGCCGCCGGGCAAGGGGCCCGGGTCACGTCTTTCGGCCCTTCATGGTTCTTTGGGCCCGCGCTCAGCCGTTTCCGAACATCACCCCCTCGCCGAGGGGGTTCAGAAGGATGTTGTCGATGAGCCGCGTCTTGCCCACATAGGCCGCGACGCAGAGGGCCGCCGGCCGGTCCACGTCCCCGGCGAGGGGGTCCAGGGTCAGGGCGTCCACCAGCTCGCAGTACTGGACTTGGTCCACGAGGTGCAGGGGATCGAAGGCGATGGCGGTGAGCATGTCCACCCCCCGTTCGCCATCCCGGAAGGCGGCTTCGGTGGCGAAGAGGCCCTGGCTGATGGAGAGGGCCCGCATCCGCTCCTGGGGGCTCAGGTAGGCGTTGCGGCTGCTGAGGGCCAGGCCGTCCTTCTCCCGCACCGTGGGCACCACCACCACGTCCACGGGGAGGTTGAGGTCCCGCACCATGCGCCGGATCACCGCGCACTGCTGCAGGTCCTTCTGGCCGAAGAAGGCGAGGTCGGGCTGCACCATATTGAAGAACTTCGCCACCACCGTGGCGACGCCCCGGAAATGGCCGGTCCGGTACCGCCCACAGAGGGGCTCGGCGATGGGGCCGGGCTCGATGAAGGTCTGGAAATGGCTCGGGTACATCTCGGCAGCGTCGGGGAGGAAGAGCACGTCCACCCCCATGCGCAGGCAGAGGCTCTGGTCCCCCTCCAGGTCCCGGGGATAGGTCGCCAAGTCCTCGCTGGGCCCGAACTGGGCCGGATTCACGAAGATGCTCACCACCGTGGCGCCGCAGCGCTGGCGGCTGTGCTGGATGAGGGTGGCGTGGCCCTCGTGCAGGAAGCCCATGGTGGGCACGAAGCCGATGCGGTGGCCCTCCTCCCGCAGCGCCTTGAGGGCGATGCGCAGCTCGGCGACGCTTCGGACGACACGCATGGCGGGAAAGGGCTCCTGGGACCGGCGCCGGAGCCCTAGGTGCGGGGCTTCCAGGCGGCGAGGGCGGCTTGGGCGGATTCCGGAAGGTTATAGGACTCAGCGGACGCGGGGAAGGCCCCGGCCCGCACGTCGCCGCTCCACCGCTCCAGGGCCTCCCGCAGCAGTCCGAAGCCGTCCACGTAGCGCCGCACGAATTTCGGGGAGGTCCCGGGGACGAGGCCCAGGATGTCGTGGAGCACCAGCACCTGCCCCGAGCAGTGGGGGCCGGCGCCGATCCCGAGGGTGGGGACCGCCAGGGTCTCTGTGATCTTTTTGGCGAGATCCCCCGGAATCCCTTCGAGCAGCACCGAGAAACAGCCCGCCTCCTGCAGGGCCAGGGCGTCCTCCAGGATCCGCACCGCCGCCTCGCCGTCCCGACCCTGCACCTTGTAGCCCCCCATGGCGTGCACGCTCTGGGGGGTGAGGCCCAGATGCCCCATGACGGGGATTTCCGCCTCCACCAGGGCCCGCACCACGGGCAGCCGCCGGGCGCCGCCCTCCAGCTTCACTCCCGCCGCGCCCCGCTGGAGGAAGCCGCCGGCGTTGCGGATGGCCTCGTCGATCCCCACGTGGTAGCTCAGGTAGGGCAGGTCCCCCATCAGCAGGGCCGCGGGCCGTGTCCTCGCCACCGCCTCCAGGTGGTGGTTCATCATGGCCATGGTGACGGGCAGGGTGGTGTCGAAGCCCAGGCAGACGTTGCCCACGCTGTCGCCCACCAGGATGATGTCCACCCCGGCGGCGTCCGCCAGGCGGGCGGTGACGGCATCGTAGGCGGTGGTCATGACGATGGGCCGCCCCTCCGCCGCCAGCTTCAGAAGGCCGGGGATGGTGGCGGGGGGGCGTCGATCGCCGGCCGGCCGCTCGTTCTGGTGGCTCATGGACCCTCGGGACCGCCCAGGGGAGGAATGGAGGCCTGGGTGGGCGTCCAGTCTGCCAGGGGATCCACGCGGTCGGGCAGGATGAAGCGCAGGCCGCAGCTTTCCACCGTGCCCTTGAACTGGTGCATGTCCGGCCGGCCCAGGAAGGTGTTTTCCTGGCTTTCGGGAATGCGGGTCCAGAGCTCCTGCAGGCTGGGGAAGGCGTCCTGGAGCCGCGAGCGGGCGCCGAGCTTCTCCCCCCGCTTCACCAGGAGGTCCGCGCCCTGGGCCGAAGCCTCGAGGACCACCGCGGAGAAGCGCATCTCCCGGCCGGCGGCCAGCACTTCGCCCCAGGCGTCCAAGGTCTCGAAGGCCACCGCGTCGGAGGCCTCGGCGCAGCCCAGGAGCAGGGCGTGGGCGCGGTGCCACTCCATCTCGAGCCAGCGCGAGCCGCTGCCCTCCACCAGGCCCTTGAGCATCTCGAGCTGGGTCCAGCACTCCTCGAGATCCGTGGGGATGCCGGTGCGGGCCTGGTTCTCCTTGGCCTCGTGGGCGGCGGACTGGAGGAAGCGCAGCAGGGCGAGCCGCTGGCGGAAGAGGAGGCCGGCGCTGTCGAAGAGGAAGGCGGAGGCCTTGTAGAGGCGGACGGCGTCCTTCCAGGCGGACTGGTAGCCGGCGATCTCCGCCTGGAGGAAGGCCTGCTCCCCCTGCTCAAGGGGGCTCACGCCCTGCTTGGAGGCCATGAGGGCCTGGAGCAGGGCGTGCTCGGCCTGGATGGTGTCGCCCAGGGCCGCCAGGGTGCGGGCCTTCCAGACTTTCGTGTGGGTGGTCATGGCCGCGTCCCCCAAGCGCAGGTAGCGGTCCAGGGCCCGGTCCAGGTGGGAGAGGGCGGGGCCCAGCCACTCCTGGGTGCTGCGGAAGATGCCGAGGGCGAGGTGGCACTGGGCCTGGAGGGAGATGTCGCCCTGGAGGCGCGAGGAGTGGAGGGCCTCCCGCAGCACCGTGTGGGCGTTTTCCGGCTGGCCCTGGGCGGCGTAGCTCTGGCCCAGGGCGATGCAGACGCTCACCAGGCCGCGGAAATCGCGGTCGTGCTCCAGGAGTCGCTGGGCGGACTGGAGCATGCTCGCCGCCCGCTGGAACTGGCACTGGGCGGCCAGGGCCGTGCCCAGCTCCAGGGCGATGGCCACCTGGTCCTTGTGCTGGCCCTTGCCGCCGGGCAGGAGCTGGAGGCCTTCCTCCAGGGCCCGCAGGCCCTTGCCCGCGAAGCCCTGCAGGAGGTAGATCTTCCCGAGGGCCAGGCGGAGGCGGGGCTGCTCCGGGTGGCCGGGATGCTCCGCCAGGCATTCGAAGGCGGCCTGGGTGGAATCGAAGGCCTGGGGCAGCATGCGCAGGCGGATCTCCTGCATGGCCTTCTTGCGCAGGAGACGGGCCCGCTGCAGGCGGAGGCCGTCGCCCCCGGTCTCCGGCAGGCCTTCCAGGGAGACCAGGGCGAGGCCCAGGGCCTCCAGGGCATGCTGGGACGGGGGCTGGGCGCCCGAGGCCTGGGTGAAGAGGGAGCCGCCGGGCAGGCCCGCGGCCCAGGCGTCAGCGAGGAACTCGTGGAGGCGGGACTGCTGGGCGGGGGCCGGGTGGAGGTCGAGGGCCTGTTCGACCACCCGCTGGGCTTCGAGGGGCGGGGGAGGGTCCTGCTCGATGGCCAGCATGACCTGGGCGAGGGCCGTGCTTTCGTCCGAGGCCAGGGACAGGAGCCGCACCGAGAGCACGGGCTTGGCGCCGCCCTCCTGCATGGCCCCCAGCAGGGCCCGGGCCAGGCGCTTGAGCTCGGCTTGCGGGGTGTGGGAGATCACGAGCTCCCGGAGCTTGGGGTCTGGCACGGTGGAACGGCCCTCCTGGATCAGCACCAGGCGGGAGGAGGCCACCGTGGCCAGGGCCTCCTCGAGAGGTTCGGGGCTCAGGGCCAGGGCCCGGCCGAGGGTGGCGGGCTCCTGGGCCTGATCCGACAAGGCCAGCATCCGCACCATGGCCAGGGAGGCGGGACCGAGGCGCTGCAGCCGGCCCAGGAGCACCTGGCTCACCAGGTCCTCGTGGGCCTTCATGGGCTGGCCGATGCTCCCGGAGAACCGCCATTTCCCGTCCTTCCAGCCGAGGCTGCCGTCCTGCTGGGCCAGTTCCAGCAGGCTCTGGAGGAGGCCCGGATTCCCCAGGGAGCGGTGGAAGAGCTCCTTCTGGACCGCCTCGGGCACGGCGCCCTGGCCCAGGATGTCCACGAGGAGCTGCTTGAGGTCCTCGTCCTCCAGGCGGTTGAGGTGCACCGCCGCCACCGCGGGGTCGCCCTTCAGGGGGGCCAGCAGGGGCTTGAGGCGCGTGCCCTCCGCGCCCGAGGTGACACAGAGCAGCCAGGGCAAGTGGGAGCGCTGGATCAGGTCCCGCAGCATGAGCACCATGTCCGGACTGGCGTGCCGCAGGCCGGAGAGATGGATCAGCCGGGGATGGAGGGTATTGGCGAAATCCATGGCCTCCAGGGCGGCCTTCAGCTCCTCGGGCTCGACCTGGTCCTCGGGGCCCTTCAACTGCCGGCCGCCGGTCAGGAAGGCGTAGGAGCCCAGCACGCGGCTGAGGCTCCGGGCCACCTGGGGCTTCATGGCGTAGAGGTCCGCCTCCGTCCCCTGGAGCAGGCTCTGGAGCAGGCGGTCCAGGAAGGCCGCGGGGCCCTCCTCGTGCTGGGGCTCGAGGGTGTGGGCCCAGAGGCCGTCGGTCTCGGCGGCGGCCACGGACCAGGCCGCGAGGTTCTCCTTCCCCAGGCCCTCCTCCCCCTGCAGGATGACGATGCGCTCCATCGGCGACGGGGCCGTGAGCCCGAACATCAGGGATTTCAGGTAGGTGAGCTCCTGGCTCCGCCCGCGGAGGGCCCGCCCCCGCACTTCCGAAAGGTCCCGGGGCTCATCCCAGGGAGCCCGCTGGACCGTGGCGGGGGCTTCGGGGTTGGGCATGGAGAGCCAGAGCTGGGCCTGATCCCAGGGTGCCTCGCCATAGACCCGGGGGATCATGAGCCTGCCGGGCTTGAGGCCGATGGCCTCGGCGCTCAGCAGGCGCGGATAGCGGCTGCGGGCCAGTTCCTCCGACAGGCGGAGCTGGAAGGCCTTGCGCTGGTCCAGGGAGTACTCGTGCCAGGACTTCGACAGCGGCGTGCCTTCCAGGGCCTGCATGAGCCAGATCTCGGATTCGTCGAATCCGAAGTGGGACTCCCCGCCGTCGAGAGCCTCCACGTCGAGGAAGGCCCGGAGGTAGGTCTCCTTGATCTGGTCCAGTTCCCGGTCCCCGGGCCGGGGGCTCCAGCGCTGGAGCAGGAAGCGCGTGCCATCGCTGTCCCGCCGGACGATGTGCCAGGACTGCCCTGAGTCCCCGATCTGGCCGAGGTCCGCGACCCAGCTCACCCGCTGGGCGCCGTAGGCGGGCCGCGTGCTCACCGGGCCGTACCGCGGGGAGCCGAGGGCCGGGCGGAAAACACCCGCTTTGGGGCGACCTGCAAGGGATTCATGGGGCCGAGTGTAGCAGGGGGCGGCGCAGCACCCGGAAGCGCGAACCCCGGAAAGACCCAGCGCGGACGGGCCTCCGGGGAAATTGGGGTTTGACCAATGGGAAGGCGTTCAGCACAATGGTCCAGTTACGCAGGTCACAATCCCGCCGAGGCTCCCGTTGCCGGGTCCCGGAGATTGTCTGACTCGGCGACGGATCACCTATGCGGGGATGACGATGGACGCCAATCTCGATTCCGCCACCACTTCCGGGGCCTGGGCCTGGTTCGACCAGGAGCACAGCGCGTCGAAGCGCTTCATGATCAGCGGCGCCATCTGGGTGCTGGTAGGCACCTTCCTCGGGCTGCTGGCCGCCACGGAGTACTGGCTGCCGGACATGATCCACAACGTGGCCTGGCTCACCTTCGGCCGCATCCGCCCCACCCACATCAACGTGGTGGCCTTCGGGTTCATCTCCATGAGCACGGTGGGAGCGATCCTCTACGTGATCCCCGAGCTCTGCCGGACGAAGCTCTACAGCGAGCGGGTGGGCAACATCCTCATGCTGGCCTGGAACGCCGTGATCACGGTGGGCATCTTCTGCCTCCTCAACGGCATCACCGAGGGCCGCGAGTACGCCGAGCTGCCCTGGTTCCTGGACATCCCGCTCTTCATCGCCCTGCTGGTCTACTGCTGGCTGGTCTGGATGACCGTCCTGAACCGCCAGGAGAAGCAGCTCTACGTGACCATCTGGTACGTCGCGGGCACCACCATGTGGTTCCCCATCGTGTACCTCATCGGCAACAAGGTCTTCTTCTCCATGACCGGCATCGCCGACGCCATCTCGGGCTGGTTCTACGGCCACAACATCCTGGGCCTCTGGTTCACCACCAACGGCATCGGCCTCACCTACTACTTCCTGCCCAAGATCACCAAGAACCCCCTCTACTCGCACCTGCTCTCCATCGTGGGCTTCAGCACCATCGCGATGTTCTACACCCCCACGGGCACCCACCACCTGCTCCAGAGCCCCGTGCCCGAGTGGCTGAAGGCCGTGGCGGTGATCAGTTCCGTGATGCTGCTGGTGCCGGTGATGAGCGTGCTGGTGAACTTCTTCCTCACCATGAAGGGGAAGTGGGGCATGCTCGGCGCCAACATCCCCCTGCGCTTCTTCATCACCGCCATGTGGTTCTACCTGCTGACCTGCTTCACGGGCCCCTTCCAGGCCACCCGCTGGATCAACTGGTACCTCCACTTCACCCACTGGGTGGTGGGCCACGCCCACTTCGCCCTCCTGGGCACCTTCGGATTCATCGCCTGGGGCGCCATCTACTACTGCGTGCCCCGGGTGTCGGGCCGCCAGTGGTACAGCCGCCGCCTGGCGAACGCCCACTTCTGGCTCTCCCTGGTGGGGACCACCATCATGATGACCGCCCTCACCATCGCCGGCCTGGCCCAGGCCGCGGCCTGGGAGGAGGGCACCCCGGTCTACCGCGGCGTCATCATGGTGTCCCCCTACATGGGCATGCGGGCCTTCTCGGGGCTGCTGATCGTCATCGGCCAGCTCCTCTTCGTCTACAACATCCTCAAGACCCTCGTCTTCACCGAGGAAACGGCGGAAGGGCCGCTCGAGGAAGCCGCCCCTTCGCCCATCCAGGCTTGAGCATTCGACGGAATCCCCGGGACGGAAGACCAGGACTCAACGGCTAGGACGATCCAGATGAGCACGCAGCGCGCCAACTACCTCTACCCCTCCATCGGCATGGGCCTCATCCTGGCCAGCATCATCTTCGTGGTGGTGCTGGTGCCCCGGTGGACCTTCCGGCCCCCGGAGCCCCGGGACCTGCGGAACTACACCGCCCAGGAGCTGCGCGGCCGGGAGATCTACAAGCGGGAGGGCTGCTGGTACTGCCATTCCATGGTCAGCCGGCCCCAGGACTGGGACCACGGCGTGCGCAGCAAGTCCTCGGACTACTACTTCGACGAGTACCACCTGCTGGGCTCCGAGCGCTCCGGCCCCGACCTCGCCAACATCGGCGGCAAGTTCCCGGACGAGTACCACGTCCAGCACCACCGGGAGCCCCGCTCCCTGAAGCCGGGGTCGAACATGCCCCGCTTCGACTATCTCTCCGAACAGGAGATGACGGACCTCACGGCCTACCTCCAGAGCCTGGGCCCCAACGGCACCCGCGCCCTGGACCCCACCCTGGAGAAGGGCGCCTCCCGCAGCCTGGGCCAGGAGCTCTACGCCAGGACCGGCGAGACGCGCTGGGCCATGGTGGAGGACCGGACCTGGGAGAAGGGCCCCTTCAAGGGCCAGACCGAGAAGGTCGCCCGGTGGAAGGGCGGCGTCGCGGAGCGCGAGGCCCTGGCCGGGAAGAACTACGATGCCCATCCCGAGGTTCCCTTCAAGTACAGCTTCGAGATCCAGGAACTGCTCTACGGCACCAGCCACGAGGCCCAGAACGCCAAGACGCCCCTCAAGGCCTGCATCGATCCCAAGTTCGGCAACGAGGAGCAGATGGAGGAGGCCAGGAAGGAGAACCCGAACCTGGCGAGCTGGACCGAAGTGAGCTTCAAGGAGCCCGCCACCATGCCGACGGACGTCGTGGAGGCCAAGAACCTCCTGGCGCGGCGCATCGTGTCCAACCAGGGCCGCGGCATCTTCAACCAGAAGTGCGCCGCCTGCCACGGCCTGGACGGCAACGGCAAGGGCTGGGCCGCCGCCACCATGACCAAGCGGCCCGCCAACTTCCAGGAGGAGAAGTTCGCGAACTACAACACGGACACCTGGTACTGGCGCATCAGCCGCGGCGTGCCCGCCACCCAGATGCCCCGCTGGGAGTACACCCTCGATCCCTACCAGCGCCTGCAGCTCACGGCGTTCCTGAAGTACGTCTCCCAGAACAAGGGCCTCGGGACCCTGCTCGGCGTGGAGGGCGTGTACGGCAAGCCCCCCAGCGCCGCCGCGTCCGCCCCGGCCGCCGCGCCTGCGAAGTAGCGAGGACACCATGGCCACGGATCCCAAGCACAATCCCCACGACGAGCCGATGGAGGAGGTCTCCGGCACCAAGATCGGCCACGGCAAG
The DNA here is from genome assembly GCA_044229575.1 of Holophagaceae bacterium. Taxonomy (GTDB): domain Bacteria; phylum Acidobacteriota; class Holophagae; order Holophagales; family Holophagaceae; genus JADJVL01. Next base: position 62,183 of record JBGAST010000007.1, on the reverse strand, counting down.
GCGCCCTTCGCCCTCGTGATCCTCTATCTGATCATCCTGGTCTGGGCCGTGCTGGCCTGGATCCGGCCCAGCGGCACCTGATTCGGGAAGGACGGACGATGCTACGAACGCGTTTCACCTTCACGTCCCGCGGACTTTTCCTGGCCGCGGCGGGCGCCTCCCTCGCGGGCCTGCTCGCGGTGGGCTGCGCCGACGGTCTGGCGGTCAAGCAGCAGCCCGCCGCCGAGCGCCCCAAGGCGACTTCCGGCGCCATCTCGAGCCTCGAGCGGGGCTCGGACAGCACCGCCTACCCCCTGAACCTGCCCTCCACCGACAAGCTCCGGGGCCGCGCGGCCTACACCGCCAACTGCCAGGGCTGCCACGGCACCTACTACACCGCGGCGGAAAAGGCCGATCTGGCCAAGGACCTCGCCCTCGCCGAGGGCCATGTGGACAAGAACAAGGTGGTGGGCCCCCTGAAGGAGGAGGGCCGCTACCCGGCCCTGGCCCCCAAGAATGGCCCCGACTTCTACGACCGCGACTGGCGCTTCCAGCGCACGCCGGGCCAGGTCTTCCAGCTCCTCGCCGAGGGCAGCGCGCCGGAGAAGCTGGGCCTGCCCAAGGGCAAGCGCCTGCAGCACCCGGGCCCGGTTCCGGGCCCCGACGGCAAGCCCCTGCGGAACGCGGACGGCAGCCTGAAGATGGAGATGGGCCGGGGCTGGCTCGACTTCATGGAGATCAGCCGCGGCGGCGTGAAGTACGCCCCCGGGGATCCCGTCCCCGTGTGGGATGCCCTCTTCTACGTCTGGAGCCGCTCCATCGCGGGCCATAGTGTCACGCGGTTCAAGGAGGTCTGGGACATCTACGGCCAGAACTGCAACGTCTGCCACGGCACCATCGGCAAGGGCGATGGCCCGGCGGCCCGCACCATCTTCCCCCAGCCCTTCAACTTCCAGAACCGCAAGGCCCTGGCGGAGACCACGGACGAGTTCCTGTTCTGGCGCATCTCCGAAGGGGGGCAGTTCACGAAGATCCCCGAGAGCATCCAGCAGACCATGACGCCCCAGGCCCTCAGCCTGTACGTGCACCAGTGGTCCGCCATGCCCGCCTGGCGCGGCGTCCTCAGCGATGACCAGCGCTGGATGGCGGTGGACGGGGTGCGCAGCAAGTCCTACGACCACGAGTGAGGCCCGGCATGCAAGAGAACACCCGCAGGTTCCTCCTGAAAGGCATGACCACGCTGCCCATCGTGGGCGGCGCGATGCTGGGCATGCAGGCCATCCTCCGCTTCTTCAAGCCCACCATGGTGGGCGGCATCGAGGGCATGATGGCGCCTCCGGACGAGGCGGGCAGCGCCCTGCAGGCCGTCGCCCAGGTGTCCGAGCTGTCCAAGCCCTGGGACTTCAAGGACTTCATCTACGTCCGCAAATCCGTGGAATACAGCTCCCGCAAGTGGCAGGGCGCCAAGATCCCCGGCTTCGTGGTGCGCCTCCCCGACGAGTTCGTGGATCCCAAGGACGAGAAGAGCAAATACGTGGTGGTGCAGCGCATCTGCCCGCACCTCGGGTGCACCTTCAACTTCATCAGCAACTCGGAGGAGCTGGCGGGCGGCTACAACTACAAGGCCCCGCCGCCCTTCCATCCGCACTTCGCCTGCCCCTGCCACCTCTCGGTCTACGACCCGACCCGGCCCCAGCCCATCGCCGGCACCGTGGCGGGCCAGGCCTTCGACAAGCTGCCGGGCAAGGTCGTCTCCGGCCCCGCGCCACGTCCGCCCCGCACCATGGCCTTCGACATCAAGGACGGACAGATCTGGATCACGGACACCGAAGGAGGCGGCGTTGGTTAATCAAGTCCCCACCTGGCTACCCCGGCGCATCGCCACCTTCATCCCCCGCCAGGGCCTGCTCAGGCACCTGCTGCTGGGCCTGATCTGCGCGATCCCCAACCTCATCGACTGGGTGGCGGACCGCTGGAACAAGATGGACCTCTTCGACGAGACCCACGTCCAGGAGGCCAAGACCAACCCCTGGTACAGCCTCGGCGGCATGTGGTACTGGGCCTGGATCCTCGTGATCATCAGCGGCGTCATCCTGATGATCTACTACATCCCCGAGACCACCATCTCGTTCCGGTCCATCGAGAACATCCAGAGCAACTGGATGTGGGGCTCCATTCCCGTCGGCGCCATGGTCCGCGGCGTCCACAAGTACGGCGCCGACGCCTTCATCATCCTGGCCACCATGAAGTGCTACCGGATCTGGTTCACCGGGGGCTACAAGAACGGCCGGGAGCTGAGCTTCATCATCGCCATGCTGCTCCTCATCATCGGCATGTACTCCGGGCTGACGGGCTACCTGCTCATCTGGAACCAGCGCGCCCTGTGGGCGACCAAGGTGATGGCCACCTTCCCCACCTACCTGGACAAGAACCCGAGCTACCTGCCGCTGGGCGACTTCATCAACGCCACCAACCAGGGCAAGACCACGGCCCAGGTGCTGCTGGGCGGCACGTCCATCGGCCCCGCCACGGTGACGCGCTTCTACGCCTTCCACTTCATGCTGAGCTTCGTGCCCATGATCTTCTTCGAGCTGCGGGTCTACAACCGCGGCTTCAAGCGCATGAACATCAGCAACTGGGCCAAGCTGGCGGTCTTCGCCATCATCCTCGGCGTCGCCATCCTCATCCCGGCGGCCCAGGGCAGCCCGGCGAACCCCGAAGTCACGCCCAACCCCATCCTCAGCGACTGGTACTTCCTGGCCATGTACCACATGCTGAAGCTCCAGGATCCCTACCTCGCCACCATCCTCACCGTGGGCATCCCGGCCCTGGTGCTGCTGGCCCTCTTCCTGGACCGCCGGCCCGAGACCGAGTGGGGCAAGCGCCAGATCGCCAACTGGATCGGCATCGGCGGCCTGATCTACTTCATCGTGTTCAGCTTCCTCATCATCGAGGGCATCGCCGACATCCACCGCGACGCGCCCCTCTGGTACTACTCCATGGGCCTCTTCCTGCTGATCGGGTACTTCCAGGATTGGAAGTACGTGATGAAGCGGGACAACGCCGCGTGGTGGCAGACCTTCCACATCTTCTTCGTCACCTTCATCGTCCTGTGCATGACCGCCAATACGCTCTACCACTACTTCGGCGACATTCGGGAGTGGAACGGACCCGCCAAGGCGCTGATGGAGCAGATGACCGCCGGCGGCGCCATGACCCAGGACGCGGCCTTCGACCTCCTCGAGAAGACGAAGCCCGGCCTCAACCTCTGGCACACGCCGGAAGCCGCCGTGGCCGCCGGAAAGCCCAAGGGGATGGAGCTCTGGCTCTTCCACGTCATCGGCTGGCTGGCCTGCATCGTCCTCGGCACCCTCATCGGCCTCGCCCGGTGGGGCGCCAAGCGGGACGCCGAGCTGGCGGTCCTCGAAGCCAAGGCCAAGCCCAAGACGGCGGGGGCCTAGGATGTACGACACCGCGCGCATCCGGCTCTGCAAGTGGACCAGCTTCGCCCTCGGCGTGCTCTTCCTCAGCCAGACCATCGCCCGGTGGAAGGACTTCTTCTCCCTGCCCGGCTTCGGCACCTACCTCGCCATCATGGCGGCCATCACCGCCTTCGCGGCGCTGCTGACGACCCTCGCCGTGGTGGTCTACGCCGAGGAGAAGGCCAAGGGCACCATCAAGTCGCCCATGCCCCTCTTCGACCGCTGGTCCGATCGCTTCTTCCTGAAACACTGAACGGGGAATTCCCATGAAACGCCCGAAACCTCGTACCGCGTTCGGCATCATCTTCCTGGTGATGGGCCTCGCCATCTTCTTCGTCCTCGGCGCCAACAGCATCAGCGCCGAGCTCGACGACGTGCTGCACCAGGCGCCCGCCGGCGGGGACATGCGCAAGAAGCACGCGCCGGCCATCGTCAACAAGGCCTTCGAGAAGGTGCTGCCCGCGACGGTGGCGGAGCTGCCCCACATCAAGGCCGTCAACAAGGGCGTGAGCACCAACGACAACCCCTTCCAGCAGTTCAACGTGGTGCGCTGGATGGGCTGGGCCTTCGTCTTCGGCGCCCTCATGGAAGTGGGCGTGGCCTACCTCCGGGCCCAGAAGTCCCAAGTGGCCGAGTGAGGACGGAGACCATGTACAAGAAATTCCTCAGCCTCACCAAGAGCCTCACCGTCAGCCTCGAGAAGGGGCTGAACTTCCTGACGACCCAGGAGCACAACCCCCTCTACTTCCACGGCGCCATGCCGCTCTACTGCTTCTGGTTCCTGATCTTCAGCGGAATCATGCTGTGGATGTACTACATCCCCACCCTGGACCGGGCCTGGTCCTCGGTGAACTACATCACCTCCCTGCCGGTCATCACCCAGGTGGCCCGGGACGGCAAGACCATCTGGCAGACCGCCGCCATCAGCGACGCCACCGGCATCCCCTACGGCGCCGTGGTGCGCGGCATCCACCGCTGGGGCGCCGCCGCCATGATGATCACCACCCTGCTGCACATGTTCCGGGTCTACTTCACGGACCGCCACCGCAGCTGGCGCTGGCTGCCCTGGGTGAGCGGCGTGCTGCTGCTGGTCGTGCTGCTCTTCGTGGGCATCACCGGCTACCTGCTGGTCTGGGACGCCCGGGCCTACGCCATGGTGGTGAGCACCCAGAGCTGGCTGCGCGCCATCCCCGCCATCGGCGGCTGGATGGCGGAGTTCTTCACCGGCGGCGACATCCGCGACTACACCCTCACCCGCTTCCTCTTCTTCCACGTGGGCGGGGCCAGCTTCCTCTTCTGGCTCATCTGGATGCACTTCATCCGCCTCCACGAGCCCGTGGTGACGCCCAGCCGCGCCACCAACTTCCTCACCTTCGGCTTCATCCTGGTGGCCGCCGGCGCCATTCCCGCCATCAACGTGACCCAGGAGCTCATCAAGCAGTATCCGTCCCTGGCGGACCAAGCGGCCTACATCGCCTCCGACGCCCCCGCCCAGATCGGCGTCATCGTCGAGAAGATGCGCTACGACGCCTGGTACATGTTCCCCTACTACCTCATCGAGCGCCTCGGGCCGGTGCTGGCCTGGATCATCCTGGGCGGCGCCACGATCCTGCTCTTCGTGGCGCCCTTCTACCCCAAGGACCGCCGGGACAACATCGCCGAGGTCCTGGACGCCAAGTGCACGGGCTGCACCTTCTGCTCCCTGGACTGCCCCTTCGAGGCCATCACCATGCAGGAGCGCGCGCCGGGCTCGAAGTTCAAGCTCATCGCCGTGGTCCAGGCGGCCCGCTGCTCCGAGTGCGGCATCTGCGTGGGCTCCTGCCCCTTCCAGGCCATCGACCTGCCCAACACCCATTCCAAGACCATCGAGGCCGATGTCCTGGCCCTCCTGAAGACGGGTGCCTAATGTCCGAACATGTTGAGAAGAAGCCCCGCGTGATCATCGGCTTCGTCTGCGAGCGCAGCCTGCCCATCGACCAGATGATGGACGCCCAGAAGGCCCTGGTGGACGATCCGGAGACGAAGATCATCGTCCTGCCCTGCTCGGGCATGGTGAAGCCCACCCAGCTGGAGCTGGCCCTCGCCAACGGCGCCGACGCCACCTTCGTGTGCGGCTGCGCCATGGGCGACTGCCACTACCGCCTGGGCAACGTGTTCATCAAGGAGCGCCTCGAAGGCGAGCGCAACCCCAAGCTGCGCAAGAACACGGACAAGCGCCGGGTGGGCATGTTCTTCGTGACCATCAAGGACAAGCAGCCTTTCCTGGAGGCCCTCGCGGCCTTCAAGGACAAGGTCGCCGAGATCGGCTAAGGAGCAGACCATGGCAGCCCCCTCCAAGTCCCAGACCCCCAAGATCAGCAGCTACATGGTGATGCTGCGCTATGTCGTGTTCTACGCCTTCTTCTTCGCCGTCCTCTACCTCGTCGGCATGTTCGGCGAAGTGGCCGAGAGCTGATTTCTTTCCAGGAGGGACCATGACCGACGCCCCCGAAATTCCCAACACCCAGGACGCCGACGCCCCGGAGACGGTCTCGGTGATGGAGATCCTGCGGGAGAACTGGGTCCTGACCCGCTCCCTGATCATCTTCATCCTGATGCTCTTCGTGCCGCTCTTCCTCGCCTGGAAGCTCGACCTCTTCCTCGTCGCCAACAACTGATCCGCCTCTGAAGGAGGCCCGGCATGGAAACCCCCCAGCACTGGACCCTCGTCATCGTCTTCACCACTGTCGGCATCGCCTTCGCCGCGGGCTTCGTCATGTTCGCCCTCTGGGCCATCCGCGCCGGCCAGTTCAAGGACGTGGAAGGCGTGAAGTACCGCATGCTCGAGGACTGGAACGCCAAGGGCGGCCGCAAGGAAGGCGAGGAGTTCGAGGGATAGGTCCCTTGGCCTTCTGCTTGATCCGGCTTCACGGGCCGACGGGTCCAGGGGGCGGGCCCTCCCGCGCCTGGGCGCGCGCCAGGATGTGGTCGAAGACTTCGGCGCTGTTCAGGAGGAAGGTGTGGATCGCCGAGACGGGCACCAGTTCCACACCGCCGATGCCCGCCTCGCCCACGGTGACGATGCCGTCGTTGGCCCGTCCCCTGAAAGGGCGGCGGAAGCCTGTGGTTCCGGCGATGACGGTGACCGGCACGTCCGGCAGGGGCAGGCGCCGCATGCGTGCGGGATCGGCGAGCATGCGCCCGGAATCCCCGGAGAAGATCCTGAAGAAGCACCGGTCCCGGAGCCGGCGCGCTAGGCGCGGCGAGCGGTGGGGCGAGCCCACGAGGAAGAGGTGCGCGGGCAGGGGCGTCCCCGGCGGGAGCTGCGCGATGGCGGCCCGGAGCAGGAGGCCGCCGAGGGAGTGGCCCACCACGATGTAGGGACCGGTGGAAGCTAGGCGTTCGAGACGCCGGCGAAGCCTTGTGGCGATGGTGTCGAAGTCCTGGAAGGCGGCGACGTACCCGAAGAGGGCCGCGGGAATGCCCGCGCGACCCAGGCGATAGGCCAGCTGCGCCGCCGCCACCGGCGTACGCCCCATGCCGTGGACGATCAGGGCGCGCACGGTCCCTCGCCCGGAAGGCCGATCCATTCCTTCAGCAGCCCCAGCTCCACCATCAGCGCGCCCATGCGCTCCACGGGCAGGCCCATCACCGTGGCGAAGCTGCCGTCGATGCGCTCGATGAACAAAGCCGCGATGCCCTGGGCTGCGTAGCTGCCGGCTTTGTCCATGGGCTCGCCGGTGCGGGCGTACCAGCGGGCCTGGGCTTCGGTGATGGGACGCATGACCACATGGGCGGTGTCTACGAACGCGTGGACCTCGGCGTCGCGCATGAGGCACAACCCGGTATGAACTTCGTGGGCGCGGCCCTGGATGAGGCCCAACATGCGCACGGCGTCGTCCTCGTCCTCGGGCTTGTTGAGGGTGTGGTGGTCCACCGCCACGGTGGTGTCCGAGGCCAGCACCCACTGGCCGGGGTGCCGCGCCGCCACGGCGGCGGCCTTCACTTTGGCGAGGCGCAGCACGAGGTCCTCGGGATCCTCCCCAGGGAGGGGCGTCTCGTCCGCGTCCGGGACATCGATCTCGAAGGGGAGGCGCAGGGCCTCCAGCCATTGGCGGCGGCGGGGGCTGGAACTTGCGAGGATCAGCATCAGCGGAGGCCCTTCTCCTTCAGGTCCTTCACCAGGACCCGCATGTGGATGGTGTCCATGGCTTCTGCCCGCTGGAAGCCGAAGCGAGGGTAGAGGTCCACGGCGTCCCGGGTCTCCAGGACGAAGCGCTGCACCTCGCCCACCCACGGGTGGCGCAGGGCCCAGCGCACGAGGGCCGAGGCGATGCCGTGGTGGTGCAGGTCGCTGGCGGTGACCACGTCGTAGAGCTTGGCTTCGTAGGCATGGTCGCTCCAGACCCGGGTGGTGCCCACCAGCCGGCCCCCGCGGCCGCCCTCGGGCACCAGCCGCGCCGTCAGGAGCCGCGAGCAGGCGAGGAGGCGCCGCCACTGTTCCAGGGTCCGGTCGGCGGTCCAGGGCACCGCCTCGGCCTGGAAGTAGGTCTGAAGCTCCTTGGGATCCGCGGTCCAGGTCTCATCGGCGAAGGCCACGAGGCCCGATGGGGTTTCCATGGGTGCGGGGGCCAGCAGGGCGTCCGTCATGGCGCAGCCTCCTCGTCGCCGTCAGCGGGGCTGGTGCCCGGACGGATGAAGCGCAGGGCGAAAGCGAGGGTCAGCAGACCCGAAGCGGCGAACCAGAAGAGCTGGGCGCCCTTCTTGCGGGCGGGCGTGTAGACCGGCTCCCAGGCCAGATGGAAGACATAGGTGGCCCGGGTCATGGGCTCGCCCCACAGTTCCCAGGTGCCGTCGGCGCGGCTGAGGCCGGACTTGCCCGTCAGGGTGGCCCGCAGCATGGGAATGCCCTGTTCCACCGCCCGCAGGCGGATCTGGTTGAAGTGGAGGTCCGTGGCCACGGTGCGATCGAACCAGCCGTCGTTGGTGTGGTTGGTGAGGAGCTGGGCGCCGCCGAGGGCCACGCCCGCCTGGGTGCGGGCGGGGCTGAGGGCCTCGCTGCAGATGAGGGGATGGATGCGCAGGAGCCCCTGGGGCGTGGTCATCTCGAAGGTGCTGGCGGCGGTGAGGGCCCCGGGTTCCTGGGAGAGGAAACCGAGCCTGCGGTCCAGCCAGTGGCGCATCGCCGGCGGGCCGGGCATGCGCTCGCCGAAGGGCATGGGCTCCACCTTCGCTTGCACGAAGGAGGGCCGGCCATCGGCTTCGCCCCGCACCAGGTTCAGCAGGCCGCCTTCGGTGCCGAAGACCCACGCGAGACCGCGCCGCTGCGCCTCTTCCCTCAGCCGTGGCTCAGGTCCCCGGTGGTCCACGCCCAGGATCGAACTTTCCGGCCAGAGCAGCAGGGTGGCCATGCCCGGGCGGGGCAGCTGGGCCTCCCGCAGGGCGGCGTCGCTCAGGGCCCAGGCGTCCGCCTCCATGCCAGGGCGCCGGAGGCCGGCCTCGAAATTGGGCTGGACCATCACCACGTCCAGCTCGCGCCTGGGGGCCTTGGGCAGGAAGGACCAGGCCAGGCCGAAGACGAGGAGGCTGCCGTAGAAGGCCGCGGGGGCCGCGAGGATGGCGCGCAGCCGCCGGCCTTCCGCGAGGCTGCCGGCGAAGAAGGCCCCGCACCCGAAGGCCAGGGCGCTGAACCCGTAGCTGGTGAGGAAGGCGGCGCTCTTGGCCAGGAGCGGCAGGCCGCCCAGGCCCGAGCCCCAGCTCCACTCGTAGACGTGGAAGCCCTTGGCCTCCCAGAGCAGGGTCGCGAAGGCGGCGCCGGCGGCGGCGCCCCAGCGGCCGGAGCGGCGGAACATCCAGCGGGCGAAGGCGATCACCGCGGTGAAGCCAAGGGCCTCGTAGCCGAAGAAGAGGCCGGAGCCGAGCCAGGCCACGCCTTTCGGCAGGTTGCCCTTCACCTCGATGACGTTGGGGACCCAGTGGAAGATGAGCACCAGACCGATCACCCAGGCGAGCAGGGTCCAGCCCATGGACCGGCCTTTGAAGGCGCCGTCCATCATCAGCGCCGGGATCAGGAAGCAGAGGAGGGCCTCGAGATAGCCATGCCCGGACGCGTAGGGAATGCCGTAGCAGACGTAGAGCAGCCCGGCGAGGACCGCGGCCTCGAAGAGGCGCAGGAGCGGACGGCCCTTCAGGTGCTGGATGTTGAGGTCTTCCACCGTCGCTCCGCTTCGAAACACGCGATGCCTGCCGCCACCGCGGCGTTCAGGCTTTCCACGCCCTGGGTGGGAATGGCCACCCGCCGCACGGCGCCGGGCAGTTCCACGTGCGCCCAGCCGTGGCCCTCGTTCCCCACCAGCAGGCGCAGGGGTTCAGAAAGGTCAGCCTGGTCGAGGGGCGTGGCGCCCGGCCCGCCGTCCAGGGCCACCCAGCGGCCCAGGTCCACGGGCCAGTCCGCGACGCGGCGCACGGGCATCAGGAAGGCCGCCCCCATGGAACCCCGCAGGGCCTTGGGGGAGAAGGGGTCCGCGGCGCCGGGGCCGAGGAGGGCCTCCTGGAAGCCGAAGGCCGCGGCGGCGCGGAGGATGGCGCCTAGGTTGCCGGGATCCTGGATCTCCCAGGGGACGATCACCCGCCGGGCGAGAGGGCCCGCTGGCTCGGGACCCACCCGGCAGACGAGGATCGAATCCGGCGGGCTCCCGGCCTCCGCCAGGTCCGCCAGCAGGTCGGCCTTCATGCGGATCACGGCGTCGGACTGGCTCCAGGTCTGCAGGTCCCCGTCCTGCACCAGGTAGGCTTCCGGGTGGATGCGCGCCTGTTCCGGGGAGCGCGTCCAGGCGCTGATGACCTTGCTCCCGACGAGCAGGGTGTGGGTGCGCTTCGTGCCATTGGCCAGCAGGAGCTGTTTGAGCTCCTTGAACCACGGGTTCGACCTGGAGGTTATCCGGTCCGGAAGACGCATCATCCCAGCGTATCCGGGCCGCAACCCGTGTGCGCCGGATCACTTCCGTCCAGCCCGTGGACGCCCTTCGCCCCTCGGTCCTCTGGGGTCCGGACCTTCCCTGGTAGCATGGGAAATTCTTTGTCCAATCCGTGTGTCCCAGGAGATTCCTCATGGCTGATGAGGTCGTACACAAGCCCTACATTCCCGACGAAAGCACGGTCGCGGAGTTCACGCCGAAGGCCATCATCTTCGGCGTCATCTTCGGAATCATCTTTGGGGCCTCCACGGTGTACTTGGCGCTGCGCGCCGGCCTCACCGTGTCGGCCTCGATCCCCATCGCCGTGGTGGCCATCTCCCTGCTGAAGAAGCTGGGGGGTTCCACGATCCTGGAGAACAACATCGTCCAGACCATCGGCAGCGCCGGCGAGTCCATCGCCGCGGGGGTGGTCTTCACCCTGCCGGGCTTCCTCTTCCTGGCCAAGGACGCGAACGGCGTGTCCGTGGGCTCGCCCTTCTTCAGCTACTGGACCATCTTCACCCTCGCCCTGCTGGGCGGCGTCCTGGGCATCCTCATGATGATCCCCCTGCGCCGGGCGCTGATCGTGCAGGAGCACGGCACCCTTCCATACCCGGAAGGCACTGCATGCGCGCAGGTCCTTATAGCCGGTGAAAAAGGCGGCGATCTGGCGAAGACCGCATACATGGGACTAGGCCTTGGCCTGCTGTACGCCATGTTGCAACTTGTCGTGAAAGTCGTCTCCGAGACGCCCACCTGGGTCTCCAACATGAAGTCCAAGGTCTTCCCTGCTGCCACCGTGAACGGGAACATCACCCCCGAGTACATGGGCGTCGGCTACATTCTGGGCATCAAGAACGGCGGGATCCTGGTCGCAGGCGGCGTGATGGCCTGGCTTGGCCTCATCCCACTGCTGGCATCACTCGTACCCGGAGATGTGATCGCGACCCAGCTCGTCAAACTGGGATACATCAAGGAAGCCCTCCTGCCCGGCATCTACAAATGGCAGGGTGCGACTCAGAGCTTTATACGGATTCAGGAAGCTGGGGGATTTGACTTCCTGCAATTGAACCGCGCGGTCTATCTGGCATTTGTTCGTCAGATCGGTGCAGGCATGGTCGCGGCCGGGGGGTTTATTACATTGCTCAAGACCATCCCCACCATCATCAGCGCCTTCAAGGGCGCCGTGGCCTCGATGAAAGGTGGTGTGGGCGAGGGTGGTGTGAAACGAACTGAAAACGATCTACCCCTTTCGGTGGTCCTGGGCGGCTGTGTGGGCTTAGTAATCATTGTGGCCCTCCTGCCTTTCATTCCCGGCAGCGGCATCTTCAGCAAGGTCATGCTGGGCGTGCTGATGATCATCTTCGGCTTCTTCTTCGTGACGGTGAGCAGCCGCATCGTGGGCATCATCGGCTCCTCGTCGAACCCGATCTCCGGCATGACCATCGCGGCCCTCATGGCCACCTGCCTCATCTTCGTGGGCATCGGCTGGACCGGCGACGTCTACCAGCCCATGGCCCTCTGCGTGGGCGGCATGGTCTGCATCGCCGCCGCCAACGCCGGCGCCACCAGCCAGGATCTCAAGACGGGCTACCTCGTGGGCGCCACGCCCCGCAGCCAGCAGATCGGCCTCATGATCGGCGCCGTCGCGGCGGCGGTGGTCATCGGCCTCACCATGAAGGTGCTGGACAATGCCCACGTGGACGCCACCACGGGCCTCGTGGTCCATGCCATCGGCGGAGAACGGTTTTCCGCGCCCCAGGGCACCCTCATGGCCACGTTGATCAAGGGACTCCTGGCGCACAACCTGGACTGGCAATTTGTTCTGGTGGGCGTATTCCTCGCCATCACCATGGAGTTGTGCGAAGTCAGGTCCCTTGCTTTCGCCGTGGGCGCCTATCTCCCTCTGAGTACCACCCTCCCCATCTTCATTGGCGGCGTGATCCGTTGGTTTGCGGACCGCAAGACCGGCGCCGGCAGCAAGGACGGTCATGGCGGCGATGAGGAGCTTGGCCCGGGCAACCTGTTCGCCACGGGGCTGGTAGCCGGTGGCGCACTCGCGGGTGTTTTCGTGGCCATGCTCGTGGCCACCAGCGACAAATGGCCGGCTCTGGCAAGGTTCCTGAAAGCCGTGGATCTGGAAGAGAAGCTCACGCATTCCATGGGCGTCGCCGGCTACGATCTCCTGGGCGTCCTGGCTTTTGCCATCATGGGCGCCATCCTCTTCAAGGTGGCCTTGAAACCTGCGCCGAAGTTGGATTGACGATTTCCAGCAAAGCAAAAGGCCCCGCGGTCGCGGGGCCTTTTGCTTTGCGTTACCGGTGCGATGTTAGGAGATGACATCTGTCGGGTAACAGGTGCAGGTGGCACCAGTTGGGCAGCCAATGGACGGTGAAGGCTTCGGGACACAACCTGCGCCGACTTTTGAGGTGCAAAGATCGACAGTACAGATGTCCATCGACCCAACCTCTCCGACGGCGATCGTGGATAACTCCGAATCCTGGAGCCGTCGGAGTGTCTCACGGGACAAGGTCAACTTGGTTGTTTTGGGCATGGATTGCTCCCTGGAAGTTTGGATATGAACAACACGATAATACGAGGATGGTTACCCCTGCTACCGGCCGCGGCTAATTCTTGATGCGCTAATGTTTGCGCTAAAGGCGCAGGCGCAAAATGGCTGGATCATCCCTTCAAGGAGCCCCCATGTTCGTGCTTGCCGTCCTTCTCGCGGTCCTTGGCGTCATCCTCTGGCGCGTCCGCAGCAAGGGGGCGCCGGTGGCGGTGGAGGGCGGGGACGAGGTGCGGGGCCGGCGCGGGGGCTCCCTCGATCTGCCGGGGACGCTCTGGGAGGGCGCCTCCCAGGCGCTGAAGATCGCCATGTCCGCCGCCTTCGCCCTTTCGGCCCTGCTGGCGGTCGCCTCCACGGTCCGTGTGGTGGACCCGGGCTACGGCGGCGTGATGGTCCTCTTCGGCCGCGTGCGGTCCGAGCCCCTGCCCTCGGGCCTCCACATGATCAATCCCTTCTGCAACCTGGTGCAGATGGAGGTGCGCACCCGCAACTACACCATGTCCAGCCAGCACGACGAGGGCACGCGCCGCGGGGATGACAGCATCGCCGTGATCACCTCCGACGGACTCACGGTGAACCTGGACGTGACCGTGCTCTACGCCATGGACCTCGCCAAGCTGCCGGAGATCTACCGCACCCTGGGGGAGAACGTGGAGGAGCGGCTGGTCCGCAGCGAGATCCGCAGCGCCATCCGGGACGCCGCCGCCAGCCTGCAGGCCACGGACCTCTACAGCGCCAAGCGCCAGGAGTTCGTTACCTGGGTGTCCAAGACCCTCACGGAGCGCTTCACCAGCCGCGGCATCAGCCTCGAGCAGGTCCTCCTGCGGGACGTGCGCCTGCCCCAGCAGATCACCCAGGCCATCAACGCCAAGATCGCCGCGGACCAGGAAGCCCAGAAGATGACCTTTGTCCTGCAGAAGGAGAAGCAGGAGGCCGAAAGGAAGCGCATCGAAGCCGAGGGCCAGGCCAAGGCCCAGGAGATCGTCAGCAAGAGCCTCACCCCCCAAATCCTCGACTACCAGCGCATCCAGGCCCTGAAGGACATCGGCGCCCACGGGAACCTGGTCATCACCGGCAGTGGCGGCACGCCGCTGATCCAGGTCTCGCCCAAGCGCGGGGAGTGACCGCCCCGGTCCTCCTCAACCCTTTCACCCACGAAAAGGCCCCGCGGCTGCGGGGCCTTTTCGATGGACGCCGGCGGTTCAGCCTTCGGAGGAGGCGGCCAGCGCCTCCGCCTTCGACCGGAACCAGCCGAGGAGCTTGCGCCAGCCCCAGTCGTCCAGCACTTCGTAGAAGACCGGCACGATGACGAGGGTGAGGAGGGTGGAGGTGATGATGCCGCCCACCACGGCCCGCGCCATGGGCGCCCGCATCTCCGCGCCGCTGCCCAGGGCGAGGAAGAGGGGCAGCATGCCGAAGATCATGGCGAAGCTGGTCATGAGGATGGGGCGCAAGCGGGTCTTGCCGGCGGAGACGAGGGCCTCGGTGCGCTCCTGGCCCTCCTTGCGGTGCTGGATGGCGCTGTCCACCAGCAGGATGGCGTTCTTGGTGACGAGGCCCATGAGCAGGATGAGGCCGATGCTCGTCATCATCGAGTTGGTGTCGCCGGTGACGAGGAGCATCAGCACCATGCCCACCATGGAGAGGGGCAGGCTCAGCATGATGGTGATGGGCAGCTTGAAGCTCTCGAACTGGCTGGCCAGGACGAAGTAGATGAAGATGATGGCCAGCAGCATCGCCGCGCCCATGTAGCCGGCGGTTTCGACCTGGTCCCGGGCCTGGCCCAGGGGCTCGACCTTCACCCCCGCCGGGAGCTGCCCGGAGGCCTTCAGCTCCGCGACTTTCGCGGCGATGCCCGCGCTCACTTCGCCCAGGGTGGCGCCGTCGAAGCCGCCGTTCAGCTCGACCTCCTCCTGCAGGTCGTGGCGCTGGATCTTGGCCGGGGCGATGGATTCCTCGAAGCGCGCGACCTGGCTCAGGCGGATGAGGGGATGCTTCCCTTCGCCGATGTCCTTGGTGCTCTGGACCGTCATGCCCGCGAGCTGGGAGGCGAGGCGGCGGCCGGCGTCGGCGAGGCGCACCCGCACGTCCCGCTGCTCGCCGGTCTCGTCCTCGAACTTCGCCACCACCTGGCCGTCCACCAGGGGCCTCACCAGCTGGGCCACGAGGGCCGGGGAGACGCCGAGGTCCGAGGCGGCCTTGCGGTCCACCACGAGGCGGAGCTCGGGCTTGCCCTGGTCCAGGGTGCTGGAGACGTCCACGGCGCCGGGCACGGCGCGCAGGGCGGCCTTCACCAGGGGCTCGGCCCGCAGCACCGCGTCCCGGTCCGGGCCCTGGATGGCCATCTGGATGGGGCTGATGGCGCCGAAGTCGTTGACGGCGCCGACGGTGGTCTCCACGCCGGCCACGGCGCGGAAGGCGTCCCGGAGGCGGCGGCGGATGACGACCTGGTCGGGCCGCTTGCCTTCCGCCAGCTTCACGTAGATGCCGCCCTGGTTGATGGTGCCGCTCAGGCCGGTGCCGATGGTGGTGTAGGCGAGGGCGACGCCCTCGCTGCGCTTGACGAGGGTTTCCAGTTCCAGGGCCTTGGCCCGGGTCGCTTCGAGGCTGGAGCCCGGCGCCGTCTTGAAGGTCACCTGGAGGTCGCCCCGGTCGAAGTCGGGCATGAAGTTGTTGCCCAGCAGGCCCGACAGGCCCATGGCCAGGAAGAAGCTGCCGAAGCCGATGCTCATCGTCGTCTTCCGGTGGGCCAGGGCCCAGCGGATGACCTTCTCGTAGACGACCTCCCAGCGGTCGAGCACGCGGCCGAAGGCGTCCACGGAGCGCATGACCAGGTTGCGGGGCCGGGGCGACTCGGCGGCGTCGTGGCGCTCGTGTTCGGGATCGGGCCAGACGGCGCTGAGCATGGGGTCGAGGGTGAAGCTCACGAAGAGGGAGAGGGCCACGGCGAAGGCGACGGTGATGCCGAAGGGATAGAAGAAGCGGCCCACGATGCCGCCCATGAAGGCCACCGGCACGAAGACCGCAAGGATGGACAGGGTGGTGGCGATGACCGCCTGGCCGATCTCCGCGGTGCCTTCCCGGGCCGCGGTCACGTGGTCCTTGCCCATCTCGGCGTGGCGGCTGATGTTCTCGCGCACGACGATGGCGTCGTCGATGAGGATGCCCACCGCCAGGGACAGGCCCATCAGGGTCATCACGTTCAGGGTGAAGTTCAGGGCCCGCATGATGATGAAGGTGCCGATGATGGAGACCGGCAGGGTGAGGCTGGTGATGAGGGTGGAACGCCAGCTCCGCAGGAAGTAGAAGACGATGAGCACCGTCAGCAGGCCGCCAAGGTAGATGGCGACCTTCACGTCGTCCACGCTGTCGTGGATGAAGGTGGCGTTGTTCTTCGCGGTCACGAGGTTCACGCCCTGCTTCGACAGCTCGGGCTCCAATGCCTTCAGCACCTTCTCGACGTTCTCCACCATGGCCACGGTGTTGCCGCCGGTCTGGCGCTGGACTTCCAGGGCGACCACGTCCTCGCCGTCGAGGCGGGCCAGGGTGCGCCGCTCCTTCGCGCCGTCCACGATGTCGGCCACCTCCCAGAGTTCGATGGGGCGGCCCTGCTTGTTGCCGACGATGACGTTGCGGTAGCTCTCGACGCTGCGGAGGCGGGCATCCACCTTCACCGCGACTTCCCGGCTGCCCTGGAGCAGGTTGCCGCTGGGGACGTCGGAGGTGTCGCCGCCCACGGCGCCCATGACCTGCTGGAGGGTGAGGCCGAGGGATTCCAGCTTCTGCGGATCCACCTGGATCTGGATCTCCCTCGTGGCGCCGCCGACCAGGTCGACCTTGCCCACGCCCGGGACATTCTCGATCCGGCGCTTCAGGAAATCCTCGGCGATGCGCGTGAGCTCCCGGTCGCGGATGCTGCCGGAATGCTTCGCGTCCGGCTTCACGATGAGGGAGAGCACCGGGAGCTGGGACGGGTCGAACTTGGAGATGAGGGGTTCCTCGATGGTGTCCGGCAGGTCCCGTCGGATCTGGCCGATGCGGGTGCGGACGTCGTCGAGGGCCTTGTCGATGTCCCGGTCCAGCTGGAACTGGATCACGAGGGTGCCCAGGGATTCCTGGCTGGTGGAGCTGATCTCCTTGATCTTCTCGACGGGGTTGACCGCCTCCTCGATCTTCTTGACCACGTCCTGCTTGACGCTCTCAGGGCTGGCGCCGGGATACACGATGGAGACCGTGACCGTCGGGATGTCGGTGTTCGGGTACTGGTCGATGCCGAGGCTCCTCACGCTGAAGAGGCCGAGGACCACGAAGGCCAGCATGATGCAGGTCGTGAAGACCGGCCGCCGGATGGAGAAGTCGGACAGGAACATGCTTCACTTCCTTCCGCTGCCGGAGGCGATGACCCGCAGGCGGGCGCCCTCGTGGACGAGGTCGCGCCCTTCGGCGATCACCTCGTCGCCGGCGGCGAGCCCGCGCACCGCGCGCCAGCCGTCCTGCTCGCCGCCCAGGGTGATGGCCGCCTCCCTGGCGACCCCGGCCCTGGCGAGGAACACCTTGCCCGCCTGGCCCTGGACTTTCAGCAGCGTGGCCGGCAGGGCGGGCAGGCTCTGCGCGCCTTCGGCGAGGATCTCGCCATCCACGAAGAGGCCACTCTTGAGCAGACGGTCCGGGTTGGGCACTTCCATCCGCACCTTCAGGGTCCGGCCGTCCTGGCCGAGGCTTGGACTGATCTGGGTGACCTTTCCATCGAAGGGGTCGGGGAAGCCGGCGATCCTGAAGCGGATGGCCTGGCCGGGCTTAACGGAGGCGATGGCTCCCGCGGGGAGGTCGGCCTGGATCTCCATCCTGCGGTTGTCCACCACTTCGAAGGCCGGCTGGCCGGGGGCGAGGACATCCCCGGGCTGGACGTTCCGGCGGGCGACCTGGCCTGCGAAGGGCGAGACGATCTTGGCCTTCTTCAGCCGCACCCGGGCCATGCCCGCGGCGCTGTCGGCGGTCTGCCACGCGGTTTCCGCCTGCTGGGCCGCCTGCTTCGTGATGCTCTTCTTGGCGAGCAGGGACTCGGCCCGGTCCCGGTCCGATTTCGCCTGGGCCGCCTGTGCCTCCGCCGCCCGCAGGGCCAGGGCGAGATCGTCCTCGTCCTGGGTGCTGAGGAGGGCGCCGGCGGCCACCGTGTCCCCTTCCTGGACGAGCACCCGCGTGACGCGCCCCGCCACTTCGGCGCGCAGGTCCGCGCGGTTCACCGCGAGGAGGTTGCCGGTGAAGGGGATGGTCGGCCGGAAGGTGCGGGACTCCACCCGGACGAGGGTGACGGCGACTTCGCCGTTGTCCTTCACGACCTGCTGACGGGCGAGTTCGGCGTTCCGCTGGCTCCGGTGGTAGCCCGCCGCCGCCGCGATGACGAGGACGGGGACGAGGCCGAGGAGGAGGTACTTGCGCTGCATGGAGTGTCCTTTCATCGATCCGGGGGTCAGAGGGGGGCGAGGCCGTGGGCCCGGCGCAACTGGAACGTGGCGGCCCAGACGCCGAGCTGGGCCTGGACGCGCTGGCTCTCCAGCTGGCGCTCCTGGCGTTCCGCCTGCAGCAGGTCAAGGGAGCTGATGAGACCCTCCTGGAAGGAGTCCCGGCTCATCCGCAGGGCTTCGAGCCCAGCATCGTAGGCCTTCGTGGCGGCGTCCAGCAGGGCCCGGGATTTCTCCAGCTCCCGCAGGGCCGACTGCTGGTCCACCTGCACCTGGCGGGATAAATCGATCCGGGTCTGGCGGACCTGCTCGAGCTGCGCCCGGTTCTGCGCCCGGCGGCCGCTGGTCCGGAAGCCGTCGAAGATCGGCACCTTCAGGGTAAGGCTCACGCGCCAGGTGTCGTAGGGATCCTGGAACAGCAGGTCGGTGCGCTTGGCCATGTAGCCGTAGCTCGCGTTGAAGTCGATGCGGGGGCGCAGGTCCGAGGCGAGGATGCGGTCGTTGATGCGCAGGACCCGCTCCTGCTCGTCCAGCTGCTTCAGTTCGCTGCGGAGCCCGCTGTCGGCGCCCGCGTCCGCCGGCGCCGCGGGCAGGGGCGCCAGGGTCAGGGGCGTCCGGGGATCGAGGCCCAGCTGGCCATTGAGGATCTCCAGGGCGCGCTGGAGGTTGGCCTGGGCCTGGAGCGCTTCCGGCTCGACGCCGAGCAGTTCGGCCTGGGCGCGGAGGAGGTCCAGGCGGGTGGCGCTCTGGGCGTCGAGCTTGTTCTGGATGTCCTCCAGGAGCCGCAGGGCGGCGTCCTTGCGCACCCGCACCACATCGAGCTGGGCGCGGGCGTTGAGCACCGCGAGGTAGGCCTTCGCGACGCCGTGGAGGATGTCGAGCTCGGCGGTGGTGAAGGCGGCCTGGGCTTCGGTCTCGCCGATGCGGGCCGCGTCCACAACGGCGGACAGTTTGCCCCAGGCAAAGATGGGCTGGCTCAGGCTGAGCTGGGTCGTGTAGATGTAGCGGGCGTGGATGATGTTGGCGGCATCGGGGCCCAGGGAATCGCCGAAGGGCGAATTCAGGATGCTGACGTCCCGGGTGCGGGTGGCGTCGCCGGTGGCGGAGAGCTGGGGCAGGGCGTCGGCGCGGGCGGTCGTGATGAGGCTGTGGCGCTCCTCCACCCGCGCCATGGCGGCCTTCAGCAGCGCATTCTCGCGCTTGGCCCGCTGCAGGGCGGCCTGGAGATCGAGGGCCTGGGCGGCGGGGGCGACGGACGGTTCGGCCACCTGGGCCGGGGGCAGGAACAGCATGGTCAGGCTCCTTCCACGCCGAGGGCGCGCAGGGTGTGATCGAGCATGTACTCGGCGAAGGCCGGACCGTCCGCGGGAAAGGGACGGCCGCCGTTGCGGAGCCGGAAGAGGCCCGGCAGCAGGGCGCAGGCCAGCACCGGGCCGATGACGGCGAGGCAGAGACTGATCCGGTCCTCTTCGGAGAGGCCGGGCCGGAGGATGCCGAGGCAACTGGCGAGGTGCTCGAAGTGGGGCTTCATGAATTCCCGGTCCAGGGCCTCCAGGCGCGGCCCGCCTTCCGCCAGCTCCCGCAGCACGACGGCCATGAAGGCACGGTCCAGGGGGTCCTGGGCGAGCCCGAGCTGCAGGTCCACCACGGCGCTCTGCAGGTGCGCCCGCAGGCCTTCAATGGCCAGGGCCCGGGCGTCTGGCGCCCCGGGATCCGGCAGGGGACGCTCCAGCTGGGACACCTTGCTGGGGCAGCGCAGGAAGCCTTCCCGCAGGACGGACTCATAGAGCCCATCCTTGCCGCCGAAGTGGTAGGAGATCATCGCCAGGTTGGCGTTAGCCCGCTTGGCGATCTCCCGCAGGCCCACCCCGTCGTAGCCCGCTTCGGCAAAGAGCTGGGTGGCGGCCTCGATCAGGCGCTGGCGGAGGTCGGGGGCATCGGTCATGGCGAAGATCCTGGGGCGGCGCCCGGACCTTTGATGCTAAACAATCGTTTGATTGATGCAAGACTGAATTTACAGGGCTCCTCAAGGCACCCCATAACCTTCACCAAGTCATCAGCTTGAAGTTCGCCTGTCCCTTACGGCGCCCAACGCCAACTCGGGGCTGGCCTCGTAGGGCGATGGATAGCCGCTCGCGCTGGACGAGGCCTGGGTCCTATTCGATGGGCAGGCGCCCTTGCGTGAGCCGGATGATGGCGGGCACATGAAGGTCTTCGGCGTAGCTGGCCACTTCCCCGCTGGGGGTGGGCGGCTGGGACACGAGGCGCGTGGGGGTCACCGGATGGGGCGTGTCGAGGGGGCCGGAAAGCGGACCGCTGGGCACGTCGCCGTAGACCCGGCCGCTGGGGCCGTTGTGGGGCTGGGCGAAGTCGCCATGGGCGGCGGCTTCCGCGGCGAGGGCCTCCCGGGTGTTCATGGGCCGGTAGACCGGTTCGGCGCCGGCTTCGAAACCCGAAGCGAGCACGGTGACGAGGACCCGGTCTTCCAGTTCCGGCGCTTCCACCTGGCAGAGCTTGATGTTCGCGACCCCCTGATAGTGGTCGCTCAGGTAGTTCATGGCGGTCTCCACCGCGGACAGTTCCACCGTCTCCCAGTCCGCCATGACGCTGACGATCACCTGGGTGGCGGGGCCGTGGGCGGCGCGGTCGAGGAGGGGGCAGGAGAGCGCCTTCTGCAACGCGTCCAGGATGGCTTCGTCGCCGCGGCCCTGGCCGGTGCCGATGAGGGCCTCGCCGCAGTCCCGCAGGACGGCCTCCACGTCGGCGAAGTCGCCGTTCAGGGTGCCGGGGCGGAGGATGAGGTCCGTGATGCCCCGCACGCCCTGGAGCAGCACGCCGTCCGCGACCTTGAAGGCCTCCTTGAAGGTGTAGCGCTGCTCGCAGAGGGCCTTGAGCTTCTCGTTGCTGACCACGATGAGGGTGTCCGCGGTGCTCCGCAGGCGGTCCAGGCCGTCCTGGGCGTTGGCCATCTTGCCGTTGCCCTCCCACCGGAAGGGCGTGACCACCACCGCGACGGTGAGGGCGCCGAGCTCCCGGGCATAGCTGGCGATGACCGGCGCGGCGCCAGTGCCCGTGCCGCCGCCCATGCCCGCGGTGATGAAGACCATGTCGGCGCCCGCCAGCAGGCCCAGGATCTCCTCCCGGCTCTCCTCGGCGGCGATGGCGCCCTTCTCCGCGCTGCCCCCGGCGCCGAGGCCGCGGGAGTACTGGGGCCCGAGGGCGAGGCGCGCGTGGGCCTTGCTCTGGGCGAGGCTCTGCTGGTCGGTGTTGAGGGAGATGAACTGGACGCCCTGCACGCCGGCCTCGATCATGCGGTTCACGGCGTTGCAGCCGGCGCCGCCGACGCCCACGACCTTGATGGTGGCGCCGGTGAGGTGGGGCGGTTCGGGCAGGAAGGGGACCTCGGCCATGGGATCTCCGTTCAGAAGAGTTTCTCGATGAAGCCCTTGATGCCGCCGTGGCGGGGCGACTTCGCGGAGCCTTCCAGCAGTTCGCGGGCATGGGCCTTCACGGCCCCGAGGGCGTTCGTGTAGAGGGGGTTGCCGGTGACCTGGGGGAGGCCCTGGATGCCCTGCACCCGGCCGATGACCACCCGGGGCCGGCCGAGGATGTTCTGGGCCAGGATGGGCAGGTGGGGCAGCAGGGAGCCGCCTCCAACCAGGTGGATGCCGCCGTGGATCTCGTGCACGAGGCCACTGCGGCCCACCTCGGCGAGGACCATGTTGAGGAGCTCCACGGCGCGGGCGTGCAGCACTTCGGCGATCTCGCGGCGGCTGGCCTGGCGGCCCTCGTCCTCCAGCTCGATCATCTCCTCGCTGGGCACCTGCATGGGCAGGGCCGTGCCGTACACGCGCTTGATGCGCTCGGCGATGCTGATGCCCCCCAGGTGCTTGGTGATCTCCAGGTCGCGGGTGAAATGGCGCCCGCCGATGGGGATCACCGCGCTGTGGAAGAGGGCGCCCCGGAGGAAGACCCCCACGTGGGTGAGCTCGTCGCCGATGTCCACCACCACCGCGCCGTTCTCGCCGTCCTCCCGGGAGAGCACGGCCTCCATGCTGGCCAGGGGCGAGTACATGAGCTGGGAGCCCTGGAGCCCCGACAGGTGCAGGGCGCGGTTGATGTTGGCGAGCACCGAGGCCGGCGCCACGATGATGCGGATCTCCGCCTCCAGCGTGTCGCCCACCATGTTCACGGGGTTGCGCAGGTCGCGCTGGCCCTTGATGTGGAACATCTGGGGCAGCTGGTGGAGGACCTGCTCCTCCTTGGCGAGCTTGCAGCCGTTGGCGGCCTGCTGCAGGACGCGGTCCCGGTCCGTGGTGGTGATGACCTTGTCCGCGGTGGAAATGGTGACGGAATCCCGGAGGTTCTCGCCCTTGAACTGGATGCCGTCCACGCTCACCCGCACGCCGTCGAGCCGCGTCTGGCCCGCGGTGCGCATGGCCTCCTCGACGGCGCGGTTGATGGCGCGCACGGCGGCGTCCATGTCGTTGATCTCGCCCTGCCGGATCCCGCCGTCCGGCGGGCTGAGGCTGGCGCCGGTGACGTTCAGGCTTCCGTTATCTTCAAGGACAGCGACAACAGCGACGACTTTGCTAGCACCTAGATCGAGTCCGAGAAGAACGGCGGGTTGAATCATGAATTGTGCCTGAGCCTCACTCTCCCAAGCATAGCCCCATTCAGGCCCGAGGCGAGGGGAGAGATTAAATATCGGGCGAAGGACCGTTCAGGGGGTGCCAGGCCCCGGTTTCTGCGACGGAGGCGCGGATTCGGCGGGCTCCCCCACGGCGACCTCCTCGTCCCACCGCAGGTCGATGTACCGGATGGCCTTGAGGTCCGATCTTTTGGAGATCTGATCCAGATAAAGCCCTTGAAAATTGGGGATATTCTTGGTCACATCCCGTTTCGGCAGGTAGATCGGAGCTTCAAGCCCTTCCAGGAACGCCACGGGCCCCCGATCGCTCCAGCGCAGTTCCACCAGCCGGTCATAAAAATCACGCTGTTTGTCCCGAATCTCGCGAGTGACGCTGATAAGCAAAGGAAGTACTTCGTCAGACTGACTTTTTTCATCTGATATGACAGGAATGGGTGATAAATTGCCTTGGTTGACCCGATCCAGGATGTAGCCGTCGTCCGCCATCAGGAACACGCCTTCGGGCCGCACCAGCCAGAGGAGGGGCCGGCGCTCCTCGATCACCAGGCTGAGCCGGTCCGGGGGATCCTTGCGGATCAGGGCGCCCTTGACCCAGCGCAGGGCGGTGATCTCCGTCCGCAGCCGCTCCGTGTCCATCCAGAAGAGCTGCTTGCCCAGGCAGATCCTCTCGGCGATGGCCTGGGCCTGCGCCAGGCGCGCGCCCCGGGTCCCGCTCACGGAGACCTGCTCGATGGTCAGGCGCTGCAGCCCCAGGAAGCGCTGGCCGATCTCCATGGTGCCCCAGCCCGCGGCCAGCACGAGCGCCGCCACGAGCCCCAGGCGCGCCCACGGCAGCCACGGGCGCTTGGGTCGCGTGCGGGGGAGGAGGGCCATGGCGTCCAGGGTACCTCCTCTGGCCTCAGGACTCCCGCCAGACCTCCACCTCCGCCTCGAGTTCCACGCCGTGGAACACCCGCACCTTCTCCTGCACGGCGTCCATCAGCGCCGCGAAATCCTCCGGAGTGGCGTGGCCATGGTTGATGAGGAAGTTGGCGTGGTCGGGGCTGACCTCCGCGTCTCCGATGCGCAGGCCCTTCAGGCCCGCCTGGTCGATGAGGCGCCCGGCGCTCAGTCCGGCCGGGTTCTTGAAGATGCAACCGGCGTTGCGCTTGCTCAGGGGCTGGCTGGTTCCGCGTTTGCCCATGTTCTCCGCCACCCTGGCCTGGATGGCGGCGGCATCCCCGGCTGCGAGCCGCACCGTGAAGGCCAGGGCCACGTGGCCCCCGGTGAGGAAGCTGGACCGGTAGCTGAACTCGCCGGCCTCGGGGCGCTTCTCCACGAGCTCCCCCTCCGGCGTGAGGAAACGGTAGGTCTCCAGGATGTCCACCAGCTCCGTGCCGTAGGCCCCGGCGTTCATGCGCAGGGCCCCGCCGGTGGTGCCGGGGATGCCGGCGGCGTATTCCATCCCGGACAGCCCGAGGCGCCCGGCTTCCTGGCTCATGCGGATGTGGCCGTAGCTGGCGGGGGCGCTCAGGCAGGCGCCCTCCCGGTGGAGCGTCCTGGGGAGGGCGAGGCGCAGGACGGGCGCCGCCACGTCGCCGAAGACCACCAGGTTGGAGCCTCCGCCGAGCACCCGGTAGGGCAGGCCTTCCCGGGCGCAGGCCCGCACGAAGCGCTGGGCCTCGGCGTCGGTGACGGGCTCGAAGAGCCAGCGGCAGAAGCCGCCCACCCCCAGGGTCGTGAGCTTCGGAAAGGGCACGTCCCGGCGGTGGGGGATCGTCAGCAGGTCATCGGGGAGGGGCCGCGGCATCGCCTCCAGTATGTCCCGCCTCCAGGGCCCGGAGCCGCTGCTTCAGGTCCATGGACCCGAAGGCGCTGAAGCCCCCCTCGCTTTCCCGGGCCACCACCCGGTGGCAGGGGATCAGCAGCAGCACGGGATTGGTCTTCACCGCGTAGCCCACGGCGCGGGCGGCGCCGGGCCGGCCCATGCGCAGGGCCACGTCCCCGTAGCTGAGAATCTCCCCGGGCCGGGTGCCCCGAAGCACCTCCGCCACGCCCGCCTGGAAGGGCGTGAGGACGCTGAGGTCCAGGGGGATGGTGGTCAGGTCTGCGGCGCGGCCGGCGAGGTGGTCGGTGATCCTGCGGACCGCCTCGAAGACCCAGAGGGGCGCGGCCTCCGGCAGCTTCCCGTCGGCCTTGCTGGAGGCGCGGAACCGGAAGGCCCGCACGCCGCCTTCCGCCCAGGAGAGGGAGCAGGGTCCGAAGGCGGTGGCGAAGGTGAGGGCGTCCATGGCGTAGGATTCCAGGATGCGCTGGATGGGCATCGACCATGGCATGAAGAAAATCGGGCTCGCCTTCTGCGACGAGCTGGAAATCCTGGCCAGCCCCTTCGCGGTCTGGCCCCAGGAGGGCGAGCCCACCCTGGACCGCCTCGCGCGCCTCTGCCGGGAGGAGGGCGTGCAGGCCCTCTGCGTGGGGCTGCCCCGGCACCGGGACGGGGCCGAAAGCGCCACGGCGGCGGCGGCCCGGGCCTTCGGCGAAGCCCTCGCCGCCCGCACGGGCCTGCCCCTGCGCCTCGCCGAAGAGCACCTCAGCAGCGCCGAGGCGGAGCGGATGCTCCGGGAGCGCGGCGTGAAGCCCGAGCGCCGGAAGGCCCTGCTGGACGCGGCGGCGGCGGCGGTGATCCTCGCGGGCCTGCTGGAGGAGCGGCGGAGCCAGGGCCTTCCGGCGGCCCGCTTCGCCTGAGCCGTCGGCGTGGAAAAGCCGGGCGGGGTGGATAAGATGGGCCCCGAACCCTCCGCCCCGGCCGTTCATTCCCGGAATGCCCATGAGCCTGCGCTCCCTGCTCCACGCGGCCGCGGCGCCGCTTTTCGCGGGCCTGGCCGCCCTGCCCGGCCTCGCCCAGCCGCGGCCCCCCACCGCCACCAACAAGCTCTTCCTCCATTCCAAGCCCGCGGTGGTGCGGATCTACTCCGGCTACGCGGGCCTGTGGCACTGGGGCGGCCAGACCTGGCGCACCCAGTCCGTGAGCAGCGGCTCGGGCTTCATCCTGAATCCCGACGGGTACATCCTCACCAACGCCCACGTGGTGAGCGACATCCGGGAGGGAGACCAGGCCGGGCGGCGGACCCTTCTTTTCCAGCTGGCGGTGCAGGCCCTGCGCTCCCGGGGCCTCGCGGTGAACCAGGCCTCGGTGGTGCAGGCCGCCGGCGTGCTGGGCAGCCAGGCCAGCCTGGGGGAGTTCCGCCGGGTGAACGTGGTGGTGCTCCAGAGCGGCCGCCGCTTCCCCTTCGAGATCAAGTCCTTCGGCGCCCCCAGCGGCCAGGCCACGGACCTCGCCACCGGCAAGGACGTGGCGGTCCTCAAGATCGAGGTGAAGAACGCGCCCACCCTGCGCATCGGCAATTCGGAGCACGTGCAGGTGGGGGACCGCATCTACGTCCTGGGCTACCCGGGCGCGGCGGATTCCTCCCTGCTGGACGCGAAGTCCGCCCTCGAGCCCACCATCAACGACGGGGCCATCTCCGCCAAGAAGACCTCCGCCGACGGCGCCCCCATCCTGCAGACCAACACCAGCGCCA
Source organism: Holophagaceae bacterium (assembly GCA_044229575.1). Taxonomy (GTDB): domain Bacteria; phylum Acidobacteriota; class Holophagae; order Holophagales; family Holophagaceae; genus JADJVL01. The sequence continues at coordinate 35,545 of JBGAST010000007.1, read as the reverse complement.
CCCACGGGAATTCCGGCGGCCCCGCCATCACGGAGAAGGGGGAGGTCATCGGCCTCCTCACCTTCCGTGGCGACACGGTGAACGGCCAGGAGGTGCAGGGCTTCAACTTCCTCGTCCCCACCAGCACCGCCCAGGAGTTCCTCCGCCAGGCCGGCGCCGAGAACCGGGAGAGCCCCGTGGACCGCAAGTGGCAGCACGGCCTCGAGGCCTACTGGGGGGAGGAGTACCGGAACGCCACCGACGACTTCAAGGAGGTGCTGGCCCTCTATGCGGACCATGCGGATGCCTCGAGGCTCATCGCCGACTGCCAGGAGCACATCGCCAAGGGGGACGACAAGTCGGGGATGGTGCTGCTGGGGTGGATGGGCGCCCTGGGCTGCGGCTTCGTGGCGCTGGTGGTGGGGGGGATCATCCTCCTCATCGTCCTGCTGCGCCGGAAGTCCGCGCCGCGGACCCCTCCGAGGCCGGCGCCCGCGCCCCAGCCTCCGGGCCCGCCCCTGAAGACTGAAGTCTTCCGGGGCGGGTCCGCGGGGGGCCGGCTGGTCTGCCTGGCCGGGCCGTTGAAAGGGCAGGAGTTCCCCCTGCAGCAGGGCCTCACCCTCGGCCGCGATCCCGCCCGGGCCCAGGTGGTGGTCCAGGACACCCAGGTCTCGGGCCTGCACCTCTGGATCGGGCCCCTGGCCGGCCGCATCGTCGTGCGGGATCCGGGCTCCACCAATGGCACCTTCCTGGAGGCGCGTCCCCAGGAGCGCATCTCGGAGGCGGAAGTGAAGGACCGGGACGTCCTGGTGCTCGGGGGCGCCGGCACCATCAAGTTCATGTACATGGCCTGAGGCTCCGTCACGCCGCCCCCGGGCCGGGCACCGAAACCCAGTACCGACAAGGAGATCCCATGCGCCTCTTCCCTCGCCTCGCCCTGCTGGCCGCCCTGGCCGTTCCTTCCTTCGCCCAGCAGATGGCCTTCGAGCCCGATATGAACCACACGGTGATCGGCTTCAAGGCCGCCACCCTCCTCTTCAAGGTGGACGGCACCTTCCGCAAGTGGCGCACGGACATCAGCGGCGATCCGAAGACCCTCGAAGGCGCCTCGGTGAAGGTGACGATCTACACCAACAGCATCAGCACGAAGAACAAGCAGCGGGACGAGCACCTGGCGTCCGAGGACTTCTTCGATGCCGGCAAGAACCCCCGCATCACCTTCACCTCCTCGAAGGTCGCGCGGGAGGGCGGCAAGGTCGTCGTGACGGGCACCCTCGACATGCACGGCGTGAAGAAGGAGCTGAGCATCCCCTTCGAGCCCGCCTTCGGCAAGAACGGCGCCGGCACGGACACCTGGAGCTTCGAAGGCACCCTGAAGATCAATCGCAAGGATTTCGGCATCGGCGCCGACAGCGTGGCCGCCAAGATCAGCCTGAAGGACGAGGTGGAGCTGAACCTGCTGCTGGTGGGCTTCTTCAGCGAGAAGAAGGTGGACGCGCCGAAACCGGCGGTGAAGAAGAAGGCAGCCTGACTTCCCCGAAGCCGGGACCCGGCGCGGATGGCCGGACCCTAGCCCAGCCGCACCGTCCGTTCGCAGCGTCCCGCCAGCTCCGGATTGTGGGTCACCAGGAGCGTGGTGGGGCGCAGCTCGGCGTGGAGCTTGAGGAGGAAGGCGAAGGCCTCCTCCGCCGTGGCGGGGTCCAGGTTGCCGGTGGGCTCGTCCAGCAGCCAGAAGGCGGGCTTGCGCATCAGCGCGCGGACCAGCCCGGCCCGGGCGGCCTGGCCGCCGCTGAGCTGGCCGGGCAGCCGCGCGCCCAGCTCGGGAATGCCGACGACTTCGAGAAGGTGGTCCGCCCAGGCCTCGTCCTCCGCCGTGGGCTCGCGGGTGATGCGCACGGGCATGAGGAGGTTCTCCCGCACGGTGAATTCCGGCAGCAGGTGGGGCTGCTGGAAGGCGAGACCGACCCGGGCCCGGCGGTGCAGGGAGGCGGCCTCGGGATCGCCCCTGGGCACCTCGAGGCCGCCGACGCGGATGCTGCCGCCTTCCCAGCGGTCCAGGGCCGCCACGCAGTTCAGCAGGGTGGTCTTGCCCACGCCGGAGACGCCCACCAGGGCGCAGAGGCAGCCGGCCTCCACCTCCAGGCTGTAGCCGTCGAAGACGGGGTGTTCCGCCGCCGGGTAGGTCTTGTGGAGATCCCGGATGCTGAGGGGCTGGCCGATCACGGGGCCCCCTCCGCGACCGCGAGCTGCAGGCGCCGCGGGAGCGGGAGCGGGAGGGCAGGACTTGATGTCCTGGCCGATCGGGGGGTGGTCGGCGGAGCCGGGGCCGATGGCATCCATGAATCCCTGGACGACAGGAGCCTCATCGCATCAGCCCCACGAGCTTCCAGTACAGCTCGAAGGTGGCCAGGGCGTCGCCGAGGGCCGTGTGGCGCTTGGACTCCGGGGGTTCCACGCCGAAGTGGCGGAAGAGCACGTCGCTGCTGAGCTTCGGGAGCTCGAGCTTGCCCGCGTCCCGCAGGGCCGCGGCGATGGCGTGGGTGTCCACGGAGCGGTGGTCGATGCGCGCCTCGGGATCCCGCCCCAGGCCGTAGAGGAAGACGTTGAGGAAGGCGTGGTCGAAGGTGATGTTGTGGCCCACCAGGACGGCCCGGACGTCCTTGGGGAAGTTCCGGTCCAGGAAGCCCTCCAGGAGGTCCAGGGCGCCGGCGGGGGAGACCGCATGCTCGTGGTGGGCCACCAGGTCGATGCGGTTCACCTTCATGCCCCCGCCGCTCACCACGTAGGGCTCGTGCTTGACGGCGATCTCGAGGGAATCCTTGACCCCCGAGGCGTCGCCGACCACGAGGCCCAGGGTGAGGAGGCTGTGGGTCCGGGGGTCGAGGCCGCCGGTTTCGGTGTCGAGGAAGAGATAGGGGTTCGCAGTCATCACGCTTTCCTTTTCCGTGGCTGGAGGGGAAGCCTGCCCGCACGAGTCTGCTCCAGCCGCCTCCGGGTGTCCGCAAGGGCTTCGGCGAGTACCTTCTCCTTGGGCAGCAGGAGGCGATACTCCGCCGCCAGAACCTTGTTCGGAAGGCCCTCAAGGGCATAGCGGGCGACGGTGGCATCCCGCTCCGCGCAGAGAATCAGGCCCACCGGTGGGTTTTCGTCGGCCTGGGTCCAGTGCCTCTTCGCATAGTTCAGGTATAGGTGCATCTGTCCCGCATCCGCGTGCGTGAACTTCCCGACCTTCAGATCGATGACCACGAGGCAGCGCAGCCTCCGGTGGAAGAAGAGAAGATCCACCCGGTACCACTCGCCGCCCACCCGGAGACGCCGCTGCCGGCCGATGAAGGCGAAGTCCCCGCCCAGCTCCAGGAGGAAGGATTCCAGCTGCAGGATCAGGGATTCCTCGAGGTCGGTCTCGGAGTATTCATCCTTCAACCCGAGAAATTCCAGCACGAAGGAGTCTTTCAGCGCGTCCTCGGGAAGCAGACTTTCTCCGGTTGCTGATGCGGCCCTCAGCATTCCATCCGGATTGCCGGCCCGCTGGGTGCGTTCAAAGAACAGCGTGGAGATCTGTCGGTCCAGCTGCCGGACGGACCAGCCACCGCGAAGCGACTCGGCGTGATAGAAAGCACGGGCCTCCGGATCCGCCACGGAGAGGAGGCGGACATAGTGGGACCAAGGGAGCAGGAAGGCTGGCGTCTGCACATCCGGGGGTGGGACCAGCAATTCCGCAGACGTCGTCTGCGGAATCCCTGATCGTCGCTGCACCAATCCCGATTCCGCAGACACGGTCTCCGGAATCGGCCAGGCGAGGTAGAAGAGGCGCATGGTTTCGAGGTTTCGCGCGGAGAAGCCCCGTCCGAAGCGCGACGTCAGGTCCGCGCTCAGCCGCGGGATGAGCTGCGCGCCGTAGGCAGCCCGGCCTCGTCCGCCCTGCTCGAATTCCACGATATGCCGTCCAATCTGCCAGTAGGTCGCGGTCATGAGGTGGTTCACGGCCCTCGCGGCCGCGATCCGCGAGGAGGCGAGCAGCTCTGAAAGCGACGACAGCATGGCGCGGTAGGTGGGCGGCCTGCGGACGGCCGTCCGTGTGGCGGGAAGCCTGCGTGGAGAGGGGCGGGGCAGCTTCGCGGCGCTCATTCCGCCCTCAGCGCGTCCACCGGATCCACGCTGGCTGCGCGCTTCGCCGGGTAGTGGGAGGCCGCCCAGGCCACCGCCAGGGGGAACAGGGCCGCCAGGGCCAGGTCCTCCAGGTGGAGCTTGAGGGGCACGTAGGTGATGAAATCGTAAACCGCCGAAGGCAGGCGGATGAGGCGGTAGTGGTCCACCAGCAGGCAGGTGGTGGTGGAGACGGCCAGGCCGAGGAGGGTTCCGAGAACGCCGATCCCCAGGCCCTGGCGCACGAAGATGTTCTTCACCTGGGTGGGCGTGGCGCCCAGGGAGAGCAGGACGCCCAGGTCCCGGCGCTTCTCGGTGACCAGCAGCACCAGGCTCGCCACGATGTTGAAGGCCGCCACCAGCACGATGAGGGAGAGGATGGCGGTGAAGATCCACTTCTCCACCCGCAGCGCGGCGAAGAGGGCCCGGTTGGTGTCCCGCAGGTCCGTGGCCAGGTAGGTGCCGCCGAGCGTCTTCATCAGCGCGCCCTTGGCGGCGTCGATGCCGTCGATGGAGCCCGCGCGCACCTCGATCATCTCCGCCTCGGTGCTGCGGGCCAGGCGCTTGGCGTCCTCCAGGTGGATGAAGGCCCAGCCCTTGTCGTACTCGCTGATGTGGCTTTCGAAAAAGCCCGCGACCTTGTAGACGGAAACCTTGGGCTGCAGTCCTCCCAGGCCCAGGTCCATGCGCAGGAAGGCGATGGCCACCGTGTCCCCCACCCGCAGGCCGAAGCGCCGCTGGAGCTCCCGGCCCAGGACCACGTCGCCCTCCTTCAGGGCTTCGATGCGGAGGGGGGCGAGGCTGTCGAAGATGCTGGTGGTGGTGCCGGCGGTGGCGGGGTCCACGGCCTTCACCGCCAGGGCCTCCGGGGGCGCTTCGCTGCCGGGCAGGCGCAGGAGCCCCTTCTCGAAGCGCATCGGCGAGGCCGCCACGACCCCCGGCGAGGCCCGGACGGTCTTCAGGGCGGCGGCGGTGTCCGGCAGGTCGCCGGCGATGTTGGCGACGGTGAAGTGGGCGGTGGCGGAAAACAGGTTCGCCTGGATCTCCTCCCGGAAGCCGTTCATCAGGGCCATGGTCACCACCATGGCGAAGACGCCGAGGGCGATGCCGGCGGTGGCGAAGAGCACCATCACCTTCACGAAGGCGCCGGTGCGCTTCGTGGTCAGGTAGCGGGCGGCGACGAAGCCTTCGAATCCTCCGAGGGGGCCCGCCATCTCAGTCGTGCTCGCTGTCGCGGGTGGCCATCACCAGCAGGCGGTCCACCAGGTGCCAGACCTCCACCAGGGCCGCGATGGCCATCACCAGCCCCAGGCCGAGCGCGATGCCCCGGCCCCAGGAGGAGGTGAGGAAGCGCGCCGCCCTGGGCCAGGTCCAGAGGAAGGTCGGCAGCTTCAGGCGGTCGTAGAGGCTCAGGGTCGTGAGCAGCATCCCGCCCCAGAGCAGGTAGAAGAAGCGCGCGCCGCGGATCAGCGTGTCGAGCAGGAACGAAGGCGGGCGACGGGGCATCATCTTTCAGGCTACAGGCTGGACGCGGGGAAGTCAGGCATCGGACCTGGACCCTTCGCCGGCGCAGGGCCGCGCCTGGAGCGTTCAAGGCGCCTCGCGGGCTCGATCTTCCAGGGATTTCCATGCGAATGCCGGTCCTGCTTCTTCTTCTCGCGGCCACCCCCGGTCCCTGGGCCGGAGCGCAGGAACTCCGGGGCCTGCCCCTGTTCGCCACCGCCACCTCCCGGTTCGGAGGGTGGCGGCTGGTGGTCGAGCAGGCCCTCTATTCACGCACCCTGCAGGGCAATCCCGAACCGCGATGGGTGCGTCTCGGGGTTGCGGGGGTCCGGACGGAGCCCATGGGAAGTGCCTCGCTGGCGGTCCTGGTCCAGGCCTCGGAGCTGAATCCGAACCGGACGCGCTGGATGCTGCTGGATCCGGGCAGGAAGGCCCAGGCCTCCGGAGAGGGCGCCCCGGACCTCGCCCTGATCGAAGAAGCCCTGCGGAAGGGCGCGGGAGCCCTGCCCTGGGACACCCTCGAAGACCTCCTGCGCGTCCAGCCCGATCACGGGGAGGCGCGCCTGGCCATGGCGGAGCTGGCCCTGGCCGTTTCGGCCCCCTGGCGCTTCCGGGAACCTCGACCGCTCGGCCGCTATGAGACCCCGCTCCCGGAAGCCCGGGCGGCCCTGGACAAGTTCCTCGGGGTGCCAGAGTGGCCCTGGCAGATCGACCTGGTGGAGGGCCCGGATCCCGAACGGCTGGGGCCGCGGCTGCGCCAGCAGGCAGGCCAGCTCCAGGACACCCTGCGGCGCATGGCGGAGGCCGTCTTGACCGCCCTGGCCTCCGATCCCGAAAACCCCCGGCTCCAGGGGAATCTGGTTTTCCTGCTGCGGCTCCTGGACGATGGGCGCGCCGGGAAACTCATGGACGGCATCGCCGGCGTGGAGCCCATGCCGGGCCAGGAATGGCCGCCCCTACCCCTCATCCACGCCCAGGCGGACGTGCTGCGCCGGCAGCTGCGCTGGGCCGAACTCCTGGACCAGGCCCAGGGCTGGTTCCGGAAGGCGGATCCCTTGTTCCTCACGGAGGAGCGGTGGGGCCAGCACCGCCTCCGTGCAGGCACGCTGAAGACCTACTTGGCCATGGCCCGCAGCTGGCGGGAGGGATGGGATATCCTGCCCGGCGCCCTCTTGGAGTTGCGGGAACGGGCCGGAGGTGCCTACCCGGAGCTGGCCCGTCTCCTTCTGAAGGGGGCGAACCTTCCAGAACCGATGTCCCCTGAGCGGTTCGAACTGTTCAGGCTGGCGGGACTGCCCGCCTTGCCGGCCCCGGCGATGCCCGCGCCCCTGCCCCCCTGGCGGATCCTGGTCCGGGACGTCAAGGCGCTGCCCTCCCTGCAGGCGGCCTTCGAAACGGATCCGGGCCTGGTCCAGTGGCTTCGTTCTGAACGGATCCTTGGACCTCAGCCCTCCCTCTCCAGCGCCTGGACGTTGGCCCTGGGGTCTGAAGGCAAGGAGGCCGGCGATGCGGCGCTCCTTCCCGCCACCCTGGCGGAACGGATGAGGGCTGGCCGCGCGGGCCGGCTCTGGACGGCCTCCGAGCGGGTGGCCCAGCAACCCGAAGCCATCGGGCCACGGAAATTCAGGATGGTCCATCTGCTTCAGCGGATGCCCTGCCGGGACCTGGAATCCCTGCTGGCCCTGGACCTGACGCGGGCCCGCCTCGGCGCCGATCTCCCGGTCGAGGATCTGGATGCGAACCTCTGGTTCGCCGAGGCCCGGCACGCCATCCCACGCCTGGAGGAGCACCTCCGCCGCTGGCCCCTGGACGGGGAGCGCTGGGGGGCCCTGGCCTTCTGGACCGCCTTCCTGCCGGCCCACCGAGGACCCGTGGCGCTGGCCGAGGCGATGCCCAGTTTCCGCCCCGGCCTGCCCTTCCGGCTTTGCCTTCCGGTCCACATCCACTCCCAGGTCGGGAGCTGCCTCGCCCGGCAAAAAGCCTGGCCAGCCCTCCGTGCCTGGTTCGAACCGGCCTGGGAAGAACTGCAGGGGCTTGGAGCGAGCGCCATGGAGGGCCGCGACCGGGTGCGTGAACTCGCGCCCACCTTCCGCTCCTTTCTGGACAGCGCCTACGCCGAGCTCGGGCTGACCGGTCAGCGGAGGCAGCTTCAAGAGACCGGGCGGACCCTGGAAGAACGGTATTCCAGGGGCCGCCACTAGGCTTCTGGATCAGTACCGCTTCTCCACCGCCGTCCAGTTGATGAGCGGCTTGAGGGCATCGACGTACTTGCCCCGCCCCGTGGCGCCGTAGTCCTTCACGTAGGCGTGCTCCCACACGTCCACCACCAGGATGGGGCTGGCGCCCACGGGGATGGCGTTCTCGTGGTCCTGGAACCAGGCATTCATGAGGCGGCCGGTCATGGGGTCCTTCACCAGGGCCGCCCAGCCGATGCCGGGCATGGTGCAGGTGGCCTTGAAGGCCGCCCACCAGGCGTCCCAGGTGCCCCAGGTGTCCACGATGCCCTTGTGGAGGGGATGGTTCTCCGTGGGCTTGCCGCCGGCGTTGGCGAGGCCCTCGAAGTACCACTCGTGGACGCGCATCCCGCTGAACTCGAAGCCCAGGCGTCGGCGCAGCTCCTGCACCATCGCGTTGGCCTTGCCTTCCTTCTCCGCGGCGAGGACGTCCTTGAGCAAGGCGTTGGTGCGCGTCACGTAGCCTTTGTACAGGGTCAGGTGCTCGGCGAGCAGGTCCTTGCTCAATCCGTTGAGGCCATTGCCGAAATCGAAGGGACGGGCGACGTAGTCGGCGTTCGCGTTGGCCATGGGCGCGGGGGCGGCCTTCTTGTTCTTGTCGTCGGCCTTCAGGGCCGTGGCGGCCGCGCCGGCGGCGAGGGTTCCGAGCAGGGTTCGGCGGTCCATGGGTTCTCCTTGGGATCGGGGTTCCAGGATACGCCGGGCCTCCCCCTCAGCCCCGTAACATCTGCCAGCCCAGCCGCAGGATCAGCAGGCCCACCACGGCGATGAACACCCCGCGCACCCAGCCGCTGCCCTTCTTGAGGGCCACGTGGGCGCCGAGCCAGCCGCCGATGCCGTTGCCCACGGCCATGGCCAGGGCGGCCTGGGGGATCCAGCTGCCCTGCCACACGAAGAGCACGGTGGCGGCGATGTTGGAGGCCCAGTTCACGGACTTGGCCAGGGCCGAGGCCCGCAGGAAGTCGAAGCCCAGCGCGGCGACGTAGAGGAAGATCAGCAGGGAACCGGTGCCGGGCCCGAAGAAGCCGTCGTAGAAGCCCAGGAGGAAGGAGATGAGGGCGGCGAGGCCGCGCTCGTGGGCCTGGCCGTACTTCGGCGCGTGGAGCTTCCCGAGGTCGGGCTTCAGCACCGTGAAGAGCAGCATGGCGATCATCAGGCCGAGCATCACCGGCCGCAGGAAATCGCCCTTCACCTGGTAGGCCAGGGCCACGCCCCCGCAGGCGCCGAGCATGGCGGCGAGGACCGGCCAGACCATGTCGCGCCAGGGCAGCGTCCCCGCCCGCAGGAACTTCGCCGCGGCCATGGTGGTGCCCGTGCAGCTGGAGACCTTATTGATGCCCAGGATGGTGGGCAGCGGGATGCCCCCCGGGAGACCGGCGGTGGGAAAGCCCAGCATCAAGGCAGGAATGGTGATGAGGCCGCCGCCCCCGACGATGGCGTCGAGGAAGCCGGCGACCAGGGCCGCGACGGCGAGGAAGAGGAGGATGGCGGGGGACATGGGCGGAGCGGCGGACACTCGAGGGTACCGAAGCCCTCCGCCGCCGCCGCGGGAATCCGGCCCCGCCGACGCAGCGTCGCCGCCTGGGTCCTAGGGCATCCGCACCGTGATGGGCAGCTGCGGGCTGCCGCCCACGAAGTTCCGGTCCTGGAGGATGCCCTGCAGCTGGATGTTCAGCCTGCGCTCCCCGGCGGGCAGCTGCAGTTCGTCCAGGGGGATGAAGAGGCTCACATGGACGACTTCATCGTCCCGGGTGAGCGCGTGGGTGGACTTGGCGGCGGCGGTGCCGCCGGGGCCGCGGAACTCGACGTTCCGCGCGGGGACGGGGTTGAGGTCGCCGTCCCGGACCAGGGCCTCCAGGCGCACGCCCCAGGCCGTCAGTTTCCGGGTGTGGGCCTCCGCGGTGACCAGGAGGCCCTTCTTCCCCTCCTTCAGGGCCATGGCGACCAAGGGGGACCGGAACCAGACCCGGGACGCTTCGGCTTCCGGGACCCGCACGCGGCTGGGGGGCACCGTCTCGCCCAGCAGGCGTTCGCCCTCATAGAGCCGCAGGACCACGTCCACGTCGGTGTCCTCCGCGGCCAGAAGCTCGAGCACGGACCAGGGGACGAAGTAGGAGCCCCGGAAGGCGTCGGCGGAGACGCTCAGGATGCCCGTGCGGAAGGGCAGGAAGCTGGCCGCCAATCCCTCGGCGGTGCGGTAGTCCCCGTCCGTGTCGCGGTAGGGCGTGCCGTCGGGCCGGGCGAAGGTGGCCTGCACGAAGAGGTTGTCCCGCCGCCGGGCGAAATCCGGCACGCTGCCCTCGAAGCTCAGCTCGAAGGCCCACTGGTACTGCCAGGCCTTGACCGCCACGGGGCTCGTGAAGCGCAGGAAGGCGTCCGGGAGCACCTGCCCGGGAGGGCCGGCGTTGAAGCCCGGGTTCACTTCGCCCTCCCACCGTTCGGGCTTGGTGAAGGTGGCGTAGTCGAAGAAGCTGCGCTGCCGCCAGAGCTTCCGGACGGTGCCATTCCGGAGGTCCGCGGCGTAGAGGTGGTGCTCCCGGGTGTCCGAGCTGACGGTCAGCGCGACATGCTCCCGGGAGGTCATCACCGTGCCCGGGAGGTCGCTGCCCCACATCAGCAGCCAGCGCCCGTCGTGGGAGACCGGGCAGCCGACGATGGCGTACTCGGTGAGGACCGGCAGGTCCATGACCTTCTGGACGCCGCGGTCCGCGCGCCAGGACCAGATCTGGTTCGTGTGCTGGACCCGGTGGTCCTGGGGGTTGGAGGATTCGGTGATCCCCTGCCCGCTCTGCTCGGAGAGGCGGAAGTAGAGGGTCCCGCCGTCCTGGGACCAGCCCAGGATCAGCAGCTTGCTGAACTTCACCCGGTAGGGCTGGCCGGGGCGCGGCGCGGCGGCGCCGACGTCCTGGCCCAGGAGGGAGGCGGGCGTCTGGCCGGTGTCGGTGGCGGCGCGGATCCCCTGGGCGAGGAGGACCTGCCTCGGGTTGTCCGGGGGGCCCGCGAAGAGGACTTCGGAATTCGCGAAGCGGCGGCTCGTGGCCACGAAGGCCACCGCGCGCCCGTCGGGGCTGTAGGTGATGCCGCCGGCGGCGTTCTCGCCGGTGGCCTCCTCGCCCAGGGGCACCTGCCGCGCGCCGGCGAAGAGGTCCGCCAGGTCCACGCGCTCCTGGCGCTCGGGGAGCCGGGCCACGTACCAGCGGGGCCGGCCGCCCGGCGGGGTCGAATAGAGCAGCACGTGGTTCGAGTCCTGGGCGAAACCCTCGAGGTAGCCGTTCGGCACGGTGCCGGTGAGGGTGATCTCCCGCGCCCCGCCGCTGCTGGCGATCCAGCGGTCCCGCTCGAGGATGAGCAGGAGCCGCTTCCCGTCCGGCGACCACCGCCACCGGCGGGAGCCCGCGGAACGGTCCGTGGAGAGGGAGAGGTTCCGCAGGTGGAAGTCGAAGCCACCCCCGAAGCGGTGGAAGGGCGGCGTCAGCTGGTAGGAGAGCCCATTGAAGGGCAGGCTGATGCGGAGTTCCTCCCGCTTGGCGGGGTCGGGCAGCTTCGCGTCGTAGGTATAGAGAAGGATCCGCCCCCGGGGCGAAGCGATGGGCACGAACATCGTCGGGGCCTGGTCCGGGGGGATGAAGCTGATGGGGTTGAACTGGCCCTTGTCCAGGTGGGCCATGGTGGTGGCGAGGCTGGCGAGCTTCGCCCGCCGGTCCCCGGAGATGGGGGTCGTATCCTTCGAGGCGACGATGAGGAGCCCTTCCAGGGGATGGGACTGGGCCTGCCCCGGAGGAGCCTGGGCGCGCGCCGCGCCCCCGCCGAGGGCCAGGGCCAAGCACCAGGCGAGGGCCAGGGAGGGCAGGAGGGACGAGGCCGGCATGGGCACCTCGGCATCGGGAGGGTCGGGAGGCGTTGCCGAAGTGTAGTCCCGGATCGGGCGGGGTCCAGACGGGGACGACGGGAGGCCTCCGGCGAGGCGGCCGGGTTTCGGATCCTCGGTGTCGCGGGGATTGGGACGGGCTTACGGGGGCAAGGGTCGCGGTGTTGGCTAGACCGCGAACGTTCTCTGATCCTCGCCGGCACGAGGATTGGAAGGGCTAACGGGGCTATGTTCGCGACGTTGGCTAAACCGCGGACGTTCTCTGATCCTCGCCGGCACTCGATTTCGGGAGGACATCCAGTCCTCCCGAAATCGGTGCCGGCGGGATCAGACCTTCATGATCTCGGCTTCCTTGTGCTTCACCATATCGTCCACTTCCTTGATCTGGCCGTCGGTGAGCTTCTGGATGTCGTCCAGGGCCTTCTTGGCGGCGTCCTCGGAGATGTGGGCGTCCTTGGCCTTCTCCAGCTGCTTCACGTGATCGTTGGCGTCCCGGCGCACGTTGCGGATGGAGGTCTTGATCTCCTCCGAGAGCTTGTGGAGCACCTTCACCAGCTCCCGGCGGCGCTCCTCGTTCAGCGCCGGGATGGGCAGGCGGATCACGATGCCGTCGTTGCTGGGGTTCAGGCCGAGCTGGGATTCCAGGATGCCCGTCTCGATGGCCTTGATGGCGCTGCGGTCGAAGGGCTGGATCACCAGCATGGAGGATTCGGGCACGGTGATGGTGGCCACCTGGTTCAGGGGCGTCTTCGTGCCGTAGTACTCCACGTGCACCGTGTCCAGGAGGGAGGCGTTGGCCCGGCCCGTGCGGATGGTGGCCATCTCCTTCTTCAGGGTCTCGATGGCCCCGTGCATGCGCTTCCTGGCGTCGGATTGGATGGTCTCGATGGACATGGGGAGCCTCGGTCGGATCCCTCTTTGTATCCCGTTGGGCCGGAAATCTCCAGCCTGGGGACCGGGGATCACACCAGATCCGGCACAAGCGGCCCTAACGGAGTGGCCGGAAGATCGCCGCCCACTCCGCAAGGGCCGCTAGTCGCCGCGCGCCAGGAGCTGGGCCAGGACTTCCGCCTCGAAGCCCTCGTCCCGCCGCCACAGGGGCCGCGGGGCGAGGCAGCCCGGCCGGAACCGCTCCCTCAGTCCTCGCCAAAATCCCAATCCCGGCCATCCCATGGCACTTCCTCCACATCGGCGTGTCGCTCCAGGTCCCGCAGGACTTCCTTCGGCAGGTCGTCGGCCTGCTGTCTCTGGGAAAGGGCGGTGGCGCGCATGGGAGACTCCGGGGTTGAAGGAAACGTGGTCAGGCGGTGCGTTCGCCGAACTGGGCGGCTTCGGTGCTGCCCTGCAGGGCCAGCGTCGAGGCGAGGCCGCCGCTGAGGACTTCCGCCACGGCGTCGAAGTAGCCCGTGCCCACCTCCCGCTGGTGGCGGGTGGCGGTGTAGCCGGCCTCCTCCGAAGCGAACTCGGCGGTCTGGAGGCGGGCGTAGGCGGTCATGCCCTCCGTGCGGTAGGCGTGGGCCAGCTCGAACATGCCGTGGTTGAGGCTGTGGAAGCCCGCCAGGGTGACGAACTGGAAGCGGTAGCCCATGGCGCCCAGCTCCCGCTGGAAGGCGGCGATCTCGGCGTCGCCGAGCTTCTTCCTCCAGTTGAAGGAGGGCGAGCAGTTGTAGGCCAGGAGCTTGCCCGGGAACTCGGCGTGGACGCCCTCGGCGAATTCCTTCGCCTCGTTGAGGTCCGGCGTGGAGGTCTCGCACCACAGGAGGTCCGCGAAGGGCGCGTAGGCCTTGGCTCTTGCGATGGCCATGCCGACCCCGCCGGTGATGCGGTGGAAGCCTTCGGGGGTGCGCTCCCCGGTGAGGAAGGGATGGTCCCGCTCGTCCACGTCGGACGTGATGAGGCGCGCCGCGTCGGCGTCCGTGCGGGCGATGAGCACCGTGGGCACCTCCAGCACGTCGGCGGCGAGGCGCGCCGACACCAGCGTCCGGATGAACTGGCCCGTGGGCACCAGGACCTTGCCGCCGAGATGCCCGCACTTCTTCTCCGAGCTGAGCTGGTCCTCGAAGTGCACCCCGGCGGCGCCGGCCTCGATCATGCCCTTCATCAGCTCGAAGGCGTTCAGGGGCCCGCCGAAGCCCGCCTCCGCGTCCGCCACGATGGGCAGGAGCCAGTCGCGGCTGGCGCCGCCTTCGGCGTGCTCGATCTGGTCCGCCCGCAGGAGGGCGGCGTTGAGGCGCTTCACCAGGGCGGGGACCGAGTTCGCCGGATAGAGGCTCTGGTCCGGGTAGGTCTGGCCCGAAAGATTGGCGTCCGCCGCCGCCTGCCAGCCGGAGCAGTAGATGGCCTGGAGGCCGGCCTTGGCCTGCTGCACCGCCTGGCCGCCGGTCATGGCGCCCAGCGCGTTCACGTAGCTGCCCTCCTGGAGCAGCTCCCAGAGCCGCCGCGCGCCGTGCTGGGCGAGGGTGTGCTCGATCTTCAGGGTGCCCTTCAGCTTCTGCACCTGCGCGTGGGAATAGGGGCGGACGACGCCGTGGAAGCGCTGGCCCAGGCCATCGTCGTCGGGCAGGGGGACGCGGAAGAGGGCGTTCATGCGATCTCCGTGAGGGGCAGGGTTTCGGGCTGGGCGATGAGGCGGGGATAGGCGGAAAGGGTCAGGAAGGCGTCGGGCAGGGGGGCGAGGATGAGGCCCTCGAAGAGCTCGGCGGCCTCCACGAAGCGGCCGTCCTCGAAGGCCTGGCCGCCGACTTCGGCGTGGATCTGCTGGAGGGCGTCCAGGACGAAGCCGTGGAAGGCGCAGCGCGACAGGGGACCGATGTCCTCCACCACCGCCCCGTGGCGTACCCACTGCCAGAGCTGCAGGCGGCTGATCTCGGCGGTGGCGGCGTCCTCCATGAGGCCGTAGAGGGCCACGCAGCCGTTGCCGCGGAGCCAGGCCTCCAGGTAGCGGATGCCGATGCGCAGGTTGCGGAAGAGGGTGTCCCTTGTGCGGGGGCCGTCGGGGATCTCGAGGAGGGCCGCCGCCGGGACTTCGAGGGTGGGCATCGCGTCGAGCTGGTTGGGTCCCGCCATCCCCTCGTCGAAGACCAGCTTCGCGATGGGCACGAGGCCCGGGTGGGCCACCCAGGTGCCGTCGCAGCCGTCCTGGACCTCCCGCAGCTTGTCGGCGCGGACCTGGGCCAGGGCCTTTTCCGTGGCCTCGGTGTCGGCCTTCACCGGCACGAAGGCGCTCATGCCCCCCAGGGCCAGGCAGCCGCGCCGGTGGCAGACCTGCACCAGGCGCCGGGCGTAGGCCCGCAGGAAGGGCTGGTCCATGGTGATGCGGCCCCGGTCCGGCAGGATCGCGGCGGGATCGGCGCGGTGCACCTTGAGGAAGCTGAAGATGTAGTCCCAGCGCCCGAGGTTCAGCCCCGCGGCGCGGGTACGGAGCTCGAAGAGGATCTCGTCCATCTGGAAGGCCGCGGGCAGGGTCTCGATGAGCACGGTCACCTTCACGGCGCCGGCCTCCAGCCCAAGCTCACGCTCCACCGTCCCGAGGATGCGGTCCCACAGGCGGGCTTCGAGGAAGTGCTCCAGCTTGGGCAGGTAGAGGCAGGGGACCTTCCCCTGGCGGACCAGCTCGGCGGCGTTGTGGAAGAGGAAGAGGCCCGCGTCGAAGAGGGCGGCGGGGACGGGCTCGCCGTCCACGAGGAGGTGGGCTTCCACCAGGTGCAGGCCCCGGGGCCGCACCATGAGCAGGGCGGTCTCGGGGTTGAGGGCGTAGCGCTTGCCGCCCTCCTCGTGGACCAGGACGCCGCGGACGGCATCCTGCAGGTTGGCCTGCCCCTCGATCAAGTTGTCCGGAGTGGGCGCCAGGCTGTCCTCGAAGTCGGACATGTGCACCGAGGCGCCGCTGTTGAGGGCGTTGATGAGCATCTTGCGGTCCGGGGGCCCGGTGATCTCCACCCTTCGGTCCAGGAGCGCGGCGGGCAGGGCCGCCACGGTCCAGTTCCCGCCCCGCAGGGCGGTGGTGCCCGGCAGGTAGCCCGGCCGGAAGCCTTCGTCGAAGCGCCGCTGGCGTTCCTCCCGCTCCGCCAGCAGCACCTGCAGCTCCTCCCGGAAGTCCCGGGCCAGGCTGGCCACGAAGGCCAGGGCCTGGGGTGTGAGGACGCGGGCCTGCGCCGAACGGTCCCCAAGCGGACGGGGGCCGGTCCAGCGGAGGCCCTGGAGAAGGGGGGCTTCAGTGAGGGCGAGGGGGTTCATGGGGGCTCCGGGTGGCTATGTGTCAAAGATTGACTTACAATCGAAATCCGCAAGCAGAATGAAGAATGATTGGGGTTAATCAGTCAATTTCCGTCAATTGTGAAGTCATGAATTGTAAAAGTTTGTCAACGAGGCCCCCATGCCCTCCGCCGCCCCCACCAAGCCCGCCGCCCGCCTGGGCGCCAAGATCCGCCAGCTCCGCCGCCAGGAGAACCTCTCCCAGGTGCAGCTCGCGGAGCGCCTGGCCATCAGCCCCAGCTACCTGAACCTCATCGAGGCCAACAAGCGCCCTCTCACGGCGCCCCTCCTGATCCGGCTGGCCCAGACCTTCCACCTGGACCTGAAGGCCCTGGCCCCGGACGACGAGGCGCGGGTTTCCGAGGAGCTGATGGAGGCCTTCGGCGATCCCCTCTTCGAGGCCCTGGACCTGCCCGCGGTGGACGTGCGGGAGCTGGCCCAGAACAATCCCTCCCTGGCCCGGGCGGTGTCCCAGCTCTACGGGGCCTACCGGGCCGCGCGCCAGGGCCTCGACAGCCTCAGCGCCACCCTCAGCGACGGCCAGGCCTTCGATCCGGACCGCACCCGGGTGCCCGCGGAGCTCGTGGGGGACTTCCTCCAGCGGGCGGGCAACCACTTCCCCGAGCTGGAGGCCGCCGCGGAGCGCCTGGGGGCCGAGGCGAAGCTGGACCCGGACTGGATCCTGCCGGGCCTGGTGAAGGCCTTCGAGGCCAGGGGCATCGCCGTGAAGGTGCACCGGGCTTCGACGCGGCCGGGCCAGCTGCGGAGCTTCGACGCCGAGCGCCGGGAGCTCTCCCTGAGCGAGCTGCTGCCCCCCAAGAGCCGGGCCTTCCAGCTGGCCCACCAGTGGGCCCTCCTGTGGGAGAGCGACCTGCTGGACCGCCTGGCGGCGGATCCCCACCTCGGCACGCCGGGCACCCGGGCCCTGGCCCGCATCGCCCTCGCCAACCACTTCGCCGGGGCGGTGCTGATGCCCTACGCCGCCTTCCTGAAGGCGGCGCGCACGGAGCGCTACGACGTGGAGCTCCTGGGCCGGCGCTTCCAGGCCAGCTTCGAGCAGGTCTGCCACCGCCTGACGACGCTTCGGCGCCCCGGCGCCGAGGGCGTGCCCTTCCACTTCCTGCGCATCGACATCGCCGGGAACATCTCCAAGAGCTTTTCCGCCAGCGGCATCCACATCGCCCGCTACTCCGGCTGCTGCCCCCGCTGGAACGTCCACGCGGCCTTCCTCACGCCGGGCATGGTGCGCACCCAGGTGAGCGAGATGCCCGACGGAAGGAAGTACTTCTGCATCGCCCGCACCCTCCAGAAGGACACCGGCGGCTACCGCGGCCAGCACGCCATGCAGGCCGTGGGCCTGGGCTGCGAGATGGCCTTCGCCAAGGAGCTCGTCTACGCCGACGCCGTGCGCCTCGACCAGCCGCCGGTGCCCGTGGGCGTGACGTGCCGGCTCTGCGACCGCACGGACTGTGAGCAGCGGGCCTTCCCACCGTTGCAGCAGCCCTTCAAGGTGGACGAGAACGTGAGGAACAGCTCGTTCTACGCAAGGCTGTGAGGGGTTCCCATCGAGTGACGGGTCTGGACGACGCGCCCGAACCACCGGAATGACGAGGTTTTAACAGGAGCACCGCGATCCACGAGCGCCGCGCCCTTCGGCGCTCGCGGAGCACGGTGCCAGAGCGCGCAGCGCGAGTGGGAGCCCGTTCCAGGCACGGAGGCTGGCGTCCGCCTCGAGGCTCCATCCCTGGTTGGCAGGAGAGGGTCGTCAATTCGTCGCGATGCGTCACGGCCTCTTCGGCGACCACGCTGCGCGTGTGGCTCCTCGCTCAACGAGGGCCGAAGGGCGCGGCCCTCGTTGAGCGAGGAGCTCCTGGAAGGTCAACTTCAACTTCAACTTCAACTTCAACTTCAACTGCGCCGACGGACTCCACGCCTTCGTTCGTTCCGGAATCGATGTTGAGTGCCGGCCCAGTCCCACGCGCCCCCTACGGCAGGCTGTACTGCATGAAGAAGTCCCACTGCTGGTTCGGGGCGCTGAGGGGGAAGTTGTCGCCGTTGGGATACAGGTGGGTCATGTCCTTCACCACGATCATGTGGAGGAGGTTCCCGGGCGTTCCGGTGGCGCTGGCGAAGGTGGCCACGGGCTCGACGCCGGGGGCGCCGGAGAGGGTGTAGGTCTGCTGCAGGCCGAAGGACTGGACGTAGGAGGCCGTGACGCCGGTGAAGAAGGGCACGGCGAAGAAGGCCGCCATGTCCATGGGCAGGGGCTGGCCGTTGTTGAGGGCCATGTAGCGATCGTCCTTGTTGCCGACCATGTAGGCGATGGGGAGCTTGCGCTTGGGGGTGTAGACCATGGCGGGCCGCAGGCTGCCGCTGTTGCTGGCCACGGCGGCGAGCTTGTCGGAGAGGTCCACGGCGAGGCGGGAGGTGAACTGGCCGCCGTTGGAGAAGCCGGCGGCGTAGATCCGCTTCGCGTCGATGTTGTAGGCCGCCTGCAGCTCCGTGATCATCTGGCTCACGAACTTCACGTCGTCCCGGGGTGTCTGGCCGGCGCAGAGGATGTCCACGAGGGTGAAGTCGTTCCACTTGGTGTTGTTCTTGGTCTCGCCGTCTTCGGTGAAGCAGTAGTGCCAGCTGCTGGGATACACGGAGATGAAGTTCTCCACCTCGGCCTTCTCCTTCCAGCCGGAGATGTTGTAGAACTTCTCCCCGTCCCCGCTGGTGCCGTGGAACATGAAGAGCAGCGGCACCGCCGTCTTGCCGTCGTACTTCAGGGGCACGTGGACGTAGTACTCCCGTGTGTCGCCATCCACGGGCGTGGTGTTGCGGATCTTTCCGTAGACGATGGGCGGCTTGGGGTTCGAGTTGTCCGTGGGGGCCGTCGAGCCGCCGCCCCCGCCGCAGGCGAGGGAGAGGAGGGAGGCGAGGAGGAGAAGGACGGGCAGGGCGGACCGGAGCCGTGGGGCGGGGGTCATGGGTGGTGCTCCAAGGTTGTAGGAAAGGATCGGCATCAGCCTATGCGACATCATTGGTATCAGCAAGGCCGCCGAGACGGGATGGGAGAATCCCCCTTGGACCATCGGACCCTGGAAAGGGTTGAACCGGCCCCTGCCTGGACGCCATCGACCCTTCCGGAATCACACGCCGGGCCGGAGGATCCGCAGCCCCGGCACGAGGCCGCCCGACTCTCCCTGCCGTCGGAGCCGGTCCCGGAAGCGCAGGTGGCGCCACCGGGTAGCGTGCACCAGGGGCGACCAGACCGCGTGGGTCAGCCGGAAGCGGATGAGCCGCCGCCAGAGTCCGTTCGACCGCTTGTAGAGCCAGGCCATGGCGAGGTAGGGCAGGACGGCGGAGGCCTGCCGGGGGCGGCGCGCCCAGATGGATTGGGCTGAGAAGAGGCGCCGGTAGAGCCACGCGTAGCCGGCCTCCAGCTGCTCCGGCGTCATGCGGGCGGGCCGGAACACGGCGTGGGCGGTGTCGTAGCGGGACCAGTCCGTGTGGAGCAGGCGACCCTCCGTCTCCATGCGCCGGAAGAGCGGCGTGTTCGGATAGGGCGTGAGGATGTGGAATGTGGCGGATTCCAGGCGGGTGGCCTCGATCCAGCCGGCCAGCTGCTCAAACACCTCGGGCCCGTCCTGGTCGAAGCCCAGGACGAAGCTGCCGTTCACCTGGATGCCGTGGGCCTGGAGCAGGGCGACGCGCCGGGCGTAGTCGGCGGCGCGGGGGCTGCGCTTGCCCGAGGCCGCCAGGTTCCCGTCCGTGAGGGTCTCGAAGCCGATGAACACGCCGGTGCAGCCGGCCAGCGCCATCTCGCGCACCAGGGCCGGATCGTCGGTGACGTCCAGGGTGATGGCGGCGCTCCAGATCTTCCGCAGGGGCGCCAGGGCCTGGCAGAGCTGGCGCAGGTAGGGCCGGTTGGAGCCCAGGTTGTTATCGATGAAGACGCCGTAGGGGGCGCCCGTGGAGGCGAAATCCTCAACCACCTGTTCGACGCTGCGCATCTGGTAGCGGATGCGGGCGTCGCCGGTGGCCAGGTAGCAGAAGTCGCAGCGGTTGTGGCAACCCTGGGTGGCGATCAGAGATGCCGGAGTCAGGAAGCCCCAGCCGGGCAGGATGCTCCGGTCCGGCGGCGGATCCTGGGCGTAGTCGCGGTACTCGGCCTGGTAGCGGGGCCTCAGCCTGCCCGCCTCGACATCGGCCAGGAGGTGGGGCCAGACCGGCACGCCATTGCCGATGACGATGGCGTCGCCGTGGGGCTGCACCTCGTCCGGGCAGGAGAGGCAGTGCAATCCGCCCAGCACCACCGTCGCGCCGTGGGCCTTGAACCAGGCGGCCAGTTCGTAGGCGCGCCGCGCGAAGGTGAGGTGCACGGTGATGCCCACGACCTGGGGCACCGGATCCAGGGGCGGCGGGCCCTGGAGGAGGTTCTCGTCCCAGTAGGCCACCTTCCAGCCGGTGGGCGTCGCCCCCGCCAGGCTGGTGAGGGCCAGGGAGGGCGTGAGCACGTGCTTGCCGAAGCTGGCATTCACGTCCTTCGGGTAGAAGGGATTGACCAGTAGCACCGTGCGGAGGGCGGGTTTGGCGGGGCGGAGCGGTGGTCGTGGCAGCTCCGGGGGCACCTGCATCGGATCGGGGCGACGGCGAAGGCCATGACTGCCCATGTCACCCTTCCGCCCGGCGTTCCGAGGTGTTTTCCGCCACCGAATACCAGTCCAGCTTCCGCGTCGCCATCATCACGGCCCCCAACGCCAGGAACAGCAGGGCCGCGCCCAGCAGGAGGGCGTTGTCCTCGGAGGCGAGCAGGCCGTAGAGCGCGGCGTAGAGCAGCGCCAGTCCTCCGGCGAAGCCGAGGCCCCGGAGCTTGCTGCTCAGCGCGTGCACGAGGTAGCCGCCGATGAGGGCCACACAGGCGCCCGCGCTGGCGAGGTAGGCGGTGAGGAAGGCCATGTGTTCCGAGAGGCTGATGAGCAGCAGGAAGAACATGGCGAGGGCGAGGCCCACGAGGAAGTACTGCACGGGGTGGATGCGCAGGCCCTTGAGGATCTCGAAGAGGAAGAAGGCCGCGAAGGTGAGGCCCACGAAGAGGAAGCCGTACTTCACCGCCCGCTCGGACTGGAGGTAGACGTTCACGGGCTCCAGGAAGGCCACGGAGAAGCACTCCTCCGTGGGGGACGCGCCGGGATGCTTGAGAATGGCGTCCAGATTCCGGGCCAAGTGGAAGACCTGCCAGCTGGCCTCGAAGCCCTTGTCGGTGATCTCGTGGCGCACCGGGAGGAAGCGGCCGGCGAAGCTCGGCGACGTCCAGTCGCTGCGGAGGGTCACCTGGGTGTTCTCCGCCACCGGCGCGATGCTCAGGTCCTCGGAGCCCGTCAGCTCCAGGGGGATCTCGAAGGGAAGCTCCCGTGCCGCGGAAGTCGCCAGGGGGCCCAGGTCCACGCGGATGCCGCTGGGCACGACCTCGCAGACCACCCCCGGCTCGAATTCGTGGCTGCTTCCGTCCCAGGCCAGTACGGGCCGGTTGCGGATGCCCCGCAGATCGCTGAGCCCCAGGACCAGGGCGAGGCGTCCCGGCGCGAAGTCTGCGGACTTCAGGGGCAGGCCGAGGTCGGCGGGCAGGGCGAAGGCGCCGGACAGCTTGGCGTTGAGGTGGAACAGCTGGGCCTTGTAGAGGCCCCGATGCCGCTCCTCCACCTTCGCATCCCCCTTGATCCGCAGCTCCTTGGGCACGAGGACCTTGGAACGGTGACGCCATTCCACCCGGGGCGTGACCTTGCCCGTCTTCTCGTCCTTCTCCTCCCAGGCGATCCGCTCCTTGTAGGTGGCCACCAGGAGGGGCCCCACGAGCTGCTGGCGCCCCGCCGCGCTGGCTGCGACATTCTGGCGCACCTGCTGGTTGCGCACGTTCCGGGCTTCCACCAGGCCCATGACCATGAAGAGCGGAATCAGCAGGACCAGCGAGATGAACCCGATCACGAAGCACTTCACCAGCAGCATCCAGCGCATGGATTCCTCCAGAAGGGATGGAGGGAGGATGGGTCCGGGATGCGAAGGCTTCGTGAAGCCCCGTGAAGGATCGGTGAAGTGCAGGCCAGTGGCCGGGCCTGACTCGAGAGGCAGCCGCGAGGGAGTGCGGCCTACCCCCGCGGCAGCCGGATCCGCGCCTCGGCGCCGCCGCCCGGGAGGTTCGCGATGGCCGCGCTCCCTCCGTGCAGCTCCGCGATCTCCTTCACGAAGGCGAGCCCCAGCCCCGTGCCCTTGGCCTCGCTGCCGGGCTTCGGCAGGGCGTAGAAGGCCTCGAAGGCCCTTCCCAGAGCGAAGTCCGGGAGCCCGGGGCCCTGGTCCCGGACCACGAGTTCCAGCCCGCCCTCGCAGGGTTCCACCGCCAGGGTGACGACGCCCCCCGCCGGCGAGAAGGCCAGGGCGTTGTCCAGCAGGTTGGACAGGGCCTGCTCGAGAAGGAAGGCTTCGCCGCGGACCCTTGATCCGGCCGGGATGTTGGTGTCGACGCGCAATCCGGCCCGCTCCACGAGCGTGCGTTTGGAATCCAGCACCCGCGCCGCGACCTCCGCCAGGTCCAGCTCCGCCGGATCCTTCAGCCCCTGCCGGTTCTGCAGCGAGGCCAGGTCCAGCATGCGCTCGATGAGGGCCCGCAGCCGCGCCTCCGAGGCCTGGATGTTGGCCACGAAGCGGCGCCGGTCGCCGTCCCCCATGGCCGGATCCTCCAGCAGCTCCGCCGCGCCGCGGATGGCCGCCAGGGGGCTCTTCATCTCATGGGTCAGGGTGTGCACGTAGGCCTCGGCGTAGGCCCGGCCCTCCAGCTTCTCCCGCATGGTCTCCAGGGCCCGTCCCAGCTCCGCCAGCTCCCCGTCCAGGGGCGGGAGGACCGCCTTGCGGCCTTCGGCGGCTTCCGCCGCGTAGGCCTTGAGGCGGTTCACGGCGCGGGTGAGCCAGAGGGTCAGGCCCAGGCCCACCAGCAGGGCCGCCGCCATCAGCGCGAGGCCCGCCTTCATGACCTTGCGTTCGCTGGCCTCGGCGAAAGGCTGGACGCTCCGGGTGGGGTTCGCGACGGTGAGCACGCCGGCGATGCGGCCCTCGTCCAGGATGGGCGCCGCCACGTGCATGACCGAGGTGGCCGGATCCGTGGGGTCCGTGCGGGTGCTGCGGGCGCCGTAGCGGCCCCGCAGGGTCAGGTACACGTCGTTGCGGCGGCTGTAGTCCTGGCCCACCGCCTCCCCGGCGGAATCGTAGACCACGCGGCCCGCGTCGTCAGTGACGTAGACCCGGAAGCCCGGGCCGCCCGCGTCCCGGCCCCAGACCTGGGAGTTGGGCCGCCGGGCCCGGTAGCGTTGCACGGCCTTCGCGAAGGCGCCGGCCTGGAGGGTGCCGGCCCTCAGCTCCGGCCCCGCGGCTTCCGCCAGCAGGTTCGCCGCGTCCCCCAGGGCCACCTCCATGCCCTGGCGGACGCCGGGGCGCACCTCCTGGGTGAAGGTGCGGGCCAGGAAGAAGGCCGCGAGGCTGGCGATGAGCAGGAAACCCAGGAAGATCCGGAGGCCGATTCTCATGGGGCGGGCCTCACGGGACCGCGCTCAGGCTGTAGCCGACGCCCCGGTGGGTCTGGATGGGGTCGGCCTCGGGATCCACGGCGCGCAGCTTGGCCCGGAGGGTCTTCACGTGGGCGTCCACGGTGCGCTCCGTGCTCTCCTCCGCCGCGGACCAGACCTGCTCCATCAGCTGGGCCCTTGTGAAGACCCGCGCGGGCGCGGCCAGGAGGGTCCTCAGCAGCAGGTATTCGTAGCGGGTGAGGTCCAGGGCCGTGCCGCAGAAGGTGACCACCCGCCGGGCCTCGTCCACGGCGAAGACCGGGGCAGCCCCTGCCTTCCGGGGCACCAGGCGGCGCAGGATGACCCGCACCCGGGCCACCAGCTCCCGGGGGCTGAAGGGCTTCAGCACGTAGTCGTCGCCGCCGATCTCCAGGCCCACGATGCGGTCCACCTCCTCGCTGCGGGCGGTGAGGAAGATGACCGGCACCTCGGAGAAGGTGCGCAGCTTCCGGCAGACCTCGAAGCCGGAAAGATCCGGCAGGCCCACGTCCAGGATGACCAGGGCGAAGGGCTCCGCCTTCAGCCGCGCGAGGGCCTCCTGGCCCAGGGCGCAGCGGCGGGCCGTGAAACCGTCCTTTTCCAGGGCGTAGGCCACCGCGTCGGCGATGGCGGCCTCGTCCTCGACGATCAGGATCTCGGTGGACATGGGATCGGGCGTCCGCGGGCAGGGGGTCCTACCGGTAGACGACCTTCCCCGTGCCCTTCACCAGCCTGCCGAGGGTCCAGGCGGCCTCCCCCTTGGCCTTGAGCTCCGCGAGCACGTCCGGCGCCTTGATCGCGTCCACCACGAGGACCATGCCCACGCCCAGGTTGAAGGAGCGGCGGGCGTCGTCGAGAGGCATGGCGGAGGCCTCCATGAGGTGGCGGAAGAGGCCGGGGATCTCCCAGGAGGCGGTGTCGATCTCCGCGTCCAGGTGCTCCGGGAGGACCCGGGGCAGATTGTCCGTGAGGCCGCCCCCGGTGATGTGGGCCATGCCCCGCAGGCGCTTGGACTTGATGAAGGGCCAGAGGATGTCCAGGTAGCTGCGGTGGATGGCCAGGAGGCTCTCGCCGACGGTCTTGCCCGTGGCGGGCAGGAGCTCGTCCACCTGGCGGCCTTCGACCTCGAAGAGGACCTTGCGGGCCAGGGAGTAGCCGTTGGTGTGCAGGCCCGAGGAGGGCAGGCCGAGGAGGACGTCCCCTTCGAAGAAGTCCTTCTGGCGGGGCAGCAGGAGGTCCTGGTCCACCACGCCCACGATGGTGCCCGCCACGTCCACTTCGCCCTTGGCGTAGACGCCGGGCATCTCCGCCAGCTCGCCGCCGATGAGGGCGCAGCGGGAGGCCTGGCAGGCGATGGCCATGCCCTTCACGATCTCCTCGATGACCTCGGGCTCCAGCTCCTGGGCGGCGATGTAGTCCAGGAAGAAGAGGGGCTTGGCCCCCTGGACGAGGATGTCGTTGATGCAGTGGTTCACCAGGTCCTGGCCCACCGTGTCCCACTTGCCGGCGAGGCGGGCCACCTTCATCTTGGTGCCCACGCCGTCCATGGAGCTCACCAGCACGGGCTTGGCCTCGTCGAAGTTGGCGGCGAAGAGGCCGCCGAAGAGGCCCAGGTCGCTCAGGACCCGGGAGGTCTTGGTGGCCTTCACGTGGGGCTTGATGCGGCGCAGGGCCTCGTCCTGCCGGTTGATGTCCACGCCGCTGGCCGCATAGGTCACTTTGTTTTCGCTCATCCGCCGCTCCAGGGGCCATTCTCGCATGGCGGCTTCCACCTTTGGCCGGCTCCCCGGGTCCAAGGTCCCACCCTTCCGGAGCTCCCATGCGAAGGCCGATCCTCCTCCCGGCTCTCCTCCCGGCCCTGGCTCCGGTCCTGGCCCTGGCCCTGGTCCTGGTGCTGGGGGCCTGCGGCGGGGGCGGCGGCACCGCCGCCGGGGGCGGTCCCGGGACGCCCGCGCCGCCGGTCCTCGTCGCCGGCCCCGCCCCGCGGGTCGTGCCCCTGGGGGCCACCTGGACCTTTTCCGCCAGCGCCACGGGCACCGGCCTGGCCTACCAGTGGCGGAAGGGCGGCCAGCCCATCCCCGGCGCCACCGCGGCCGCCTACGCCTTCACCCCGACCTCGCCCCAGGAGGGCGGCAGCCTGGACGTGGTGGTGAGCAATGCCGGCGGCTCGGCCACCAGCGCCGCGGTGGAGGTGAAGGTGGTGAGCGCCCAGGGTCCCTGGAATTCGGACCTGAAGCTGGCCGTGGGCGCGGATCCGGACCACTTCGGCAGCCCTTCCACCTTCGTGGCCCAGGCGGGCGTGGTGAGCCTGGCCCGGCGGACGAACGGACAGATCATCGCGGTGTTCCAGTGGTTCCCCTTCGCGGACCCGGCCGCCTTCGATCTCGTGGCCGCCAGCTTTTCCAGCGATGGCGGCCGCACCTGGACGGCGCCGCGGACGCTGACCTTCACGGGCCTGCCCGCCGGCTATCAGCGGCCCTTCGATCCCACCCTCACCGTGCGGGAGGACGGCAGCCTGCGCCTCTACTTCACCTGCAGCCTGGGCGGGGCGAACCCGGTGAACGGTTTCTGCAGCGCGACCTCCACGGACGGCCTGACCTTCGCCGTGGATCCGGGCCAGCGCTTCTACCCGGGCCGCAGCACCGTGGACTGCGCGGCGCTCCGCTGGAACGGCCAGTGGCACCTCACCTCGCCCATCGGCGCCCCCCAGGAAGGCGCCTACCACGCCGTCAGCGACGACGGCCTCGCCTTCACCCGCCTCGCCGACATCCCCAGCGTGAACAATGTGAACTGGACCGGCAACCTGGTGGCCGTGGGCAGCGCCCTGCGCTTCTACGGCAGCCCCGGCCCCGGCCTCTGGTACGCCGCCACCCCGGACGGACTGGCCTGGTCCGCGCCGGTGAGCCTCGGGATCCAGGGCGGCGATCCCGCCGTCGTCGAGGCCGAGCCCGGCCGCTGGCTGCTCGTGTTTACCGGACCTCCGGGCAGTTGAGGCCGTTCCTTTTCCTCCATCCGTCCGGGTCAAGGTCAACGTCAACGGCCCATCAACGTCAAGCTCAGAGCGTTGGAGCGGGGCCTGACCTTCAGGTGCCACTCAGCCAGGCGGCCTTCAGGCCCGCCTGCGCTCCGCTCCGGATGAACACCTCGCCCTGGGTGTTCCGCACCAGGTCGAAGCCGAAGAGCTTCAGGGCCTCGCCCACGGGCAGGGGCTCGCTCCCTTGGATGTATCGGGCGAAGAAGTCGGACTGGTCCTTCCCGGCGGCCTGGGTGGCCGCGGCGACGAGGTCCTTCAGCTCGTACTTCCGGCCGGGGCCGAAGTCGCGGAACATCGCCCGCATCATGTGTTCCAGGCTGCGGGCGCCGCCGCTGGCCTCCCGGATCCGCGCGTCGAGGCAGAGGGCCGCCATGGCGCCGCCGCCATAGATGAAGCCCCAGTTCTGCTTCTTGTGCTTCCCGGCCTCGGCGAGGGTCACGCCCTGGGCCCGCTCGAAGGTGCGCCTAGCGTGGCTCTCCAGCTTCTTGGTGAGGAGGCATTCATCGATGAGCCCCAGGCGCGCCAGGGTGAGGATGGCGAAGTAGTCGGTGAAGCCCTCCTTGAACCAGTCCATCTGCGCTTTTGGCTCCATGCCCGTGCCGTTCCAGAGGTGGAAGGTCTCGTGGGCGACGATGTGGCCCCAGTCGATGAGGTTGGCGTCCGTGAGGGGCTCGCTCGCCAGGAGGCTGTAGCTGTTGGTGAAGGCGCCGCCGTCCGTGAGGCCTTCGTGGAGCGTCACCAGGTAGTCCGCCCGGGGCACGGCGCCGAACATCTTCGTGTACGCCGCGACGTGAGGCTTCATGACCTTCTCCAGCAGGGGCATGGAGGGCTGCAGGGCGCCGCCCACGGCGAGGGTCACCCGGAAGGCGCCCTCCTGGAAGACGCGCTCGGCGTGGGTGCCCAGCATGAGGCCGTTGCTCACCAGCTCGTCGTAGCTGGACACGGCGTAGACGCCGGCCTGGCCCGCCGCGGGCCGCCAGGGCAGGCTGGCCTTCCAGCCCTTGGGCAGCTCCACCCGCACGGTGCCGGCTTCCATGTCGTCGGGGGTGATGAAGAGGGCCATGCCCGTGTAGAAGACCGCGTCGGGCTTGGCGTAGGCCGCCTCGTCGAGGCCGTGGGGCCAGGTTTCCCGGTCGTGGGTGAGTTCCACCGTGTAGGTCAGGGTCACCGCCGTGCCGGTTGCCGCGTCCACGGTCCACGCGCCCTTGCCATCGGCGGTCAGCTTCAGCGCCTTCCCCTCAGGCCCGGCGACACGCACGTCCCGCATGAACTTCGACCAGCCCTCGGGAAACTGTTCCGCCCCCCAGCCCGCCACGGAGAGGGCCTGGCCCCTCAGCACCCAGCGGGCCTCGATCTCGGTCCGGCGGGGCTGGCCTTCGGGGACGCGCAGGCGGAAGGCGACGGCGGGGCCGGGTTCGGTCGCGTACAACGTGGAGGCGCAGAGCGCGGCGGAGGCGAGGGCTGGGAATCGCATGGTCACCTTGGGCGCGGAGGCGCGAACCCAAGCTACGGCGGGCGGACGGGGGACGTTTAGAGGGCCGCCGGAGAGGGGAGTAGCATCTCCCCATGCCCTTCGACGAACTCCGCGCCCGCGCCGTCCTCAGGGACCTGCTCCTGGCCTTCGGGGAGGATCCGGATTCCCCCGAGCTGGCCGAGACCCCCGCGCGGGTCGCCGAATTCTGGAAGGAGCGCCTCGCCGGCGCCGGCACGGACCTCGCCGCCGAGCTCCAGCCCCTGCCCGGCGAGCTGGCCCCGGTGCCCGTGATCCTCGAGCACATCCCCTTCGTCTCCACCTGCGAGCACCACCTGGCCCCCTTCGAAGGCGAGGCCACCGTGGGCTACCTGCCCGCCAATCCCCCCGAAGGCGGCGGCACCGTCGGCCTCAGCAAGCTCGTGCGCGTCGTCCAGGCCTGCGCCTGGCGCCTCCAGGTCCAGGAGCGCATGACCCGCCAAATCGGCGAAGCCCTCCAGGTCCACCTGCGGCCCAAGGCCTGGGCCGTGAAGCTCGTCGCCACCCACACCTGCATGAGCCACCGGGGCGTGAAGACGCCGCAGGTGCCCGTGACGACGGTACTCACGGGCGGGGAATGGGCCCAGGATCCCCCCGGGGCCTTCCGATGAGGCCATCGGAGCCCGCGAGTGCCCCGGGAGGCCCGCGGGAGCCATGGACCTGACGACCCTGGATCAGCGGGTGCTTGCCCTGGCGCAGGCCGAGGGCCTGGTGGGCGAGGACCGCGCCCGGGGGATCCTGGAGGGCGCCGGAGACGGGCCGGGAGTGGGCTCTTCGGACAGCACCCTCTGGAGCCCGGCCCTCCAGCGTCTGGTGGACGCAGGGGCCCTGGAGGCCGGGGACCTCGACCGGCTCCTGCTGCAGGCCCTCCTCCAGGGGGATCCGGACGGGGCGAGCGCCGTCGGTCCGGGCACGGCCCTCCCTTCGGCCTGGGTGGAATCGGGCCTGGGCGGGGAACGGGCCCTGGACCTGGGGGACCTGGAGCTGGCGCGCCTGGGCCACTACCGCGACCTCACCCTCATCGGCGCCGGGGGACAGGGCCGCGTCTACCGGGCCTTCGACGAGCACCTCGAACGCTGGGTCGCCCTCAAGCTGCTGCCGCCCCAGCGCGTCGGGGCCCACCTCGAAGAAGCCCGCACCCAGGCCAAGGTCGAGCACCCGAACATCTGCAAAGTCTTCGAGGTCGGCGAGGCCCTCCGCCCCGACGGCGTGTCCCAGCCCTACATCGCGATGCAGCTGGTGGAGGGCCGGACCCTGGCCCACGCGGACCTGCCGCCGGAGACGGTCGTGGCCCTGATGGTGGACGTGGCGGAGGGCGTCCACGCCGCCCACGGCCTCGGCCTCGTGCACCTGGACCTGAAGCCCGGCAACATCCTCCTGGAGACGCGGCCGCCGGGGGGGCCGCATCCCTACGTCACGGACTTCGGGCTCCTCGCCAGCGGCTGCGTCCTCGGCACGCCGCCCTACTGCGCGCCGGAGCAGGTGGCGGCCGGGCGGCAGGCCCCGGACCGGCGCAGCGATGTCTACGGCCTGGGGGCGACGCTGTACGTGCTCCTGAGCGGCGCCTTCCCCTTCCAGGCCCGGAACCTTTCCGAGCTGCTCCGGAAGATCCGGCAGGACGAGCCCGAAGCCCTGCACCGGCGGGTGCCCGGCCTCCCGGCGGACCTTTCGACCATCGTCGCCACCGCCATGGCCAAGGAACCCGCCCAGCGCTACGGCACCGCCCTCGCCCTGGCGGAGGATCTCCGGCGCTTCGCGGAGGGCCGGCCCATCGCGGCCCGGGCCTCCTCGACCTCGGCGCGCCTCGGCAAGTGGGTGCGTCGGAACCGCTTCATCGCGGCGGCGGGATCCGTCGGAGCGGCGAGCTTCCTCGTCTTCGGCGGCCTGGCCCTGCGGGCGGCCCGGCGCTCCCAGGCCGAGCAGATCGCCGCCGCCCAGCTCGGGGCGGACGCCAACGGCTTCAGGACCGCCATGCAGGCGGCCTACCTGGCGCCCCACCACGACCTCCGTCCCGAGATCGCCCGGATCCGCCGGCGCATGGCGGAGATCCGCGCCGCCTACCCGGACACCGGAGCGGGCCCGGCCGCCTACGCCCTGGGCCACGGCCACGAAGCCCTGGGGGAGCTCGAGGAGGCGCGGAAGGCCTATGCCCGGGCCTGGGAGGCGGGCTACCGCACCCCCGACCTGATGTGGAGCTACGGCCGCGTGCTGGGCTTCCTCTACCGCCAGCGCTCCCGCACCGCGGACCAGGAGCTGGATCCCGGGAAGCGGGCGCAGGCCCTGGCCCAGGTCCGGGACCAGCTGCTCAGGCCGGCCCTCGCCCAGCTGGCGGGGGGCGGCCGGCTGTCCGCGCGGGACGCCCAGTTGGCGGCCCTGCTGGAGGCCGAATTCGAGCGCCGGGACCGGGACGTGGTCCGGCTGGCGTCGGGACTCGCGCCGGAGACCGCCACCGACACCCAGGCCCTGAGCCTCCAGGCCGCCCGGCTCAACTCCGTCGCCACGGCCCAGGCCGGACCCGAGGCCCTCGCGAGCCTGGCGGAGGCCAAGGCCCTGCTCCTGCGGGGGCTCGAGATCGGCCGGAGCAGCCCCGAACTCCACCAGCACCTCGCCCGCTGCCTCTACCTCCAGGCGCTCATGGAGGAGCGGAGCCTGGGGGCCCTGCAGCCCGCCACGGTGGCGGCCCTCGACGAAGCCTCCCGGCGCTACCTGGCCCTGAACCCCGACGACCTGGGCGCCTGGCTGGCGCGCTGCGACGCGCTGCTGGTGGGGGCGCGCCTGAGGTCCCTGCAGGGGGGCGACGCGGGCCCGCTCCTCCGGGAGGTGCTGGACCTCGGCGGCCGGATCTCCCAGGTGGCCGAGCCCCTGGACCGCACCCGGGGCTTCGAGCTCATCGCCGCCGCCTGCGAGGAATCCCTGTACCTGCCGGGGACCGCGGGTCCGGCGCGGACGGACCTGCTGCTCCGGGGCATCGAGGCCTGCCGCGCCTCCCTGCGCCTGGAGCCCCGGGGCTCGAACGCCGCCGTCCCCCTGGTCCAGTTCCTGCTGGCCCGCTCCGCGGAGCCCGGCCTCGATCCGGGGGCGCGGAGGGTCCTGGCGGACGAGGCCCGGCAGCGGGCCGAGGAGGCCCTGGCCCAGGGGGTTTCGCCCCTCACCGCCCACCAGGTCGCGGGGCTGGCGTGGAAGCGCCAGGCGGAACTGGCCCGGGCCCGGGGGGACGCGGCGGAGCCGGCCCTGCGGGCCAGCCGGGACCATTTCGAGGCGGCGTGGAAGCTCGCCCCCCAGGATCCCGCCGCCCGCAACCTCTACGGCCTGAGCCTGCTCGAGCTGGCGGGCCTGGCCGTGGACCGGCGCCTCCCGCCGGAGCCCTTCCTCGGGGACGCCACGCGGATCCTGGTCCCCCTGGTCGAGGCCGCCCCGGCGGTGGCCGATTTCCAGGACAGCCTCCTGCAGGCGCGCCTCCTCGAAGCCCGGTGGGCCGAAACCTCCGGCGGGAGCCCCGGGGCGGCCCTCCGCGCCGGCCGGGCCGCCCTCGCCGCCGCCCGACGGCGGGTGCCCCCCAGCGCCGCCGGCGCCTTCGACGCCCTCGACGCCCAGTTCCTGCTGCTGGAGGCGCGGATGGCCCTGGGGAAGGGCGCCTCGCCGGAGGCCGGGCTGCGCCAGGCCGACGCGCGCCTGAAGGCCCTCGCGGCGAGGAACCCGGCGGCCAACCTCGGCGCCCTGCGGGGCGAGGCCACCCGGCTCCGGGCCACCTGGCTCCTCCGCCGCGGCCATCCGGTTGGGGACCTCCTCGAGGCGGGGCTCGCCGCCGCCGGCGAAGCCCTCCGGGACGAGCCCCTGGATCTGGACGCGCGCCTGCTCCGGGCCCGGCTGCTCTGGCTCCGGGCCGGCGCCGGCGCGAGGCGGGAGGGCGATCTGCGCCAGGATCTACGCCAGGATCTGGGCCAGGCTTGGGAAGACCTCGCGCCCTGCCTCGCGGGGCGGCCTCGGGATCCGGAGGTCCTGGCCCTGCGGGACGAACTTCAAGCTCTTCGTCGTGGCCCGGGACCGAAGTAGCTCGCCTCAGGCCGGGGGCAGGGCGTCCAGGAGCCGGGCCAGCTCCCCGGGCTCGTGGGCGGTGAAGCCAATGCGGGTCGCGGCGAGCCCTTCGTTCCCGAAGGCGTAGGCGCGGCCGGGCCGGAGCTTGAGGCCGCCGCGGAGCCCGAGCTGGAGCCAGGCCTCGAAGGCCGCGGGGTCCGCGAGGGCGCCCGCCCCCCGCACCCAGAGGGCCATGCCGCCGGCGGCGGGATCCCAGGCGAGGCTGCCGGGAAAGCGCGCGGCGAGGATCCCCAGCAGGGCGGCGCGGCGCTCGAGGGCGGCCTTGCGCGCCTTGCGGACCTGCCGGGCGAAATCGCCGTCCACGATCATCTCCGAAACGCTCCACTCGAGGACCCGGTCGCCCTGGCCGTCCATGCGCTGCCGCGCCCGGGCCAGGCGGTCCGCGAGCTGCCGGGGGGCGCGGAGGAAGCCCAGGCGCAGCCCCGGCGCGAGGACCCCGGACAGGCTGCCCACGTAGATCACCTGGCCCGTGGGATCCTGCGCGGCGAGGGGCCGGAGGGGCGGACGCGCGAGGTCGTGGTGGTCGTGCTCCAGGTCCATCTCGACGAGGGCGATGCGGTGGGCCCGGGCCAGCTCGAGGAGCCGCGCCCGGCGCGGGGCCGAAAGGGCGACGCCGGTCGGGTACTGGGCCTGGGGGCTGAGCACCAGCATCGGCACGGCGGTGGTGGCGAGGAGGGCCTCCAGGGCCTCGAGGACGAGGCCCCCGCCGTCCACCGGGAGCGGGTGGAGGCGCACGTCGCTGGCCTGCCGCAGGCTCGCCCACCAGGCCGGGTTGCCGGGGGATTCCACCGCCACGTGGGCGCCGGGGGCGAGGAGGGCCTGGGCCAGGAGGTTGAGGGCCATGGTGCCGCCCCGGGTGACCAGCAGGGTCTCCGGATCCGCCCCAAGAGCCCGCTGGCCGTCCAGGAAGGCGCCCAGGACCTCCCGCAGGCGCCGCTGCCCCTTGGCCTCGCCTTGCTGCAGCAGCTCCACGCCCCGCAGGCTGAGGGCGCGGTGGTAGGCCCGGGACATGGCGGCCATGGGGGCCAGCCGGGCATCGGCGACGCCCTCGGAGAGATCCGTGAGGGAGGGCGTCGCTTCGGTGATGGGATTCAGCCGCGAGGGCAGGTCGAAGCCCGGGGAGGTGGGCGGCCCGGAGGATCCGGGGCCGCCCCCCGGGGCCGGCCGGGTGGGGGAGGGCGGCACCGGGACCACGAAGAAGCCCGAGCGCGGCCGGCTTTCCAGCCAGCCCTGGGCCTGCAGCTCCCGCAGGGCGGCGATCACCGTGCTCTGGGACACCCCCAGGCGGGCGCCCAGTTCGCGCATGCCCGGCAGGGCGACGCCGGGCCGGATGCGCTCCTCCCGGATGGCGGCCGCGATGGCCCTGGCCACCTGCACGTACAGGGGGTCCGCGCCGGCGGGCGCGAAGCCGAGGTTCAGGTCGTGGGCGCGCAAGGGGTTCCCATGGCCTCCATGCTTCGCGATGGGGGCCCCTCCGCGCAAGGGAGGCGCCATCTGCACCCCCCGCGATCTCCCGAACTGCATCTCACGCCCCCGCCGCCCCGCCCGCATCCTGGGCTCTCAACCCGGCCCCGCACCCCGCGCGGCCACCCCGACTCCGGAGCTTCCATGCAGCCCTCCAAGAAACTCATCCTCCACCGCGAGACCCTGGCCCTCCTCGACACCGAGGACGCTTCCCAGGTCATCGGCGGCCGGCCCCGCTACTTCTCCGAACTCCGCGGCTGCAGCCTGGGCGGCGGCGTCTGCACCGCCACCTGCCCCAAATCCGAAGGCAGCGGCTGCTGCTGAGCTCCCGGGACCACCCCGGAATCCCGACCCGAGCCGGCCCCGCGCCGGCTCGATTCACGTCCGGGTCCCCTGCGGGCGCAGGCTACAGCTGGTCCAGCGGGCTCGGCACGCCCTTGCCACCCCGGTTCAGGACGTGGGTGTAGATCATCGTGGTCTCCACGTCCTTGTGGCCCAGCAGCTCCTGGACGGTGCGGATGTCGTGGCCGGCCATCAGCAGGTGGGTCGCGAAGCTGTGCCGCAGCACGTGGGGCGTGACGGGCTTGGGGATCTCCGCGGCCCGGGCGGCTTCGCGGACGGCCCGCTGGACGCTTTCGGCGAAGAGATGGTGGCGCCGGGTGACGCCTGACCGGGGATCCACCGACCGGACCGGCGAAGGGAAGACCCATTGCCAGCCCCAGGCGCTGGCGGCCTTCTGGTACTTCCGCTCGAGCGCGTCCGGCAGGAACACCTCCCCGAAACCATCGGCCAGATCCTTCCGATGCAGAGCACGCACCTTCACCAGGTGTTCCTTGAGAGGCTCCGCCAGGCGTTCCGGAAGCATGGTGATGCGGTCCTTGTTGCCCTTGCCTTCCCGGACCAGGACTTCCAGACGGGTGAAGTCGACGTCCTTGACCCGCAGCCGCAGGCCCTCCATGAGCCGCATCCCGGTGCCATAGAGCAGGCTTGCGGCGAGGCCCATCGGGCCATCCATCTGGTCCAGGACCTGCCTCACCTCGCCCGGCGTCAGCACCACCGGCAGGCGCCGGGACACCCGGGCCTGGACGACCCCGTCCAGCCAGGGCAGTTCGACCCCGAGCACCTCCCGGTAGAGGAAGAGCAGCGCGGCCTTCGCCTGGTTCTGGGTCGAAGCCGAGACCTTCCGCTCCATCGCCAGGTGGGTCAGGAAGGATTCGACTTCCTCAGCTCCCATCGCCTTCGGATGGCGCTTACCATGGTGCAGGATGAACCGCCGCACCCAATCCACATACGCCGTCTCCGTGCTCAAGCTCATGTGCCGCACCCGGATCGCCGCCCGTACCTGGTCCAGCAGGCGCGGCGCAGGGGGTTTGACTGGGGGTTCCATCCGGCGAATTTTATGTTTGGTTTCCTCCCCCCGTCCACGGGGATTGTCAGCCTTTTCAACCCTTTTTCATCCCTCAATCCTGATTAGGCGGCGTACGAGACCCCTCGTACCAGTCGTATAATTAGGGGTTAGGCCGCGTCCCCCAGATCCAGAACCAGGAGTTGAACCACGTGTCGCGAAGCATTCACATGACAGCCAGACGATTGGTCATGACGAACCGAAAGTCTGATCTCACACCGGACAATTGCGACCTTAAGGACTTGTCGAAGAAATACCGTTACAGGCGGGCTGAACACCAAGAACGTCAACTCAAGTCTGCCCTTCAGCAGAATGAGGATCTTCCAATCCTTCTGGCCCCACCCTCGGAATCCGAGTGAGCGGCCTAACCTCTCGTTCAACCCGGACCCGGCTACGCCGGGCCGGTTAACTTCATCCGTTAGGAGATCGATTGCCCGTCACGATGTTTTGTTGGCGATGCCAGATGGAGATCC
>JBGAST010000079.1:0-9865 GCA_044229575.1 Holophagaceae bacterium | reverse complement strand
GGACCGGGGAGCCCTCCTCCTCGGGCCCGCCACCCGGGAACAGATCCTCGCCCACCGGACCGTTTTCCGGGACAACACCGCCAAGGTCCAGCTCGCCGAGGCCTGGACCTCGAAGTGGAAGGCCTTCGACACGCCGGTGGTGATCGTGGCGGCCTTCGGCTCCTGGTGCGGCGACACCCAGCGCGAGATGCCCGACCTGCTGGCCCTGGACGCCCTGGGCAACCCCTTCATCGCCGTGCACTACTTCGGCGTGTACCGGGACAAAGTCGCCCAGGCCGCGGACTGGCCCGCCGGAATCGCGCCCCAGCCGGTCAGCCACGTGCCCACCTTCTGGCTCTACGCCCGGCAGCCCGGCGGCGGCATGAAGCTCATCGACGCCATCGTGGAGAACCCGCCGAAGAAGGGACAGCCCATGGCGGAGGCGATCGTGGAGATGCTGGAGAAGGCGCGGTAGGCGTCAGGACGTCTCGCCGACCTTCCCGGGGTGTGACGCCAGGCAAGAAAAACGGCGCCCTCTGGACGCCGTGAATTCCTTCGCCGGAGGGTAGTCTACAGCCGCTCCACCCGCACCTCCACCTTGGCGGGCTTGCCCTTGCCCTCGTCCTTCGGGCCTTCGCGCTCGCGGCGGGGTTCCTCGCGCCGGGGCTCGTCCCGGTGCTCGCTGCGGTGCTCGCCGCCGCCATGCCGGGGCTCGTCCTTGTGCTCGCCGCGGTCGCGGCGGTGGCCGCCGCGGTCGCGGTCGGGGCGTTCCCGGTCCCGGTCCGCGCGGTGGCCGTGGCCGGAGGAGGCCGCCGGGGCCGCTGCCGGAACCGGCTTGGGCGCCGGCGGCGGGGCGGCCGCCATGGGCTTGCCGCCCCAGGCGATGCCCACCTGCTTGATGCGGTCGATGAGGCGCTGGGGCTCCAGGACCTGGATGCCGTCGCCGAACTGCATGCACCAGCGGGCGATGGCCCGCAGGTCCGTGGCGGTGAAGGAGACCGTGGCCTTGCCGTCCGGGGCGTCCTCCATCTGGAAGTCCGGGAAGGGCGCCGGGGCCTGCTTCACGGCGAAGATCCACTGCTTCATCAGGACGGCCTTCACCGGGATGGGCTCGCCCCCCAGCCAGCCGCCGATCTGGTTCGCGGGGGTGCCGTCCTTGTAGGGGCCCTGGGCGGCCCGGCCGGGGCCCTCCACCAGGTTGATCTCCGCCAGCTGGTCCAGGCGGTGGTGGCGTTCGGCGTTGTAGCGCCGGTCCCAGCCCCAGGCGAACCAAGCGCCGGTGAAGACGTCGAAGATGAGCTGGCGGGGCTCGAAGGGGCGGGGGGGGTTGGCGTTCTCGTCCAAGAAGATCAGTTCCATGGCCCGGCCGGTGTCGATGGCTTCCAGCACCTTGGCGGCGTGGGCGTCGAAGGCGGCGGGGGCCGTGGACTTCCTGGCCTTGGGGGGGGCTTTCGGTTCGGGCTTGGGGGCCGGCTTCGCCGCGGGGGCCTCGACGACCTCCGGGAGCAGGGGCTGGGCCTGGGGAGCCGCCTGGGCCTTCGCCTCCCGGGCCGATTTCGGGGCCGATTTCGGGGCGGGCGCGGCCTTCGCCGGCTTCGCCTCGGCCTTGGCGGCGGGGGCCGGCTTGGCCGGGGCGGCCGTGGCCTTGGGCGCCGGGGCGGCCTTGGGTTCGGCCTTCTTCACGGCCTTGGCGGGGGCCTTCGCCGGGGCGGCCTTCACGGCGGCCTTCGCCGCGGTCTTGGCCGGCGCCTTCGGTTCCGGCTTGGGGGGGACGGCTTTGGATGCGGCCTTCGCCGCGGACTTCGGGGCGGCCTTCTCGGCCGGCTTGGCCTTGGGTGCGGTCTTCTTCGTTGCCATGCGGGGGATTCTCCATCCCCATCATGGCCCTTCCCAAGGCGGGCCGTCTATCAGCCGCTTCAGGCGGGACCGGCGGAGCCGCGGGGATGCAGCCGGTCGTACAGGGCCCGCAGCCGCGCCTGGTGCACGTGGGTGTAGATCTGGGTCGTCGAGATGTCCGCGTGGCCGAGCATGGCCTGCACCGCCCGCAGGTCCGCGCCGTGGTCCAGGAGGTGGGTGGCGAAGGCGTGCCGCAGCACGTGGGGGCTCACCGAGCGCGCCGGCACCCCCGCCGCCAGGGCGTGCTGCTTGAGGAGGCGCCAGAGCTGCTGGCGGCTCAGGGCCTCTCCGCCCCGGCCGACGAAGAGGGTGCCGTCCTTCGGCTTGAGACTGGGCCGCGCCTCGAGCCAGAGCCGCATCCAGTGCTCCGCCCCCTCGCCGAAGGGGATGAGGCGCTCCTTGCGGCCCTTGCCGAAGACCTTCAGGAAGCCCTCGTCCAGGAAGACGGAGAGGGCCGGGAGCTCCGCCAGCTCCGAGACCCGGAGGCCCGAGGCGTAGAGCAGCTCCATCCAGGCCCGGTCCCGCAGGCCCAGCACCGTCCCCGTATCCGGCGCCCCGAGCAGGGCTTCCACCTGGGCCTCGCTGAGGGTCTTGGGCAGCAGGCGGGGCGGGCGCGGCGCCTTCACCACCGCTTCGGGGCCCGCCCCGCCGCCGCCCTCCATGCGCAGGAAGACCAGGAACTGGCGCAGGGCCGACGACATGCGGGCCATGCTGCGGGGGGCCCGGCCCTCCCCCTGCTGGGACACCAGGAAGGCCGTGATGCCGTCCCGGTCAAGGTCCGTCGGCGCCAGGTCGCGGCCCAGGGCCCAGGCGGCGGCGATGCGCAGATCCGACAGGTAGCCCGCGACGCTGTGCGGGCTGAGGCCGCGCTCCACCGCGAGGAAGGCCTCGAACTCCCTCAGCGTGGAGTTCCAGCCCAGCCCCTCCGCGCCCTCCCCGCCGGTGGGCGCAAGCTCAGCATCTTCAGGGGGAAGGGTCATCCCGAAAGTCTAGCGTTGGACCGTCCTGGCCCCTGTGTTAGTCTCGTCCGGTTCCACATCAGGAGAGCCCAATGGCCGAAATCCGCAAGAAGGTCATCGCGATCATCGCCGAGCAGCTGGCGAAGCCCGAGGATTCCATCACCGAAAGCAGCCACTTCGTGGATGACCTGGGCGCCGACAGCCTGGACACCGTCGAGATCATCATGGCCATCGAGGAGGCCTTCGGCCTGGAGATCCCCGAAAGCGAGCAGGAGAAGATCAAGACCGTGGGCGACGCCATCGCCTACATCGAGAAGAACCACAAGGGCTGAGGCCGTTCCCTGAGTTCAGCGCGCCGCACGGACGAGTCCGTGCGGCGCGTTCCACGTTCCGGGCTTTCCGGCACCCAATCCACGGATAATGTCCCTCGCGAGGTACGACCATGAGCCAGACCAACCGCCGCCGCGTCGTGATCACCGGCATGGGCACCCTCAACCCCTGCGGCAACTCGGTGCCGGAGACCTGGGCCAGCCTGCTGGCCGGGAAGAGCGGCATCGGCCTCATCGACCGCTTCGACACCACCGACTTCGCCTGCAAGATCGCGGGCCAGGTGAAAGGCTTCAACCCCGACGACACCATCGACAAGAAGGAACAGAAGAAGATGGACATCTTCATCCAGTACGCCATGGCGGCCACCCACGAGGCCATGGTGGACGCGGGGTTCGCGGACGCGGAGATGTCCAAGGCCGAGCGGGAGATGTTCGGCGTCTACATCGGCTCGGGCATCGGCGGCCTGGGCACGATCTGGGCGGAGGCCAACGGCTACCGCGGCCCCCGGCGCACCAGTCCCTTCTTCATCCCGAGCCTCATCATCAACCTGGCCTCGGGCTTCGTGTCCATCCGCTACGGCCTCCAGGGCCCGAACTCCGCGGTGGCCACCGCCTGCGCCACGGGCAACCACGCCATCGGCGACGCGGCGCGCCTCATCATGCACGGCTATGCCGACCGCATGATCGCCGGAGGCAGCGACAGCGTGGTTAACGAGCTGGGGGTCGGCGGCTTCGCGGCCATGCGCGCCCTGAGCACCCGCAACGACGCCCCGGAGAAGGCCTCGCGGCCCTTCGACCTGGACCGGGACGGCTTCGTCATGGGGGAGGGCGCCGGCATCGTGGTGCTGGAGGAGCGCGAGGCCGCGATGGCCCGCGGCGCCAAGATCTACGCGGAAGTGGCGGGCTACGGCATGAGCGGCGACGCCAACCACATCACCAGCCCGGCCCCGGAAGGCGAGGGCGGCCAGCGGGTCATGCGCGCGGCCATGAAGGACGCGGGCATCGCGCCGGAGCAGGTGGGCTACATCAACCTGCACGGCACCTCGACCCCCGTGGGCGACAAGCTGGAGTGCCTGGCCATCCACCGGGTCTTCGGCGGGCACGCCGCGAAGCTCAAGGTCAGCTCCTCCAAGTCCATGCACGGCCACCTGCTGGGGGCCGCCGGGGGCCTGGAGAGCATCGTCGCCGCCATGGCGGTGAAGACCGGCCAGATCCCCCCCACCATCAACGTGGACAGCCAGGATCCCGAGTGTGACCTGGACGTGACGGCGAACCAGGCGGGCACCTTCGACTCCGAGTACGTGCTCAACAACGGCTTCGGCTTCGGCGGCACCAACGCCTGCCTGGCCCTGCGGCGGGCCTAGCTGCCCTTTCGGCGCGCGAGGCGCCTTTCCCCGCGGTCCGTTAGGGCTGCTTGTGCCGCATAGAGGCCTAGCACCCGGCCGGCGATTGAAAGGGCTTGGACTTCCCCGGCCCCGAGTTCGCGTATCATCGGCAGCATCCACCCGACAGGAGCCTGCCCATGCTGCGACACGCCCTCCTTCCGCTCGCCGCGGCCACCCTGCTGGCCCAGGCGCCCGCCGCCAAGAAGCCGGAAGCCCCTTCCCAGGCCTGGACCAACGTAACGACCCTCTCCTTCGTCGGGTCCTCCGGCAATTCCAGGGGCCAGGCCTTCGGATTCACCAACGCCTTCACGATGAAGTGGGATGCCTTCCTCTTCTCCGCCAACCTCGGCGCGATCCGGTCCGCCAGCACCGTGACGGAGCGCAGGGCCTTCTCCAACCAACTGCCCTACGTCCAGTATTCCGAGAAGGACATCACCACCGTCACCGCCGAGCAGTACTACGGGAACGGCCGCCTGGAATGGAAGTTCGCCGACGCCTGGTACTGGTACGGCGGCGGTGGCTGGGAGCGCAACCGCCCGGCGGGCATCGAGGACCGCTCCTCCATCGCCACCGGCGTCGGACGCGTCTGGGTCGATACCGAGGCCACGAAGTTCAAGACCGACCTCGGCGTGGGCAACACCTGGGACAACCTCGTCTACGAGCCCGCGGACTTCAAGGACAGCTACACCACCGGCGTCCTCTCGGCGGCCCTGAGGCAGAAGCTGGGCCCCGTCGCGGTCCTCACCGCGGACCTCACCTACACCAGCGAGCTTTCCAACTCCACCAACTGGTACGGCGTCGGCCGCTTCGGCCTCTCCGCCAACATGAGCAAGCACCTCGCCCTCAAGGTGGGCGTAGACCTCACCTACCGGAACGCGCCCAGCAAGATCCAGGTG
The DNA here is from genome assembly GCA_044229575.1 of Holophagaceae bacterium. Classification (GTDB taxonomy): domain Bacteria; phylum Acidobacteriota; class Holophagae; order Holophagales; family Holophagaceae; genus JADJVL01. Next base: position 4,421 of record JBGAST010000079.1, on the reverse strand, counting down.
CCGGTCTACACCTTCAATCCGCCCATCGTGGAACTCGGCAAGCATGTCGTCGAGGCGAAGAAGACCGACGTGGTCTACACGACCGGGCTGGTGGTGACGTTCTAGGGGTTTGGCGGGGCCGGGAAGGCCGAATAAGGTGCCGGGTGGCCGGAACCGCCAGGGCCTGGTGTTCCGCTCCACCGTTCCCGCGTCAGCTTAGGTCGATCCCCGTCCTGGATCACCCCGAACGAAGGCGCAACGCGAGCGCAGTGAGCCAGGATGGGGCCGTCGGAAGGATGGATCGAAGGACGCGGAGCTGGGGGGCGTCGGGAAGCGCCAGATCCTGTTCCTGGTCTCCGCGCCCCATCCATGCGCCACGGATTGGACCTTCCTGATGTTCCTGGCGCTGCTCTGGGCCGCACCTCCGTCGATCGCAGCCAAGCCCTTCCCCGAGTTCCGGCCGCGAGCCTGGAGCCTCGAGGGTTCCTGCCCCAAACCTTAAATTGACCAAATCACTCGGAAATCCTACCTTTAGAGGGTTGGGAAAGGATTGCCAGGCGTGAAGATCTCGGCGCGGGGACGCTATTCCATGCAGGCGCTCTTCGACCTGGCCCACCACAGCCACGGCGCGCCGGTCCCCCTCCACGCCATCGCCGAGCGGCAGAACCTCTCCCTGCCCTTCCTGGAGCAGATCTTCAACAAGCTCAAGAAGGCCGGGGTGGTGGCCTCCGTGCGGGGCCCCAAGGGGGGCTACGTGCTCACGCGGCCCTGCAATGAGGTCGCCGTGGGGGAAGTGCTCCGCCTCACGGATCCCGGCTTCCACGCCGCCGCCAAGAACGACAACGACGAAGCCCTGCAGGCCCTCCAGGAGGACCAGCGCATGGCCAAGCTGCTCTGGAAGCAGCTGGACGAGCAGATCGCGGCCTTCATGGAGAAGGTCACCGTGGCGGACCTCTGCAGCGAATCCATGAGCAACACCTGCCCGGTCTGCACCTGCCCCGAGTACGTGAAGGGCGCCCAGCTCGACATGCAGAACGGCAAGCCCAAGGGCTGCGCGGCCCTCCTGGCGTGAGCAGCCCCTGCGCCCTGCCGACCCTGGGCCTGCCGCCCACGGAGGAGGACCGCAAGAGCCTGCCCAGACTCGAGAAGCGCATCCTCCACCGCGCCGGCGAGGCCATCCAGGCCTACAACCTCATCGAGGAGGGGGACCGCATCCTGGTGGGCCTCAGCGGTGGCAAGGATTCCTGGGCCCTGCTGGAAGTGCTGACGACGCTCCAGAAGCGGGCGCCCATCAGGTTCGAGGTGCACGGCATCACCGTGGACCCGGGCTTCCCGAAGTTCGATCCCGACCGCATCGCCGAGGAATGCGAGAAGCGCGGCGTGCCCCACCACGTCCTGGGCGCGCCCATCGACGCCCTGGTTCGGGCCCAGCCTGACAGCACGCCCTGCATCATCTGCTCGCGGCTGCGCCGGGGCGTGCTCTATACCTACGCGAAGGAGCGCGGCTTCACCAAGATCGCCCTGGGCCATCACCTGGACGATCTGCTGGAAACCCTGCTCCTCAACCTCTTCTTCGAGGGGCGCCTGGCGGCCATGCCCCTGCGCCTCACCAGCGACGACGGCGCCAACGTGGTGATAAGGCCCCTGGGCACCTGCGAGGAGGCGGACCTGCAGCGCTACGCCTGGCTGAAGGGCTACCCCATCGTGCCTTGCGGCTGCCCGCTGTGCGGGGCCTCGGCCCTGGAAAGCCGTCGCATGCAGGCCAAGGAGCTCATCTCCGCCCTCCAGGGCAGCATCCCCCGGATCAAGGCCTCCATGCTGCACGCGTTGCGCAACGTGAAACCCAGCCACCTGCTGGACCTGGAGCTCGGCGCGCGGACGGCGAGCGGCTTGGACGAAGGCGTGCAGCGGCTGGGATGAGGGTTTCAAAGCTAGGCGTGCCCCGCCGTTGGCTCTATGCTGGGCACCACGATTCCCTGGGGGACGCATGAGGGCCATGGCCAAGGCGTGGGTCGAAAAGGCGGAAGCCGACTACGGCACGGCCCAGCGCGAGTTCAAGGTGAAGAAGGGCGCCAACTTCGATGCCGCCTGCCTCCACGCCGAGCTCTGCGCCGAGCGCTACCTCAAGGCCCGCCTCGCCGAGGACGACATCCCCTTCCCCTCCACCCGCCACATCGTCGTCCTCCTCATGCTCTGCCTCGACCTCGAACCCGGCTGGGAGGAGTTCCGCGAGAAGATCCGCACCCTCAGCTCCTTCGCCATCGAGCTCGAGGATCCCGACATGCTCTCCGACGAGAAGATGGCCGAGCTGGCCATGGAGGCCTGCGACGCCTTCCGGACGGCGGCGCGAAAGAGCCTGGGGCTCAAGTAGGGCTCAGGGCCGCCCCGCGATCTCCTCCCGGATCGGCGCCAGCACTTCGGCCTCCAGCCGGTCCCGGTAGAACAGGTTGAAGGTGTCGAAGGGGATGATGCGCCCGTCGGGCTGGGCGATGTGGACGCAGGTCTTCTTGATGCTCCGCAGGTCGAAGCCGTGGGCGTCGATGAAGGCCATGATGATGACCCGGAAGACGCTGTCGTACTTCAGCCCGGCGGGGCCGACGACCTTGGGCAGGCAGCAGAGCAGCTCGGACAGGCTTTGGGCGCTGCTGACGGGGCTGTGGGCGGTGGAGAAGGTCTTGAAGAGGGCCGCCTGCAGGCCCGCGTCCTTCTCGTAGACGATGGTGTTCCGGCCGCCCTCGATGAGGACCTGGGGATCCACGTAGCGGGTGAGGGGATGGACCTGGGCCTCACCCTCGGGGCCGGGCACCTTGAGGGCGTAGGCCATGGCCAGGCTGTCCGGATGGCAGGGCACGGGGATGAGGTCCTCGGGCCGGAACACGGCGGTCTGCTCGAGGATCTTCCGGCGCACTTCCGTCAGGGTGAGGCGGTCCCGGACCGGGTCGTAGCCTTCGTTCCGGCCCGCGTCCTGCACCGGCTGGAAGGTGACGCCCCGCACGCAGGGCTGCCGGAGGGCGAAGTCGATGATGGCGCCCAGCTCGCCGTCATTGAGGCCCTTCTTCACGGTGACCACCAGGGTGGTGGAGAGGCCGAGCGCGTTGAGGCGTTCCAGGGCCTTGAGGCGCACCTCGCGGAGGTCGGCGCCCCGCAGGTCCAGCAGGGCCTCGCGCTCCAGGGAATCCCACTGGAGGTAGAGCTCGAAGCCGGGCATGTAGGTGGCGAGCCGCTCGGCGAAGGCGGCGTCCTGGGCGATGCGCAGGCCGTTGGTGTTCACCATGAGGTGGCGGATGGGCCGCTGCTTGGCTTCGTCCAGGAGTTCGAAGAACTGGGGATGCAGGGTGGGCTCGCCCCCGGAGAACTGGACGATGTCGGGCTCCCCTTCGCTGGCCACCACGGCGTCCAGCATCCTCACGACCTCGTCGAAGCTGCGGTGGGTCAGGCGCTCCGGGCCGCTGGCGGCGTAGCACACCGGGCAGCGCAGGTTGCAGTGGTCCGTCAGTTCGATGAGCGTCAGGCAGCTGTGCTGCTCGTGGTCCGGGCAGAGGCCGCAGTCGTAGGGGCAGCCGTACTGCACCGGCGTGTGGGGCGCCCGGCACTGCTCCGAAGGCTTGAGGAAGACCTCCCGGCAGCGCCGGTAGTAGTCAATGTCGTCGGCGATGAGCACCCGCTCCGCCCCATGCCGCGGGCAGCGCTTGAGCATGAAGACGCAGCCGTCCTGGAAGACGATCTTCGCGTCCACCCGGCGCAGGCAGGTGGCGCACACCGAGACGGCGGTGTCGTAGAAGAGGTAGGGGCGGACGGGGGCGGGCATTGTCAGTGGACGACCGGAATCAAAGAATTTTCCAAAAAGCGATGGAGAGGAATAGGGTGAACACCAATCCGACTCCCCACCCTGCCAGGAAATCGCCACGCCGTTCCTCCGGAACAAACGACACCAAGGCCCCCGCCAGTAGCGCGATAGCCCCTGCGACCAACTGGATTCCGATGACAGCCGTCCCCCCGAGCCCACGGGTGCTGAGGAGTCCCTCATTCGATTCAAGCATCATTCGAGCGATGAGCTGAGGCCCCACTCCGCAACCCGTCGTCAGGAGCAACCCTCGAAGAAGGTAGTTGCCCCTCGGGTTCGGAGATCTGTAGGGGACAAAATTCATTGCAGTGCCTCCTACTTCATCCCCGCCGCGATCAGCACCCCGAAGCAGATCACGATGGGCGCCAGGATCAGGGCTGCGTAGCAGATGACGCCGCCGACGATCCAGCCGGCGCGCTGCCCCGAGGGCCGGCGACGGATGGCGAGGAAGACGATGAGCGCCAGGGGGAGGAGGCCCGCGAGGGGCGCGGCGACCATGGCGAGGTTCCCCAGGGGCTGGGCCACCTTGAAGCCCACGCCGATCGCGAACGCGATGCAGAAGCCGATGACCAGGCAGAGCACCAGGCAGAGGCCGAAG
>JBGAST010000078.1:0-10115 GCA_044229575.1 Holophagaceae bacterium | reverse complement strand
GCTTGTCGACGCGGTTCTTCCCGACGCCGACGCCGACGAGGACCTTCGCCACGCCGCGCACAAAGTAGACCCGGAGCGGCACGATCGTTCCGCCCTTGGCGTGGGCCTCGGCGGTGAGGGCGTCCCGGTGGGCCGGCGGAAGCTCCGGCGTGCCGGCCCGCCAGGCCAGGAAGCGCTTGCGGGAGATCCCGAGGCAGAAGTGGTCGACCGGCCAGTCCAGGCGCTGGGGCAGGGTGGCCAGGCCCGCCCACAGGGCCGCGTCCTCGGCGCAGGTGGTCCCGAAGCCGAAGCCGGGATCCAGGAGGAGGCGCTCGCGGGCGATGCCCGCCCCCAGGATCCGGTCCCGCAGGGCGGCGAGCTCGGTGCAGGCCCTTGCGTCGTCGCCCTCCCCCGGGCCGCCGTAGGCGGGCATCCAGAGGGCGCCCTCCCGGAGGCGGCTGCGCATGGCGATGAGTCCGCAGGCGCAGCCGCGGGCGAGGTCGAGGAGGGTGGGATCCGAGAAGCCGGTGACGTCGTTGAGCACCGCGACGCCGGCGGCGAGGCCCCTTTCCGCCACGGTGGCGTGGCGGGTATCGAGGCTGAGGGGCGTGTCCGGAAGCTCCCGCCGGAGCGCGCCCAGGACCGCTTCCAGGCGGCCCCACTCGGCGTCTGGAGCCATGGCCGTGGCGCCGGGCCGGGTGCTTTCGGCGCCGACGTCCAGCATCCCCGCGCCCTGGACCACCAGGCGGCGGGCCTGGGCGAGGGCGGCCTCCACGGACTGGAAGCGGCCCCCGTCGCTGAAGGAGTCCGGCGTGAGGTTGAGGATGCCAATGAAAAGGGGGCCGCGCGCCGTGCGCGGCCCCCAGGCGAAGGCGCTCCCCCTCACGGGGCCGTCAGACCGGGTTGAGGACGGGGTTCAGGCCGGGATCGCTGCCCTTCTCGCCGCCGAGGACGGTGGCGGGAGCGGAGCCGCCGCTGCGGGGGGGCAGGGTGCCGCCCTTCATGAGCAGCTCCACGTCGTGGCCGTCGAGGGTCTCCCGCACCAGCAGGGCCTCGGCGATGGCCACGAGGGCCTCCTTCCGGTCGCGGATGACCTGCTTGGCCCGCTCGTAGTTCCGCATGACGATGTCGTGCACTTCCGCGTCGATGACCCGGGCGGTGTCCTCGGAGAACTGGCGCTGCTGGCTGAAGTCCCGTCCGAGGAAGATCTCGTGGTTGGCGCCGGCGCCGAAGTTGAGGGGCCCCAGCTTCTCGCTCATGCCGTACTCGGTGACCATGGCGCGGGCCATGTCCGTGGCCTGCTGGATGTCGTTGCTGGCCCCGGTGGAGAACTGGTTGAAGAAGATCTCCTCGGCGATGCGGCCGCCCATGCAGATGGCGATGCGGCCCTCCATGAACTCCTTGGTGTTGTTGTAGCGGTCCCGCTCCGGCAGCTGCCAGGTCACTCCCAGGGCGCGGCCCCGGGGGATGATGGTGACCTTGTGGAGGGGATCGGCGCCCTTGATGGAGGCGGCGAGGACCGTGTGGCCGGCCTCGTGGTAGGCGGTGATCTTCTTGTCCTCGTCGGTCATGACCATGGAGCGCCGCTCGGCCCCCATGTAGACCTTGTCCTTGGCGTTCTCGAAGTCCGACATCTCCACCCACTTCTTGCTGGTGCGGGCGGCGTAGAGGGCGGCCTCGTTGCAGAGGTTGGCGAGGTCGGCGCCGGCAAATCCCGGCGTGCCGCGCGCGATGACCTCCAGGTCCACGTCCGGGGAGAGGGGGATCTTGTCCATGGTGTGGACCTTGAGGATCTCGAAGCGGCCCTTCACGTCCGGGCGGTCCACCACCACGCGGCGGTCGAAGCGGCCCGGGCGCAGCAGCGCCGGGTCCAGCACGTCGGGGCGGTTGGTGGCGGCGATGAGGATGACCCCCTCGTTGCCCTCGAAGCCGTCCATCTCCACCAGGAGCTGGTTGAGGGTCTGCTCGCGCTCGTCGTGGCCGCCCCCCAGGCCGGCGCCGCGGTGGCGGCCGACGGCGTCGATCTCGTCGATGAAGATGATGCAGGGGGCGCTCTTCTTGCCCTGTTCGAAGAGGTCGCGCACCCGGCTGGCGCCGACGCCCACGAACATCTCGACGAAGTCTGAGCCGGAGATGGAGAAGAACTGCACCTTCGCCTCACCGGAAATGGCGCGGGCCAGGAGGGTCTTGCCGGTGCCGGGAGGGCCCATCAGCAGCACGCCCTTGGGGATCTTGCCCCCCAGCTTCACGAACTTGGCGGGGTCCTTCAGGAACTCCACGATCTCCTTCAGCTCCTCCTTGGCCTCGTCGCAGCCGGCCACGTCGGCGAAGGTGATGCGCTTCTGGCCGCTGGCCATGCCCTTGGCCCGGGCCTTGCCGAAGCTGAGGGCCTTGTTGCCGCCCACCTGGGCCTGGCGCATGAAGACGAACCAGAGCACCACGAAGACCAGCAGGGGGCCCCAGAACATGATCAGCATGAGGAAGTTGTTCTCGGAGGGCTTGGCGGCCTTGAACTCGTCCAGCTGGCCCTCCACCTTCCAGTCGAGGATCCGCTTGCCCAGGTCCTGCATCGGGGGCGAGATGGTCTTGAACTTCTCCACCACCTGGCCCGAGGCCGTGCGCTGGGCCTGGCGGTAGGTGCCCTCGATCTCCATGCCGGAGATGGTCACGCTCTTGTACTTCCCGGAAACGCCCTCGGTCATGAAGGTCGAGAAGGGGATCTCCTGCACCGCGGCGCCCGCGGGGATGTACTTCAGGGCCAGGAAGACCATCGCGAGGATGGCGACCCAGACCAGCATGGACTTCATCATGGAATTCAAGGGGACTCCCGGGTGTGGATGCTTCCCGGGTACGGGTCCCGGGCCTTCCAGTTTAACCCCTCGGGGCTCCTGGCTCCCCGATTGGATGCACGAAGAGCCCGGTTGGTTCAGGGCGCACGCGCCAGTGGCCGAAGCTGCGGGCCCGCATCGAGCGGGTCGCGGGCCGGGAGGCCAGGGGCAGCAGGAAGCCCGCGAGGCCGCGCAGGGACTCGGCTTCCCGCTCCCAGCCCAGCTCCCGGAAGGCCGCCTCCAGCACGGCCCTCAGCTCCGTTTCCGTCCAGGTTCCCCGGGCGAGATAGATATTTCCTTCCCCGGTCCTCCATTTTTCGCCCCTTGCGGCGTCCACCACGCCGTCCCGCCAGGCCAGGAGCTCCCGGGCCTGGGCATGGGTTTCCTGGAGGTGCGCATCCAGCGCGGGGAGTTCGTCCCTCAGGGCGGCGAGGAGGGGCCGCAGCCGGTTGCGGGGCGTGAAGGGTTCCTGGTTGCTGTCGTCCTCCCGCCAGGGGATGCGCCGCCCGCGCAGGTAGTCCCGGAGGGCTTCCCGGCGCAGGCCCACCAGGGGCGACCAGCGCAGGCCCTGGCGCGGGGGCAGGGGCGTGAGGGCCCCGAGGCCGCCGCCCCGGCCCAGGCGGAGGAAGACCGTCTCCGTGTGATCGTCCAGGGTGTGGCCCGTGGCCACCGCCGCCGCGGAACACGAGGCCGCCTCGGCCCGGAGCCAGGCCCACCGCAGCTCCCGGGCGGCGGTCTCGAGGCCGAGGCCCCGGGCCTGGGCGTGGCCCCGCACGTCCAGCCAGGCCTCCGCCAGATCCAGGTCGAAGGCGCGCGCCAGCTCCCGCACGAAGGCCGCGTCCCGCTGGGAAGCCTCCCGCAGCCCGTGGTCGGCGTGGGCCAGGACAAGGTCCAGGTCCAGGCTCTTCCGCAGCGCGGCGAGGAGGGCCACCAGGGCCGTGGAATCCCCGCCGCCGCTGCAGGCCACCAGCACGCGGCCCCCCTGGACGCCGTCCCCGCGCCGGCGCAGCGCGGCCAGGAGGTCCGCCTCGAAGCGGTTCACGGCTCCGGCTCCGGAGGCGGGATCCTCAAGCCAGCCGCTCCAGGAGCCGCAGCAGCGCCGGCGGCACGGGCTTCGCGCACCAGAGGGCTTCGGCGAAGTCCACGGCGAGGAAGGAGGCCCAGTGCATGGCCCGGCCCTCGATGCCGCGGCGGAAGGAGGGGTGGGAGATGCGCGTCAGGGGCTGGTCCGGATCCGCGGCGAACTGGCTGCCGAAGGCGTCGAAGGCCTCCATGCGCCGGGCCCACACGGCGCTCACGTCCACCACGAGGTCGGGCGGGCCGGGGTTCTCGCCCCCCACCCAGGCGAGGGCCGCGGGCCGCCAGGGCTCGCCGGGCAGGGGGTGGTTCTTCAGCCCGGCGCAGAAGGCGGCCTCCAGGACCAGACGGTGGGCGCGGCGGTGATCGGGATGGCGGTCCTCCGGCGCCGGGAGGATGAGCACCTCCGGCCGCAGCTCCCGGAGGGCGGCCATGACCTTCATCCGGTTGGCTTCGCCCTCGTCGAAGCGGCCGTCGGGAAGGTCCAGGGTGGTCCGGGACGCCCCCAGGATCGCGGCGGCCCGCAGGGCCTCCTCCCGGCGGGCCTCCACGCTTCCGCGGGTGCCCAAGTCCCCGGAGGTGAGATCCAGGATCCCCGCCCGCAGGCCCCGGACGGAGGCCAGGGCCAGCAGGCCGCCGACGTGCACCTCCACGTCGTCGGGATGGGCGCCCACCGCCAGCACATCCAGCTTCGCGCTCATGATTCCTCCACCACCAGGATGCCCCCGCCGGAGCCCAGGGCGGCCTCCATGCGGTCCAGCAGCGCGCCGTCCCGCAGCCAGAAGAGCCCCGGCAGCACCCGCTCCTGGGCCCTGCCGAAGGGGAAGAGGGCTTGGCGCAGCCGCTCGGGATCCATCCCGAAGCGGCGCGCCGCCAGGTCCCGCAGCAGGCGCCGGTCCAGGCGGGCCAGGCGGACGCGAGTCCGCTCCAGCTCCTGCCGGGCGCGGGCCTGGAGAGACTCGCTCCACTGGCCGGTCGCGTCCGGCGCCAGCGACACCGAGGCGGAGGGCAGGCGGGAGGCGGTGGCGAAGGCCCCCCAATCCCCATTGCGCAGGGCGTCGAGTTCGCCGGAGTCCAGGGCGGCGCCGCGGGGCCGCACGTACACCGTGGGCCGCGGCACGATCCGCGGGGCGGCGAGGCCCACGCGCTCCCACAGGGGTTCCGTGAGCCTCCAGTAGGCCCGCTCCGCGGGGCCGAGCACCACCGCCGCGGTGGCGGGCAGGAGAAGCTGCTGCATCAGCGGCCGCAGGGCCGCGCCGGGGCTGAGCCACCACCCCGTCGGGCAAGCGTCGCCGGGTTCGAGGCGCCGTCGCGCGCCGCTGCTTGGATCCAGGGCGAACCAGGAGCCCTGGACCCGGGGATCCAGGGGCACCGGCAGGCGCGCTTGCCGGAGCTGCTCCGCCTGGCGGACCAGGTCGCCTTCGAGATCCAGGGTCCGCCAGCGTTCCAGCTCGGGCTGGATGGCGCCGCGGAATCGAGGATCCGTCGGCGAGTAGGCCCGCAGGCCCCGGGACCAGAGGGGCGCGCCAGCGGCGAGGAAGTGGCCGCGCAGGGTCGGTTCCCCCGCCGCGGGCACCTCGCCCCACAGGGCTTCGGCTTCCTCCTGCTGGCGGGTGGTCCAGGGCAGCCAGCCGGTGGCGGTGCCCTCCGGAGCCCGGAAGCGGAACCGGTGGCGCTTCAGCCGTGGCCCTTCCAGGCCGACGGTGGCAGCGACTTCCAGGGCGTCGTGGTCCTCGTCCGCCATCCAGAAGACGGCCTCGCCGCCCAGGCGGTCGGCCTCGACCTTGGCCGCGAGGGCCTTCACCACCGACAGGGCCGGGGTCCAGCCCGCGCCGATCTGCTGGCCGGTCACCACGAGGGGGCGCGGGTTCTCCATGGAGGAAGCGTACCTTGGAAGGATGGCCGAGCTCACCGTGGAACCCTGGATCCTGCCGCGCCGGCCCGACCTGGCGCGCCTCGCCATGGAGGTGGCGGACGAACTGGGCATCGCGGAGCTGCGGGAGTGGCCCGAAGCCCGCAAGGGCGGCATCGGCTTCGGCGACCTGCCGCCCTTCCTGAGCTGGCAGGGCGTCCAGGCGGGACGCCCCCACCTGGTGCTGCTCCAGCCCCGGGAAATCGGCGCCCTGGTGCCCGGCGCGCGGATGGAACCCCTGCCACCCCGATGGCTGGAGGACCTGGACTTGGAAGCCCTCGCGCGGCCCCTGGCCCGGCATCCCGCCTGGGGCGGGGCCGTGGCCGCGGTGCACGTGGTGCGGCTTCCGGAGGCCGGGGAGGCCCGGGTGCGCAGCGCCGGCGAGGCCGCCCCCGAGGTGGTCCGGGCCGTGCTGGCGCGGCTCAGCGACGTGCGGGTGTGGAGCTTCGCGGACTGAGGCTCAGGGGCCGAGCCGTCCGGACATCCACCGCACCAGCTCCTCGAGCCGCGCCGCGTACGCGGTCTCATTGTCGTGCCAGCCGAAGACCTTGACGAAGCGTCCGCCGAGGACGCGGGTGAGCTGGAGGTCCATGACCACGCTCTCCTCCCGCCCGGTGAAGTCGCGGCTCACGAGGTCGGGCTCGGCGAGGGCGAGGACGCCCCCGAGGGGCCCGCGGGCGGCGGCGCGGTACTCGGCGTTGAGGGACTCGACCGTGGCCTCCCGGGCGAGCAGCACGGTCACGTCCACGAGGTTCACGTTCAGGGTCGGGACCCGCAGGGCCGAGCCGCTGAAGCCCCGGGACAGCCAGGGCAGGGCATGGTGCAGCGCCCCGAAGGCCGAGGAGGACGTGGGGATGATGCTCTGGAAGGCGGCCCGGGCCCGGCGGAGGTCCTTGTGGGGCGCGTCCTGGAGGCGCTGGTCGTTGGTGACCACGTGCACGGTGCTCATCCCGGCGGACTCGAGGCCGAAGGCGTCCCGGAGCACCTGCAGCATGGGGCCCGTGGCGTGGGCCGTGCAGCTGGCGTTGCTGATGACCCGGTGGGCATCGAGGTCCAGGGCCGCGCCGTTCAGGGGCTGGATGGCGGTGAAATCGGCGTCCGGCGAGGGCGCGGAGATCACCACGTGGGAGACCCCGCCGCGGAGGTGCCTCGCGGCGTCGGCGCGCCGGGTGAAGCGCCCGCTGCTCTCCACCACCAGGCGGACGTCGAGGCTGTCGAAAGGGATGCGCTCGGGCTCCGTCTCGTGGAAGACCCGGACTCGCGCCGACCCCAGGCGGAGGAATTCGGCGTGGCCTTCGGTCTCTGGATGGATCGGCCGGCCTTCGGCGCCATGCACGGAGTCCCGGCGCAGCAGGGCGGCGAGGGTGCCCAGGTCCGCGGGGTCGTTCACCGCCGCGAGGCGCTCCGGCGCCGCGGCGGCGAGGCGCTTGAGGGCGAGCCGCCCGATGCGGCCGAGGCCGTTGATCCCGATCATGGAGGGGTCCCGCGCGCTAGATCCGGCCCAGCACGTGACAGCAGAGGTCCATGAGGCGCGTCGCGTAGCCGAACTCGTTGTCGTACCAGCCGAAGACCTTCACCATCCGCGCGCCCAGGGCCCGGGTGAGGAAGGGGTCGAAGGTGCAGCTGGCCTCGCTGCCGATGAGGTCCACACTCACCAGCTCGTCTTTCATGACCTCCAGGTAGGGGGCGAGGGGCCCTTCCAGGCTGGCCCGGAGGAAGGCCTCGTTCACGGCGGCGGCGGTGGCGTCGGTCTTGAGGAGGGCGGTGAGGTCCGTGAGGCTTACGTCCGGCGTGGGCACCCGCACCGCCACGCCATCCAGCTTGCCCTTGAGGTGGGGCAGCACGAGGCTGATGGCCTTGGCGGCCCCGGTGCTGGTGGGGATCATGGAGAGGGCCGCGGCCCGGGCCCGGCGGAGGTCCTTGTGGGGCAGGTCGAGGATCCGCTGGTCGTTGGTGTAGCTGTGCACCGTGGTCATCAGGCCAAATTCGAGGCCGAAGGCGGAGTCCAGCACCTGCACCATGGGGGCCAGGCAGTTGGTGGTGCAGCTGGCGTTGCTGAGCACCTTCTCCGTGGCGACGTCCAGGCTGCCTTCGTTGACCCCCATCACCACCGTGCGGTCCGCGTCGTCGGCGGGAGCGCTGATGATGACGTGGCTCACGCTGCCGTGGAGGTGGGCGGCGGCGTCCTTCTTCTTGGTGAAGAGGCCCGTGCACTCCAGCACCACCTGGGCGCCCAGGGCGCCGAAGGGGATGAGCTGGGGGTCCTTCTCCTTGTAGACGCGGATGCGGCGGCCTTCGAGGACGAGGTGGTTGCCGTCGGCGGCCACGGCGAACTCCGCGCGGCCGTGCACCGAGTCGTACTTCATCAGGTGGGCCAGGGTCGCCGCGTCGGTGAGGTCGTTCACCGCCACCACCTGCACGTGGGGCGCCTTCATGAGCTGGCGCAGCACCAGGCGGCCGATGCGGCCCAATCCGTTGATGGCGACTTTCTTCATGGGGCGCTCCAGGCTCCCGGACTCGGGGCTCCAGCCTACCGCCGACGGCGCGCCGCCTCCATCACGAGGCCAGCGAGGCCCGCCGCCGCAGGGTCATGGCGGGGGACTCCAGCTTCTTGGAGAGGGTGTTGCGATGGATGCCGAGCACGCGGGCGGCCGCGCTCTGGTTGCCCTTGTTCGCCGCAACCACCTCCTCGAGGTAGACGCGCTCGAACTCGCGCTTGGCCATGTCCAGGGGGATGCCCTTGCGCACCATTTCGGCCACGAGGCGCCGCAGCTCATCTCGCATGGTCGGGCTCCAACTCAAGAGGGAAGTGCGAACGTAGCACCGCCGACAGGGCGAGGGAAGGAAAGGATTTTTCTTCAGGGACGCCCTCTCTTCCCTTCCTGCGGAAAACCCTGTGGAATACCTGTGGAGTGCAAACGGTCCGACATGCGCAAAACGAAGCTGGTCATCACCATGGGTCCCGCCCTCGCGGACGGCTCGAAACTGCTCGAGGTCATGCGTGAGGCGGACGCGGTGCGCCTCAACGCGAGCCACGGCGATCCCGAGACCCGCACGGGGGTCCTCGCGCGGGTCCGGGCCACCGCCGCCGAACTGGGCCGCGACGTGCCGGTCTTCCTGGACCTGCAAGGGCCGAAGTGGCGGGTGGGCGCGCTGGCGGCGCCCGTGGAGCTCGCGGAGGGCAGCGAGGGGAGCTTCATGGCCCCGGACGCCATGGCCCCCGCCGGGGCGGGCTGGTCGGTGCCGCTGCCCCACCCCGAGCTCTTCGAGGGGGCGCGGGAGGGCCAGCGCTGGGTGCTGGACGACGGCGCCCTGGAGGTGGAGATCGTGGAGGCCCGACCCGCGCTGCTGCGGGCGCGGGTGGTCGTGGGCGGCCTGCTCAAGGCGCGGAAGGGCGTGCATCCCATCGGCCTGGAGCTGAACGTGGATCCCCTCACGGACAAGGACCTCGCCGACATCCGGTGGGGCGTGGCCCATGGCGTGGACCTCTTCGCCCAGAGCTTCGTCCGCCGCCGCGCCGACGTGGAGCTGCTGCACCAGCGCATTCGGGAGGCGGGGGGGAGCCAGCCGGTGATCGCCAAGATCGAGCATCCCCAGGCCCTGGCCAACCTGGAGGAGATCCTGGAGGTCTCCTGGGGCGTCATGGTGGCCCGGGGCGATCTGGGGGTGGAGCTCGGGGTGGAACGGGTGCCCAGCCTCCAGAAGCAGATCATCCGCGCCGCCCGGCGGGCCCTGAAGCCCGTCATCACCGCCACCCAGATGCTGGAGAGCATGATCGAGAACGCTTCGCCCACGCGGGCCGAAGCCAGCGACGTGGCCAACGCCATCTGGGACGGCACCGACGCGGTGATGCTGAGCGCCGAGAGCGCCGCCGGGAAGTACCCGGTGGAGGCCGTCCACTGGCTCGCCCGCATCGCCCGGGAGGCCGACGCCCACATGCAGGGGGCGGCCCTGAAGCGGGATGTGGACGAGTCGGCCAAGGGCCGGACCGACATTTCCGTGGCCTTCGCCGCCTGCCGCGCCGCCGAGGACCTCGGCGCCCGGTGGATCGTCGCCTTCACCGAAGGGGGCGGCAGCGCCCGCATGGTGAGCCGGCTGGCGGGGCAGACGCCGGTGCTCGGCGCCACCACCGACGAGGCCACGGCCCGGCGCATGGCCCTCCTGCGGGGGGTGACCTCCCTGATCATCCCGCGGGTGCAAAGCACCGACGACATGGTGGAGGCGGTGCGGGAGCTGCTCCTGGCCAAGCACGAGCTGATGGCCGGGGATCACGTGGTCATGACCATGGGCCTGCCCCTCTGGAAGAGCGGCAGCACCAA
>JBGAST010000077.1:0-10331 GCA_044229575.1 Holophagaceae bacterium | reverse complement strand
AGTGGATTGATGCCGAAGATCCAGCCCGCCACCAACGCGATGGCGATCGTGCCCAGGCCGATGCCGCGGCCCCCGAGGCGGCGCACGCCACCGCCACCACCGCCTTCACCGCGGCGATCCTCGACATTGCTGCTCTGTTCCTGGCCTTCCCACTTCATGACCGCATCCCTCCACCCAGGCCCATCCGGCCCCGGTCGATTCTGCTGGTTTTTGTGGGGCCTGGCGCCAGACCCCGAGTCAGGAGATACCCCCCGGGTTCAGGTCTTGGGAAGGGTCACGCCCCGCTGGCCCTGGTACTTGCCGCCGCGGTCCTTGTAGCTGATCTCGCAGACTTCGTCACTTTCGAAGAACAGCACCTGAGCGCAACCCTCGCCGGCGTAGATCTTGGCCGGCAGCGGCGTGGTGTTGCTGAATTCGAGCGTCACGAAGCCTTCCCATTCGGGCTCGAAGGGCGTGACGTTGACGATGATGCCGCAGCGTGCATAGGTGCTCTTGCCCAGGCAGATGGTCAGCACGTTGCGCGGGATGCGAAAGTACTCCAACGTGCGCGCCAGCGCAAAGCTGTTGGGCGGGATGACGCAGACATCCTTGTTGATGTCGACGAAGCTGTTCTCGTCGAAGTTCTTCGGGTCCACCACGGTGCTGTGGATGTTGGTGAACACCTTGAACTCCGGCGCGCAGCGGATGTCGTACCCGTAGCTGCTGGTGCCGTAGCTGACGATCTTGTGGCCGTCGGCGGCGTGGCGCACCTGTCCGGGCTCGAACTGTAGGCCGTGGCCGGCACAACGGCCCCTACGCCGTGACCGGCATAAGGGGCCGTAAGGGACCGTCCAGGACTGCACTGGCCGCTCCCTAACGGCCCCTAAACGTTCAGCGGCTCTTCCGACGTGCCGATGATGCCGTGGCTGTTGAGGATCAGCAGGGGGAAGCGGGCGCTCTGGCCCTTGCCGCCGGAGCCGCCGTGGCTGCCGACGATGCATTCCCGGAGCACGAGGAAGCGGCTCTGGTTCAGGTAGTCGGAGATGCGGATGTCGGCCTCGATGGTGACGTTGCCGGTGACGCTGCCGGACTCCATCAGGAAGGAGGCCGTGAAGGTGTCGTTCTTGCCGGTGATGAGGGGCAGGCTGAGCAGGTCCTCTTCGCAGTCCGGGATGATCATGAGGGCCGAGATCCGCCGCAGGCCGAAGAAGTCGAGCTGCTTCTTGAGGTGGGGCAGGGTGACGTCCGTCAGCTTCAGCAGCTCGCCGCTGCGCTGCAGGTAGTCCATGAATCCGTGCATCACCGGCACGTGGAAGGTGCCGCGGATCCAGCCGGCGGTGGTGAAGATGAGGGCGGGAATGTGCTTCAGGGGCGGGTGGTACTTGCCGCCGGCCTTCACCGCCTTCTGCCGGTGCACCCGGGGCGGCTGGGGCGCGGCGGGCGCGGGCTGGTCGACCTGGGTGCGGATGGCCCGACCAGTGGCCCGGGGAGGAGCCGCCGAGGGTTCGGCCAGCTCGATGCGGGTCGGCACCGCGGTGGCGACGGTGCCCTTCAGGCCCGGATCCTGCCCCGCCTGGGTGGGGGCGGCGGCGGCGGCCTTCAGGGGCTCCGAGGCCTGGGTGCGGATCTCCGCGGGCCGGGCGGCCTTGAGGGAGGCTTCGGGGATGGACTCCGTCCCGACGGCGCCATCGAGCTGGGCGCCTTCCAGGTTCGCGCCCCGGAACAGGGCGCCGCGCACGTTGGCCTCCTTGAGGATGGCCTTGGTCAGGTTGGCGCCGCGCAGGTCCGTGATGGCCAGCTTCGCCCGGGAGAGGTTGGCGTCCTCGAGGTTGGCGTCCGCCAGGATGGCCTGGGAGAGGTCCGCGGAGCGGAGGTCCGCCCGCTGGAGCTGGGCGCCGGTGAGGTCGGCGCCGCTGAGGTCGGCCTTGCGGAGGTTGGCGCTGCGCAGGTCGGCGCCGGTGAGGTCGGCGCTGGAGAAGTTGCAGTCGGAGAGGTCCACCCGCACCAGCATCGCTTCCGCGAGGCGGCAGCCCTTGAGGTTGCAGCCGGACAGGTTCGAACCCTCGAAGTTCACCCGCTTGAAGTCGATGCCCTGGAGGTCCAGCTCCGCGAGGTTCTTCCGCTGAAGCTTGTTGCCGAGGCCGAGGGCCACGATGATCTCGTCCCGCGTCATGTCGGCCATGGCTGTCCCCGGAAGTTGCGAGAAGGATACCGGGACCCGGGGAGGCGGGCGGGATTTTTCCCTACCGCCGGCCCGTGCCCGGAGCGGTTCCGGCATATACTGGGCAATCTTCCCGAGCCCCGGAGACATGGATGCCGCAGGACCCCGCCAGCATCGGCCGATATCAGGTCATCCATGCGTTGGGACACGGGGCGATGGGCACGGTGTACCTGGCCCAGGACCCGCTCCTGAAGCGCAAGCTCGCCATCAAGGTGGTGCGGGATTCCGGCGCCGAGCGGGACACGGCCCTCCAGCGCTTTCAGCGCGAGGCGGAAATCAGCGCGCGGCTGAACGATCCCAACATCATCACCATCTACGACGTGGGCGTGGATCCCGAGGCCGGCCCCTTCCTCGCCATGGAGTACGTCGAAGGGCACAGCCTGGCCTCCATAATCCACGAGGGCAGCCTGGACGCGGAGAAGGCCCTCGGCCTCCTCATGCAGTGCGCCAAGGCGCTGGTGGCCGCGGAGAGCGCGGGCATCGTGCACCGGGATGTGAAGCCCGAGAACATCCTGGTGGGCCAGGACGGCCGCCTGAAGCTCATGGACTTCGGCATCGCGCGGGGCGGCGAGACCCGCCTCACCAGCGCCGGGATGATGGTGGGCACCCCGGCCTACTCGGCGCCGGAGCTGCTGCGGGGCGCCGACGCCTCCTCCGCCACGGACCGCTTCGCCTTCGCCGTCACGGCCTTCGAGATGTTCAGCGGCGGCCGCCTGCCCCACCCCGGCGACAGCCTGGCCTCCACCCTGTACCACATCGTGCATGAGCCCCCGGCCATCCCCGACGACATGGAGCCGGACATGGCCAGGGTCTTCGAGAAGGCGCTGCACCGCGATCCCGCCCAGCGCTACCCCGACCTGCGGGCCTTCCTGGCGGACCTGGCCCTGTCCTTCGGAGCCAACGCCGGGCTGGTGACGGAAACCCAGTCCATCCCCCTGCCCTCCCTCTTCGACGGGTTGCTGGGAGGCGAGCCGCTGCCCGCCCTCCAGGGCAATCCCCCGGTCTCCCTGGTCGGGTCCAAGCGGCCTTCCAGCGGCAGCTCGAACGCCAGCATCCTGCCGCCGGAGGAGCTCTTCCGTCCCGCCGGGGAGGCCCGCCAGAGCGGCGAACGGCCCGCCGCGCCGCGGCCTGCTCCCGCGCCCCGGGGCGGGCAGCCCCAGCCGCGGGGCACCTCCGGCCCCCGGCCCGCCCAGAGCGCCCGGGACGTCAAGCGCGCCGCGACCCTGGGCGTGCGGACCAGCTCGGAATCCATCCCGCTGCGCTCCGAGGCGCGGATCGAAAGCGGCAGCACCCTCCACCGGGTCATCACCGCCGGGGTGGCCGTGCTGCTGCTCGGCGCCGGGTGGGCCTGGTACGCCGCCCGGGCCGAACGGACCCTTTCCATCCGGACGAATCCGCCGGGGGCCGAGGTCTACCTGGACGGGCGGGACACGGGGCTGCGCACGCCCTTCCAGCGCACCGTGTTGAACCGGGTGAAGCAGCTCCGCCTCGACCTGCCCAACCACCTCCGCCACGAGATGGAACTGGACAGCGAGATGCGGGACCTCAGCATCGACCTCAAGCTGATGCCCGGCTTCACCCGGGTGCTCACGGATCCGCCCGGCGCCGACATCTACCTGGGCGGCGAGAAGGTCCCCGGCATCTCCACCCCCGTGTTCGACCTGGAGATCCCCGCCCAGAACCGGGAGATCCGCCTGCTGCGCAAGGGCTACGCGCCGTGGGTCGGCGTCATCGGCCCCGGGCGCGGGCTGCCGGGCATCATCAAGCTCGTGCCCCAGTAGGGCGCGGCGCGGCCTCAAGCCATCGGCGGTTCCGCGGCGGGGAGCTCGAGATCCAGGATGAAGCGGCTGCCCTGGCCGGGCCCGCCCTCCGCCCGGAGGGATCCTTGCATGAGGCGCGCCAGCTCGCGGCAGAGGGCGAGGCCGATGCCGGTGCCGCCGTGGCGCCGGGTGGTCTCGCCTTCCGCCTGGGTGAAGGGTTCGAAGATCCGCTCCCGTTCCTCCGGCGCGATGCCTGGCCCCGTGTCCTCGATCTCCCATCGCAGGGCGATCCGGGCGCCGGCGGGCTCCGCGCGGAGCCGCAGGGTGACCCGGCCGGTGTCGGTGAACTTCACCGCGTTGCCCAGGAGGTTGTTGAGGATCTGCCGAAGGCGGGCGGGATCGCCCAGGGCGAGGGGGACGCGGTCCGGCGCTTCGAACTCGAAGCCCAGGCCCTTGGACGCGGCCTGGAGCCGCCACAGCTCCGCGCACTCCGAGGTCAGGGCGTGGGGCGCGAAGGGCGTGGAATCGATCTCCATCCGGTCCGCCTCCAGCTTCGTGTAGTCGAGGACGCCGTCCAGCAGCTCGAGCAGGTTCTTCGCCGCGCGCTCCCCCACGTCGGTGATCTCCCGCTGCTCGGGATCGAGGGCGGTGCGCTTGAGGACCCTCACCATGCCCATGATGGCGTTCATCGGGGTGCGCACTTCGTGGCTCATGACCGCGAGGAAGGTGCTCTTCAGCCGTTCGGCCTCCCTGGCGTTGAAGGCCGCCTCCTCCAGCTTCCGCTCCCGCTCCAGGACGGGCCGCGCGTCCTGGGCCACCACCACGTGCCCCAGGGTCCCGCCCGCCCGGCCGCGGAGGGCCGTGATGGACAGGAAGACGGGGAAGTGGCGGTCCGCCACGTCCCGGTAGGTCCAGGTGCGCCGTCCGCCGGGGCGCTGCAGGCTCACGCCTTCCAGGGTCTGGGAGCCGTGCTCCCCGGACACCTGGTAGGCCTCCGCGGCGTCGGGGACCTCCTCGGGCACGTGGAAGTCCTTCATGGTGAAGCGGCCGATGGCTTCGTCCGCGGCGAAACCCAGCATGCGCTCGGCCCCGGCGCTGAAGAAGCGGATGAGCCCGTCGGGCCCCGTGGCGAAGATGGCGAGGTCCTTGGAGGCGTTCAGGATGGCCTGCAGGAGCTGGTTGTGGGCCTCTTGCGCGTGGCCCAGCTCGCGGCGGTGGAGGATCCACCAGCCCAGGCCCAGCAGCAGGAGGGTGAGGGCCCAGAGGACGTAGATCTGGGTCAGGGTCTCGTGGCCCACGGCGAAGAGGGTCTCCTTCGCGAAGGGACGGAGGAGGATCCAGTCGCGGCGGTGGTCCACGTGGATGCGCCGGTAGCAGAGCAGGCCATCCTTCACCGCCAGGGCCCCGGATTCCCCGGCGAGGTCCTGCAGGGGCCGGCCGAAGGCCTCCTCGAAGCCCTGCAGGCGCCGGGCGGAGGGCAGGTAGCGGATCCAGTCCGTGGCGGTGGCGGGCCGGAAGATGATCTCCCCCTGCTCGCCGAGCAGCATCCAGGGCTCCTTGTTCCCCGGCCCCAGGAAATCCTCCGCGTCCACGTGCACCTTGATGGCCAGCACGCCTTCGGGGGCCGCGCTCGCGCCGTAGACGGGCACCGCGATGTAGGCGCAGGGCACCACCGGGCTTTCGGGCTTGAGGACGAGGTTCTCGGTCCCCTCCGGTTCGGAGGCGCCGATCCAGGTGGCGCCCCGGGGGGACCGCAGCCCCGCCTGGACGTAGAGCAGGTCGAGGCGCGCCGACTCCCTGGGCTTCAGGGGCCGGTAGTCGTCGAGCACGTGCTCGTATTCCCACCCCAGGCGGGTCAGGCCGCCGCTGTCGAAGAGTTCGATGCGGCCGATGGAGGCTCCGCTCGCCTTGGCCACCAGGTTGAGCTGGCGGGCGGCGGCCGGGGCGGGGCTGCCGGGCGGCGCCGCGAGGGCGGCGACGAGGGCCGGCTCCTCCGCCAGGTCCGCCACGAGCCTGCGAAGGCTGTTGAAGCGGTCCTCGATGGCCTGGGTGCGGTTGCGGGCGGCGCCGAGGGTTTCCGCGACGGCGGCCTCGGCCCGGACCTTGGGTTCGCGGGTCGCCCACCACCAGCTCAGGGCCGCGGGAAGGAGCAGGCCCAGCCACGCCATCCAGGGGCGGAGCCTCCGCTTCGGCAGGATGGTGAGGGGCATGCCCTCAGGGTAGAGCCTCCCGCATCCGCCGTGCGCGGAAATGGTCCCGGCCCGGCCTCACCGCGCGCCGGCGGCCCCCGGCGGGGCGGGCTGCCAGACCTTCCGCTCGAGCCAGACGTGGACGTCCTTCCCCTGGTCGTCCCGGCCCTGGTACTTGAGCTTCACAGGACCGGCGCCGTCCCGCTTCGTCACCTTCACGCCCGGGCCGAGGCCCTGGGCCACCAGGGCCCTGAGGGCGGCCGGGCCGCCGAGCTGGGGCAGGAAGGGCAGGGGCAGCTCCCCGAGGCTGGCCGCGGTGGCGTCCACCTTTTGGCGGGGGATCTGCAGGCGGTAGCCCGTCCGGCCGTCCCCCTTGAGCAGCATGAGCCGCTCGCCGATTCCCTGGAGCTCCAGCACCACTTCCCCGGTGCCTTCGTCCAGGAGGAGGTTGAGGGTGCCCTTGCCCTCCCCGTCGGCGCCCACGTAGCCCCAGGCGTACTGGGCCCGGAGCGGGCAGGCGGGGGGCGCCGGGGCCGGCGCCTGGAGGAAGGGGACCGGGAGCGGGATCACGGCGCCATCTCCTCGTCGCCCTCCGCGTCCTCGGGGTCGTCGGGATGCGCGGGGACCTCCGCGGGGGGCGCGGTGCCGCCCTCCTTGGCCAGCTGGGTCCGCAGCTCGCCGAGGCGCTTCTCGAGCTGCTTGCGCCCCGGGAAGGAGAAGGCCAGGGCCCGCTCCCACTGTTCGGCGGCCTCGCTGCGGCGCCCCAGCTTGAGGAGGGTCTCGCCCAGGTGCTTGCGGACCTCCGGGCTGTAGGGGCTCAGCTCGGAGGCCCGGCGGAGGGACTTCTCCGCCTCGCCGAACTTGCCCTGCTTGAAGAGCACCCAGCCCCAGGAATCCTGCACGCTGCCGTTCTGGGGATCCTTGGCCACGGAGGCGCCGATGAGGCGCGCGGCCTCGTCGAGATCCCCGCCGCGTTCGAGGAGGAGGTAGCCCAGGTTGTTCTGGAGGGTGGGATGCTCCGGCGCCAGGACCTGGGCCTTGCGCAGCACCGTGATGGCCTCGTCGAAGCGGCCCAGCTGGTCGAGGACGTTGGATTCCAGGAGCAGCAGGTTCACGTTGGGGGCGGCGCGCAGGGCCTTCGCCGAATCCAGCACTGCGAGGCTGCCCTTCCAGTCCTTGAATTCCGCCAGGGTGCTGGCGGTGGCTTCTCGCTCCAGCAGCGTCAGGGCCTGGCGGGAGGGCTTGCGGCTGAAGAAACCCTCGTCGAAGAGGGCCGTCGGAATCTCCCTGGCCTGCTGGAAGAGGCCGGTGCGGGGGAAGCGCGCCATGCCGTCCCGCAGGACGCTCCGGGCCTCGCTCCAGCGCTGCGTCCGCAGGAGAGCCTGGGCGCGGAGCGCCAGGAGGTCGCCGCTGTCGCCGGTCTCCGGCCAGGCCGCGAGCTGCTCGAGGAGGGCCGCGTCCTTGCCCTGGAGGTAGAGGCTGACCCCGAGGAGGCTGCGCACCCCGTCCGCGAGGTTGCCGCTGTCCGAATTGTTCGTGGCCTCCGGCAGGGTCTCCTTCCACTTGGCTTCCGCCTCGGCGTAGCGGCCCAGGTTCATGTAGCAGAGGGCCTGGTTGTACCGGACCCGGGGCGTCGCCCGCAGCTGTTCGGCGGTGGCGAGGTTCTTCAGGGCCTCGTCGAAGCGCTGGGTGCGGACCTGCACCAGGGCGATGTTCTCCCACACGGCGGGTTCCATGGGCAGGTGCCGGGCCAGCAGCAGGAAGCTCTCCTCGGCGTGGCCCAGGTAGCCGGCGCCGATCTGGTCCCGGGCGAGATCCTCGAGGAGCCGTAGCTGGCGGCCCTCCGGGGAGCGTCCCTGGCACATGGCCAGGACCGCCTCCCGGCGGCCCTCGTAGCGGCCGAGCTCCTTGGCCTGGGCAAAGGCCCGCTCCCAGGCCAGAGTCACCGAGGGCCGCAGCCGGCCGACCTGGAGCCAGGCCCGCAGGGCGGTCTCGCGGTCCTTCAGGCCTTCCGAGATCTCCGCAAGACGCGCCCAGATCTCCGGGTCCGTGGGGAGCAGGGCCGTGGCCCCGAGCAGGGCCGCCTTGGCGTCGGGGAAGGCTCCGCTGTCGGCCTGGGCGCGGCGGTACTCGAGGAGGCCCAGGTTCGCAGCTGTTTCGGCGCTCTGGGGCGCCAGCTCGCAGGCCTTCTTGGCGCTCAGGATGGCGCCGGGGAGATCGCCGGCCTCGGCGAGGGCCTCGCTGAGCCGCAGGTGGGCCTCGCCGCTCTGGGGCACCATCTGGATGACCCGCCGGTAGATGGCCGCGGCTCCGGCGGGATCGTCGCCCCCGCTGTGCTGCTGCAGGGCGCGGGCCTGCACCATGAGGGTGCGCGGATCCTCCTGGGCGGGGAGGGACGGGGCCACGGCGGCGCTGAGGACGGCCGCCAGCAGGCCGGATCGGAGGACGGGGGAGACAGGGGGCACGGGGGGACTCTTCAGAGGTCGATTCGGGGCCCGGGGACGGGGCGGGCGCCGGCGAGGAGCTCCATCATCCGGCGGTGGGGGCCTCTCCATGCGTCGGGGGGGAGCGGGCGGATCTCCGCGCGGCGTTCCGGAGCCGGCAGGATGCAGTGTAGCTCCGATGCACCGCCGGTTCCCGGTGAACCGACGCGGGGGCCGGCCTTCTTGTCCCGGAGGAGGAAGGGGCGGCAGGCATCGAAGGGTGCCGCCAGGGGGGCCAAGGGTTCCAGCCGCTCGGCGAGACGGGCCAGGAGGGCGGCGGGGAAGGGCGGCAGGCCCTCGGCTTCCGCCAGCAGGCAGGCGGCCAGCAGGCCCAGCCCCACCGCCTCGCCGTGCAGCAGGGTGAAGCCCGACGCGGATTCCAGGGCGTGCCCCAGGGTGTGGCCCAGGTTCAGCAGGCGCCGCTCGCCCCGTTCCGTGGGGTCGCGGTGCACGATGCCCGCCTTCAGGACGAGGGCCCGGGCGAGGGAGGCGGCCCCGGGGCCGGGCTCCTCGAGGAGGGCGGCCGCCCAGGCGCCGTCCCCCTCGACGAAGGCCAGCTTGAGGACTTCCCAGAAGCCCGATTCCCGCTGGCGGGGCGGAAGGGAGGCGAGGAAGGCACGGCAGGCCACGAGGCGGGCGGGGGGATGGAAGGCGCCCGCGAGGTTCTTGCCCGAGGCCAGGTTCACCGCGGTCTTGCCCCCGAGGCCCGCGTCCACCTGGGCGAGCAGGGTCGTCGGCCAGCTGTGCCAGGCCACGCCCCGGAGGAAGAGGGCGGCGGCGAGGCCCGCCATGTCCGTGAGCACGCCGCCGCCCGCGGCCACCACGGTGGCGTCGCGGTGCAGGGGCTGGGCGGCCCAGGCCTCCAGCCAGGGGAGCAGGACGTCCAGGCGCTTGGTCGCCTCCGAAGTCTCCACGAACCGGCTGCCCGGCGGCACCGGCAGCCCCGCCCCGCGCCAGGCCGCCTCGATGGCCCGGTCCCCCAGCAGCACCCAGGGACCTTCCGGCAGCAGCGAGGGATCCGGCGCCTCGGTGATGAAGGCTTCGGTGGGAAAGCCCGGGGGCAGTTCCAGCCTCACGAGCGGCCCTTGAGCACCGCCTCGGCCTGCAGGGTCGCGTCGCCGCGCAGCCATTTCACCAGCACCTTGTCGCCGGGCTTGAAGGCGCCCAGGGCGGCCATGTAGTCCTGGATGTCCCGGATGGGGCGGCCGCCGAACTCGATGATGATGTCGCCCTCCTTGAGGCCGATGGCTTCCGCGGTTCCCCCGGAGCTCACGCCGGTGATGCGGAAGCCCTTGGGGTTCGCCGCGTAGTCCGGCAGGGTGCCGAAGGCGATGCGCATGGGGGAGGCGAGGGCCTTGGGGGGCTTGGCGGTTTCGGGATCGAAGGCCGGGACCTCGGCGGCGTTGGCCAGGTCCAGCACCACGTCGCGGGCGAAGGCCGCCAGCTGGGCCATGCCCTTGAGGTTGAGCTTGTCCGCCGTGTCGCTGGGGCGGTGGTAGTCCGCGTGCAGGCCGGTGAAGAAGAAGAAGGTGGGGATGCGGCCGGCGGCGAAGCTCATGTGGTCCGAGCCCCCCGCCGGGAGGCCGTCGCCGCCCTGCACGGCCAGACCGGCGGGGGCCAGGGCCTTGGCCCGCTCGAAGGCGGTCCGCGGCGCGCCGTAGACGCCGAGCTGGAGGGTGGGACGGGCGGGGTCGAGGCG
>JBGAST010000076.1:0-10483 GCA_044229575.1 Holophagaceae bacterium | reverse complement strand
GCCGCCAAAGCCTTCCAGCAGCTCAGCGCCCTGGTGGGCGAATGGGAGGGCACCTTCAAGAACGGCCGGGTGCACCGGGTGACCTACCGCCTCACCGCCGGCGGCTCGGTGCTGGTGGAGACCTGGGCCCTGGCGCCGGGGCGGGAGTCCATGACCCTCTACCACCTGGACGACGCGGCGCTGGTGGCCTCCCATTACTGCCCCCAGGGCACCGTGCCGCGCCTCGAGCTGGCCTCCGCGGAGGGCGACACCCTGCGCTTCCGCTTCCGGGATGGGGCCAATCTCCAGGCCAAGGGAAAGTCCCACCAGCGTGCCTTCTGGATCCAGCTGCGGAGCAAGGACACCTACGCCCGCAGCGAGACCTACGTGGAGAACGGCAGCAGCGCCGCGGAGATCGAGGCGGCCAAGGCCGACGAGCCGGTGGTCTACACCCGCGTCCGGATGACCCCTGAAGGCCGCTAACCCGCGCTTCGATTCATGGCGCACCTCCGCCGCGGACCGCACCTTGGAGCCGGCCATTCCCCCGAAGGCCGCCCGGGTCTTTTCCAGGCCCCTTCGGCGCGGATCCGGGAGGTGCCCCATGAAACCCGCCGCCACCCTCGCCATCGCCTTCCTCACGGCCATCGCCCTCCTGCACGCCCTTCGCCTCGCCTTCCAGGTGCGTGTCCTGGTGGGTGCCTTCGAGATCCCCCTCTGGGGCAGCGTCGTGGCCATCCTGGGTCCCGGCGCCCTGGCCCTCTGGCTCTGGCGGGAGCAGCGGTCTTGACGCTGCGCCGGCCGCGGGGCTGAATAGCCACCTGGCCCTTCGCCCCCGGGAGTCCCCATGCCCACCCTCTTCGACCCCGCGGACCGCGAAGCCCTCCTCCAGCGCCTGGACCGCCTCGCAGCGGGGACGCCCCGGCTGTGGGGCACCATGACCGCGGCCCAGGCCCTGGCCCACTGCGCGGTGCCGATGGAGTCGGTGACGGGGCTGCGGCCGGCGCGGCAGAAGCTCCTCGGTAAGCTGCTGGCCTGGATGGTGAAGGGCAGCGTCCTCGGGGAGAAGCCCTTCAAGCAGGGTTCCCCCACGGATCCCGATTTCGTCATCAAGGACGACCGAGACCTCGACGCCGAGCGGGAGCGCGTGAAGGCCCTGCTGGCCCGCTTCGTGGAACGCGGGCCCGCCAAGGCCGGCGAGGTGGAGCACTCCTTCTTCGGCAAGCTCAGCGGGGACCAGTGGGGCGTCCTCATGGCCAAGCACCTGGACCACCACCTGCGGCAGTTCGGGGTCTGAGATGGCGATCCGGATCGTCCGACTGGGCACCCCGCGCGCCAGGAACGAGGGCCTGCGCATCGGCACCGTGCGCCGCCCGCCCCGGGGCGTGCCCAAGGCCGAGTTCGCGTCCCGGGACTACTACGACGTCTGGTTCCCGACCCTGGCGCCCAGCCTCGAGCTCATGAAGCAGGGGCAGGCGGCCGAGGGCTCCGCGGACTGGGCTTCCTTCAAGAGGAAGTTCCGCGCCGAGATGGCCGAGCCCGGCGCCAGCCATGCCCTCGAGCTCCTCGCCGCGCTCTCCCGCACGACCGACTTCGCCGTGGGCTGCTACTGCGAGGACGAGGCCCGGTGCCACCGGTCCGTGCTGCGGGAGCTGCTGGAGGCGCGGGGGGCGAAACTCGCCTGAAGGCTGGGTCTTGGCACTGCGCATGAATAGACTTACATTCATGCTTATAGGTGCCCCATGCCCGCTCTCCTTCCCCAGGCCCAACGCAAGCGTTCAACCAACCTGAGCCTGGCCCCGGACCGACTCCGCTTCGGCCAGCGCTACGCCGAGACCCGGGACACTTCCCTTTCCCAGGTGGTGGAGGACCTCCTGGGTGCCCTCGAGCAGAGCCTCCTGGCCGAAGCCGACTCCCGGGATCCCCTGGACGGACTCCTCGCCGGATGGCCCGAGGAGGACAAGAAGGTCCTGCGCCGAGCCCAGCACGCGGGCCGGGCCAGGCGATGAAACCGAAGGCCAAGCCCAGGTACCTGCTGGATCTCAACGTGGTCCTGGACTACCTCCAGCAGCGGGAGCCCTGGGTCCAGACGGCGCGGTCCCTCTTTCTCGCAGAGCGCGCCGAGAAGGTGGATCTCTTCATCTCCGCCAATTCAGTCGCCACCCTGCACTACCTCATCCGCAAGCGGGACAGCCGGAAGAAGGCCCTGGCCAAGATCGGCATGCTGCTCCAGCGCCTTCGCCCCGCCGACGTCACCGCGGCCGTCATCGACCGGGCCCTGCGTCTGGACCTGGACGATCTGGAGGACGCCATCCAGGCCGCCGCCGCCCTCGAAGCCGGCATCCCCGTGCTCGTGACCCGGGACCCGAAGGATTTCGGACGCATCGAGAACCTGCAGATCCTGGATCCTGGCGTGGCCGCGGCGGCGTTGAACTTGAAGACCTGAAGCCTGACCGAACCTTGTGGTGTCACCCCACCAACTGGCGTTCATCCGCGAGGCGCTTCTGGGACTGGCGTTCACAGAGGCAGCTCACACCCCCGTCCGCGCCGCTCCCCAGATCACTTTGTGCAGCTGCACCTGGAAGCGCACCGGCAGCCGGTCCTGCACGATGGCCTCCGCCAGCCAGGCGGGATCCAGCTTGCCGTGCACGGGGCTGAAGAGCACCTCGAAGCGGTCCCAGACCTTGCGCTCCTCGCACCAGGCCTTCGACCAGGCATAGTCGGCCTCGTCCACCAGCACGAACTTCAGCTCGTCCTGCCCCGGCACCATGTAGTCCAGGTTCGAGTCCAGCCAGCGCTCGCCCTCGCCGCTGCCGGGGGTCTTGCGGTCCACGATCTTGATGACCTCCCTTGGCACCGGGGCGAGGTCGTGGCTGCCGGCGGTCTCCAGGGCGACTTCATACCCGAGGTCCAGCATGGCCCGCAGCAGCTCCGGCGCGCCGGGGATGGCCAGGGGCTCGCCGCCGGTGAGTTCGGCGAAGGGGGCGCCGGGGCCCTTCCGCGGCTCCCCGAGCAGGGCCCGCACGGTGCCGAGGATCGCCTCCAGCTCCATGAATTGCCCGTCGTAGAAGGCATATTCCGTATCGCAGTAGACGCAGCGCAGGGGACAGCCGGTGAGGCGCACGAAGGCGCAGGCCCGGCCCGCCCGGGTGCCCTCCCCCTGGATGCTGTGGAAGATCTCGTTGACTTTGAATCGCATAAACGCTGAAGCGCCGCCTCCGTAGGCATTCTAACCGTCCCAACCGCGGACCCGCTGAGGGTCTGCCCCCTTCGAGGTCCCCCATGCTGCGACCGATCCTTCCCTTCCTGGGGCTTGCCCTCGTCGCCCAGGTGCCCGTCCCGCCCCCCGCCCAGACCGCTCAGCCCGCCGCTCCCGGCGCTGCCGGGACCTGGGGAGGCGCCGTGAAGCTGCCAGGGGACCGGAGCCTGACCTTCACCGTGGTGATCACCGGCGGGCCCGGCAGCTGGGGCGGAACCTTCTCCGTGCCGGACCAGGGCATGAAGGACAGTCCCATCTCCGACGTGGTGGTGGAGGGGCGGAAGGTGAGCTTCAAGGTCCCGGCGGTGCCCGGGGGCCTGGTGGTCGAGGGCCAGCTTTCCGAGGACGGCCGCACCCTCGCGGGCAGCGCGAGCCAGGCCGGCAACGCCATGCCCTACACCCTGGAACGGGGCAAGGCCATAGTCGCCGCCCCAAATCCCATCGAGCAGCGCTACACGAAGAAGGAAGTCATGATCCCCATGCGGGACGGCGTGAAGCTCTTCACGTCCATCTACATCCCCAAGGACGCCTCCAAGCCCCGCCCCATCCTGCTGCAGCGCACGCCCTACAGCGTGGGGCCCTATGGCGCCGAGAAGTTCCGCCGGGGCGTGGGCCCCTCTATGCTCTTCCAGGACGAGGGCTACATCGTGGCCTACCAGGACGTGCGGGGCCGCTACATGAGCGAGGGCACCTTCGACGAGTGCCGGCCCATCAACCCCGGCCGGGGCCCCAAGGAGATCGACGAGACCACGGACACCTGGGACACGGTGGAATGGCTGGTGAAGAACCTGGAGGCCAACAACGGCAACGTGGGCATGTGGGGCATCAGCTACCCCGGCCACTACGCCGCCCAGGCCCTTTCCGGCGCCCATCCGGCCCTGAAGGTCGTCTCCCCCCAGGCGCCGATGATGGACCTCTGGGTGGGGGACGACTCCTACCACAACGGGGCCTTCCAGCTCGCCGCCACCTTCAGCTTCTTCACCTTCTTCAGCTCCGCACGGGAGAAGCCCTCCCCGGACAACCCCAAGCCCATCCAGATCGGGACCCGGGACGGCTACCGCTGGTTCCTGGAGCAGGGGCCCATCGGCAACCTGGACAAGGTGCTGAAGGGCCGCGAGCCCATCTGGCGCGCCATGGTGGAGCACGACACCTACGACGCCTACTGGAAGGCCCGGGACCTGGGGCCCCACATGAAGGACGTGAAGCCCGCGGTGCTCACCGTGGGCGGCTGGTTCGACGCCGAGGACCTCTACGGCCCCCTGGCCCTCTACCGCGCCCTGGAGCGGCAGAGCGCCGCCACGGACCAGCACCTCGTCATGGGCCCCTGGACCCACGGCCAGTGGGCCAGCGGCGACGGCTCCCGCATCGGCAACGCCACCTTCGGCGCCAAGACCAGCGCCTGGTACCAGAAGGAGGTGGAGCTGAAGTTCTTCACCCAGCACCTGAAGGGCGGCTCCGGCGCGACCCCCATCCCGAAGGTGACGGTCTTCGCCACCGGCGCCAACGCATGGAAGAGCTTCGACGCCTGGCCCCCGAAGACCGCCCGGCCCAGGAGTCTTTACTTCCACGCCGACGGGCGGCTCGGATTCGAGAAGCCCGCCGCCGCCAAGGGCTTCGCCGAGTACGTCTCCAATCCCATGAAGCCCGTGCCCTACACCCAGGAGATCACCTTCGGCTACACCCGCGACTACATGACCGAGGACCAGCGCTTCGCCGCCTCCCGGCCCGACGTGCTGGTCTTCCAGACCGAGCCCCTGGGCGAGGACGTCACCCTCGCGGGCCCCGTGAAGCCCGAGCTCTTCGTGAGCACCACCGGCACCGACGCGGACTGGATCGTGAAGCTCATCGACGTCCACCCCGACGACACCAAGGACCCGGAGAACAGCCCCAAGGGCTGGCACGCCGGCGGCTACCAGATGCTGGTGCGGGGCGACGCCCTGCGCGGCAAGTTCCGGGACGACTTCTCGAAGCCCAAGGCCTACCTTCCCAACACGCCGACCCGGACCGCCTTCACCATCCCCGACGTGCTGCACACGTTCAAGAAGGGCCACCGCATCATGGTCCAGGTGCAGTCCAGCTGGTTCCCCCTGGTGGACCGCAATCCCCAGGTCTTCCTGGAGATCCCCAAGGCCAAGGCCTCGGACTTCCGCAAGGCCACGCACCGGCTCTTCACCACCGCCGACCTGCCTTCGCGCCTCGAGGTGCTGGAGCTGAAGTAGGTCCGGCCTCAGCGCCCAAGGTGCCAGCCGCCGTCCAGGGTCAGGACCTCCCCCGTGAGGTAGGGGGAGGCCGCGGCGTACTCCAGGGCCCGGGCCAGATCCTCCACGTCACCGGTGCGGCCCAGGGGCGTCGCCCGCGCCAGGGCCCCCGCATCGCTGTCCGCGGAGGGGAGGAGAGTACCCGGCGCGTGGCCCACCACGCGGATCCCGGGCGCCAGCGCCTTCGCCAGGCCCGGCACCAGGGCGGCCAGGGCGGCCTTGGAGGCCGTATAGGGCAGCCGGGAGGCGAAGGGGCGATGGATGGCCGCATCCAGGAGGATCTGGAGGCTGCCGCCATGCGCCAGCACCGGAACCAGGGCCTGGGCCGCCAGCATGGGAAAGCTGAGGTTGACGCGCCAGAGGCGGTCCAGGGCCTGGGCCTCCCAGGAACCGATGGGGTGGACGGGGAATTCCCCCGCCACCAGCACGGCGCTGGAAAGGCGGATCCCTTCCGGTTCCAGGGTGGCCAGGTCTGCCATCATCGTGGAACCAAAACCCGGAGCTTCCGCATCCCAGCAGAATGTGCGGACTCCCGTTGACAGACGCTCCAGCCAGGCCTCTTCGCCCTTCCAGGACCTGGAGCTCGTAAGCACGAGGTTGTGGCGGCCCGCCAGGA
Organism: Holophagaceae bacterium; assembly: GCA_044229575.1. Taxonomy (GTDB): domain Bacteria; phylum Acidobacteriota; class Holophagae; order Holophagales; family Holophagaceae; genus JADJVL01. The sequence goes on along the minus strand of JBGAST010000076.1, from coordinate 4,374 downwards.
GTTCCGCGAGACGCCGGCCCACCCGGCTCCGGCCCCCCACCAGCACCCACCAATCCTTGCCGCCGTCCATGCCCAGCCTCTCCGATACCCCAGGGTAGCCCGTGTCCCCCGAACTCAAACGCATCCGCTGGCGCCTGCTCCTCTCGAGCCTGATCGTCCTGGCGCTGTCCCTGGGCACCTTCTACGCCACCCAGTGGCCCTACGCCTTTTCCGATGACCAGTGCAGCTGGATCCTCGAGAAGGACCGCATCGTCATCCGCCAGATCCTGCCCGGGGGCGTCGCCGAGGAGGCCGGCCTCCTGGAAGGGGACGTGCTCACCGCCATCCAGGGCCGGAAGTTCCCGCCCACCCAGGCCGGCACCCGGGACGCCCAGAACTTCATCAACGCCCGCAGCGAAGGGACGGTCCTCGTCTACACCGTGGTGCGGGAAGGGCAGGTCCTGTACCTGCCCCTGCGGCTCGTGAAGCCCCTGGACATTGCCCGCCTCATGCAGATGGCCACCGGGCTGCTGTTCTGGCTCCTGGGCCTCCTGGTGGTGATCTCCAGCCCCCAGCGGAAGATCTCGCGGCTCTTCTACTACCTGTCCCTCGCCTTCCTCCTGCTTCCGGCGGGCCGCCTGGCCTTCCAGGGCAACGTCCCGGGCTGGCTGCTCTTCCTGATCCTCACCGCCGGCTTCGCCGTGCGCGCCTTCCTGGCCCCCCTCCTGATCCAGTTCTTCCTGCGCTTTCCCCATCCCTTCCCGCTGCGCAAGCACCGCCGCTTCATCACCGCGGTCTACGCCTACTTCTTCCTGGACGCCACCGGCAACCTCCTGTTCTTCCTCCTGAGGCGGAGCGGCGAGGCCTTCTTCCGCGGGCTCGGGCTGGAAAGGCCCCCCGCCTGGCTGCCGGGGCTCTTGAAGGGGGCCGGCACCGCCGGCATCGTCTCCATCAGCCTCTACGTCACCGCCTTCGCCTTCGCCCTCGGCTGCTTCGTCCTGGGCACGGCGAAGCTGGACGCGCGCCGGCGCCGCTCGGTCCTGCCCGCCCTTTTCGTGTCCCTGGCCCTCAGCCTGGATTTCATGGGGCTCATCTGGATGAGCTCCCTGCCCCGGTTCCAGACCCTCCTGTTCCAGCGGCAGGCCTGGATCTTCCTCCTGCCCCTGCCCCTGCTCCCCCTGTCCTTCGCCTACGCGGTGGTGCGCCACGGCCTCTTCGACATCCGGCGCACGCTGCTGCGCTGGGTCTCCTATTTCGCGATCCTCGGCGCCGTGGTGGCGGGCTACTTCGCGGGACTGGCGTGGATCTTCGGCCACACCCTCGCCAGTGTGCCGCCGGCCTGGGCCGGGGTGCTGGTGGGCCTTTCCGCCCTCCCCATCGGCTGGGCCCTGCGCCGGCTGCTGCTGATCCTGCGCCGCTTCTTCCGCCGGGACCAGCACACGGCGCGGCAGGTGCTGCTGGGCAGCCTGCGGGAAAGCCAGCTGAAGCTCTCCGACGACGCCTTCATGCGCATCTTCCTGGAGGCCCTGCGGGAGGCCTTCCGCCCCAGCTCCCTGCACGCCCTTCCCGTGGAGAACGGCGCCTGCGTGCTGCCCCAGGCCGAGTCCGTCCGGGGCCAGATCCATCCCCCGGAGCGGCTCGCCATCCCCCCCGGCCTCATCCGCCACGCCCGGGAGAACCGGGAGCTGGTGCTCGGGCTTTCCGGCGAGGAGGCGGGGTGGATCCAGGACGCCAGCCCGGAGCTGAGGGCCCACGTGGACGCCCTCGAAGCCCAGATCATGGTGCTGGTGATGGTGGACGAGCGGCCCGCCCGGGCCATCCTCATGGGGGGCAAGTACGCGGAGCTGAACTACGGCCGGGAGGACCGGGAGCTGCTGCGGGAATCCGCCATCCAGGCGGGGCTGCAGCTCGAGGCCGCCGCCCTCCACCGCCGCCTCCTGGACCAGGGCCGCCTGGAGCAGGAGCTCCAGACCGCCCGGCGCATCCAGGAGAACCTGGTCACCACCCGGGCGCCCGACACCCCCGGTTTCAGCCTCGCCCTCCGCCTCGATCCCGCCTTCGAGACCGGCGGAGACCTCCTGTGGGTGCGCTGCCTCGCCCCGAAGGACGGGCTGAAGCGCTGGCTGGCGGCGGTGGGCGACGTGAGCGGCAAGGGCATGGCGGCGGCCCTCTACATGAGCCAGGCCACCGCCCTCCTGGAGTTTGCCACCCAGCACCAGGAACGCCCCCTGGAGGGGATCCTCCATTCCCTCGACGAGGCCCTGCGGAGCCTCATGGGACACCGCGATTTCCTCACCCTGGCCCTCCTGGAGTGGGACGAGTCCGGCCGCTTCCGTCTGGCCCGCGCCGGGCATCCTCCCGCGGTCCTCGTCACCGGCGCCAGGCCCGGCGAGACCCGGGAGCTGAGCCCCCATGGCCGGGGCCTGGGGATGCGCCCCGCGGGTCCCTGCGACTGGGAGATCACCGAAGGCCAGCTGGGGCACCGGGAGTGGATCGTGCTGCACAGCGACGGCCTCACGGAGGCCATGAGCAGGGGCGGCGAGCTCTACGGCCTGCCCCGCTTCATCGAACAGCTCCAGCGCTTCTGGGGAACCGGCTCGGCCCGGGCGGCCTGCGAGGCGCTTTTCCGCGACGTTTCCGGATTCGAGGAGCAGAATAGGGATGACCGCACCCTTCTCATCCTGGCCCGCGAACCCGCATGAACGAACCCGATCCCGCCCCGTCCCATCCCGATGCCCCCCGCGGAAGCGGGCCCCTGCTCCTCCTGACGGCCCTGCTGGCGGCCCAGCTCGGCCTCGCCTGGATCCACGGGCGCATGCTGAACCGTCAGCACGCCCAGCTGCTGGACATCCACGAAGACCTCCAGGGCCTGGCGGAAGCCATCGAAGCCTCCTACGGGGAGGCCCTCCAGGAGGAGGGCTCCCTCGCCCCGGCTGCCAACGACCGGCACCGCCGTCCCGCGCACCGGCCCTTCCGCCGGCTCCGGCTGGCGAACCATCGGATCCAGGAGTCTCCGGACCAGGAGTCCTCCGGGAAGGAGCAGGACCGCGCCGCCAAGGAGCTGGAGGCCTCCCGGGCCAGCCAGGAGAAGGCGGTGCGGGACGCCAAGGTCGCCCAGAAGCAGATCTCCTTCCGGGAAGCCGCGGAGCGCGCCGAGCGGGTCGAGAAGATCGACAACGCGTCCAAGGGCTTCATGTGGGCCACCCTGGGCGCCGCAGTGCTGCTCTTCGGGGCCTACGCCGCCCGGGGCTTCATCCGCAGGCAGCGGGGCTAGCGTGTCCCTGCACGATTTTCTATTGCGCGATCCGTCCTGCGAGGGCCTGGCGGAAGGCGCGATCCACGCGGTGTCGCCCCTCCTGGACGAGACGGACCCCGGACCCACCCTGGAGCTGCTGGACCTCTGGGCCTTCGAGCTGGCGGGAAAGATGCCGCTGCCCTGGGACACGGGGGAGGCCCTCGAGGCCCTCAACGATTTCCTCTTCCGGACCCACGGCCTCCGGGGGGACCGCCAGCATTACGACGACCCCCGCAACGCCCTGCTGCCCCAGGTCCTGGCCCGGAAGAAGGGCCTGCCCATCGCCCTGTCCATCCTCTGGATCGATCTCGCCCGCCGGCTCGGCCTGGACGCCGTGGGCATCGGCCTCCCAGGGCATTTCATCACCGCCCTGCGCACCCCCGGGGGCCTGCTGTGCGTGGATCCCTTCCACGGCGGCCGCGCCGTGGGGGACGACGAGGCCTCGGAACTCGTCCACCAGGCCACCGGTGGTCGCGTGGACTTCCACCCCGCCATGCTGCGCCCGGCCTCCCACCGCGCCATCCTCACCCGCCTGGTGCGGAACCTGCACCTGCGCTTCGTGAAGATCGAAGCCTGGGACGAGGCCCTCTGGACCGCCACCCATCTGCTCATGCTGGACCCCGAGGATCCCCTGCCCTACAAGGAGCGAGCCCTGGTCCACCTGAAACGCGGCGCCCTCTGGCAGGCCCTGGAGGACTTCAAGGTCGCCCTGGCCAAGGCCCGGGACGAGGACCCCGAGGTCACCCGCTGGGTCAAGAAGCTCGAGAGCCAATAGCGGTTATTGCCCAGTCCTCGTGGCACAGAAACGATGGCAGGAGTCCAGCGGGTGCGTGGTTGTTGGAGGACAACTCGTTTGAACCCACCATCTGTATCGACGGGAACCCACTCCCTCCGGTCCAGGCCCGGGCCCTTCCGGGCGCCTGTGTCACCTCCGGTTTTTTGTCCTTGCCTCGCGGCCACTCGCAAGGTGATGATTGCCTTACTCGATTTTCCTTCACCGGGGACTCCCCCCGGTACACGGTGTGCCAGGAGGCCCCATGAACCGTCAGACCCTTCGTACCGCAGCCGGGATCGGCTCCATCTCGGCGCTCGCGCTGGTG
>JBGAST010000075.1:0-10642 GCA_044229575.1 Holophagaceae bacterium | reverse complement strand
CGGTAACGCCGGCCAAGAAGTAGCGGACCGCGGTTTCGATGCAGCGAACGCCCGGCCGAGCGCCGGGCGTTCTGCTTGGCGCGCGCCGTCCAGCGCCCGCGACGCCGATCCCCAGGACGCCGGCGCGCTCCGCGGCCAGGAGGTCCACGGGGCGGTCCCCGACGAAGAGGCTCGCGGCGCGGTCGATCCCCAAGTCCGCGATGGCCCGCAGCAGGAGGCCCGGCTCGGGCTTCCGGCACTCGCAGCGGACCTTGTACTCGACCCGCTCGCCCTCGAAACCCTTGTCCGGGTGGTGCGGGCAGGCGTGGATGGCGTCCAGCCAGGCGCCTTCGGCCCCCAGCAGGCCCTCCAGGTGCCGGTGCAGGGCGTGCAGGCCTTCCGGGGAGAGCTCCCCCCGGGCGACGACGGGCTGGTTGGTGCAGCACACCGCCAGGACGTGGGCGTCGTTGAGGCGCTTCAGGCCCAGGGCGGCTCCGGGCAGCAGCTTCAGCTGGTCGGGCCGCGTGATGTAGGGGACGTCCTCGTTGAGGACGCCATCCCGGTCCAGCAGGATCGCGGCCTTCGGCGCGGCGCAACGCAGGGCCCGGGGCAGTCCGGCCGCCAGGGCGGCCTCCACCCGGCGCAGGCGCTCCGGCGTGCCCATGTCCTTGATGTATTCGGTGGTGCGGTGGGCCCACAGGGGCCGGCCCGCGGCGAGGAGGGCCGGGAAGAGGTCCCGGGCGAAATCGCTGGGGCGGTCTGTCGGCACGAGGTCGAGGACGTGGCGCTCCAGGACGTAGAGGGCGGCGTTGCAGAGGGCGCCGGCCGCCGGTCCGGCCCGGCCCTCCTTGGGCACCATCCGTTCGATGCGGCCGTCCGCGCCGGCGACGACCCGGTCGCTGTCGAAGGGGTGGTCGTTGGGATGGACCGCGAGGGTGGCTTCCGCCCCGGAGGCGAGGTGCCGGCCCAGCAGCTTCCGCAGGTCCACGTCGGCGAGGGTGTCGCCGTAGACGACGAAGAAGCGCTTGTCCAGGAGGTCCGCGGCGGCCTTCACCGCCCCGGCGGTGCCCAGGGGCACGGCTTCCATCCGGTGGCGGATCCGCAGGCCATGGCGGGTCCCGTCGCCGATGGCGGCCTCCACGAGGTCGGCCCGGAAGGCGGTGCAGAGGACGACGTCGGTGACGCCTTCCCCCGCGAGCCAGCCCAGGAGGTGGTCCAGGACCGGCAGGCCAAGCAGCGGGGCCAGGGGCTTGGGCAGGCCCGGCAACACGGCGGAAAGGCGCGTGCCCTCCCCGCCGGCTAGGATGACCGCTTGCATCGCTCGGCCTCGAAGGCCACGGCCCTCCGGACGGCTTCGAGGGAATCGTGGCGGGGCTTCCAGCCCAGGGCACCGATCTTGCCGGTGTCGTACTCGAAGCGGGGCACGTCCCCGGGCCAGCCCCGGTCCTCGGTGCCGAACTCCAGGGCGGCCCCGGGGCTCACGGCCTGCCGGACGAGTTCGGCGATCTCCCGGACGCTGGTGCTCCCCTCGCCGGCGACGTTGAAGGTCTCGACGGGCGCCGGCGGGACCTGGAGCCCGAGGAGGATCGCGTCCAGGAGGTCGTCCACGTCCAGGTAGGGCTTGGTCTGGGTGCCGTTGCCAAGGACCCGGAGGGCCCGGGGATCCGCGGCCAGGCGCCGGACCAGGTCGAAGATGGCCCCGTGGGTGAGGTTCGGGCCCACCACGTTGGGGAACCTGAAGATCCAGGCGCGCATCCCGTAGAGATGGGCGTAGGCGCTGATGTAGGCTTCGCTGGCCAGCTTGGCGGAGCCGTACTGGGAGATGGGCAGCAGGGGGCCGTGCCCCTCGGCCAGCCGGCCCGGCGCCTCGCCGTAGATGGCCGAGGTGGAGGCGAAGACCAGCTCTGCGACGCCCCCGCGGCGCATGGCCTCGAGGACGTGGTAGGTGGTGAGGAAGGTCCGCTCCAGGTCCGTCCGGGGCGAAGCCGTACCCTTGCTGATGTCGGAGTTCGCGGCGAAGTGGTAGATCCGCTGCGGCCGGTGCTCCGCGACGAGGGCTGCGAAGCCTTCGGAGCCGCAGTCCAGCTCGGTGAAGGCGAAGCCGGGCCGGCCGGAGTGGGGGTCCAGGTTTTCCCGGGCGCCCAGGGACAGGTCATCCACGGCGTGGACCTCGTCCCCGCCGTCGAGGAGCCGCCCCACCAGCCGGGAGCCGATGAAGCCCGCGCCGCCGGTCACCAGCACCCTCACGCGGGCCATCCCGCCGCGGGCGCGGTCCGTGTCAGGGCAGGGGGAAGGGGGGGCGTCATCGCGGTCCGGAAGGAAACCCATCATAGCCTTCCGGGCATTCCTGGCGTGCGGGCACGATGACGCATCCCTCCTGGAGCGGAATTCCCGACTGATGGGATACTTTTCCTTTGCGACTGCTGGAGTCTCCGTGATCCGAACCCCCCTGCGCTTCCTGTCCGCCGCCCTCCTGACCCTGCTGGCGGGTCCTCCGGCCGCCGCGGCCCAGTCCAGGGACCTGAAGGCCTTCTTCCAGCGCACCTGCGCCACCTGCCACGGCCCCGACGGGTCGGGCCGCGCCGCCAATGGGGCCCGCCTCTTCGGCCGCAACCTGGCGGACCCCAAGTGGCAGGCCAAGCAGAAGGACAGCGATCTGGTGAAGATCATCTTCCTGGGGAAGGGCTCCATGCCGGGCTTCCGGGGCCAGCTCACCGAGGACGAGTGCAAGCAGATGGTCTCCGACATCATCCGCCCCCTGGCGGCCAAGAAATGAGGTGCTCCGTGCGCGTTCCCCTGCTCCTGCTCCTCCCGGGCCTCCTCGCCGCCGGCGACGGCCCGGCCCCGAAATCCATCTCCGAGCTGAAGGCCTTCTTCCTGGCCAACTGCGTGCGCTGCCACGGCGTGGACGGCTCCGCCCGCGCCGCCGACGGGAAGAAGCTCTCCGGCCAGGACTTCACGGACCTGAAGGACATGGCCTCCAAGAAGGACGCAAAGCTCGCGCAGACCATCCGCAAGGGCATCTTCTTCGGAAAAGTGATGCCCGCCTTCAAGGAGCAGCTCAGCGATGCCGACGCGGCCCTCATCGTGGCGGAGATCGTGCGCAAGGCGGAGAAGGGCAAGGCCATCGCGCCCGCGCCGGAGGCCGGGAAGTAGGCCCGCCCAGTAGACTGGGGGCATGACCGAAGCCCCCTCCGACCATCCGCTCCTGCAGGGATTGAATCCGCCCCAGCGCGAAGCCGTGATCCACACGGAGGGCCCCCTGCTCATCCTCGCCGGCGCGGGATCGGGCAAGACCACGGTGATCACCCGGCGCATCGCCTGGCTCATCGTGGAGGCCGGCGCGCACCCGTCGTCCATCCTGGCCATGACCTTCACCAACAAGGCCGCGGAGGAGATGCGGGAGCGCGTGCAGCGGCTGGTCAGCGTGCCCGTGGAGCAGCTCTGGGTGAGCACCTTTCACAGCTTCTGCACCCGCATCCTGCGCCGGGAGGGCGAGCGCACCCCCGTGGGCCGGAGCTTCGTGATCTTCGATCCCTCGGACCAGAAGAGCCTCCTGAAGCAGGTGCTGGCGGAGCTGAAGCTGCCGGAGAAGCAGTTCCACCCCCGCAGGGTCCTGGAGTTCATCAGCGACTTCAAGAACCGCTGCCTCCTGCCTGAAGAGGCCGTGGAGGAGGCCCTGGATCCCTGGACCCGCAAGGCCGTGGACGCCTACGCCCTCTACCAGCAGGGCCTGCGCAACCACCGCGCCTGCGACTTCGACGACCTGCTCCTCTACACCGAGCGCCTCTTCCGCGATCCGGCCATGCAGGAGATCTACTCCCAGCGCTTCCGCTACATCCTCGTGGACGAATACCAGGACACCAACCACGCCCAGTACAAGCTCGTGCAGCACCTTGCGAAGAATCATCAGAATTTATGCGTTGTTGGTGATGAAGATCAGTCGATCTATGGGTGGCGAGGAGCAGATATTCGGAACATCCTCGACTTCCAACGGGACTTCCCGGGCGCGGTCCAGATCAAGCTGGAGCAGAACTACCGCAGCACCCAGAGCATCTTGGACGCCGCCAGCACGGTCATCGCCAACAACGCCCAGCGCCTGGGGAAGACGCTTTGGACCGACCGGGGCCACGGTGAGAAGCTGGTCTTCAAGCTGCTGGACGACGGCCGGCTGGAGGCCGAATTCGTCGTCGCGAAGATCCAGGAGGCCCGGCGCTACGATCCCGGCGTGAAGGCGGCCATCCTCTATCGGGCCAACTGGCAGTCGCGGCAGCTGGAGGAGGCCTTGCGGGGGGCGAACCTGCCCTACAAGCTCATCGGGGGCGTGAAGTTCTACGAGCGCCAGGAGGTGAAGGACCTGCTGGCCTACCTGCGTCTCTTCTCGAACCCCTACGACCTGACGTCCTTCCGCCGCTGCGTGAACGCCCCCAGCCGGGGCGTGGGGCCCACGACCCTGGGGCGCATCGAGGCCTGCATCCCCGAAGGCGGGACACCCCTCGAGGGTTTGGCCGCCCTGGTCCGCAGCGGCGAGCTGAAGGGCCGCGCGGGCCGGGAGATGGGCGGCTTCCTCAAGCTCTTCCACGATGGCGCCGGCGAGCTGTCGGCCCTCACCCTCGCGGGCTTCGCCCGCTGGGTGCTGGTGGAGAGCGGCTACCTGCAAAGCCTCGAAGAGGAAGGCACCCTGGAGGCCGAAGGCCGCGTGCGCAACCTGGAGGAGTTCCTCGCCGCCGCCGCTGAGGCCGAGTCCCTGGGCCTGGGACTGCCGGAATTCCTGGACCGCGTGACCCTCGCCTCGGACACCGACGAGATCGAAGGCGCGGCGGACCTCAGCCTCATGACCATCCACTGCGCCAAGGGCTTGGAGTTCCCCTACGTCTTCCTGGTGGGCATGGAGGAGGACGTCTTTCCCAATCGCCAGGCACGGGAGACCAGCGAGGGGCTGGAGGAGGAGCGCCGCCTTTTCTACGTGGCCCTCACACGCGCGAAATCCCGCCTGACCCTGACCGGCGCCCGGCGACGCCGCATGATGGGCCAGGAGATGCTCGGCATGCCCAGCCGCTTCCTGCGGGAGTTGCCTGCGGAGGTGCTGGAGCAGCCAATCCGCTGGGGCACGGAGCTGTACCAGAGCGGCCAGGGCGTCATGGCGGGCCTGCGGGGCCCGCGCACCGGCGGGGGCGGCATGGGCGTGGCGTCCGAACTGGCGCGCATCCGCGGGTTCTTCGACAAGGCGCGGGTGGACGATGAAGACGCGCACTCTCCCGTGGACGAGGAAGGCCCGCCCGCGCCAGAGGGGGACGCCGTCACCTCGGCGCCGCCGCCGGAAGTCTTCGACGGCAATGCCTGGCCCAAGGGCACCCGCATCCGCAGTCCCCGCTTCGGGCGCGGCGTCATCCTCGCCTCCTCGGGCCGCGGGGACGGCCTGACCTACACCGTGCGCTTCGAGACCGGAGAGAAGCGCATCATGGCGCGCTTCGGGATGCTGGAGCGGGAAGGCGAGGGGGGCGGGTAGAGTCGGGACCTGGGGTGGACGGAACGCCCCCCACCCTTCACCCTGGAAGGAAATCCAGGACTGGACACCCCGTGACCGATGAATCCGCCGCCGCGCCCAAGCGCGGCCTCTTCCTTCCCGCCGCCACCATCGGCCTGGGGGCCTTCCTGCTCTTCCAGGTGCAGCCCCTGCTGGCCAAGCGAATCCTGCCCTGGTTCGGCGGGTCGGCGGCGGTGTGGACGGCCTGCATGCTGTTCTTCCAGGCGCTGCTGCTGGGGGGCTATACCTATGCCCACCTCCTGCAGAAGCTGCCGCCGCGGCGGCAGGCCTGGCTGCACGGGGCCTTGCTGCTCCTCAGCCTGGCGGCGCTGCCCCTGGCGCCGGATCCCTCCTGGAAGCCCGGCGCCTCCGGGGATCCGACCCTGCGCATCCTCGGCCTCCTGGGCGCGACGGTCGGCCTGCCCTACCTGCTGCTGTCCAGCACGAGCCCCCTGGTGCAGAGCTGGCTTTCCCGGGAGCGGCCGGGTTTCGAACCCTACCGGCTCTTCGCCCTCTCGAATGCCGGCAGCATGGCGGCCCTCCTCAGCTATCCGGTGCTCGTGGAGCCCTTCCTGCCCCTCGACCTCCAGGGCTGGGGCTGGACCGCGGCCTACGCCGCCTACGCGCTGTGCGCGGCGGGGCTGGTGTGGCGCACCCGGGATCTCGAAGCCCTGGTCCAGATCTCCGCCGCGGTGGAGGATGCGGCGCCCGCGGCGGCGACCCGCCTCCTCTGGATCCTGCTGGCCTTCGCGCCTTCCCTCCTGCTGCTGGCGGTGACCAGCCACCTCAGCACCAACGTGGCCCCCATCCCCTTCCTGTGGGTGATGCCCCTGGCCCTCTACCTCCTCAGCTTCATCCTCTGCTTCGACCATCCCCGCTGGTACGTGCGGAAGGTCTTCCTGGCACTGCTGGCGCCGGCCCTGGTGGCCATGGGCTGGCTCATCCTGCCGGACAACCACAAGGTCTCCATGCCCGTGCAGGTGGCGGCCTTCGGCGCCGCCCTGTTCATCGTGTGCATGACGGCCCACGGGGAGCTGGTGCGCCTGAAGCCCGCGCCGCGCCGCCTCACGGGTTTCTACCTGTCCCTATCCCTGGGCGGCGCCCTGGGGGGCCTCTTCGCGGGCGTCCTCGCACCCCGTCTCTTCGTCGGCCTGGTGGAGCTGCCCGTCGGCCTGCTGGTCATGGCGGCCCTGGGGCTGATGGTCTGGCTGCGGGACGCCGGGGAAGGCACGGCGAAGTGGTTGAGGTGGAGCTATGCCGGCTGGCTGGCGGCGGGTTTCGCCGGGGCGGCCTGGTTCCACGTGCAGCGCCAGAAGGATTTCGCCGAGGACTCCCTCCTCCAGGTGCGCAATTTCTACGGCATCCTTCGGGTGCGGGAGCAGGGCGAGGGCCGGGACCGACTTCGCCACCTCCTCCACGGCACCATCAACCATGGCGGCCAGTTCGTCGCCGGGGACCGGGCCCACGACCCCACCACCTACTACGGCCCTGACAGCGGCGTGGGCCTCGCGCTGGAGGAGCTGGGCGCGAAGGGCCCGCTGAAGGTCGGCGTGGTGGGCCTCGGCTCCGGGACCCTGCTGAACTACGGGCGGAAGGGCGACACCTTCCGCGTCTACGAGATCAATCCGCTGGTGGAGCGCCTCGCCCGCGTCTGGTTCGTCGCCCTGCCGGAATGCAAGGCGGCGGCGGAGGTCGTCCTGGGCGACGCCCGCCTCAGCCTCGAGACCGAGCCCGCCCAGGGCTACGACCTGCTGGCGGTGGACGCCTTCAGCAGCGACGCCATCCCCGTGCACCTCCTCACCCGCCAGGCCTTCGACGCCTACGCCCGGCACCTGAAGCCCGGCGGCGTGCTCGCCGTGCACATCTCCAACCGCTACCTGGACCTCGCCCCGGTGTTGCGCCTGGAAGTCGAGGCCCGGGGCTGGCTGGCGAAGGAGGTGGACGACGAGGAGGAGGACGGCGCCGGCGTGTACCGCTCCGACTGGGTCCTCATCAGCGACCGCGGCGACCTGTTCCAGGCGGAAAGCCTGAAGGATGCCGCCGAGCTGGCCTCCAAGGCCAAGGTGCGGCGCTGGACCGACGACTTCAGCAACCTGTACCGCATCCTCCGGTAGCCCGCCGGCGCCGGCCCCGCCACACTGCAGGCTCCATGCAGCGCCTGCGCTTCGCCCTCGAGCTCCCCGGCGTGCCGGTGGAGAGGCTTCGGGCCTTCCACGACTCCCCGGAGGCCCTGGAAGTCCTGACGCCGCCGGGAATCCTGGAGCGGGTGGAGGGGGACCTCGGCCCGCTCCACGACGGCCAGCGCCTGACCCTGCGCCTGCGGAAATTCGGCCTGCCCCTCATCTGGGAGGCGGTGAACGAGGAGGTATCTGCGGCGGGCTTCACCGACCGCATGGTGAAGGGCCCCTTCCGGGCCTGGATCCACCGGCACCGCTTCGAGGCGACCGCGGAAGGCTGCCGCCTCGTCGACGAGGTGGAGTTCCAGCTGCCCCTCTGGCCCCTCTCCCTCCCGATCCTGCCCCTGGTCCGCCGGGACCTCCGACGGCTCTTCGCCTTCCGGCACGCCGTGACCTCGCGGCGGCTCAGTCCCAGCCCTTGAGGAGGGCCTTCACCCGGCCCCGGAGGGCCGCTTCGCTGCCCCCGCCGTAGGCCATGGTGTCCACGTCTCCGGCGAGGCCCCTGAGCGCTTCGGCGAGGGCGGGCCGGGCCGCGGCGAGGCGCAGGAGCCAGGCCCGGGCGGTCTCCCCCGCCGCCGGGGCGAGGTCGCCGGAGGCCTTGCGGACCAGGGGGCGGAGGGCCTTCACCCGGTGGAAGCGCTCCTCCGCGGTTTCGAGCCGCCGGCGGCGCCACACGAGGGCTCGGGCGAGGAGCAGCAGGACGAGGAGGACCGCGGCGACGGCGCCGTCCCGCTTCCCGGGCCGCCAGGAGGGAAGGCTGGCGGCGCTCCGCTTGATCCAGTCCATGCCCTCCACCTGGTCCGCGTCGGAGAAGCGCACCACGTAGCGGTCCCACCGGTACTGGGCGGCGTCCGCCCAGCGGCGCAGGGAGGCCCGCCAGCCGGTGGAGCCCGGGGCCGGCGGCGCGGCGGGAGTGGGGTCCGCCACCTTCCAGCCCCCGGCGTCGGCGTCGTAGTACTCCACCCAGGCGTGGGCCTCGTTCTGGGTCACCAGGAAGTAGCCGCCCTCCTCGCTCCAGGCGCCCAGGCGGTAGCCGTTCACCACCCGCGCCGGGACGCCCCGGCTGCGCAGCATGAAGGCCAGGGCCGACGCGAAGTACTCGCAGTGCCCCGCCCGGGTGCGCTCCAGGAAGTCTTGGAGGGGATTCGCGGCGCGGCCGGAGGGATTCTCGGTGGTGTAGCGGAAGCCCCGGAGCCGCGCGGCCAGGCGCGTGGCGAGGAGCTCCGGACTGCGCTGGGCGGCGGGGAGCGTCTCCGGCACGACCTCCAGACTCCAGCGCCGGGCGGCGTCCGCCTCCTCCGGCACGTAGGTCAGGGCCGCGAAGCGCCGGGTGCGGGTCCAGGCTCCCTCCTCCGGCAGGAAGGGCACGCTGCCGGCGGAGCGGGTGGCCACCCCGAGGCTGAGCCAGCGCTGGGGCGGGTACTGCCAGCGGATGCTGTCGCCGTCCCCCTGGCGCAGGGGGAAGACCGCCGGCCACTGGAGGTCCAGCTCCTCCCCGTAGGGCAGGGCGAGGATGCTGTGGGTGTTGGGCGCCACGTAGAGTTCCGCTTCCTTGCGGGAGAGGGATTCCGAGGGCGAAACGAAAAACACCTTCCGCACCCACGTGGTGGATTCGGGACCCCACCGGGTGCCGCTCAGCTTCTCCAGGGCCAGGCCCCGCAGGAGGGCGTAGCGGTCCGCCAGGCTGGCGCGGTCTCCGGGCCCCGCATCCTTGGGAGGGAGGATCCGCATCACCACGTCGGGATTGCTGGCGATGGGTCCGGAACCCCCCAGGTCGATGCTTTCGCTGAGGCCGGCCTGGGCGCCCATGAGGCCCGTGAGGGAGAAGGGCAGGGGCCGCAGGGCCAGGGTGGTGCGGGGCAGCACGAGGAAGAAGCCCCCCGCCAGGGCCAGCACGCCGCCGGTCCACCGGAAGGCCCGGCGCAGGGGGGCCTTCTGGAGGGGGCCGCGGCGGAGCTGGGCGCTCTGCTCCCAGGCCAGCTGCAGCAGCACGATGGAGGCTCCCAGCACCCAGGCCACCGCCCAGCCCATGAAGCCCAGCTCGGCGGTGGTGACGGCGGTGGTGATGAAGAGCAGGAAGCCCATGAAGAGCAGCTGCCGCCGCTGGGGCAGCTCCCGGGGCAGGATGAGGCGCAGGCCGCAGAGGACGAAGAGGGTGTGCACCGCCACCACCACCGGGTTCCGCCGTCCGGTGGGACTGAAGATGTCCATGAGGAAGACCAGCAGGGCGGCGATCTCCAGCCAGCGGCGCCACCGGCTCAGGTCCCAGCGCAGGCTCTCCACCAGGGCCCCCAGCAGCAGGGGCACCGGGAACAGCGCCATCTCCCAGGTCTCGTAGACGCCCGTGGACACCGTGGCGCCATAGGCGAGCCAGGGGGGAAGGTGGTCGATCCAGCGGGCGAAGCGCACGCCCCATGTTCGTGCCATCACTGCCGGGTGACTACCCCCCGATCGCGCAGGACATCAAGTCCTGCGCTCCAGCTCCCGCTGCGGCTGCGCCTTGCGATCGCGGAGGGGGCCCCGTGGTGGTCGATCCAGCGGGCGAAGCGCACGGGACGATGGTCCCGCCATCACCGGGGCGAGTCCAGGCCGCGGGTTTGTGGCCAGACCGCTGATTTCCTCGTTGCCCCCGATCTTGAAGTTGACGTTGACCTTGGAAAAGGTGCCCGCGTTCGCCACGGCCCGGGGTTTTCGGTCCATGGCGAACACGGGCGCAACGCGAGCGCAGCGGGCCGAGTGAGGGTGGGCCGCCGGCCGGATGGAACCTTGGTCGCGGCAGAACCGGGCTCGGTCCTTCCTCAAGACAGCTCCGGCCTCGGTTCTCCGGCCCATCCTTCCGGCTGTTCCATCCGGGCTCGCTGCGCGCGCGTTGCGCCATCGGTGGGGGGGTTCCCCGAAACGGGTAACCCACAAACAACGCCCCAGTTGTAAGGGCAAGGGGGGGGCGGGGCGGTGGGTG
>JBGAST010000074.1:0-11398 GCA_044229575.1 Holophagaceae bacterium | reverse complement strand
GTGATGGAGCCCCCCAAGCCTCCGCCGCCGCCTCCGGGCCCCCCCGCCGTCCCCGCCTCCGCCCGGCCCACGGCGCCGCCGGCGGCGAAGACAGGCCCACCGGTCGTCCGGGCCTCCAGCAAGTCCACGGCGGATCTCGGCGCCATCATGGATTCCCTGAAGAGCGCCGCCAAGCCCTCCCCCAGGCCCGCCGGCAGCACGGGCTCCGGGAAGCCGCTGGTGACGCCCATCTCCGTGCCGAGGCCCGCGCCGCCCGCCCCCGCCAAGGCCGCGGCGGCCCCGGCCTCCACACCCCTGCCCAGGCCCACGGCGGAGCCCTCGGTGCCGGACGACGCCCGGATCACCGCCTCCAGCCGGCCCCTGGATCCGGAGGAGATCTTCGGCGACCTGGACGAGAATTTCGGCGCGGAGACCTTCGAGACGCCGGTCCCGCGGGCGCCGGCGCCCAAGGCCATCACCAAGCCCGCTCCGGCCCCCGAAGAGCCCAAGGAGTTCACCCTCAGCGGCATTTCGGGCATCCACGATCCCTTCGACATCGGCTCGGGGAACCTCGTCCCGATGAACGCGCCGCCTGGCATGGCGGCCCCGGCGCCCCCCGAAGCTCCGCTTCCCACGGCGGTGGGCTCCCGCACCTTCCCGGACCACCAGGACAGCCTGCACGGCGTCCTCGAGGAGTACGGCAACTACTACCTGCTGGAGAAGGTGGCCGTGGGCGGCATGGCGGAGCTCTTCAAGGCGAAGCAGCGGGGTGTGCACAACTTCCAGAAGATCGTCGCCATCAAGCGCATCCTGCCCCACCTCTCGGACAACGACGAGTTCGTCACCATGTTCATCGACGAGGCCAAGCTGGCGGCCCAGCTCACCCATCCGAACATCGTGCAGATCTTCGACCTGGGGAAGGCGTCGGGGAGCTACTACATCGCCATGGAGTACGTGGATGGCCGGGACCTCCGCTCCCTCCTGCGCAAGGTGCGCGAATACGGCATCCCCTTCCCCGAATCCGCCGCGGCCTTCGTGGCGGCGCGGGTGGCCGGCGCCCTGGACTACGCCCACCGCAAGCGGGGCATGAACGACAAGGAGCTGAAGCTGGTCCACCGGGACATCAGCCCCCAGAACATCCTCATCAGCTACGACGGGGCGGTGAAGCTGGTGGACTTCGGCATCGCCAAGGCCGCCACCAAGAACAGCCAGACCATGGCCGGCGCCCTGAAAGGCAAGCTGCTCTACATGAGCCCCGAGCAGGCCATGGGCAATCCCCTGGACAGCCGCTCGGACATCTACTCCCTGGGCCTGGTGCTCTTCGAACTGCTCACCGGGGAGCGGTGCTTCCAGGCGGATTCGGAGTTGGGGGTGCTGGAAAAAGTCCGCATGGGCCGGGTCATGGACGTGAAGGCCCTGAATCCCCACCTCAGCAAGGAGATGGCGGACATCGTCAACAAGGCCCTCACCAAGAGCGTGGAAACCCGCTACTCCTCGGCCCGCCTCATCGAGCGGGACCTGAAGGACTGGATGAAGAAGCACGGGGGCGAGCCCACGGAACACGAGGTGGCCGACTACGTCCACGCCCTGCTGCGGGGCACCAAGGAGGAGGTGGAGGAGGTCCTGGCGGCCAAGTTCCACACCCAGGTCCGGCCCTCCCTGCCCGCTCAGCCGGCGGCGACCCAGGCCGAGGACATGCCCACCACCGCCAAGCCCCTGCCGCCCCCGGCCCCGGCCCAGCCCCGCGGTCCCCAGGTGCCCCTGCCGGAAATCACCCTCAGCGGGGTCACCCGGCGCCCCAAGTGGATCGTGCCGGCCATTCTCGCCCTGCTGGGTCTAGTGGCGGTCCTCATCTACGTCGCCCTGTCCTCCCAGCCCAAGGGGTAGGACCCCGGGCCCGGGGCCCATCCTGAAAAAAGTGACATTCGCCCCCGTTGCGGCCTATTCCGATGCTTGTATTCTTGACACCCTAACCCCGGCCACCCCCCCCAACCCACTGGAGCACGCCATGGAACTCAGCAAGGACCAACAAGCCTTCTACGAGCAGACCCGTTCCCGCTGCCGCGCCGAGGTCGAGCAGATCAACAACACCATCGCCTCCGAAGTGCAGCGCGTGAAGGACCTCCTCACCCACCTGAGCAACCAGAAGGCCGCCGTGCTGCAGATGTACGGAGCCTCCTGCGCGGTGCTGGGCGTGGACAACGACCTGGCGGAAGAGGAAGGGATGAACATCGAGTTCTGAACGAGGGCTCAGGATCGACGAGACGCGCGCCCTTCGGGGCGCGCGTCTGGTTTGAGGGGAGGGGTTGGGAGCCCGGGCGGCCCTTGGCGGGGCAGGGCGGGCAGAACGCAATCAGGCTCAAGGTCTTCGGGGCTGTGCCGCTCGGGGGAGCGTGCGGGACGCGGGGTCTTCTTGCAGACCATCGCCGTCCCACCTGGTCGCGGCGGAGGGGACGGTTCGTGGTTCATGCTCCTGCCGCGACGCTTGGCCGCACCTGGCTCAAGCACGGCCCAAGGGCGGCCGTGCTTGAGCCAGGTGCCTTTTCAAGGTCAACGTCAAGGCCAAGGCCAAGGTCAACGTCAGCGTTAACGTCGATGGTCACGACGGGGTGAACCCATCAAGGCCGGCTTCAAGCCCCCACCTTGAACAGCGGCGCCGAGCACTTGGAACAGTTCACCCGGTGGGGCGGATTGCGCTGGCCGCAATGGTCGCAGATCTGGTCCTTGGCGCGTTTGCGGCGCCAGAGGCGGAGGTAGAGCAGGCCGAGGACCAGCAGCAGCAGGCCGGCCTTCTGGGGGCCGCTGAAGACGAGGCCGGTGGGGCTCTTCACAGGCTTGGCGGCGGGTTCCTGCAGCTGGACCGAGGGCTGGGCCGTCACCGCGAGCCGCATCTCAGTTGTCCACCTTGAGGATCGCCAGGAACCCTCGCCGCGCCGGGTTCCCCGTTCGGGACAGGCCATCAAGGCCTGTCCGCTCACGACCCGGCTGCGACTCGGCCTGGGGGATCTCCACTCGCATCAGTTGTCCACCTTCAGGATCGCCAGGAAGGCCTCCTGCGGGATCTCCACCGAGCCGATGGACTTCATGCGCTTCTTGCCTTCCTTCTGCTTGTTCAGCAGCTTCTTCTTCCGGCTGATGTCGCCGCCGTAGCACTTGGCCAGCACGTCCTTGCGCCTTGCCTTCACGTTGGTGCGGGCGATGATCTTGGCGCCGATGGCGGCCTGGATGGCCACGTCGAACATCTGCTGGTGGATGACTTCCTTCATCTTCCCGCAGAGGGCGTGGCCGAGCGTCGTGCTCTTGGAGCGGTGGACCAGGATGGACAGGGCGTCCACGGTCTCGCCGTTCACCAGGATGTCCATCTTCACCAGGTCCGACTCCACGTAGTGCTTCATGTGGTAGTCGAAGCTGGCGTAGCCCTTGGAGATGGATTTGAGCTTGTCGTAGAAGTCCAGCACCACCTCGTTGAGGGGCAGCTCGTAGACCAGCATCACCCGGTCCGTGCTCACGTACTCGAGCTTCTGCTGGAGGCCCCGGCGCTCCTCGCAGAGCTTGATGAGGCCCCCCACGAAGTCCGTGCGGGTGAGGATGGTGGCTTCGATGATGGGCTCCTCGATGCGGGCGATGCGCTGGAGGGCCGGCAGCTTCGACGGGTTGTCCACGATGACTTCCGTCTCGTCCGTGAGGAAGACGTGGTAGCGCACCGAGGGCGCGGTGGTGATGAGGTCCAGGTCGAACTCGCGCTCCAAGCGCTCCTGCACGATCTCCATGTGCAGCAGGCCCAGGAAGCCGCAGCGGAAGCCGAAGCCCAGCGCCGTGGAAGTCTCCGGCTCGTAGGTGAAGCTGCTGTCGTTGAGGCGCAGCTTCTCCATGGCGTTGCGCAGGTTCTCGAAGTCGTCGCTGGAGGTGGGGAAGATGCCCGCGAAGACCACGGGCTGGATCTCCTTGAAGCCCTTCAGCATCTCCGTCGCGGGCTTCGTGCTGTTCGTGAGGGCGTGGGTGATGGTGTCGCCCACCTTCACGTCCGACAGCTGCTTGATGGAACCCACCAGGTAGCCCACCTCGCCGACGGAAAGTTCGGCGACCTTGTTCATCTTGGGATCGAAGATGCCGATCTCGTCCACCCGGTGCTCGGTGCCGTTGGACATGAAGCGGATCTGCTCCCCGGCCTTCACCGTGCCGTTCATGACGCGGATGAGGCTCACGATGCCCCGGTAGGGGTCGTAGTAGCAGTCGAAGATCAGCGCCTGCAGGGGCGCGGCCGGATCGCCCACGGGGTGCGGGATGCACTCCACGATGCGCTCCAGGACCTCCAGGCAGTTCTCGCCGGTCTTGGCCGAGACGTTCACGCTGTGGGCCGTGTCCACCAGGCCGATCACCGTGTCGATCTGGTGCAGCACCTTCTCCGGGTCGCTGGAGGGCAGGTCGGTCTTGTTGAGGACGGGGAAGACCTCCAGGCCGTTCTCCAGGGCCAGGTAGGTGTTGGCCAGGGTCTGGGCCTCCACCCCTTGCGTGGAGTCCACCACCAGGATGGCGCCTTCGCAGGCGGCCAGGCTGCGGCTCACCTCGTAGGTGAAGTCCACGTGGCCCGGCGTGTCGATGAGGTTGAGGGTGTAGGTCTTGCCATCCTTCGCCGTGTAGAGGCAGGTGACCGCGTGGGCCTTGATGGTGATGCCGCGTTCGCGCTCCAGGTCCATGTCGTCCAGCATCTGGGCGTGCATGTCCCGCATGGCCACGGTCTTGGTGAGCTCCAGCAGCCGGTCGGCAAGGGTCGATTTGCCGTGGTCGATGTGGGCCACGATGGAGAAATTGCGGATGAGCTTCGGATCAGTCACTCAAAACCTCGAACCCTCCATTGTATCGTTGGCGGGATGCCGCGTCTGCACTGGATCTTCCCTGTCCTGGCCGCCCTCCTCCTGGGGGGTCCGCTGCGCGCCTTTTCCTTCGAGGGCCGCGTCACCGACGGCCGGCGGGGCCTCGAGGGCTGCCGGATCTACGCGGACCGGCTCCACCGGCCCCCGGGCCTCGCGCCCGCCACGGCCTCGGTCCTCACCGATGGTCATGGCCGCTTCCGCCTGGAGCTCCAGGCCGGCGACGCGGTCCTGGCGGTGGAGAAGGAGGGCTGGACCCGGGACCTGGCGCCCCTGGCGGCCTTCCGGAACGGCCTCGTCCTGCGGCCCGCGGCGGACTACCGGGTGGAGCGGGCCCTGGTGTTCCGCGTCGAGCGCGTCCGGAATGAATCCGGTGTGGACGACGCGCGGCTGCGGCGGCGCCTCTTCAGCCGGGAGCCCAATGAGAGCAGCGTGGCGAACTACCTCTACGAAGTGTCCAAGGGCGCCCTCAGCCTGGAGGAGGGGGGCTGGCGCCGGCTGGCTCCCAGCCGGGAGTTCCTGCAGCTTCGGGACGCCACCCGCAACCGCCTGGTCAACCGGGTCCTGGGGGAGCTGCGGGACCGGGACCTGGGGAACCTGGACCGCGTCAACAACGCCACCGGCGCCCCGCAGCCCGACGGCAAGCCGGACCACCTCTGGGTCTTCGCCTCCGGCCCGGCCCGGGCGGTCACCAGCGACAGCCGGCACCTGACGCCGCTCTGTTTCCTCATGCCCCTGCCCTGGAAACCCAGCCTGACCTGGCCGGTGGTGGTGGCCACGGACGAGTCCCCCATCGGCCTCCTGGTCCACGAGGCCTTCCACGCCATGGGGGAGCACCGGGCGGACGATCTCTACCTGGACTGCGACCACCCCATGACCGCCGGCCTCTGGGACCTGATGGACGCGGGCCAGTACCGCGGCTGGGAGGCCCCCGAGCCCGCCGCCAGCGGCTGGATGGACGGCATCGGCGCCAGCCCCAGCCAGCCCGGCCCTTGGGTGCGCGCGGACCTCTGGTACCGCGGACGCTTCCGGGATTCGGTGAAGCTCCATGAACTGGAGGGGAGGGCCTGGGAAGGCTGGCTCGACCCCCTGGAGCGGGCCCCCGGGGACAATGTCCAGGCGCTGCGGGTGCCCGATCCCCGCCACGACGGCACCTTCTGGGAGATCTCGCTGCGCCGGCCCTGGGGCTTCGACGGTGGCCGCATCGGCGACCGCCATGGGCCCGGCACCGAAGGGCTGATCGTGGCCCGGGTGGATCCCTCCCTGCTCAGCGAGCGGCAGCCCCTGGGCCCGGTGCACGTGGTGGACGCCCATCCGGGCACGGCGCTGCCCCTCAAACCGCGCCTGCCCTGCGGCCGCCACGAGCTGGACGACGCCGCCTTCAACCTGGGCCCCGGCGAGAATCCGCGGGGCGCCGACGGGGCCCTCAGCTGGGAGGTGCTGGCCAGCGACGGACTGGGCAGGATGAAGGTGCGGGTGCGCCTCGCCCCACCCCCCACGACGGAGGTCCCGTGATTCCGCTCCTGCTGCTCCCCGCCCTCTTGCAAGCTCCGGCCCAGGCCCAGCTCCCCCCGCCCGCGAAGCGCCACGACGCGGACCTCGTCCTGGACGACTGGCACCTCGCCGCGGCCCAGGCGGACGAGGCGCGCTACTTCGGGCACTTCGCCGAGCACGCGGTCTTCCTCGGCACCGACGCCACGGAACGCTGGACCAAGGCCGAGTTCCGCGCCTGGTCGGCCCCCTTCTTCAAGCGGGGCCGCGCCTGGTCCTTCCGGGCCATCTCCCGCCACCTCGCCTTCAGCCCCGACGGCCGCACCGCCTGGTTCGACGAAGTCCTCGACACGCCGAACCTCGGCCCCGCCCGGGGCAGCGGCGTGCTGGTGAAGGAGGGCAAGGCCTGGCGCATCGCCCAGTACAACCTCACCGTGCCGATCCCGAATGCGGTGATGAAGCAGGTGAAGGAACTCATCGAGGCCCACGCCAAGGCGGAGGCGGCGAAGGCCAGGCCGTAGCGCGCCTAGTCGTGCCCGAAGGACTCGTGCGGCGCGGGTGGCGCCGTCCCGGCGGCGAGGGACGCGGCGGCCCCGTGGCGGAAGACCAGCGTCCCCCCGGCGTGGCCCGTGGCCATCCCCAGCCCCAGGGCGGCCAAGCCCGCGGCCGCCGCGAGGCCGCCGGCCCAGCGGGAGGCCCGGCCCCGGAGCGCCAGGGCCCCGAGGGAGAGCAGGGCCGCGGCGCCGGCGGCGGCCAGGAAGGCCTGGGCCCGGTGTTCGTGGGTCTCGAGGGCCGCCTCCGGGACGAGGCGCTCGACCCGTTCCTCCTCCCGGGATCCGGTCTGGTAGGCGAGGATGCCCCCGACGAGCACGAGCACCTGCAGGGCGACCGGCAGGAACCAGGGACGGCGCCCGCCCTCTCGGCGCGTGCTCCACAGGGCCCAGAGCAGGGCGAAGGGGGAGACCAGGGCCAGGCCGAGGGGCAGGTGGGTCAGGGCGGGGTGCAGGGGCAATCCATTCATGGCGTCCTCCTTGGGATGGGGCGAGGATGGAGGCGAGGGCCCGCCCCGGCCATCCGTCGTGCGACCCATGCCACCCGAACCCCGCGCCCAGCCTGATCCAGACGCTCCGGATCCGTCGGATGACCGGGGACCGGGTCCCCGCCTCCTCGCGGTGGCCTTCCTCGGCATCGCCCTCCTGCTCGGTGTGGACCTGATCCAGGACCGGCTGCGGGGGAAGGCGGGAATCCTCCACCTCGGCCTGGAGGGCGCGGCCAGCGCGACGGCCCTGGGGCTGGGGATCCTCCTGCTCCGCAGCCTCCAGTCCCGGCACCGGGAGATCGTGCGGCTGCAGGGCGCCCTCCTCGCCTCCCGGGAGGAATCCGAGCGCTGGCGGCAGGAGGCCGCCCTGGCGCTGCGGGGCTTGGGGGAGGCCCTGGACGCGCAGTTCGATCGGTGGAACCTCAGCCCCGCGGAGCGGGAGGTGGCCCTCCTGCTGCTGAAGGGCTTCAGCACCCGGGAGATCGCGGGCCTGCGCGCGACCTCCGAGCGGACCGTCCGGCAGCAGGCCCAGGATGTCTACCGCAAGGGCGGCCTCTCGGGCCGGGCGGAACTCTCCGCCTTCTTCCTGGAGGATCTGCTCCTGCCCTCCTCCCGTCCCTGACGGATCGACAAGCAGGGCTGCGGGGCGCGGGTCCTTCCTGGCAAGCCGAGGGGGCCGGAGTTCCCCATGAAGCGCCGCGACGCCGGCCTCCAGCCCCTCGCCCTGATCGCCCCCCTTTCGTCGTAGACGCAGGAGGGGACACATGAGTAGGCCCCGAGCGCGGCGCTGGCGCTGAAGCCGAAGGAGGAGACCCTGGCCTCGGATCCCGTGTGACGGGATCTGGAACATCTGTGCGACCGCATCGGCGCGCGGCTCAGGCAGATGAGGCGCGCTGCTTCGGTCCCTTCGCCGAAAGCGCGGTCTTCCGCGGCACCGACGCCACGGGGTGCGGGACCAAGGCCGAGTTCCGCGCCTTGACCTTCCGGGCCATCTCGCGCCACCTGGCCGTCAGCCCCGACGGCCGCACCGCCGGGTTCGACTAGGTCCTCGACATCCCGGACCTGGGCCCCGCCCGGGGTAGCGGCGTGCTGATGAAGGAGGGAAGGGTCTGGAAGATCGCCCAGGTCAACTTCACCGTGCCGATCCCGAATGCGCTGATGAAGAAGGTCAAGGACCTCCTCGATGCGTACCTGAAGGTCGAGGCGGAGAAGGGCAGGGAGGTACGAAAGCCCTGAAGCGGGGGAGAATTCCCTGAACGGGGAATGGCGCCGGGGCTTCCAACCCCTACACTGGAGCCCGTGATCGCGACTCTGACTCTCTTCCCCGTCCCTCGGCCGTTCCGACGACCCGTGGCCGAGGCCAGGGACGGAGGTTTCCGGCGAATCGGGGAACACCGGATGCATCGATCTGTGAGGGCCGGATGAAGCGCTGGGCCGCGGCCCTCTTCCTGGCCCTCACGGTCTTCTACCTGGGCGCCGCCCGCGTGGACCGCTGCGAGGAGGGGGTCTCGGACGACTGCGCGCCGATCTGCCACATCCTGTGCGCCGATGGCTGCGCCGTGGCGCCGCTCCCGGTGACACCCACGCCGCCGCCTCCGGATCCGCTGCCGCGCGCGCCCCATGAGCATGGGCAGGCGCCGATCCTGGTTTCCCTCGACCTCGAGCCGGAGAAGGACCCTCCGAAGGCCTGAGCCGCCGCCCTGCGCGCCGAGCCAGGCCGGGCCGTGCCCGGCCCGGAATCCGTCTCCATCCTGCGAGGTCCAAATGAAACCCGTTCTCCTGGGGGCCTTGCCCTGCGTCCTGGTGGCGCAGGCGCCGCCGCCCCTCTCCTTCGACGACATCCTTCCGCGGGCTCGGACCAGCCCCGAGCAGCTTCGGACCGAGGCCCTGCTGGCCGGTCATGGGCGCCAGCTCCGCGCGTCCAGTGGTTTCCTCCGGGAAGGGCCTTCGGTCGGCCTGTCGGCGGGCCCGCGCACCTCGCCGCTCACTCCCAGGTCGACGGACCGCGGCGTCGAGGTGGACTTGCCGCTCCTCCTGTCGCCAGGCACCCAGCGACGATTGGAGGAGGCGCTCGGCAAGGCCGATCCCGCGCTCCGGGAATCCGCCCGCATCGAGACACGCTTCCGGCTTCGCCAGGCCTATTTGGACGCCTGGCTGTCGGAGCGCCTGCTGGGATTGCGCGAGTCCGACCTGGGCACGGTGCAAACGTGGCTCAAGGCCGCGAAAGCACGCCTGGAGGCCGGGGCCGATCCCGCGTTCCAGGTCAGTCTGGTGGAAGGCGAGGCTCTCAAGGCCCAGCTCGATCTCGACGAGGCCCGCCGGACGCGCCTGGAGGCCTGGGCCCAGCTGCGCAGCCTCGCCGTGGTGCCAGACGTTCCGGTGGCTCTGGCGGAGCCTGGAAAGGCCGCCCGCCTGTCCGAAGAGGATCTGCCAAGCCGCTTCCAACGTAGTTCCCTCCGACGCGCGATCCAGGCCCGGCTCGAGCTGGAGGAACAGGGCCTTCGCCAGCAGCAGGCCCTCGCCACCAGCCGGTGGAGCCTGCGGGGGAGCACAAGCCGGGAAGGTGAGGAACGCATCACGAAGCTCGGTTTCGCCTACCAGTTCCCGAGACCCGGTGAGACCGGCGCGATCCGCCGTGAAACGGAAGCCAACCTCTCGGTCCTGAAGCAGGAGCTGGAGCTGGCCGGGGTGGAGCTGGACGCCCGCTTCCAGACCGCCCTGCTCCGGCTCCAGAGCCAGTCCGCGCCGACCCCGTTCCTTGCCTTCGACACTGCGCTGCGGGCCGTGGGGATGCGGCTCAGCGAAGGGAAGGAGCGTCCCTCCGAAGCCCTGCCCATCCGCCGGCAGCTCCTGGAAGCCCAGGTCGCCTCCCTGCGCCGCCTCCATGCCGCCCACCTCCTCACCGCCGAACTGCAAGCCCTCACCGACGGGAACGCCCCATGAAGAAACTATTTCAAGTCACGGCCCTGAACCTGGCCCTGCTGGGCTTTCTCGCCTGTGACCGGAAGAAGGAGGCCGCACCGCCGCACGCTGAGCACGGCGAAGGCACCTCCTCCGAACACCCCGGCGAGAAGCTCGCCGAGGAAGACCACAACCGCCTACCCCTGAAAGAAGTCCGGGGCCTCCACTTCCTGGTGGTGCCGGAGGCCAAGGCCGAGGGTGCGTGGTATCCCGCCGAGGCCATCGGGGATGAATCCGCCCAAGCCCTGCTTTCGGCCCCTGTGAAGGGCATCGTTTCGGCCTTCACCGCCCCTCCGGGCCGGCACTTGGCCGCGGGCACGGCGCTGCTCACCCTGCAGAGCCCTGAGCTGGCGCGGCTGAAGGCCGACTGGCTCGGGTCGAAGGCCAAGCTGCAGAGGGCCGAGGCCGAACTGGCTCGCGAGCAGCGCCTCTTCGAAGCCCAGGCGGGTTCCCGCCGGGAGCTGGAATCGGCCCGGAGCGACGCGGCCACGGCCCAGGCCAACGAGGAGGCCTCCCGCCTCGCCCTCGAAGCCCGGGGCCTGCGCCCCGAAACCGCGGGCGCCGCCTTTCAAGTGAAGGCGCCAACCGCGGGAGCCGTGGTGGCCTACAAGGTCCAGCTCGGTCAGGGCGTCGAGGCGGGCCAGGACCTGGGCGCCTTCCAGTCCGGCGCGGCCTCCCTGGCGCGGCTGGAACTGCCCCTGCCCGCGCCCCAGGACTGGGCGCCCGGCGCCCTCACCGAAGCCCGGCGCTCCGACGGCCAGCGCTGGAAGGCCCGGCTGGAAGGAACTCCGGCCACCCTCTCGGGGGACACGCGGCGCCTGAGCTACCGCCTCCGCCTTTCGGGCGGGCCCCTGCCCATTCCGGGAACGCCCCTGGAAGTGCACGTGCCCCTCCTGAAGGCCATCGTGCTGCCCCAGAGCGCCCTGCAGCAGGTGGAGGGCACGTGGGGCGTCTTCGTGAAGGAGGGCGGGGAGGCCGTCTTCCGCCCCGTGCGACGCGGCGCGGAGTTGGGCGGCGACGTGATGGTGCTGGACGGCGTGAAACCCGGCGAGACCGT
>JBGAST010000073.1:0-11926 GCA_044229575.1 Holophagaceae bacterium | reverse complement strand
GCATGTACGGCGTCGCCACCTACCGGATGATCGCCGTCACCGATCTCAGCGACCTCGACCTCCTGCCGCAGTTGGCGCTCGCCATGGCCCTGACCGCCTGGACGGCCGCCTTCGTCGGCCTCACCACGGCGGTGGTGCTGTCCATGGTGGGGACGGGGGCGGGGCTGTGGGTGGCGGTCAAGATCCATCGGGAGCATTTCGAGGCGTGAAGGTGGGGGCAGGGCCATGACGGCGGGCCCACCAATGGATCATGTGTGGCGCCTGGCGCTCTTGGGTTCGATTAGCCCGCCGCATGGGGGTTGTATGGCTCGTTGAGGGCAGGGAACCTTCCCGCGAAGGCCAAAGGCACCGCCGACGTCGGGGCCTAGCAGCCTGCCTTCAATGCTGGTCAGACCGTCAGGAAGGGCATGGCGACCCTCCGAATTGGATTGGGGGTAGGAGCCTAATCAGGGCCGAGGGCTGGGTTTATCGGTTTCCTTGATACATACCTGTTACTTGCTTCCGAGCAGTGACACCTACACTCGAGGCAAGGAGTTCCTATGGGTCACGTGACGCAACTTCTCGCAAATTTCGGCCTGGCCCTTGGCCTCGGAACGCTTGTGGCGACCTCCCCTGCTGGTCCGACAGCCTTGCCTGCGGGGCGGGGTGAGGTGCCAGAAACCCCAAGGCAAGCCAAGGCACCTTCCGTGATCCCATCTGCGCGGGTGCTCTATGACCTCTTCAGAGCGGAGAAGCTCGACGTGCCATCCATCGAGGGCGACAGTTGGCTGCTGGAGGAATGCCTGCATAGAAACAGCGGCAAGCATAGGAACTATGAAATGTTCCTCGCGGGGTGCGCCAAGGATCTGAACCTCAGCCCAGAGGCCGCAGAGAAGCTGATCCGGGCCTTCCTGGCTTCGAAGCAGGATCGATGGGGGGAGAAACCGGCAGAGGTGCTGGAAGCCACGGCGGACCTATACCAGGAAGCCGTCACAACAGCACCCGAAAGCCGAGTGATTCGGACCTACGCGATGAGGTTCGTCGGCGAACGAGCGCGATTCAACGAAGTGAAGTCCTTTGCACCCGTGGTGCGCCTCGTGGAGGCGTCACCAAACCCGACACAAACAGCGCTGGACTACGCCAGCTTCAGTAACAGTGAGGGTGCGTCGATTGCGCTGGGAGCAGCACTCAAGGTCCGCCCCGGGAATGCATTGCTGCTGCTGAAGGCGTCAGAACAAGCGTCCGGGAACAATGATCCAGCGCTGAGCGCGGCCTTGGCGGAAGCGGGATACCTTGCCCTCGAGGCACCTGGAGAGAGTGAAATAGTGGCCATCCCCTTGATCTCGAGAAGGATCAATGAACTAGGGCGCTGTGGACTCGCCGGAGAAGTGGTTGCCTGCTGGAAGGGCCTCACCCAGAACCTCCAGGAAGCCCTAGTCAGGAGTTTCCAGACACGGACAAAGCTGAGCTTCCAGGGCGAAACCAGTTCGTTCAAATCCGTCGAGGAGGTGGGGACGACCCTTGCCCTCGCCCTCATCCAGACAGGAGATCGAGAGGTCTCCCGAGGCTTAATTGAAAAGCTAAAACGCCTCCACCCAAAACCTGGAATCGAGAAAACAGTGTCTGTGACGGACCAGGGAAAATCCCCCATGACCATTATTGAAAAGACGGTTGTCGATGAGGATGCGGATCGGTTCCCCCTTCAGGCGAATTTGATCGGACGCTTCCTTGATGCGACAAAAGATGATCCCTTCGACCTGGTGGTCCAAGTGATCTCGGGCCATGCGTGGAGCGGAAACAACTTGTCCTGGGAGCGGGAGGTGCTTGGCTGGACCCGACAGGAGGGATACGAGCAAGCGTTGGAGGGGATGCGGGCGTCCCATCACACCTCCGTCCAGAGCTTCGCGAAGCCATCCGGGTCGGCAGGGGACCATTGGCCGGCCATGGTAATGGATCGGGCCAACGTATTAAGAATGGGGATCCGATCCACCGATCTCCCGACCGGCCCCGAAACCCGGAAGCTTCAGGCCCCGATCCTGGCCGATGCCGTTGGCGATCGGGTTCATGCCCTACTGGAGCGACCCAGGGTCGTCCCTTTCACGGAGCATGCCTTGCCGGCAGGCACATCCTCAGACAAGTCGGAGGAAGGTGAACTCTCGCAGGGCACGAAACGCTTACTGAAGAAAGTCCACTTCCCATCACTCTTCCAAGCCGTGCGGGCCGAGATCCGGGACAAGGAGGTGGTCGTCCTTGGTGTGTCTCAGGCACTGGATCCAGTGGGTGAAGTCTCTGCGGGCGGCTACTGGGTGGTGCGGTCGCACAACGCGGGGAAAAGCTGGATGAAGCCCCACTATACGGGTCTCCAGGTGTACAAGCCCTATCTCGTGAAATCGAGATCATCCCTGCCGATGATTCGCGATGGACACCTGCAACTGGAGGTTGCGGTTCGGGAACTCGACGAGCAGTCCATCACCTTTCCTCCGCTCGGTATCAGGGTGAAACGATCGGCGGATGGACTCTATCTCGATTTCCCCTGGGCCGAGCTCGAGAAGGATTCTGACGGAGATGGGTTGACCGACCTGGAGGAGGAGAAGCTGCTGACCGATCCCCAGTCCAGAGACACGGATGGGGATGGCGTCGACGATGGAGTAGATTCTCTACCGCTCGTGTATTTCCGGTCGGACCTGCTCAACGAAGAACCAGGGGCCATGGTCGCGGTTCTCAACCAGATCGGATTCAAGGAATCCGAGGCCATCGTCCCAGGGCTGCCGGGATCCCAGAAATCCATGGAATCGGTCATCGACCGCATGCTCAAACGGAGCATCAAGGCGATCCGGGGGACTAACCACGCAACCTTCATTTGTGGAGACCGCTCCAAATTCACAGGCCTTTCCACCAATCAACGGATTATCGTCCTGACACCGGCGGAACGCGATCAGTTCCGGAGGAAATTCGGAGTCTTCTACCCCATGAACCTGGAGACTTTCGTCTTCGACCGTGTGCACCGGCGTGCCTACTGCATCTGGAGCGCTTCGTGGACGGGCGGAGCCATGCGGCTCACGAAGCAGGGGGCCAAATGGGTCGCCACTGTGACGTCGGACTGGATCACCTAGATTCGGGAAATTAGTGGTTCGGTCCATTCGCGAATCAAATGTCCGGAGTATCGCGTGAGCGAAAGGCAGTTCAAATATTAAGCCGACTCACCGCAGCCTCCACTCCCCCAGCGCGTCCATCAGTCCCTCCAACTGCTCCCCGCTCGTCGTGTGGAACTTGCTCACCAGCTTCCACCCCTGGGCCACCCTCTGATACCTATGCAGCCACAGGAAGGGCCCCTCCCAGTCCGCCTCGGGCCCGCTGCGCGTGCGCACAAGGAAGGCCACGGTGGTCCAGGGGCCCCGGGAAAGGACGCGGCGGCCCAGCTCCTCCAGGGCCGACTCCTCGTCGTGCTCCAGGATGAGGTCGTCGATGTCGGGGATGATCATGGCTCGATCTTCCCACCGTCCCAGGGTTTCGGCCGGGGAATCCAGCGGGGCACGGCGGCCTTGTACCGGCCGTAGGCTTCGCCGAACCGGGAGGCCAGGGCCGGCTCCTCGTAGAGCAGGACGAACAGCGAGAAGCCCGTGAAGACCGCGAAGCCGTAGACCAGCAGGCGGCCGGATTCCAGGAAGAGGGCGAGGCCCAGGAGGGCGGCGAGCACCCCGCAGTACATGGGATTGCGCACGAAGCGGTAGAGGCCCGTCACCACCAGCTCCTTCGGCGGATCGATGGGGGCCGGCGTGCCCAGTCCAAGGGCGAAGTCGAAGACGCAGCGCAGGTAGAGGGCCGCCCCGAAGATCATCAGGGGCAGGCCCGCGAAGCGCCCCGCGCCAAGGTCCAGGGCCCCCCGGTCCGGTGAGAACCAGGCCAGGGGCATCCAGACGGCGATGCTGCAGGGCATCACCACGGTGAAGATCAGGTTCTTGAGGAGGAGCCAGGCTCCCGTCTTCCCGTCCATGGCGGAAGGGTCGCATTCCGTTCATCCCTGCGCCAGTCCTCCGGGTCCCGGACACCAGCCCGATATGCTGGACCCATGCGCATCGAATGCATCGCCATCGGCACCGAGCTGCTCACCACCCGCCGCCTGGACACCAACTCGGTGTGGATCGCCGAGCGCCTCGCGGAGCTGGGCCTCGCCCTGCACCGCAAGACCGCCGTGGGCGACGACCGCGCCGACCTGAAGGCTCTGGTCGAGGAGGCCCTGCGCCGCAGCGACGTCATCCTCTGCACCGGCGGCCTGGGGCCCACCTTCGACGACTTCACCAAGGAGGTCTTCGCCGAGGCCCTGGGCGCGGAGCTGAAGGAGGACGCCCAGTGCCGCGCCGAGCTGGAGGCCTGGTACGCCGCCCGCAACCGCGTGCCCACCGCCAACAACTACAAGCAGGTGCTCATCCCGGCGGGGGCCGAGGCCCTGCGCAACCCCCTGGGCTCCGCGCCCGGCGTGTGGTGGCAGGATCCGGCGGGCTTTCCGGGGAGGCGCATCGTCCTCATGCCCGGCGTGCCCAGGGAGATGAAGCGCATGTGGGCGGATCACGTGCATCCGCGACTTGCCGCGGTCGCGGGGACCTCTGTCCACACCCTGCGCATGGTGGTGGGCGGCGTGCCCGAGAGCACCCTCGACGAGCGCACGGGGCCGGTGAGGGCCAGGCACGCCGGCCTGGAATGGACCATCCTGGCCTCCCTGACCCACGTGGAGTTCGTGGTGCGCAGTGGCGATCCGGCCGCCCTCGAAGCCGCCCGCGCCGACCTCGCCGCCGAGCTGGGCCCCGACCTGGTCTGCACCGGCGACGGGGACCTGGAATCCACCGTGCTGGCTCTGCTCAGGACCCGGGGCGAGACCCTCGCCGTGGCGGAAAGCATGAGCGGCGGCCTCCTGGCCGCCCGCCTGACGGCCATCCCCGGCGCCAGCGAGACCTTCCTGGGGGGCGCGGTGGTCTATTCCGCCGGCGCGAAGGTGGTCCTCGCGGACGTGGAGCCCAGCGTGATCGAAACCCACGGCACCATCTCAGAGCAGACGACGGAAGCCCTGGCCACGGGCATCCGCGGGAAGCTCAAGGCGACCTGGGGCCTCGCCATCACCGGCAACGCGGGGCCGAGCGTGGACGCCCTGGGCGACCTGGAGCGGACGAATCCCGTGGGCACCTGCGTCCTCGCCCTGGCGGGCCCCGGCGGCGTGGCGTCCCGGCGCTTCGTCGTCCCCGGCGACCGGCCCGACGTGCAGCTCCGCGCCGCGGGCTGGAGCCTCGACTGGCTGCGGCGAAAGCTGGGCTGAGCCGCGGCCGGATCTCCATTCTTCGGATTGCGGTCAGCGATACGGGTAGGGCCGGCCGTCGGCAGCCCGCGCCCGGGGGATGGACTCCTGCCGGGACAGGGTGCTGAGGTACCAGACCCAGCCCTCCCGTTCGAGATGGATGAGGTAGCCGCTATAGAAGGGCTTCGCCGGCAGCTTGCCCGCCCGGTCCACGCCCTCGAGGATGCCCTTCAGGGGCAGGCTCGCAGGATGGGGCGGCAGGGCCTCGCCCCGGGCGTGGGCGGAGACCACGAGGGCGCGCACCTCGCCCTGCTTCACCTCGAGGAAGAGGCCGGCCTTCACGTCGCTCTTGCCGAGATCCGCCTGGCGGCGCTGCTCCTCCAGGAGGGAAGGGGAGAGGAAGCGGTACATCACCGAGGCCGCCCCGTCGTCCCGGGCGTTCACGAGGCCGTCGGGGCGCAGCTTGACCACGTCCACCCGCTCCAGCCGCGCGTCGTTGCGCCAGCCCTGGGCCAGGGAGACCGCCCACGGGATCGCCGTGACCGCCTCCAGGCTGCCGGCGCCGCCCGGGGGCGGCGTCACGTCCAGGACCTGCCAGCCCCGGTCGGCGCTCAGATCGCTGGGCTTCACGGGCCGGTTCAACCGGGTCGCCAACGTGGACGGCGCCGTCCGGGTGGGGCGGGCCGCGCGGCCCATGGCCTTCCGCGTGGACAGGACCACCGCGCAGGTGACCGTGAGGACGCCCAGGACCGGGAGCAGCACCGCGGCCCCCAGGATCCAGAGCAGCCTCCGCCCCGTGCCTGGGGGCAGCTTGATCGCCACGTTGGGGCGGAAGGCCGCCGTGGGATCGTAGGCCATGCCGCAGTACGCGCAGGTCACGGCCTCGTGGGCCGCGGCCTCGGGAAGCGGCGCGCCGCAGCGCTGGCACTGGCGGGGTTTCATGGCAAAAGCGTAGCGTCCCGGGATCACCGTGCGCCTCTGATAAGGTGATCCCATGCCGCCCGATCCGCTGAAACTGGCCCTTCAGTGCCTCGCCGCCTTCCTGTGCGGATCCATCCCCTTCGGCGTGATCGTCGTGAAGCTCCTGGGCAAGGGCGACGTCCGGAAGCACGGCAGCGGGAACATCGGCGCGACCAACGTGAGCCGGGTGGCGGGGAAGGCCGTGGGGCTGCTGGTCCTGCTCCTGGACATCACCAAGGGCCTCGTGCCCGTGGTCCTCGCCCGCCGGCTGGGGCTCCCGGAACCCTTCTGGCCCTGGATCGGCGTGGCGGCGGTGGCGGGGCACATCTTCTCCCCCTGGCTGGGCTTCAAGGGCGGCAAGGGCGTGGCCACCGCCCTGGGGGTGGTGGTGGCGGTGCAGTGGCGCCTCGGCGCGCTGCCCCTGGCGGCCTTCGTGGCGGCCCTCTGGCTCACGCGCCACGTAAGCCTCGGCAGCATCCTCGCCGCCCTCATGCTGCCCGCGGAGGTGGTGCTCCTCGCCCTCGCCGGGGACTACGGCGGCTGGCGCGCCCTGGGGGAGCACGCCCCCTACCTGCTGGCCTGGGCCCTCCTCGCCGTCCTGGTGGTCTGGAAGCACCACGAGAACATCCGCCGCCTCCAGGCGGGCACCGAATCCAAGCTCTGGGGCGGCGCGCCGGCCGCGGCTCCGGACCTCGAGGCCTCCGATGACTGAAACCCCCGACATCGCCGTCTTCGGCGCCGGCGTCTGGGGTTCGGCCCTGGCGGTGGCCTGGGCCAATGCGGGCCGCTTCGTGGCGCTGTGGGGACACACGCCGGCCAAGATGGCCGAGATGGCCGCCACCCGGCGGCATCCCCGCCTGAACGGCGTGGCGCTGCCCGACCGCCTGCGCCCCGTCTCCGATCCGGCGGAGGCCTTCCGGGCCGCCACCTGGGTCTCCTGCATGACCACCCAGGCCAGCCCCGAAGCCTGGCGGGCCCTCAAGGCGCGCATCGACGCCGACGGTGTGGCCCTGCCGGACCTCCTGCTCCATTCCAGCAAGGGCATCCTCGCCCAGAGCCACCAGCGCCTCAGCGAGGCCCTGGAGCCCCTCCTCGGGATCCCCGTGGGGGTGATGAGCGGGCCCACCTTCGCCGACGAAGTGGCCCGCGGCCTGCCCTCGGCCCTCGTCATGGCCCTGCCGCCGGCCATCAGCGACGCCCGCGCCGTCGAGCTGCAGCACCGCCTCGCCACCGAGCGCCTGCGCATCTACCTCAGCCGGGACGTGGCCGGGGCGGAGCTGTGCGGCGCCCTCAAGAACGTCCTCGCCATCGCCGCGGGCCTCGTGGAGACCCTGGGCCTGGGCCACAACGCGCGGGCGGCGCTGATCACCCGGGGACTGGCGGAGATGGCGCGCCTGGTGGCCGCCCTGGGGGGATCCGCCGAGACCGTCATGGGCCTCGCCGGCATGGGCGACCTGCTGCTGACGGCCACGGGCCCCCAGAGCCGCAACCGCCGCTGCGGCGCCTACCTGGCCGAAGGGAAGACCCTTCAAGAGGCCAGCGAGCTCATGGGCGGCCAGGTCATCGAAGGGGCCAGCACCACCCGCGCCGCCCTGGCCCTGGGTCTGGAGGCCGGCGTGGACCTGCCCATCACCGAGGAGGTGGGCCGCCTCCTGGACGGCGCGGATCCCCGGGAGGCCGTGGCTCGGCTCATGGGCCGGTCGCTGAAGTCGGAATAGGCCGGCGCCTTTCCGCGACACCGTGAGAAAGATCACGTTCCGGCCGGGGAAGGCCGTGCGCCCGCGGCTTTTCCTTGAGGCGCGGGAAGGGGCGCTGTATGCAGGGTCCATCCCTCCGCGCCGGCCGCTCCCAGGGGAGTGTCCCGCGCGGGATCCGCCCCACGGGCTCGACCCATGCCGACCCTCCTCCTCCTGACGCCGGCCCCGGGACTTCCCGCGGAGATTCCCCTGCCGGATCGGCCTGTGAGGATCGGACGCGAGACCGACAACGACGTGGTGCTCGAGGCGGGCTCGGTCTCCCGGCACCACCTGCTCCTCCAGCCCGCCCCGGAAGGGTGGTGGTTCCAGGATCTGGGGAGCGCCAACGGCACCTTCCACAACGGCCAGCGCGCGCAGAAGGGCTGGCTGCGGATAGGGGACCGGCTGAAGCTGGGCTCGGTGGAGTTCCGCTTCCAGGATTCGGCGGCCTCGGGCCCGCCGCCCCGGCCTCCGGAAACGAAGCCCGAGGGAGGCCGGCTCCCCGACCGCCAGCCCGCCAAACTCCGGCCGCCGGAATCCCCGCCTCCCGCGCCCCCGGCGCGGCCGCCCCATCCCGGCGCCCGGCCGCCGCGGCCCGCGGCGCCGCGGCGTTCCCGCGGGGGCTGGTGGCTCGCCTGCGGCTGCGGCTGCCTGGGCCTCGTCCTCCTCCTGGGCCTGGGCGGCTGGCTGGTCTGGCGCTACCGGGAAGGGAACCTGCCCGCCCTGCCTTTCCCCGGGATCGCGCGCCCGGGCACTTCGGCGGCCCCGCCCGGCCGTTCCGCCCAGGCGAAGGCTCGGACCCAGGACCCGACCCGTCCGGCCCTGCGCCGCCTCGACCGCCCGCCGGGCCCGGCCCCCAAGGGCGCCGAGCTTCTCGGGGTCTGGGAGGTGGGCGGCGGCGCGCCGGCGCGCCTGGCGGACGCGGTGGTGCTCGAGTTCCCCTTCGACACGGCCCGCCTGCCCCGCGGCGCGGATCTTGACGCCTGCGTGGCCCTGGCCCACTGGGAGCCGGAGGCCCGGCGCTGGATCCTGGCCGCCGCCCGGGTGGACGCGGCCCGGGGCGTGCTGCGCACCCGCACGCGCCACCTGAGCACCTGGGGCGCCTTCTACGTGGGCCTGGGCTGGCGCATCCACCGCTCCCGGCGCTTCAGCGTGGTCTTCGACCCTTCGGAGACCATCGTGTTCCAGAAGGTGACCGGCAAGGCGGGCCTGGTGAGCGCCTGGGACTACGCCGCGATCCTCGGGCGCAGCCTGGACATCTCCCTGAGCCGCTTTGAAACCGCCGGCTTCGAAATGCCCGAAGGGGATTCGGAAGAGGACTGCCGGGTCTGGGCCTTCCTCGGCAAGGCCAGCGCCTACTGGAGCGGCCCGGTCGTGGAGAGCCAGTGGAACCCCTGCAGCGGAAACCTGCTCTTCCCCTCCAACTACGAGGACTATCGCCAGGCCGACCACGACGCGGCCCACGAGCTCTTCCACATGATCCAGAACCGCTACCTGAACATGAAGTCCATGGACTGGCGGCGCTGGTGGATCGAGGCCAGCGCCGACTACGCCGCGGCCCGCATCGCCCTCCAGCAGGGCGGCCTCGACACCACCATGGGCACCTCCATCAAGCCGCGCTACCTGGAGAAATCCCTCACCTACAGCATCAAGGACGACGACGGGAAGCAGCCCCAGAGCTTCCACGACTACGCCACCTGCCACTTCATCGACTACCTGGTGAAGCAGGGGGCGGATTTCAAGGCCATGTGGGACGCGGTGGCCAACCCTTCCTGGGGGGATCTCGCCGACGCCGTGGATCCCCTGGACAAGTACCTGCGCGGCAGGTTCGGGACGACCCGCGGCCTCGACAGCTTCTACCGGGACTTCGCCCAGTTCTACCTCTTCGAGCCCGGCAGCCCCATGCCAAGGCTGAAGACGGGCTACTTCGAGGAGGTCCCGAGCCGGCGCCTGAGCCTCGCTGCGGGCCAGCGGAGCGGCCGCCTGGAGGGTGAGGCGGAGCGCCTCCACTCGGCCCAGGTCTTCGCGGTGCGGGCGGAGGCGGAGAGGGACCACGCCACCCGCAAGGTCCAGGTGCGCCAGGTCCCCGGGACGGGGGAAGGGCTCATCACCAGCGCCTTCAGGGTGCGGCCGGGCGGTGCGCGGGTCACCAGCACCTTCCTCGCGGTCCTGGGCCAGAAGCCGGCGGTGGCGGACCTGGCGCCCGGGGACATGATCGTCGCCATCGCCTGCAACGGCACCAGCCGGGCCCGCAGTCTCACCCTGGAGGTGAAGGACCTCAGCCCGGATCCCGTGAAGGCCGATCCGCCGCCGCCGCCTCCCGCCTCCAAGGGGGCGCGCCTGGAGATCTGCGTCTACGTGCGCGCCCGCTACGACCGGGGCTACCACGGCAAGGGGGCCGCCTGGTCGAGCAGCCGCTGGGCCGACTTCTCCCTGCACTACAACCAGGGCGGCATCCCGGTGGCGGGCAGCGGCTCGCTGCGGGGCAGCCGGAGCACCAAGGGCTACGAGGACACCGTGGAAGGCACCGCCACCGCCGGGAAGGTGGAGCGGCTCACCTGGAAGGCCGTCCGGCGCTACGGGAAGATCGAGGAGCGCTGGGAGATCGAGCTGAAGGACATCCCCCGGGAGCCGGACCTGAACCAGATGGGGCCCAACGGGACGACGTACATGATCCGGGCCGTGGACGAGGAAGGGAAGAAGTTCCCCCTGGTGGCCGCCCACGCGGTCATCAAGTACCACACGGTCACCTTCCTGGAGGACGGCACCGTGATGAACCTCGAGGACGTGAACTGGTACGGCGTGGACCTGGGGAACCGCGGGGCGGTCTTCGACGCCAGCCCCAGCAACCAGCGCCCCTTCGTCTACGTGCAGGTCTGGCGGTAGCTCCGCCGCCGGCCGGTCTGGGCCACAATGGCCCCATGAGCGTCCCCTTCCGCTTCCGCATCCCCGAGCACGGCACCCTCGTGAAGGAGCCCTTCGAACCCGCGGACCCGCCCCCCGGCTGGGTGCGCCTCCAGGTGAAGGCCATGGCCCTCAACCACCTGGACCTCTGGACGACGGACGGCATCGGCGGGGTGCTGCTGCCCCTGCCGCTCACGCCCGGCTGCGACGGGGCTGGCCTCATCGAGGCCGCGGGGCCGGGCACCGTCCTCCCGCCGGGCCTCGAGGCGGGGAGCAGCGCCATGATCGCGCCGGGCCTCTCGTGCGGCGTCTGCGCCCACTGCCTCGCCGGCGACGACATGCGCTGCACGGCCTACGGCGTCCTGGGCAACACCCGGGACGGCACCGCGGCCACCCACGTCCTGGTGCCCGCGGCCAACCTGCTGCCCATCCCGGAGAACTGGGATTTCCGCCAGGCGGCGGCTTTCCCCCTGGTCTTCCTCACGGCCTGGGAGATGCTCGTCCACAAGGCGCAGCTCCGGCCCGGCGAGACCGTGCTGGTGTGGGGCGGCGGCAGCGGCGTGGGCAGCGCGGCCATCCAGCTGGCCAAATTCCTCGGCGCGCGGCCCCTCGCCGTCGTCTCCTCCACCGCCAAGGCCATGAAATGCTGGGAACTGGGCACGGAGCACGTCATCGACCGCTCTCGCGAGGACGTGGCGACTAAGGTCCGCGACCTCACCGGCAAGCGGGGCGTGGACGTGGTCTTCGAGCACACCGGCGCCGCCACCTGGGGGGCCAGCCTGGCCAGCCTGGCCCGGGGCGGGCGGCTGGTCACCTGCGGCACCACCACGGGCTACGAGGCGAAGCTCAACCTGCGCGCCCTCTTCGCGAAGCAGCTCACCCTCCTGGGCTCCTACATGGGGCGGCGGGAACATCTCTGGACCCTGCTGGGCCACCTCCAGCGGAATCCCAGCAACCCGCCCTTCCGGCCCGTGATCGACCGGGTCTTCCCTCTGGAGGAGTACGCCGCGGCCCAGGCCCACCTCGCGGCCGGCCAGGCCTTCGGCAAAGTGGTCTGCGA
>JBGAST010000072.1:0-11996 GCA_044229575.1 Holophagaceae bacterium | reverse complement strand
ACGACATGTACTGAGCCGGTTCCACCGCTTCTGGAAAAGGCCCCCCGAAAGCGGGGCCTTTTCCATTCCGGCGCCGCCTAGAAGCGGTAGCTGAACCCCAGCCCCACGGTGGCGTCCGAATCCTCCCGCACCAGGGGGCTCTGCTTCGCAGCATCCAGCAGCTGGGCGAAGCGGAGGAGGCCGAAGGCCCGCCAGTGCCGGTCCACCACCCAGGCGAGGTGGGCGCCGAGGGCGAGGTCCTGGAGGCCCGAGCCGGGGGCGTAGGCCCGGTCCTCTCCGGGGCGCAGCCGCGGATCCCCCTCGACGAGGAGCCGCGTGCGGGCGGCGGCCTGTTCCGGATCCACGCCGAAGGCGTAGGCCATGTGCTTGGCGTCGGCGGCGGTGGCGGTGAGACCCACGCCCCCGAACCAACGGGCGGCCAGCCGACCCGCGAAGCCAACCGACAGGGTGCTGCGGGTGCCGGCGGCCTCCCCCAGGCCCGCGGCGAAGGTGAGTCCCACGCGGAAAGGTCCCTGGCGCAGGTGCAGCCCCGTCCCAGCCCAGAGATCCGCCCGCCGGTCCCCCATGCCCGCGAGGGTGTCCGCCCGGCCTTCCCGGCGGCGTTCGCCGATGCCGAGGCCCAGGTCCCAGGCCCAGTGCCCGCTGTTCACCAGGTGCACTCCGCCGCCGAAGCCGACGCTCAAGCGGCTGGAACCGAGGTAGAGCCGCTTCCCGTACTCGGCCCGGAAGACGGGGAGCAGCACGACCCGGCCCTCGCCGGAGCCCGGGTAAGTGGGCAGCCCCAGGGCCATGGCGCCGAGGCTCACGCGCCAGCGGGAAGCCGAAGCCTCGGGGCCGGACTCCTCGGCCAGGGCCGCGGGGTCCTGGTTGGGCAGGCCGGGCTCCTGGGCGTGGAGGCCCGCGCAAAGCAGAGCGGCGGTAAAACGTCGCAGGCGCATGTCGACCCCTAGGCTGAGGGTGGGACCCCGCGGCGCGCGCGGCGGTTGACGCCTCGGCGCAGGATGGGAAGCCGGCGCCGGAATGTGGTGAGATATCCGGCGAGGAGTCCCCCGATGCGCACGGTCCTGCTCGCCTTCGCGATGATCCTGGCCCTGGCGGCCCAGGCGCCGAAGGCGGCTCCGGTCGGCGTTCCCGTCACCGTCGCCGTCCACGGTGCCGCCGGGGAGGTGGACGGTAGCCTCACGGTGGTCCGCCACGGCCCGCGCACCTACCTGGTGGACTGCGGCGTGCACCTGGGCGACGCGCCGGACCTCGCGGCGCGCAACAAGGAGCTGCCGGTGGATCCCGGGAAGCTGGACGGCGTCTTCATCACCCACGCCCACGCCGACCACATGGGGCGCCTGCCCCTGCTCGTGCGCAAGGGCTACCGCGGCCCCATCTACTGCACCCGCGCCTCGGAGCAGCTCATGGCCATCGGCCTGCCCATGGCCATCCGCTATGACGCGGGCGTGGTCCGCATGTGGCAGTGGACCCGGACGCGGGCGCTCCAGCGCCTGACCCTGGACAGCACGCCCCGGCCGGTCCGGCCCTACATGGTGGCCCACTGGAATCAGGGCTGCGCCTCCCTCAAGCAGATCCAGTCGGGGAACAAGGAGATGTACAGCGGCACCCTCGAGGCGCTGCGGGAGCGGATCAAGCTCTCGGTCAACCCCTGCCGGGAGTGCGGCAGCCAGGAATCCCGGCAGCTCCTCTCCCAGCTCAAGGGCCACGCCTACGGCGAGCGGCTGGGGCTGCCGGACGGCGGTGCCTTCACCCTGCTCGACGCGGGCCACATCCCCGGCTCGGCTTCCATCCTCCTGGAGCTGGGCGGCCGGCGGCTGCTCTTCAGCGGCGACCTGGGCCACGGCCTCAATCCGCTCCAGGCCGCGGCCCCGCCCGCGCCGCCGGTGGACGCGGTCTGGGTGGAAAGCACCTACGGCGGACAGACGCGCAAGCCCGAGGTCGCCGAGGAGCCGCAGCGCTTCGTGGCGTCCATCGTGGAAGGCCTGAAGGATGGCGGGGTGGTGTGGATCCCCGCCTACGCCCTGGACCGCACCCAGAAGGTGCTCTACCTGATCCTGAGGGCCCAGGCCCAGGGGCTCATCTCCAAGCAGGTGCCCATCCACTGCCAGTCCCCCACGGCCATCAGCTACTCCCAGCTCTACGAGCGCGAGGTCCAGAAGCCCTCCTCCGAGCCCTGGTTCCGGCCCGAGGTGTACAAGCTGGGCGGCGTCTGGCCCTGGAGCGTGGACCGGGACCTGAAGCTCGACCTGAAGGGCCCCGCCATCCTCATCACCACCACCGCCGTGCTGGACGAGCCGGACCACGCGGACATGGCGGAAGCGCGCCTGGGGGACCCGAAGACGCGGATCCTCATGGTGGGCTACTCGGATCCCGACGCCCGCGGCGGGCAGCTCAAGAAGATCGCCCGGGAGGGGCGGGGCGCGGAGATCGCCTTTGGCGACCGCAAGGTGCTCGTGGAGCCGGGCCGCATCCAGGAATTCCGTTTCCTCTCCGGCCACCTGGACCTGAACGACATGAAGGCCTGGCTGTCGCGGCAGGACAAGGCGAAGGTGCGCATCACCACGGTGCATGGGGAGCCGTCCAGCCTGGAAAGGCTCCGGGACGAGCTGAAGGCCGCGGGTTTCACGGACGTCTCCGTCGCGGAACGCGGGAAAGCCGTGCCTTTCTGAGGGCGCCGGATCTCATCTCAGGACGCCGTCGCCCCCCGGATCCGCCGCGCGGCGCTCCAGGCCAGCAGCAGCACCACGGATAGTCCCGCGACGCCCGCGGTGGCGAGGAAGGCCACGGGGCTCCCGAACCGGACCATGGCCCAGCCCATGAGGAGGCTGGAGGCCAGGGCGGCGAGGCCGAGGGCCATCTGCAGGCTGCCGTAGCCCACGCCCCGGTGCTGGGGCAGGAGCAGGTCTCCCAGGAGCGCCTTCTCGACGCCTTCCGTGAGGCCGTAGAAGGCCCCATAGAAGAGCAGGGCGGCGGCGAAGGCGGCCTTGTCCGGAGCCAGGCCCATGGCGGCGTAGGCGAGGGCGTAGACGATCCAGCCCGCCGCCAGGAAGGGCACGCG
The DNA here is from genome assembly GCA_044229575.1 of Holophagaceae bacterium. Taxonomy (GTDB): domain Bacteria; phylum Acidobacteriota; class Holophagae; order Holophagales; family Holophagaceae; genus JADJVL01. The sequence goes on along the minus strand of JBGAST010000072.1, from coordinate 8,935 downwards.
CCCGAAGCGGTCCGAGAGGTGGCCCACGGGCAGGGCGAGGAGGGCGCCCAGGAGGTTGAAGGCGACGAGGAGCGCCATGATCTCCCGGAAGGTGCAGCCCAACTCCCGGGCCCGCAGGACCAGGAAGGCGTCGCTGGAGGCCCCCAGGCCGAAGAGCAGGGCCACCGCGAGGAAGCCGCGGATCTCCCTCGGGATGTTCCAGGCCAGAGGCTTGGACGGCACCGTGCGGGGCACCGCCGGAACCCAGGCCAGCACCAGGAGCGCCGACACGAGGCCCGCCGGGAGGGCCCAGAGCACCAGGGTCCGGAAGGCCGGGAGGTCCATCGGCCCGCGGCCCAGGCCCAGGGCCACCGCCAGGCCCAGGCCCGCCACGGCGCCCAAGGTGTCCAGCATGCGGGTGATGCCGAAATCCCGGCCCAGCCGGCCCGCGGCGGCGGCGTCGGCCACCATGGCGTCCCGGGGCGCGCCCCGCAGTCCCTTGCCCACCCGGTCCAGGATGCGCGCCGAACCGAAGAGCAGGGGCAGGCTTCCCGCCAGGTAGAGGAGCTTGGCGAGGAAGCTGAGGACGTAGCCGCCGGCCACCAGGGGCTTGCGGGTCGGCAGGCGGTCCGAGAACCAGCCCGAGACGGCCTTGAGGCCGATGGCCACCGCCTCCGCCAGGCCCTCGACCAGGCCCACGAAGGCCGGCGTGGTTCCGAGCCCGCCGGTGAGGAGCAGGGGCAGGGCGCGGGAGATGGCTTCGCCGGAAGCGTCGTTGAAGAAGGCGACCCAGCCCAGGCGGGAGGAGAGGGAGAGGCCTTCGGCGCCGGGATCCCCAGCTTCCGGCCCGCTCACAGCCGCCGCTCGAGCCGCGTGATGGACGTCGCCCGCTTCCCCTCGGTCTCGATGAGCACCGCGTGCAGCTGCAGGTCGCCCTCGGCCACTTCGTAGCGGGCCTTCTGCACGCTGAGGAAGCGGCTGAGGCTGGCCTCCTTCTTCATGCCGATGACGCCCTCGTAGGGGCCCGTCATGCCGATGTCGGTGACGTAGGCGGTCCCGCCGGGCAGTACCTTCGCGTCGAGGGTGGGCACGTGGGTGTGGCTGCCCACCACCGCCGCCGCGCGGCCGTCCAGGTGCCAGCCCATGGCCTGGGCCTCGCTGGTGGCCTCCGCGTGCATGTCCACGAGGACGAGGTCCGCCCGCTCCTTCATGAGCACCGAATCCACCGCCCGGAAGGGGTCGTCGCAGGGGGGCATGTGGACACGGCCCATGAGGCAGACCACGAGGACCTCCTCGCCGGCGCGGGTGTGCAGCTTCACGTGCCCCAGGCCCGGGGTTCCCGGCGGGTGGTTGGCGGGGCGGAGCAGGCGCGGCTCCTTGGCGAAGTAGGGCCCGATGTCCTTCACGTCGAAGGCGTGGTTGCCGGTGGTGATGACGTCCACGCCGAGGTTGTCGAACCAGTCCTTCGCGATGCGCTCGCTGATGCCGTGGCCGTGGGCGGCGTTCTCGCCGTTGACGACCACGAAGTCCACCTTCAGCTCCCGCCGCAGCTCCGGAAGGTGGGCTTCCAGGAGCCGCCGGCCGGGCTCGCCCACCACATCGCCGAGACAGAGGATCCTCATGCCTTGAGCCTAACGAAAACGGGCGGCTCGCGCCGCCCGTTCGTGGGGGGACTGCGGCTAGAACGCGAGCCGCACGCCGATCTGCGCGTCCCGGGCGGAGGACGTGACGTTCCGCGGGTAGGTGAAGGTCGGCGCCGCGTCGGTGCCGCCGCTCCAGGTCAGGCGGTTGAAGGCCTCGACCTCGTTGAAGAGGTTGTAGACCTCGCCGCTGACGGTGAGCTTGACCCGGGGGCCGAAGCCCCAGGTGCGGCTGATCTTCAGGTCCGCGGACATGGTGGACGAGGTGCGGTAGCCGTTGCGGATGCTGCCGATGAGGCGGTCGTTGCTGGTGATGTTGTCGGCGTTGAGGTCGTTGCCCCGGACCACGGAGTAGGGCGCGCCGGACAGGTAGGTGAAGCCGAGGCCGAACTGGATGCCCGTCCAGCGCCGCTCCTGGTAGCTCAGGGACCCGGTGAGCACGCTGCGCTTGTCCGTGTCGGCCCAGGAGTAGTCGTCCTGGAGGCGCTGGGTGTTCTGGGTGGAGTAGCTGGAGAAGTTCCGCTCGTTGGAATCGTTGTCCCGGTTCTTGCTCCAGGTGTAGAAGAGGTTCGCCGTGAAGGGGCTGCCGGGCTTGTCGTACTTCGCGCTCAGGGTCAGGGAGGAATAGCGGGATTCGCCGTCGGAGACATAGACCATGATCTGGCGGAAGTTCGGATTGGGACGGGCGCTCGGGAACACAAGACGCCCCTGGGCGTTCGCCACCGGGGTGCCGAGATTGATGTCCGTCAGGCGCTCCAGGTTGTCGGTCTTGGCGTAAGCGGCGGAGACGCCCAGCGTCCACGGCCCGAAGGCCCGCTCCCACCCCAGATTGAAGCGGTCCGTGACAGGGTTCTCGAAGTCCGGAGAAAACGTGAAGACATCCAGGGCCGGCAACGTGGCGCCGGAGGGGAGGTTAGGCAGCCGGAAGGGCGCGTTCGCACTGAAGGTGGCACCCCTGGGAATGCCGTACTGTGCCGCCTGGGCGGAAGTGAAGGTGATCCGGGCGGCCCGCTGGCCGTTCTCCGCGAAGACCTGGAAGAGGAAGACTGAGGGGGAGCGGCTGACAAAGCGCCCGATGCTGCCGCGAACGACGCTTTTCCCCTGATCCGCTTCCGGTGTCCAGCTGAAGCTCAGGCGGGGGGAGATGTGGGTGTCCGTGGGCATGGAGGCCCTCACGGGCAGGGTTGCGGCAAGGGGATTGGAGATGTCCGCGACCGGGAAGTCCGGGTGCTCCTGGCGGTCGTAGCGTAGGCCCAGGCCGGCCTTGAAGGTGTTGCTGAGGCGCCAGTCGGTCTGCAGGAAGACCGCGAGTTCCTTCTCCTGGGCGGCGAAGGTGCCGGAATCCCGGGCCGTCCCGCCGGTGAGGCTGAAGCGCTGCTGGAACTGGTTCCAGTTGCCGTCGCGGAAGTCCTTGATGTTGCTGAAGGAATAGGAACCGTACTGGGTCGAGGCGAAGACTTCCGCCACGTCCGTCTTGTTGTAGTCGATGCCGCCCTTGATCTGCACGGTGGGCGTGACATAGGTCAGGGTCTCGATGATCTGGGTGCGCTTGGTCTCGAACTCCCGCTCGAAGTTGATGCCGCTGCCGTAGGTGCCCACGTTGGTGATGGAGACCTGGGGGTTCTTGGTGGCGGCGACCCGGGGCTGCTCATCCTTCACGTAGTTGACGCGCAGCTCGTTGTACCAGTTGCTGTTGACGGTCCAGTTCCACTGGCCCACGAAGGACGTGGTCTTGATGTCGTCGGTGGACATCGCTTCCCGGGCGGTGGTGAAGCCCTGGCCCACGTTGCCCTTGAAGTCCGAGGTGTTCATGCGCAGCTGGAGGGTGTGGTCCGTGTTCAGGGCCCAGTCCAGCCGCAGGAACACCACATTCGAATCGGCCTTCACCGAGTAGGGGCCCTGCCGGTCGAGGAGGGCGCCGTCATTGGTGAAGAGAGCCCGGTCGAGGGGGAACTGCTGGTCCCGGTTCGCGCCCGTGGGCGGGTTGGTCCCGCCGAAGACCTGGTCCTGGGGATCCGTCCGTCGCTGGGCGTCGTAGGCCACGAAGAAGTGCAGCTTGTCCTTCAGGATGGGCCCGCCGAGGGAGAAGCCGAACTGGCGAAGCTTGAAGTCCGCGGGGGGAAGGCGGGTGCCGCTGTGGGAATTGGCCTGCCACTGGTTCGGGCGCTCGTAGTAGAAGAGGCTGCCGGTGAAGTCGTTGGTGCCGCTCTTGGTGACGGCGTTGAGGTAGCCGCCGCCCATGCGGCCGTACTCCGCGGAGGCGCCGTCGGTGATGACCTGGAACTCGCGGACGGCTTCGAGGGAGACGGTGAAGGGGGTCTTGCCCTCGGCGCCGCCGGTGCTGCCGCCGAAGAAGGGCTGGTTGTAGTCGCCCCCGTCGATGTTGATGGCCGTGTTGATGCCGCGCTGGCCGGCGATGGCCAGGTTGCCGCGCTGGCTGTCCACCACCACGCCGGGGGTCAGCTTGGCGAAGGCCTGGAAGTCACGGTTGCGCAGGGGCAGGTTGGCGATGTCGTCGGGGCTCACCAGGGTGGCCACGGTGGTGCGCTCCGTGTCCACCTGGGCGGCGGTGGCGGTCACTTCGACCACCGCGGAGGCGGCGGGGGCCAGCTTGATGGTCAGGGGGGCCGCGTCGCCGAGGTTCAGGGTGACGCGGATGTTCGCCGCGGTCTGGAAACCGTCCCGGGCCACCGACACCGCATAGGGGCCGATGGGCAGGGAGGCGGCCAGGAAACGTCCCGAGCCGTCGGACTGGAGGGTCCGCGTGAAGCCGGTCTCCTGGTTGCGGATGGTGATGGAGGCGCCGGCGACGGGCTGTCCGGAAGTCGACTGGATCGTCCCGGCGAGCTGGGCATTCACGCCCTGGGCCGCGAGGGGCGCCGCGGCCATGAGCAGGGCCAGAGGGGTCAGGAGACGTAACTGTCGGTTCAGCATGAAAGGTTCCTCCGGGGATTTAGCCTACATGGGGGCACGGACTGCCCCAAGTGAAGCGTGGGTAACGGAAACGAAGCCTACCCTGGCGGCACCCCAATGGGGAGCACGAATCCCCGTCCATGCGCGGAGCTGCGTCCTGGTAGCCTTCCCTTTTGCCGAGATCCGAATGACCCAGGCCCCGCGCCTCCTCCGTCCCGCCCTCGTCCTCGCCCTTTCCATTCCCCTCGCCGCCCAGGCCACCATGGGACTCCATGAGGTCCAGCCGGGCATGAAGGGCTATGGAAAAACCGTGTTCCGGGGCGCGAAGGTCGAACGGTTCGAGTTCGAGGTCCTGGGAATCCAGCGGAACCTGGCCCCCGGCCGCAGCCTCATCCTGGTCAAGGCCAGCGGCGGGCCCTTGGCTGAAACCGGCATCCTCGCCGGGATGAGCGGCTCCCCCTGTTATATCGATGGGAGGCTGGTGGGCGCTCTCAGCACGGGGTTCACCTTCGAAAAGGAGGCCATCGGCGGCATCACCCCCATCGCCGACATGCTGGACCAGCTGAAGGAGGTCCCCGAAGGTGCCTCCAGCCGCACACCCCTGGTGCTGCCCAAGGTGGAACCCCCCAAGGTCCTGAAAGCTGCCCTCACCGGGCGGATGCTCTCCTTCCGGGAGCTGGCGGGGGACGAGGCCGCGGAGGCGAAGCGCCTGCCCCTCGCGGTGGTCGGCGGGGAGCTTTCGCCGGAAGCGAAGACCTTCCTGGACGGCCTGCCCCTCCAGTACATGGCGGCCCCCACCCTGGCACCGGCCCCGGGAACGGAAGCCAGCCCCCTGGAACCCGGCGGCATGGTGTCCATCACCCTCGTGCAGGGGGACATGGACATGGCGGCCAGCGGCACCATCACCCACGTCAGCGGCAAGCGCGTCCTGCTCTTCGGCCATCAACTCCTGAACCTCGGGCCCGTGGACCTGCCCCTGTGGTCCGCCTCCGTGGCCTACTCCATGCCGAGCTACCTGAGCTCCTTCAAGCTGGCGACGCCGGTGGCCCAGGTCGGGGCCCTGCGGCTGGACCGCGCCACCGGCGTGGCGGGGGTCCTCGGGGCCGAGGCCCGGATGATCCCCCTCCGGGTGGGCCTGAACCTGGGGGGGAAGAAGAATCTCAACTTCCGCTTCGAGATCATGGACCACCCCTTCCTGACGCCCTTCCTCGCCGCCACGGTCATCACCCAGACCCTCAACGCCCACATCCGGGGCCTGGGCCTCCAGTCCCTCGCCATGCAGGGCAACATCAAGGTGGCCGGGCACACTCCGATCCTGCTCGAGAACGTGGTGGCGGACCTGAACCCCAACCGCCTGGCCGCCTTCGTCGGCAGCATGCTCCAGGCGGTGGCCACCAACCCCTTCGAGCGGGCGGAGATCGAAGGCGTCAGCCTCACCATCAAGGCCGAAGAGCGCCTGGACTACACCGCCATCGCCTCCGCCCGGGTGCTCAAGGCGAGGGTGAAGCGGGGCGAGGCCCTGCCGGTGCTGGTGGGCCTCCAGAACATCCAGGGGGTGCGGGAGCAGGTGACCCTCAACCTGCCCGTGCCCGCCTCCGCCCGCCCCGGCAAGGCCACCCTCCTGGTGGGGGACGGATTCTCCATCGCGGCCGCGGACCCCGACGAAAAGGCCATCGAAGTGGCCTCCCTCGGGGATGTCACGCGCCTCCTCAACGGCGCGCTGCGCAACAACCACGCCTACGCCATCCTCGTGCAGGCCCAGCCCGGCGCGGGCCTCCGGGGCAGCCGCATCGAGGGCATCCCCCCCTCCGTGGCCAGCCTCCTGGGCACCGACGGCGCCACCAGCGATAACCGGCTGCAGCGCCGGATCATCGGCCGCGCCTGGCTTCCCCTCGAGCGGGAAGTGAAGGGCCTCGTGCAGCTCGAGGTCGAAATCGAGTGAACCCCCTATCCCTGCGATTCCGAGAGCGACCATGATCCGACCCTTCGCGCTTTCCCTGGCGGCCCTCGTGGCCGCGGCCCCGGCCGCCGCCGACAACCCGCCCGCCACCTTTTCGGGCTTCAACGACTGGATCGGCAGCGAGGCGCGGGGCGTGCGCATCGGCGCCGACGGCCGCCTGCGCCTGGCCCCCAACCTCCGCCGCCTGGCCCAGCTGCCGGAAGGGGTGGTCTGGGCGGTGGTGCCCGATGGCACCGGCGGCGCCTTCCTCTCCGCGGGCAGCGAAGGCAAGCTCTTCCACTTCACCGGCGGCCAGGTCAAGCCCATGGCCCAGTTGAAGGGCGGGGTCATCTTCGCCATGGCTCGCCTGGGCCAGGATCTGGTGGTGGCGCCCAGCGGGGAGGGCAAGCTCTACCGCGTCACCCCGGCGGGCGAGGTCAAGGCCTTCGCGGACATCGAGGTGAAGACGGTCTGGGCCCTCCATGCCAGTGGCGGCGAGGTCCTCGTCGCCGGGGGCGGCGAGAACGGGGCCGCGCTCCTGCTGGTCCGGGAAGGCGCCGGCCGGAAGCTGGCGGAGGTGAAGGAGGAATCCGCCTTCACCGCCCTCCTGCCGGACGGGCAGGGCGGCTACTACCTGGGCACCCACGGCCGGGGCCTGGTGATGCGCTTCGCCGCGGACCGGCTGGAAACCCTCACGGACACCCCCTTCGAGGAGGTCCGCGCCCTGGCCCTGGCGGACGGCAACCTCTTCATCGGCGCCAACAACGGCCTCGCCAGCCGCATCACTTCCGGGCAGCTGGAACGGCGGGAAGGGTACATGACGGAGGCCGGGGGCGGCGCCAAGTGCGCCGTCCTGCGCCTGGACCGCAACCGCGTGCCGGAAACCCTCTGGCAGAGCAGCCTCAGCCAGATCTTCGCCCTCCAGGCCTGGAAGGGCCAGCTCCTGGTGGGCACCGGCAACCGCAGCCGCGTCTTCGGGATTCCGCTGGGGGACAAGGGCCGCGACCTGAGCCCCTTCGAAGTGGTGCAGGATCTCGGCGACGCCCAGGCCACCGCCTTCCTGCCCCAGGGCCAGGACCTGCTGGTGGTGGGCTCGAACCCCGCGGAGCTGCACCTGATGTCGGAAGCCCTCGCCGTGGAGGGCACCCTGGAAAGCCGGGTGCTGAAGGCCAGCCCCATCGGCGACTGGGGCCGCGCCTACCTGGACGCGGAGACGCCCCAGGGCACCTCGGTGGAGCTCCAGTACCGCCAGGGCTCGACGGAGACGCCGGACGGCACCTGGTCCCCCTGGACCCCGCCCCTGCGCAGCGGGGAGCGGCCCAGCCTCAAGCCTTCCCGTTTCGCCCAGTTCCGCCTGCGCCTCGCCTCCACCCGGGGCGGCGCCACGCCGGTGGTGGAGGGCGTCCACGTCCACTGGAACAACCGCAACCTCGCCCCCGTGTGGGAGGGCGTGGACATCATGCCGCCGGGGCTCACCATCACCCGCACCGCTCCGCCCGACGACATCGGCATCGAACGCGTGCCCTTCGAGACCCAGAAGCTCATCCCCGCCCTGGCCTATGCCGGCAGCGAGAAGCGCTCCTTCCGCCGCGGCGCCCAGGCCTTCACCTTCAAGCTCTCCGATCCCAACAACGACCAGCTCAGCTTCAAGATTCGCCTCCTGCCGGAACGGGGCGCCCCCATCGAGCTGGAGAAGGCCTGGCGGGAGAAGTACTTCACCTTCGACACCCTGCCGGTGCCCGACGGGAAGTACCGCCTGGAGGTCATCGCCAGCGACGGCCCCAGCCAGCCCTTCAACGCGGCCCTCGCCTCCACCTGGCACACGGCGCCCTTCCTGGTGGACCACACGCCCCCCGCCATCGGCGAGCTGAGCGCCGTCCCCGAAGGCGAGGGGCTGCGGATCCGCTTCACCGCCCGGGACGAGAGCGGCACCATCAAGGAGGCCGCCGTCAGCGCCGACGGCGAGGCTTGGCTGCAGGTGCTTCCGGAGGACAAGGTATTCGATCAGGCCGAGGAGCGCTTCGAGGTCGTGGTGCCCCGGGAGCTGGTCCGCGGCGAGCGCGTCATGGTGCGCGTCCAGGACGCCCACAGCAATGAGCAGAGCGCCCTGGTGGGGATCGGGGCCGCGCGGGGGAAGTGAGTCCGGCGCCTCGAGGCCCGGTTTCATTGGACCTTGAGGTTGACCTTTACGTTGACGTTGACGTTGACCTTGCCCTTAAAAAGGTGTTCGAGTCTGGCAAGGCGGCCCTTTCGCCTTGCCAGACTCGAACACGGCCAAGCGTGAGCGCGGCAGGCTGGGTCGGAAGGCCCGTCTCTGTGCCGCACCCATGGAAAACCAGGCCCTGGGTGCCCCCATCCCTGAGGCCTCGGCGGGGCACCTTTCATGTTCCTGCCGTGATGGTGTGGTCGCGCGCAACCCCCTTTCCCTTCGAGCGGTGGGATGTGCCTCCGGGGCGGACGCTCA
>JBGAST010000071.1:0-12100 GCA_044229575.1 Holophagaceae bacterium | reverse complement strand
CGCCGCGCACCGCGGAGGCTGCAATCAGGTTCTCGTCGGGCGTCAGGTGCTCGAAGACCCGGCGGCCTTCGAGCACTTGCGCGATGCCGAGCTTGACGCGGTCCTGCGGCGCGAGTTTGCCGATGTCCTGGCCCAGGAACTGCACGCGCACTTGCATCAGGGGGGCTGACGCCGGGAGCCCGGAGCCTGATAGCCTCGACGGCATGGACCTCATCGTCGTCACGGGACTGTCCGGGGCCGGCCGCCGCTCGGTGCTGGGGGCGCTAGAGGACATGGGCTGCATGGCCCTGGACAACGTGCCGGCGCGGCTGCTGGAGCCCCTGCTGGACCTGGAGCGCAAGCTGAACCCGGCCCGCACGCGCCTTGCCGTGGGCATGGACGGCCGGCACCGGGAGTTCCCCGAGGAGATCAGCCCCCTGCTGGCGCGGCTGCGGGAGCGGGGCCTCCACTGCGAACTGCTCTTCGTGGAGGCCAGCGAGGAGGCCCTCCTGCGCCGCTTCTCCGAGACCCGCCGCCCCCATCCCCTGGCCGGCGACGAGGGCGTGGCCGCGGGGCTCCAGCGGGAGCGGGCCCTGCTGGCGCCGGTGCGGGCGGAGGCGGGGCTCGTCATCGACACCAGCAGCCTGAGCCTCGCGGAGATGCGCCAGCGCCTGCGCAGCCTGCTGCCGGACCTGCCCGAGGGCGGCCTCTGCCTGCGCCTGGTGTCCTTCGGCTTCAAGCGCGGCCTGCCGCCGGACGCCGACGTGGTGCTGGACGCCCGCTTCCTGCCCAACCCCTTCTACGTGCCTGAGCTGAAGCCCCTCACGGGCCGCGACGCGCCCGTGCGGGACTTCCTCCTGGGCAACGCCGACTTCCGCGCCTTCCTGGACCGCGCCGAGGCCTGGATCCGCTGGAGCCTGCCCCTGCTGGAGCAGGAGGGCCGCGCCTACCACACGGTGGCCATCGGCTGCACCGGCGGCCAGCACCGCAGCGTGGCCCTGGTGGAACTGCTGCACGAGCGGCTCGCGGGCACGGTCTCGAAATCCACCACCAGCCACCGGGAGCTGGCGCCGTGAAGCTGCTGGAGCCGCCCGCCTACACGGATCCGGCGCTCCTGCCCCGGGAGCTGGGGCGCATCTTCGGACGGGCCTGGCAGTTCGCGGGGGCGGCCTCGGATCTCGCCGCGCCGGGCGGCTACCTCTCCGCCACGATCGCGGGGGAACCGGTGGTGCTGACGAACGACGCCGGGAGGCTCCGCGCCCTCTCCGCCGTCTGCCGCCACCGCGCCGGGGCTGTCGCGACCGGCTGCGGGCAGGCGAAGGCCCTGCGCTGCGCCTACCATGGCTGGGCCTACGGCCTGGACGGCCGGCTCCTGGCGGCGCCGGAAATGCCGGACCTGGACCTCGCCTCCATCCGCCTGCCGGAATTCCGGGCCGGGACCTTCGGGCCTTTCGCCTTCGCGTCCCTGGATCCGGCCGTCATGCCGCTTGAGGAATGCTTTGCGCCCATCGGCGAGGATCCCGCCGTGGCGCGCACGGAGGGCTTCCGCTTCTACCGGCGCCACGACTACGACCTGGCCTGCGACTGGAAGGTCTACGTGGACAACTACCTGGAGGGCTACCACATCCCCGTGGCCCACCCGGAGCTGAACCGCCAGATCGACTACGGCGCCTACCGCGTCGAGACCTTCCGCCTCGTGAGCCGCCAGCACGCCCCCGTGAAGGCCGCCGGCACGCTCTACCACCGGGATCTCGCCGCGGGCCAGGAGGCGGAAGCCCGCTACTGGTGGATGTTTCCCAACCTCATGCTGAACCTCTATCCCGACCACGTGCAGCTCAACGCCGTGCTGCCCTTAAGCCCCGGCCGCTGCCGCGTGCGCTTCGAGTGGTTCGTGCCCGAACCCGCGCCCGCGGATTGGGATGAGCGCTTCGCCGCCAACTTCGCCTTCAGCGACGCCGTGCAGGCCGAGGACATCGCGCTGTGCGAGGCCGTGCAGCGGGGGCTCGCGTCACGGACCTACGACAATCCGCGGATCTGCGAGACAAGGGAGAACGGGGTCGCGCACTTCCATGGGTTGTGGCGGGAGTGGATGGGAGTCTGAGGGGATCGCGATGGATGAGGCACGCCCGAAGAACTGGTGGGGACGGAACTGGAAATGGTTCGTGCCGGCGGGCTGCCTGACGATCCTGCTGGGCTTCGGGGGGTTCGTGGCGCTCATCCTGATGTCGGTCTCCCGCATGATGAAATCCTCGGATGCCTACCGGCAGGCGGTCGCCCGGGCGAAGGCCAGCCCGGCGATGGTGAGGGCCCTTGGCGAACCCATCGAGGAAGGATTTTTCGTGTCCGGTTCCATCAACGTCAGCGGCCCTGCTGGCAACGCGGACCTGGCCATTCCCCTGAAAGGGCCCAAGGGGAAGGGCACGGTGTACGTGGCCGCCACCAAGTCCATGGGCGAATGGTCGTTCCGGAACCTGGTGGTGGAAGTGGAGGCGTCCGGGCAGCGGATCGACCTGCTGAGGGAGGCGGAGAAGTAACTGCCTCGCTCCGCACGGAACGGCCAGGGGCCCTCCCGTCACACCCTTTTCTCGAGCCGCACCCCGATACCATTCACCGCCGCATTCCCGCTCACCCCATCCACCGCCAACTCATCCGTCAGATCGTTCGCACTGACGCCGGCATGCTGTGCAGCAACCTGCATGCGCGTCCCCGGCCGGTGGTGTCCCCACCCGTGGGGGAGGCTCACGACGCCGGGCATGAGGTCCTCCGTCGCTTCGACCTTGATCAGGACGTCGCCGGTGCGGGAGGTGACCCTGGCCTGGTCTCCGGGCTCAAGGCCGAGGCGCTTCAGATCGTCGGGATGGGCGAGCAGCGCGCTGCGGTCGCGGCCTCGCACGAGGCGGTCGTAGTTGTGCATCCAGGAATTGTTGCTGCGCAGGTGGCGGCGGCCGATGAGGAGGACCTGGTCCGCGGGCGCTTCCGCGAGGAGGTCCGCCTGGGCCGCGGCCAGGGCCTCCATCAGCTGCGGAGGCGCGCCATGGATGCGGTGGTCCGGGGTCATCAGGCGATCCGGAAAGCTCGCCTCGAGCGGGCCCAGGTCGAGGCCATGGGGGTTCTCCTCCAGCTTGGGCAGGGAGAGCTGGTGCGGGCTCGTCTGGCCGTAGGGCCCGCGCTGGAGGCCGGCGTCGAGCAGCGCGCGCGGCTCCAGGGTGGGCTTCGGCGCCTGGCCCAGCTTCCCCGCCAGGGCCGCGGCGAGCCGGTCCAGGATCTCCCAGTCGTGCAGCGCCCCTGCGGGCCTCGGCAGCGTGGCGGGGCTGTAGCGCGCCACGTTGCGCACCGCCAGGACGCTAAAGACCAGATCGTAGTGGTCCCGCTCCAGGGCCGTGGTGGAAGGCAGGATGACGTCGGCGAAGCGGGTGGTCTCGTTGAGGGCGTGGTCCAGGGACACCATGAACTCCAGCCCTTCCAGGGCCCGCTCGAGCTGGGGACCGTTGGGGGTGGAGAGCACTGGGTTGCCGGCCAGCGTGATGAGAGCTCTCACCTGGCCGGGTCCCGGCGTGAGCATCTCCTCGGCCATCGCCGCGACGGGCAGCTCGCCGTTCGTTTCCGGCAGGCCGCGCACCCGGCTGGCCCAGCGGCCGTGGCTGCCGGGCCGGGTGCCCGCCAGGATGTCCACCGCGGGCCGGGTGACGAGGGAGCCGCCCACCCGGTCCAGGTTGCCCGTGACGAGGTTGAGGAGCTGGATGGCCCACTGGCAGAGGGTTCCGTGGCGCTGGACGGAGACCCCGAGGCGGCCGTAGCAGACGGCCCGGGGCGCCGCGGCGAAGTCCCGGGCGATGCGCCGGATGGCGTCGGCGGCGATGCCCGTGGCGCGCGCCGCGGCCTCCGGCGTGAAGGGCCGGATGGCTGCGCGGACCGCGTCGAGCCCGTCGGTCATCGCGGCCAGGTGTCCGGGCTCTGCGAGGCCTTCTTCAAACACCGTGTGGAGCAGCGCGAAGAGGAAGGCCGCGTCGCTGCCGGGGCGGATGAAGTGGTGCTCATCGGCGACCCGCGCGGTCTCCGTGCGGCGGGGATCGATCACCACGAGGCGGCCGCCGCGGGCCCGGAGCGCCTTGAGGCGCTCGCCCACGCCGGGCACGGTCCACATGCTGCCGTTCGAGGCCATGGGATTGGCGCCGAGCATCAGGAGGAAGTCTGTGCGGTCGAGGTCGGGCACCGGCACCAGGAGGCTGTGGCCGTACATCCAGAAGCAGACCAGCTGGTGGGGGAGCTGGTCCACGGAGGTGGCGGAGAAGCGGTTGCGGGTCTTCAGCAGGCTCAGGAAGGGGCCGCTGTGGGTCATCAGGCCCAGGCTGTGCACGCTCGGATTGCCCTGGTAGCTGGCGACGGCGTCCGCGCCGTGGCGGGCGTGGATGTCCGCCAGGCGCGTGGCGACGAGGTCGATGGCCTCGTCCCAGCCCAAGGGGACCCATTCGCCGTCAACGCGGCGGACCGGGCCCCGCAAGCGGTCGGGATCGTCCTGGATGTCCATCAGGGCCACGGCCTTGGGACAGACATGGCCCTTGCTGAAGGGATCCGCCGGGTCGCCCTGGATGCCCACCACCCGGCCCGCCTCGACGGCGACTTCGAGGCCGCAGATGGCCTCGCAGAGGTTGCAGGCGCGGTGGTGGAGGGTCGCGCCCACTCAGCGCTCCCGGAACACCACGTTGCGCGCCGCCAGCTCGTGGCGCACGAAGTCCCAGGCGCCGGCCTCCAGCCCGATGAACTCCGGGGGCGAGATGCCCTTGCGGGTGAAGCGGCCGGAGGCCACGAGGCGCACGGCGGCGGTGCAGGTGAAGCCGGTGGTGCGGGCCATGCTGGTGAAACCCGTCACCGGGTCCTGGCGGTCCACCATGTCCACGACGCGCTTCACAGGTTCGCCCTTGTCCATGCCTTCCACGGTGATGCGCAGGACCGTGACGTCCACGTCCCCCTCCTTCATCTGCCACATGGGGAAGAGCAGGGCGGTGGTGAGGTCCAGGGGGCTCACCTCGACGCCCTTCACGGTCATGGGCTCCTTGCGGAAGAAGCCCGTCTCCCGCAGGACGCGCATCAATTCGATGTGGCCCGGGTAGCGCAGGGTCTTCTCCTTCATGTCCGGGATCTGGGGGAAGCTCTTGATGAGGCTGCGCAGGCCGTCGGTGTTGAAGGATTCCAGGGTGCCCAGGCTCTCGAAGTCCACCAGCTCGGGCTCGGAAAGGGCGGGCCAGGTCACCACCTTGCCGCCGGCCACGTAGCGCGCGGGCCGCGTGTACTCCTCGAGGACGTCGATGGGGCTGAAGCCAGCCTGGTATTCGTAGGGCCACTTGCGCACCAGGGGCAGGCCGCCCACCAGGCACTCGAAGCGGTCCACCCGGTCCCATTGCCGCACCGTGTCGCCGAGGATGATGTTGCCGGCTCCGGGAGCCACGCCGCAGTCGACCACCGCCGTCAGGCCCTTCTCCTTGGCCAGAGCGTCCAGCTCGTAGCAGTCCTCGTCGAAGAACGAGATGTCCACCAGGGTCTTCCCGGCCTCCAGCACCGCCTTGGCCGTGCCGAAGCCCATGAAGCCCGGCACCGCGCCCACCACGATGTCCGCGTCCGCCACCGCCGCCACCACGCCGGACCGGGTGGCGAGATCGGCCTCGCGGGTCTTGATGCCCGTGCCCTGGAAGCGCGCCAGGGCCTCCGCGCTGCGGTCCGCCACGGTGACCTGGAAGTCCCGGGCCAGGTCCTGGGCCATGGTGCCGCCGACGCGGCCGGCTCCGAGAACGACGATGTGGGCCATGGGGCGCTCCTGGGAATCAATCCACCAGTTTCACCGATGCCCGTCCCGAGAGGTAGGGCCGATCCTCAAGCCTTCCGGCGCCTCCACAGGTACACCGGAATACCACACGCCACCAGGAACAGGCCCGGCCACGTGAAGGCGGGTTTGAAGCGCAGCAGGGCGAGGAGGATGGCCCCGCCGCCGACGATGTAGACCAGGGGCACGACCGGATAGCCCCACACCCTGTAGGGCCGTTCCAGATCCGGCCGGGTGCGGCGCAGGACGAGGACGCCGGCGATCATGGCCACCACGAAGATGAGCTGGGCGAAGGTGCTGTAGTCCACCAGCTGGTCGAAGGTGCCGCTGAGGGTGAGGGCGCAGGCCCAGCCGCCCTGGATCCACAGGGCCACCGCGGGCACGCCGTGGCGGTTCAGGTCCGCGGCGCGGCCGGCGAAGAGCTCGTCCTCGCCCATGGCCTGGTAGACCCGCGCCGTGGTGAAGGTGGCGCCGTTCACGTACCCGAACATCGAGATGCAGATGGCGCCGGCCATCAGCGCCTCGCCCTTCGCCCCGAAGATCGCCCCCAAGGCCGCGGCGCCCACCCGCTCCTCCGGCGCCCCGGCGATGCCCGCGGGGCCCAGGAGCTTGAGGTAGGCCAAGTTCGCCAGCAGGTAGAGCACCAGCACGGCGCCGGGGCCGATCAGCAGGGCCAGGGGCAGGTTGCGCTTCGGGTTCTTCACCTCGGCCGCCACGTTGCCCACGAAGCTCCAGCCCTCGCAGGAGAAGAAGGCCCCCACCTGGGCCACCAGCAGGGCCGTGAGGAGCATCCCCAGGCCCGTGAGGGGCGGCGTGCCGGGGGGCGGCACGTAGGGCCCCGAAGGCGCGACCGTGGGGGCGAGGACGAGGCCCAGGACCACCAGGGCGGCGAGGGCGCTGAGCTTGGCCACGGTGAAGGTGTTCTGGATCCAGGCCCCCATGCGCACGCCGAAGGTGTTCAGCAGGGTGACCAGCAGGATCACGGCGATGCCCGCCAGGCGCGTGGTGGTGAGGCCGAAGGCGTAGGGGCCCAGCTCGATGCCCCCGGGCAGGGTGAAGGCTTTCATGTCCAGGTGTCCGCCCAGCCAGACCGAATCATTGAGGGCGGGAAAGAAGGTGCCCGCGTACTTGGCGAAGGCCACGGCGACGGCCGCGATGGCGCCGCTCTCGATGATGAGGAAGCAGGACCAGCCGTAGAGGAAGGCGGGCAGGGGGCCGTAGGCCTCCTTGAGGAAGACGTACATGCCGCCGGCCTTCGGCAGCATGCCCGTCAGTTCCCCGTAGCTCAGCGTCGCACACAGGGTGAAGAGCCCCGCCATGGCCCACACCAGCATGAGCATGGACCCCGTGTGGACCTCTTTCACGATCCCGGCGCTGACGACGAAGATGCCGGAGCCCACCATGGAGCCGGCGACGATCATGGCGGACGAGAAGAGCCCGAGTTCCCTCCTGTACTCGTTGCTCATGGGAGCTCCGTCCGACCGCTGAGCCGGCGGGGATGGGTCGACCTCGCCTCGCGTATCGCCGCAGGCGATACCGAGAAGATGCCCGAGCCCACCATGGAACCGGCGACGATCATCGCGCTGGAGAACAGACCCAGTTCGCGGCGGTAGCCGCTGCTGTCGGACATGGGGGCCTCGATTTGGGTTCGAGCACGTTAGCACGCGGCGCCCGCGGGCTTCAGCCTTCAGGCCTCCGGCGGGTCCGGGTTAGCCTGAAGGGATGGCAAAGGCCCGCACGTCCACCCGCCTCCTCCTGGCCACGGCGATTCTCGCCCTGCCCCCGGCCTTCGCGGCCTGGAGCTGGAAGCGGGAGGGGCCCGCCTCGGACACGCGGACCATTCTCGTGAAGAAGGGCGCGACGGTGGACCAGGTGGCCATGCAGCTGGAGCGGGACGGGGTGATCCGCTCGGCGGCGCTCTTCAAGCTCTGGGCCCGGGCGCGGCAGCTCCAGGTGCTCCGGGGCGAGTACACCTTCGCGCCCCGGGCCAGCCTCGCCGACATCGCCGGCAAGCTGCGCCGGGGGGACGTGACCTGGACGAACGTGTCCATTCCCACCGGCGCCCACGCCTGGTCCGTGCAGAAGCGCGTCGCGGCCTTCGTGCCCGAGGACGTGTTCTGGACCCTGTGGCAGAGCCCGATGCTGGCCCGGACGGCGGGCTTTCCGGACGCGTCCAGCCTCGAAGGCCTGGTGGCCCCGGCCACCTACCGCTTCAACCACGCCTTGGAGCCGGAAGAAGTGATGCTGCAGCTGGTGGAGGCCTTCGCCCGGCAGGTGCGGCCCGGCCTGGAGGGCGGCGAACTCGGGCCCTACCAGACGCTCATCCTGGCGAGCCTCGCGGAGAAGGAGACCAACGTCCCCGAGGAGCTGCCGCAGGTGGCCGGCGTCTACGCCCTGCGCCTGAGGCTGGGCATGCGCCTCCAGTGCGATCCCACCAGCCTCTACGCCCGCTGGCTGCGCGGGGACCTGCGCTTCACCGCGCCCATGAAGGACGATCTGGACCGCGTCCATCCCTTCAACACCTACACCGTGGCGGGCCTGCCCCCGACGCCGATCGCCGTGCCCAGCGCGGCGGCCATCGCGGCGGCGAAGGCGCCTCTCATCGACGGCAGCCTCTACTTCGTCGCCACGGGCACCGGCGGGCACAACTTCTCGAAGACCCTCGGCCAGCACAACCGCTACGTCGCCGCCTACCGCGCCGAGATGGCGCGGCAGGCCCGGGCCGCCCGGATCGCGGCGCCTAGCTAGGCCTGCGCTGGGGCCCAGCCAGCCCTGAGGGCCGCCAAGCAGTCGTGTCCCTGGTCTCAGGGGGCCCGTGGCATGCTCCCGGGGTCCCGGATCCGGGACGGATCCGGGAGGCCCCATGAATACGACCCAGGCCACGCTCCAGGGCGGCGCCTTCCTCTGCGCGCCCCTGGGCAGCCTCCCCCAGTTCACCCCCGAGGATCTGGACGAGGACCACAAGGCCATCGGCCAGGCGGCCCGGGATTTCATCGAAGGGGAGGTGCTGCCCCGGGATGCCGCCATCGACCGGCTGGATCCCGCGCTCTCCCGGGACCTGCTGCGCAAGGCCGGCGGGCTGGGCCTCCTGGGCCTGGAGATCCCCGAGGCCTACGACGGCCTGGATCTGGACAAGATCTGCGGCCTCCTGGTGCTCGAGGAATTCGGCCGCCAGGCCAGCTTCTCGGTGAGCTACGGGGCCCACACCGGCATCGGCACCCTGCCCATCGTCTACTTCGGCAGCGAGGCCCAGAAGGCCCACTACCTCCCGAAGCTCGCCAGCGGCGAGTGGGTGGCCGCCTACGCCCTCACGGAACCCGGCGCCGGCAGCGACGCCATGAGCGGCAAGACCGTGGCCGTCCTGGACGGCGACCACTGGGTGCTCGACGGTTCCAAGATGTGGATCACCAACGCGGGCTTCGCCGACCTCTTCGTGGTCTTCGCCAAGGTGGACGGCCGGAAGTTCAGCGCCTTCCTCGTGGAGAAGACGGATCCCGGCTTCACCCTCGGCGCGGAGGAACCCAAGCTCGGCATCAAGGGCAGCTCCACCCGGGCCCTGGCCTTCGAAGGCTGCCGCATTCCCAAGGACCGGCTGCTGGGCGAGGTCGGCCGGGGGCATCGCATCGCCTTCGGGATCCTGGCCATCGGGCGCTTCAAGCTGGGGGCCGGATGCAACGGCATCGCCAAGGAGATGCTGAAGGCCACCCTCAAGTACACCGCCGGGCGGCAGCAGTTCGGCAAGGCGATCCACAGCTTCGGCCTGATCCGCAGGTTCCTGGCGGACATGGCCACCCGGATCTTCGTGGCCGAGAGCATGAACTTCCGCACCATCGGCCACATCAACGACGGCATGCACGCCATTCCCTGGGACCAGCCGGACGCGGCGCGGCGCAAGCTGGACATCATGGACGCCTTCCAGATGGAGGCCTCCATGATGAAGGTCTGGGACTCCGAGGCCCTCGGCCTCACCGCCGACGACGCCGTGCAGTGCTTCGGCGGCTACGGCTTCTCCTCGGAGTACCCGCCCGAGAAGCTCTACCGCGACAACCGCATCAACCGGCTCTTCGAAGGCACCAACGAGATCAACCGCCTGATCATCGCCGGCCAGGTCTTCAAGAAGGCGGGCGCCGGCGCCCTCGTCCTGCGCCGGGACGCCGCGGACCTCCCTGCGGATCCCGGCGGTCCCCTGGGGAACGCCATCCTCGCCGTGGAACTCGCCAAGCGCCAATTCCAGTTCGCGGTGGGGGAGGCCCTGGCGGCCGAGGGCCAGAAGCTCATCGAGAACCAGGAGGCCGCGGCCCACACCGCGGACATGGCCATGGAACTCTACGCCATGGAGGGCGCCGTGGTGCGCGCCGGGAGGATGGCAGCCGCCGGCCACCGCTGGGCCTCCTTCGCCCTGGACCTCGCCGGACTCGCCGCCACCGAGGGAGCGCTCAAGGTGGCGGCCCAGGCCCGCCGGCTGCTCGCGGAGGTCCACGAAGGGGAGGCCCTGGGCCGGGCCCTCGGGACCCTGAAGGCCTTCGATGGGGCCCTTCCGGCCCCAGGCTCCCGGCTGAGGGGCCGGGTGGCCGAGGTCCTCGTCGCGCAGGGGGCCTACCCCATCGAGGCCTTCTAGGCTCTGGGGCGCCCGGCTCTGCGATGCTGGGACGGAACCCTCCCGACGGATCCGCCATGAAACCCTCGACCCTCCTCCCGGCCCTGCTCCTCCTCACCGCCTGCGGCCTGCCCCTCGGCACGACCTCCATCGCCGAAGTCCGGCAGAAGGCGCCGACCCTGGAAGGGAAGTCCGTGCGCGTGAAGGGGAAGGTGGAATCCACGAACCAGCTGCCCTTCCTGCCGACGAAGTTCTACAAGCTCAGCGACGGCACCGGCGAGCTGTGGGTCGCCACCATGGAGCCGCTGCCGGCGGTGGGGGACACGCTGGTGGTGTCGGGCGAGCTGCACAACGCGGCGGTGCTGGGGGGCGCCAGCCTCGGGATCCAGATCAAGGAAGGCCGCCGCGCGAAGGCGCTGTTCTAGTGGCGAAGGTGCGTCTCGACCAGCTCCTGCTCCAGCGTGGCCTGGTGGAGAGCCGCAGCCTGGCCCAGGCGCGGATCCTGGCGGGGGACGTGCTGGTGGGCGGCCATCCCGTCTCCAAGGCGGGCGCGCAGGTGCCGGAGGACGCCGAGATCCGACTGCGGGGGGAGGCCCTGTCCTATGTGAGCCGCGGCGGACTGAAGCTGGAGGGCGGCCTGGCGGCCTTCCGCGTCGATCCCGCCGGGCGGGTTTGCTTCGATGCCGGCGCCAGCACCGGCGGCTTCACCGACTGCCTCCTGCAGCGGGGCGCTTTGAGGGTCTACGCCGTGGACGTGGGCACCAACCAGCTGCACTGGAAGCTGCGCAGCGATCCCCGGGTGGTGTCCCTCGAGCAGACCAACCTGCGCCTCTGGGACCCCGCGCGCATCCCGGAGCGCGCCTCCCTCCTGGTGGCGGACCTCAGCTTCATCTCCCTGCGCCTCGCCATCCCGCCGGTGCTCGCCAGCCTCGAAGCTGGCGCCGAGGCGATCCTCCTCGTGAAGCCCCAGTTCGAGGCGGGGGCTGCGGACGTGGGCAAGGGGGGCATCGTCCGTGACGCCGCGGTGCGGCGCCGGGTCTGCGCGGAGATCTGGGCCTTCTTTTCGGAATCGGAACTGCGTCCCCAGGCTCTGGCGGTGAGCCCTATCAAGGGCGGCGAGGGGAATGTGGAATACCTGCTTCACCTGAGGCTGGGCGAAGATGCGAAGACTTTCCCTGCTGATTTCGTCTTCACCGATTAGGCCATGCGCGGCCTGGCGGCCCTTCACAGCGAAGCTCATGGCCGTTCGAAACGATCGGTTGGAAGATCTTCAAAAGAGCACCCGGCTTGAGTGTGATGGGCCTGCCCTTGGCCCGTCACACTCAATCCGGGTGCCAGAGCGCGCAGCGCGAGTGGGAGATGGGACCGGGGCGATCCTGTGGCGTGGGTCGCGATCCCCTTCCTTCGATGGGAATGGCACTCGACCCACGCCGTCCCTGCTCCAGGAACGGGCGACCACTCGCGCTGCGCGCTCTGGCACCGCGATCCGCGAGGGGCCGAGGGCGCCCCTCGCGGATCGTGGTGCTCTTTGAAGGTCAACGGCACCATTCGGACAGCATTTTCGGTCCCGTCGGATCGTGGCATGGGGGAGACCCACCCCCTTCACCACGAAGCTCACGCTCGTTCGAAGCGCTCGGATGGCGTGTTTTCAATAGAGCACCCGGCTTGAGCATGATGGGCCCGCCCTTGGCCCATCATGCTCAAGC
>JBGAST010000070.1:0-12568 GCA_044229575.1 Holophagaceae bacterium | reverse complement strand
GACTGGGTGCGCGAAGCGGGGGCTGGCGCTGCCCGCGCCGCGCGGCGCGTCTCCGCCGAGGACGCCCGGCGCACCGTCGACGCCGCGCGGGCCGACCTCGATCGCGCCCTGGAAGCCGCGGCCCGCCGCGCCGGGGTGGGGCCCGGGCCCCGCCCCCGCGCCCGCCGGCCCGCGGCGGCGACGGCTGCGGGGCCTTCCAAAAAGGCTGGTTCCGCCTGGACAACGGGCGGATCATGGCGCACCGCAGCCCGCAACCCCGCAGCCCGCACTCGATGCAAGCCCCACCGTTCCCTCCCGACGAGGCCTTCCGCCTGCAGGCCCTAAGGAGCCTCTGCATCTTGGACACGCCTTCGGAGGAACGCTTCGACCGCATCACCCGGTCCGCCGCCTACCTCTTCAAGGTCCCCATCGCGCTGGTGAGCCTGGTGGACGCGGGCCGCCAATGGTTCAAGTCGAAAGTCGGGCTGGAGGCGCAGGAAACCTCCCGGGAGGTCTCGTTCTGCGGCCACGCGATCCTGGCCCGGGAGCTGTTCGTCGTCGAAAACGCCCTCCTCGACCCGCGCTTTGCGGACAACCCCCTGGTGACGGGGGCCCCGTTCATCCGCTTTTACGCCGGCATGCCCCTGCGCGGGCCCGGCAACGCCCTGCTGGGAACCCTCTGCCTCATCGACCGCGAGCCCCGGGCCTTTTCCCGCGCCGACCGGGACTCCCTCCAGGACCTGGGGGGATGGGCCGAGCGGGAGTTGAGCCAGATGGCGCTCCAGGAGGCCCTTTCCCAGGCGGCGGAGGGAGAGATCTTCTTCCACCTTTCCCCGGACCTGGCCTGCATCGTCGGCCTCGACGGCCACCTGCTCAAGGTGAACCCCGCCATGGCGGGCACGCTCGGCTTCCCGGAGACGGAACTGCTCACCCGCCCCTTCCTCGACTTCGTCCATCCGGAGGATGCGGCGAAGGCGGCCTTGCTCCTGCGCGCCCCGCCCGGGGAGGACCCCCACCGCCAGACGGAGTTGCGCGCCCGGCGCAAGGATGGCCGCGAACTTGTGCTGGCCTGGGCCTTCGCCAGGCACGAGGGCGCGGTCTACGCCGCGGCCCGGGACATCACCGACCTGCGGATCTCCCAGGAGACCCGGCGGCGGTTGAAGGCGGTCCTCGACCGAAGCCCGGACTTCATCGGCGTTTCCGACGCCGAGGGCCATCCGCTCTACTGGAACGCGGCCTACCGGCGCCTCCGCGGCCTGGGACCCGTGGAGCCCATCCCCGAAGGCCTCCACGTCAAGGACACCCACGTGGAATGGTCCGCCCGGCAGCTCCTCGATACGGGCCTCCCCACGGCGGTCGCCCGCGGCGTCTGGGAGGGCGAGTCCTGCTACCGGGATCCCGAGGGCGGCGAGATCCCGGTCTCCCAGGTCCTCATGGCTCACCGCGACCCCTCCGGGCGGGTGCAGTTCCTCAGCAGCATCGCCCGGGACATCTCCACCTACCGCATCCACGACGAGGCGCTCAAGGCGGGGCACCGGCTCCTCGCCCAGGCCCTGGCCGACCTGCGGGCGAGCGAGGCGCGGTACCGCGTCCTGGTGGAGGCCAGCCCCGATCTCATCGCGCGGCACGGTCCCGACGGCCGCTTCATGGACATCAACCCCGCCGTCACCCGCGTCCTGGGCTTCGACCGGGACGAGATCGTCGGGCACAGCCCGGCGGAGTTCGTGCAGGAAGCGGACCTGGAACCCATGCTGGACTTCTTCCGGGATCTCCGGGCGGGGAAGGGCCGCGGCACCGTGCGTTTCCGCGTCCGCCACAAGGCCGGCCGGGAGGTCTGGCTCGAATCCCGCGGGGAACGGCTCGCGATCGAGGACGGCCGGGTCACCGAGGTGGTCATCGCCAGCCGGGACGTCACGGAGCAGCTGGAGCTGGAGCGGCTCAAGGCCCTCTTCCTCTCCACCGCCAGCCACGAGCTGCGCACGCCCCTCGCCAGCATCCGGGCCAGCCTGGAGATGCTCGCCGAGGGCCGGGGCGGCGCGCTCCCGCCCAAGGCGGCGGACCTCGCCGCCGTGGCCCACGCCAACGCCGTGCGCCTGGCCCGCATCGTGGACGACATGCTGGACCTGGACCGGGTCAAGCAGGGCCGCATGACCTTCACCCTGCAGCGCTGCCACCTCCACGTCCTCGCGCGGCAGGCGGTGGAGGCGGTGCAGACCTTCGGGGACGCCTTCGGGGTGGCGCTGCCCTGCGGCCCCTGGCCCGAGGACGCGGAAGTCATCGCCGATCCCGACCGGGTGGTGCAGATCTTGGTGAACCTGCTCTCCAACGCGACGAAATACAGTCCTGCCGGCGGCCCGGTCACCACCCGCATCGCGGCGGCGGGGAAGGGCTGGAGCGTGGAGGTGGAGGATCGCGGCCCGGGCATCCCCGAGACCTTCCAGTCCCGCATCTTCGAATCCTTCGCCCAGGCGGGCGGCCCGCAGCAGCAGCCCGGAAGCGGCCTCGGCCTCTCGATCTCGAAGTCCTTCGCCGAGGCCATGGGGGGGGGCCTGGACTTCGAGTCGCGCCCGGGGCGCACCGTGTTCCGCCTGCAGCTGCCCGCGGCCGGGACCGCGCCGGCGGCGGCCGGAACGGCCCTGCCCAGCATCCTCCACGTGGAGGACGACGCCGCCGTGAGCCAGCTGCTCGCGACCTCCCTCGAAGGCGTGGCGGTCCTGGTGAACGTTTCCTCCCTGGCCCAGGCGGAGCTGCGCCTGGCGGACGCCGCGTGGGCATTGGTGGTGCTCGACAGCCATCTCCCGGACGGGGAGGGGCTGAGCCTGCTTCCGCGCCTGCGGGAACTCCGTGGGCCCGGCCTGCCGGTCCTGCTCTTCACCGGCGAGGACACCTTCCCGGGGATGGCGGGGGACATCGCCTACGTCTTCCTCAAGGGCAGCGTGGGGCCCGGGGAGATCCGGTGGGTGATCCAGGGCTTCCTCGCGGAGCGCTAAGCAGCCTCGGCGCCTGCGCCGTAGGCCCTGCATGCGCGTGCTGGTCCGCCTCCTCTTCGCCGCCCTGCTCCTGTGGGCGGCGGTGAACGCGCTGCTGGGCTTCCTGCTGCCGGACCATCTCCTCAAAGGCCCCATGCCCTCCCGTTCGGAGGCCGACCGGGCCCGCATCCGCGCCGAGCTGGCGCCGCCCGGCGCGGCCTGGACCTGCCATGGGATCCCCGGTGGCGAGGGCCGGCCCCTGCAGCTCTGGTGGCTGCACCGGCCCCGGTCGAAGGGCGTGGCCCTGATCCTCCACGGCTTCGGCGATGACGCGTGGGGCACGGCCCCCAGGCTGCGGGACCTGCCGGACCTGGACGCGGTGGTCTTCACCCTGCGGGGGCGGGACCTCCATCCGGAAGTGCCTTCGACCCTCGGCGCCTGGGAGGCCGTGGACATCGCGAACGCGGTGGCCTTCCTCGAGGCCTCCGGGGTGCCCCGCCGCCGCATCGTCCTGGCCACCGTGAGCCAGGGCGCCGGGGCCTCGCTGCTGGCCCTGCGCCGCCTTGAAACCGCCGGCGGCCCCCTGGGCGGCGCCCTGCTGGAGAGCCCCTGGAAGGATCTCCGGGACGCGGCCCGGAACCACCTGAAGGGCCCCGTCGGGGGCTTCGCCGAAGTCCTGCTCCGCCCGGCGGAGGAACTCGCCTTGCGGCGGGCCGGCCGCATCGCGAGGTTCCGCGTGGACGATGTCTCGCCGCTGGGTGCGGCCAGGGATCTGCGCACCCCCATCGCGCTCCTCGCCGGGGACGCGGATCCCGTGACGCCCCTGGACGGCGTCAAGGCCATCGCCGCCCATCACCCCGACCTCACCATCGCGGTTGGGGCGGGGCACTGCGAGAGCGGCGCCAGGCTCCCCGGGGGGTGGAAGGCCTGGGCCGAGCCGCGGCTGCGGGCCTGGGGGTTCTAGGCCTGGAGGCTGGACCGGCCCCCGCCGGCGGAAACTTCGGACTCCTCCGGTTCGTGCGGGGCATCCCGCCCCCAGGACCCCGGGGTGACGGCGGTCTCCACCGGCGGCTCCCGTCCCGCGGCGGTGCGCGGCCGGTCGTCGGGGGGGGCCGCCCCGTCCCCGCCCCGGTCAGGCCGGCGGGTGGGCAAGCGGTGCCTGGGTTCGTGCTGCAGTCCGGCGGGCATGGTCGTCTCCTGGGGGGAAGGAAGGGGTCATTCGAGGATGTGGGCGGGTTCGGCGCCCACCGGCAGGGTGGTGATGAAGCTCTGGGGATGGAGATCCACGGCTTCCGGATCCGTCCGGTGCAGGATGGCGCGGGCCTGGGCGGTATCCTCCTGGGAGCCGTGGGCGATCAACACGAATTTTCCGGTCTTTAGCGCCGTCTCGTAGCGCAGGATGCTGTCCTTCGGGATGCCCAGCCCGTAGAGGCCCGCTCCGATGGCGCTGAGGCCGCCGACCACGAGAGCGCCCTCCAGCGCCCCGACGATCCAGGTCACCAGGGGGCCCGCCACCAAGAGCGGCCCCAGCCCCGGGATCCAGAAGAAGGCGGAGCCGAAGAACAGCCCCCAGAGTCCGCCCCAGAAGGCTCCGGTGCGCCCCCAGACCTGCATCCGGTCCCCCAGGTTGTAGTAGCCGACCACATGCTCATCGGTGTGGTAGTCGCGTCCGATGATCGACAGCTTCTTCATCTCGAAACCCGCCCGGTGCAGCTCATGGATGGCCGCCTCGGCGGCGGTGTGGGTGGGGTACACCGCCACGACGAAGGTGCTCTTGTTCATGGGATTCCTTTCATGGGGTGGCTGAGGGAGGGCTGCCCTCAAGGAACTCAAAGCCTTCGGGATCGATATCTAAAGATAGAAAAACTAGCATTGAACGTGGTTGGACCATCGAACCACCTCCATGGCATTCAGGTCATCGAGCACGAGCGGAGATCGCAGGATTCAAGCATTTTCCAGGCCATGGATGCAAATATCTTCATGGCAAGAAAAAGGTGCTATCCGGCGTCCGGATCCAGGCCTGAATCCTTCAAAACGAAATGAGCTGTCCTTCAAAAAGATCTGAATCCCGGCGAGGCCCGAGGGGTTCGTCCGCCTGGAGTCCCACTCCCCGGTTCAACCCCAGGCCTTGTGGGGGGATACTCCAGTCCTGTCGAGACGCGGAGCGGGCATGATCCTGAAGGGCGGGCTCTGGGGGCTGATGCTGGCCTGCGGCCTCTGGGCGGGGGCCAGCCTCCAGGGCGAGGGGCCTCCGGCGGTCCCCTATCCCGGCCAGCGTCCCTTCGTGGTGCTGGGCCCCGACGACGGCCTTCCCCCGGGAGGCCCCATCGCCATCGCCCAGGACCGGGCAGGGTTCATCTGGATGGGGACCGAGGGCGGGCTCGTGCGCTACAACCGCGGCCAGTGCCGGCGGTGGACGCCGGAACAGGGTCTCCCCTCGGCCTACGTCGGCGTGATCCTTCCGGACGCCGAGGAGGGCCTCTGGCTCGGCACCCAGAAGGGCCTGATACGCTTCCGGGAGGGACGCTTCGAAGCGGCCCTCCTCGGGAATTCCCCCTCCCAGGGCGCTGCCAATCAAATGACCCGGGACGCCCAGGGGCGGATCTGCCTGATGACGGCCCAGGGGCTGTTCCGGCAGGAGAACGGCCTGAGGTTCTCGCGGATCTCCGGCCCGCAGGAAGAAGCCTCGGGGGCCTTCACCGCCGGACGCCGGAGCGGTGCCCTGTACCTGGCCCTGGCCTCGGGCATCCGGGCCCTCCAGGCCGATGGCACCGTCCAGACCTGGGGCGAGGCCGACGGTCTCCCTCCGGGGATGCCGACCCTCGTGGTGGAGGACGGCCTCGGGCGGCTGTGGGCCGGCTCGGGCCGGACCCTGGTCATGAAGGAACCCGGCGGGGCCCGCTTCCGGGACCAGTCCGCCCGGCTCCCCGGCAGCCTCTCCCCCAACAGCACCCCCTTCGTGGATAAGGACGGGAGCCTCTGGCTGCCCACCCAGAACGGCGCGCTCCACATCGACGGAGCGCGCATGGAGCGGCTGGACCGGGAGGGCGGGCTGCCCTTCCAGTGGGTGCGTTCCCTCTTCCGGGACCGGGAAGGGACGCTCTGGGTGCTCGGACCCACTGTGGCGCGCCTCCAGGGGGGCGGCCGGGTGTGGAACTACGCCCTGACCAAGGGCGCCCCGGGGGAGATGGTGTGGTCCATCACCCGGGACCCGGAGGGCACCCTGCTGGTGGGCACCGACGACGGGGCGGCCCGCCTGCAGGCGGAAGGGCTGGTGCGGATCCCCGGCACGGAAGGGCGCCGCATCAAGGCCATGGCGGTGGACGGGCGGGGCACCCTCTGGATGGTCAGCACCGTCGGGCCCGCCCTCTGGTTGCGCGCCGGCCAGGGCCGGGCGGAAAAGCCTCCCCTGGGCGAGCTGGGCCTCTCCCTGAACAGCATCACCCGGGACTCCGAGGGCCAGATGTGGCTGGGGCACGCCCGGCGGGGGCTCCTGCGCTGGGACCCGAAGGCTGGAAAGCTGAGTGCGGACGCGGGTCCGGCCTCCCTCCTGCCCCAGGGTTTCGGGGCCTTCCTCATCCGGGAGGATGCCGGGAAGAGGCTGTGGGTCGGCACCACCGCGGGCCTCCTGGTCCGGACCGCCCCGGACCGGTGGCGCCTGTTCAGCGACCGGGAGGGCCTGCGCCCTCACACGGTGCGGGGCATGGCCTTCCTGCCGGACGGCAGCGCCTGGCTCCACTACCAGGAACCCCAGGGCCTCACCCGGGTGCGCCTGGACGGGGACAATCTCAGGGTCCTGGAGCACCGGACCACCCGCACCGGCCTCCGGACGGACCTCACCTACGGGGTGCAGGTGGACGGCCGGGGCCGGGTCTGGGTCAGCACCGACCAGGGCCTGGACCAGCTGGACACCGGCCTCCACTTCGGCCGCAACGAAGGCATGATCGACGAGGACTGCTCCATCCACGCCCTCTTCCTGGAAGAGGGCCGGGTCTGGGTGGGCACGTCGGGAGGCCTGGTCCGCGTGGACACCAGCCCCTCCGACGCGCCCCTGCCGCCCCCGCGGGCCCAGGTGATCCAGGCCCAGTTCGGCCGCCGGGTCCTGGATCCGCCCCTCGCCTCCCGGCTCGAAGCGCCCTATGGGGAAAACACGGTGGTGCTGAGGATCGCAGCGCCCACCTACCTGAACGAACGGGACCTCCGCTTCCAGGTGCGGCTCGTGGGCCTGGAGGACGCCTGGCGGGACATCGAGCATCGGGCCCCCCGCTATCCGGCCCTCCCCGGCCGCGCCTACCGCTTCGAGGTGCGCGCGGCCCAGGGGGGAGGGGACTTCGGTCCCGCCGCGGGGCTCGACTTCGTCATCCATCCGCCCTGGTGGAAGGCGGGGTGGTGCCTCGCCCTCGAAGCCCTGGCGGGCCTCGGGCTGATCCTCGGACTCCTCCGCCTCCGGGTGGCCTCCCTGGCCCGGAGCCGCGCCGCCCTGGCCGCCCAGGTCCAGGCCCAGACAGAAGAGCTGCGCGCCCGGAACGAAGAGCTTTCCACCGCCCTCACCCACGTCCACCAGCTCTCGGGCCTGCTCCCCATCTGCGCGAACTGCAAGATGATCCGGGACGAACACGGAGCCTGGACCCTCGGGGCCGCCGCGCCGCGCCGCGGCGCGCGCGCCGCTCGCTCTGCGGGCGGTGTATCCTTCGGGCCAAACCCCCTCGATCCATGGAGACCCGCCGTGAAGCAGCTGACCCTCAGCCTGGAAACCCTGCGAACCCTTTCGCCCCTGGATGCACTGCAGGTCGAGGGGGCCGGCAAGAAGAGCACGGGCCCCTGCACCGTCACCTGGCTGGGCTGCCCGCTGCCCTCGGACCTGAGCGATTGCGAGCTGAAGTGCTGGCCCTAGGCGGAAGGCCTCCAACCCGGAGGCGCTGAATCCTCGCCCGGGCGGCCGGGCTCAGGCCCGGCCCTTCTTCGCCTTCCCCTTGGTGGGCGCGGGGGCGGGGGCATGGCCGCGGAGCTGGGCGATCCGCTTCTGGATGGCGGCGTTCCGGGGATCCAGGACGGTGGCGCGGTGCAGGGCCACGAGAGCGGCCTCCTTGTTCTCGGGTTTGGGCGCGACGCCCCGCAGGAGCCCGGCCGCATAGGTGGCCTTGTCGCCCTTGTACTTCTTGGCGATGTCCTCCGCCTCCTCCTGGAGGTACTTGTCCCACTGGGCGATGGCGCCTTCGAACCCGCGGGTCCGCGTCTCGAGGTCCTTCAGCGGGCGTTCCAGGGGGACCATCACCTTCTTGGCCTTTTCGACGTTTTCCCGGAGGCTGGCTTCGTTGGCCTTGAGGAAGGCCAGCCGCTTGGCGGCTTCGGCCTGCCGCTGCACGGCTTCGGCCTGGGCCACGAGCTCCGCATTGGCCTCTTCCATCGTCTGCTTCTTGTCGGGCTTGGCCGGGGCGGCCTTGGCGGCCCGGTGCGCTTCAACCTCCGCCTCGAGGGTCTTCATCTCCGCGAGAGCCTGGAGGGATTCCTCCCCCGCCTTCTCCCAGGTGGCCTTGTAGGCATTGAAGGCGGCGGCGGATTCCTTCTGCAGATCGGCGGCCATGTCCCGGGCCTTCGCGGCGACTTCCCGCGCCTCCTCGAAGCGGCCGCAGGCGACGCCGCTGTCATAGACGGCCCGGTAGAGGTCGAGCTGGCTGTTCCATTCCCGGATGCTGGCGAAGGCGGCCGGCAGGCTCGCCCGGTCGAAGGGAGGCCGGCTGGCGGGCAGGAGGGCCTTGGCCTTCGCGAAGGGCTCGACGGGGTTCTCGAGCCGGAGGGCTTCGAGGGCCTTGAGGTCCACGGCTGCCTTCGGCGCCGGGGCTGGGGGCGCCTGGGCGAGGAGGACCGGGGTCGCGAGGGAGAGGCACAGGAAATGGCGCATGGTGTCGTCCGCTGGATACCCCTAGGGTACCTCCGGACGGCCCCGGCTTCATCACATCCCGGGACGGATCGTCCAGGGCGCGGGGTGGAAGGGGCTGCACGGCGCCATCGCGCACCCTGGGCCCGGGCTGTCCTTGCCCTCCTGGAGCCGCCCCAGTGCTATTCCGCCCCCCACCCCGATCCGGACCGGCAGCTCATTTGTGTTCCGACTTGATCGTTTTCACCGCGAGGTCGTTGACCGCGTAACCCACCCGCAGGATGCCCATGGACACGGCGGCCGGATCGATCGTGAAGAGGTAGTCTCCCGTTGTCCGGGACCAACCCGCGTAGTCGAAGTTTTCTTGCGATACTTTTTTGGCCGTGCCCGCAACCTCGGCGGCGAGCCTGCTTCCGTGCTCCTTGATGTAGATCGTGCCGTCATTGCCATACACCGTGGCCGCGTGCAGCCGCATGGGTGGAAGGACTGCAAGTGAAGCGGACTTGCCCCAAATATCGCTGTCCGTCTTTCCGGTGACTTCAGAGATGCTGAAAGAGATGTCCGGAACCAGGACCACCGCGTCCTTCTTCTTGGCGAGATCCCGGTATCGGAAAATGATTCCTGTGATGCCGTAGTCCAGCGCCTGCTCGTCCGAGGGCGTCACGATCGCGAAATCAACTCCGCTGGCGCCGTCGGAGAGTTTGGTCGGGAAGCCGAATTTCCCGTTCACCTTCATGCGCTCCATGCTGGCCAACTCGGGTTTGACGTCCTCGTAGGTGAGCACCGTGTACCCAGCGGCCCGGACTTTGGCGACCAGGTCGTCATACACCTGCTTCGCGAGGCCCTGAAACAGCGATTTCTCGATTCCATCGATGAAAATCTTGGCCTTGACCGATGCGCCCGAGGAATCCTTGCTCCTGATGGTGGATTGAGTCCGCGCCATGACGCGCAAGTAGACTGTCGGAATGAAATAGGTCTTGGACTTCGCGAAGTTGCTTTTGCGCGTTATCTCGACCCGGTCCATGTTGATATTGAACGGGGGCGGCGATTGCCTGGCATGGATTACGCCGGATATAACCATAATTAAAGCCGCGATACGTGTGAGATTGCGCATAAATGTCCCCGGGGATTTGGTGTGTATGCAACCGCTACGGCGATTTCAGTTTGATCGGCTGGATCACTATACACGGAAGCGGGGAAGGCCTAGAGCTCCGGAGAGATCAGGAGGGGCCCCCGTCCGGGTCGCCCCGGCGGCCCCTGGTGGGATTTCCGCCGGTGGCTCAAGATGACCTGCCCCTTCCTTCCGGAGTCCCCATGCGACTGGCCGCCCTTCTGCTGGCCCCCGCCCTCGCCGCCCCGCCCCTGGCCGCCCAGGCTCCGCCCGCGTCCAGCCTCCAGCCCGTCTACGACCAGATCCGCGCCCGGCACGGCGAGGCGGTGAAGCGCCTCCAGGACTGGATCGCCCTGCCCAGCATCGCGGCGGAGGGGCTGAATTCGGAGGCCGGGGTCGAACGCATGATGACCCTGCTGAAGGAGGCCGGATTCCAGCGGGTGGAGCGGGTCCCCACCGACGGCAAGCCCGGCGTCTTCGCCACCCTGGACGCGGGGGCCGCCCGCACCGTGGGGCTCTACTTCATGTACGACGTGAAGCAGTTTGATCCGAAGGAATGGTCCTCGCCCCCGCTGGAAGCGCGCCTGGTGGACAAGCCTGGCTTCGGGAAGGTCCTCATGGGCCGGGGTGCGGTAAACCAGAAGGGGCCGGAAGCGGCCTTCTTGGCGGCCCTCCACGCCTTCCGCGGGGCGGGCCGGAAGCTGCCCGTCAACCTGGTGCTGGTGGCGGAAGGGGAGGAGGAGATCGGCTCCCCCCATTTCGCCCAGGTGGTGCGGAAGCCGGAGGTCCAGGCCGCCCTGGCGGGGACGATGGGCGTCTTCATGCCCAGCGCC
Source organism: Holophagaceae bacterium (assembly GCA_044229575.1). Classification (GTDB taxonomy): domain Bacteria; phylum Acidobacteriota; class Holophagae; order Holophagales; family Holophagaceae; genus JADJVL01. The sequence continues at coordinate 1,798 of JBGAST010000070.1, read as the reverse complement.
AGCCAGGGCTCCGACGGCGAAGTCACCGTATCCCTCGGCGCCAAGGGGGTGGTCGAGCTCGAGCTCATCGCCGACGGCGCCGCGTGGGGCCGGGGCCCCGCGAAGGACGTCCACTCCGCCAACCGGGCCCGCCTGGACAGCCCGGCCTTCCATCTGGTGCAGGCCCTGGCCACCCTGGTGGACGCCGCCGGCGACCCGGCCATCGATGGATTTGCGGACAAGGCCCGGCCCGTCTCCGCCGAGGAGGTGAAGCTCATCGACCTCGCGGCCCGGCGGCAGAGCGAGGCCGAGGCCAAGCAGCTGCTCGGGGTGAAGGCCTGGGCCCACGACGCCTCCTGGCGGGAGGCCCTCGCGGCCCTCGTGTCCCGGCCCACGGTGAACATCGAGGGCCTGGTGGCGGGCTATACGGGGCCCGGCGGCAAGACGGTCCTGCCCCATCGCGCGGTGGCGAAGCTGGACCTGCGCCTCGTGCCCGGCATGACCTACGAAGGCGCCATCGCGGCCCTGAAGGCCCACCTCGCCAGGCGGGGCTTCGGCGACATCGCCGTGGCGCCCAGCGGCGGCTATGACCCCACCCAGACCGCCCCCGATGCGCCCCTCATCCAGAAGCAGATCGCCACCTACCGGCAGCACGGCCTCGACGCGCCCCTCTGGCCCCGCAATGCTGGCTCCTACCCGGGCTGGGTCTTCACCGGCCCGCCCCTCAGCCTGCCTTCCGGCCACTTCGGCCTGGGCCACGGCAGCGGCGCCCACGCCCCGGACGAGTACTACCTCATCGACAGCACGAACCCCAAGCTGCGGGGCTTCGACGACGCCGTGCGGTCCTTCGTGGACTACCTGGTGGAGCTGGCCCGCTGAAGCGGCCCTTCAGGGCCTCGGGCGACCTACCGCTTCAACTCCGGATGCCGCGAGGTGCGGTTCACTCCGCGAGGTGTTCGGCCCTGGCCCCTGTTCTCTTCGCCAAGAAGTAGACGAGGCTTGCGCCAAGGAGGAGACCAATGACATGGGGCAATGTTGTCGCGGGTTTGACGGTGACAATGGCATTCCACTTCTGGGGGAAGGCTTTGCTCGAAGCCAGGAGCGCAAGTCCCAGGAAGGCGATGAAGGCCCCCGGCCAGCCTTGGTCGCAGGCCTCCGCGAGCAGAAGGGCAACGAAGAATGAAAGCGTTGTCAGTATTCCCCAATTGAGCGGAATGGGCATTGACCGCATCGCAACATGTGAAGTGATGCTGCTCATGCCGATGGAGAAGCCAAGAAACAAGAGTCCGGTCAGCAAGCCCCACCGGAATGGTCTCGTGCCGGCGGACTCGAGCACGGGGCCCTGGGGCGCTCCCGGGTCCTCCGATAGCAGCCCGACCCCAAGCGCCAGGAGTGGAAGCGCGGGCGTGTATCGATTGAGGAGGGGTTCCATCGGCATCAACCAGCAACTCCAGATTCCAAGGGCCGTCGAGGCCAATGCAACGACGGGTGCCCAGGGCCCGCGGGCCCTGAGCCATCGGCCCAACCGGTACCAGGTCCAGAGGCAGAGCCCAAGCGCCAGTAGGACCCATCCCAAGAGTATGTTCAGCAGGAACGGAAACCGCCCGCCCAGCAAAATAAAGCCCACGAGTAGCAATACGGGGAGTGTGATGCCCGCGAGGATCCCGAGACTGCCCCGCAGGAACAAGGGAGATGGCAGCTGACCTGAGTCCAACGGTGCTCCTCTCCGCCTACCGCTTCAGCTCCGGATGCCGCGCCGCCACGGGGTCCGGGGCGTCGGGCTTGAGGCGCTTGGCGTGGGCGGGCATGCCGATGGCGA
>JBGAST010000006.1:0-121817 GCA_044229575.1 Holophagaceae bacterium | reverse complement strand
TCCGCTCCGAAGACGTGCTGCGCGATCGGTGCCGGGACCTCCACGCCCGTGCCGAGGAGCTGCCCGCGCACGCCTTCCACGCCGACGCCGACGTGGCGCTGCTCGCCCCGGTGCCGCGCCCCGTCTCCATGCGGGACGGCTACGCCTTCCGTCAGCACGTGGCCACCGCCCGGCGCAACCGCGGCCTGGACATGATCGAGGAGTTCGACCTCTTTCCCGTCACCTACTTCACCAACCACCTGGCGGTCACCGGCCCCGGCGAGGTGAGGGTGCAGGACCACCACCTCGTCCGCCTGGACTTCGAGCTGGAGGTGGCCGTCGTCACCGGGCGGCCCCTGCGGAACGCCACCCTGGAGGAGGCCGACGACGCCATCTTCGGCTACATGGTGATGAACGACTGGAGCGCGCGGATGCTCCAGATGGAGGAGATGAAGCTCTCCCTGGGCCCCTGCAAGGGCAAGGACTTCGCGACCTCCCTGGGCCCGTGGCTCGTCACCAAGGACGAGCTGCGGGTCGAGAAGACCCCGAAGGGCGAGCTCCTCCATGCCCGCATGACCTGCGACGTGAACGGGCGACGCCTCTCGGAGGGAAACGTGGATTCCATGAACTGGACCTTCGCCCAGATCCTGCAGCGCACGAGCTACGGCATCCAGATGCACGCCGGCGAAGTCATCGGCAGCGGCACCGTGGGCACGGGCTGCCTGCTGGAGCTGAACGGCTCCAAGATCACCGACAACCTCTGGCTGAAGGCCGGCGACGAGGTGGCCATGGAGATCGCGGGACTGGGTCGCCTGGTCAACACGGTGGTCCACGCGCCCGAGCGCCTGGTGGGGGTGCCCGCCACCCTGGTGGGCGGCACGCTCCCGGACCTCTACGCGGGGAGCCCTGGCGGGCCCGCCGGGGATTGAACCGGGAGGGCTAGACTGACCCGATGCCCTCTTCGGAGTCCCCCCATGCGCCTCCTTCCCGCCCTCCTGGTCTGCAGCCTCCTCGCCGGCCCGGCCACTGCCCAGGCCCTCCGCCTCATCCGCGCGGGGCGCCTGGTGGATGTGCACTTCAACCGCGTGCTGGAGGACCAGGGCATCCTCATCAAGGGGGACCGCATCGAGGCCGTGGGCTCCTGGGCCTGGGCCCAGCAGCAGGCCCCCAAGGACACTCCGGCCATCGACCTTTCCGGCATGACGGTGCTGCCTGGGCTCATCGACGCCCACACCCATGTGCTCCTCCAGGGCGACATCACCTCCGCTGAATACGACGAGCAGCTGCTGAAGGAAAGCATCCCCTACCGCATCCTGCGCGCCTCCGTGGCGGCGAGGAACGCCCTCTGGTGGGGCTTCACCGCCATCCGCGACCTGGAGACGGAAGGCGCCATGTACGCGGACGTGGACCTCAAGCGCGCCATCCAGAACGGCGTCGTGGCGGGCCCCCGCATGTTCGTGGCCACCCGGGCCTTCAGCGCCACGGGCATGTACCCGCTTTCGGGCTACAGCTGGGAGCTGAAGGTGCCCGAGGGCGTGCAGATCGTGGACGGCGTGGCGGAGATCCGCAAGGGCGTGCGGGAGCAGGTGAAGTTCGGGGCCGACTGGATCAAGGTCTACGTGGACCGCCGCTACTGGGTGGCCGAGGACGGCCGCCTGCGCTCCATGGTGAACTTCAGCCCCGAGGAGCTGCGGGCCTTCGTGGACGAGGCCCACCGCCTGGGCAAGACGGCGGCGGCCCACGCCATGGGCTTCGACGGCATCGACGCGGCCCTGTCCGCGGGCTTCGACACCATCGAGCACGGCGCCGGCTTCACCGATCCGCTCATGGACCGCGCCATCGCCCAGGGCGTCTGGTGGTGCCCCACGCTGTACGTGGGCGAGTGGGTCGCGAAGGGCCGGGGCGGCGTGTGGCTGCAGACCCCCGAGCTCACCGGCAAGGCCGTGCGCCGGGCCGTGCAGAAGGGCCTGAAGATCGCCAATGGCAGCGATGCCGGCGGCTACGCCTGGACCGAGAACCCCGCCAAGGAGCTCGCCCTCCTGGTGAAGCACGGCATGACCCCCATGCAGGCCATCCAGGCGGCCACCACCGTCGCCGCGGACCTGCTGCGGGAAGGCAAGAACCTCGGCTCCATCGAAGCCGGCCGCTACGCCGACATCGTCGCCGTGAAGGAGGATCCCCTGCAGGACATCACCGCCTTGCAGCGGATCACGTTCGTGATGAAGGGCGGCACCGTGGTGCGCTCCCCGCAATGATCCCTGAGGAATGCCGATGAAGACCGTCCTAGCCGCCGACCTGAATCCCATCCAGACCAATGCCTGGCTTTGCGCCGGCGTGGCACCCCGGCCCATCGCCTTCGCGTCCACGGTGGACGAGGCCGGGGTGCGGAACCTGGCGCCCTTCTCCTTCTTCAACGCCTTCGGGTCGAACCCTCCGATGATCGCCTTCGCGCCGAACCGACGGGGGCGGGACGGGACCGTGAAGCACACCTACCTCAACGCCGTCGCGGTGAAGGAATTCGTCATCGCCACGGTGAGCCACGCCATGGTGCAGCAGATGAACATAGCCTCGGCGGAGTACGGCGATGGCGTGGACGAGTTCGTGAAGAGCGGCTTCACCCCGCTGCCCGCTAGGCTCGTGAAGGCCGCCCTGGTGGCCGAATCGCCGTTCCAGATGGAATGTCGGCTGCACCAGGTCATCGAGCTGGGCAGCGGCCCGGGCAGCGGCCTCTTGGTCATCGGCGAGGTGCTCTGCTTCCACGTCCACGAGGACGTGCTGAAGGACGGCCTGCCGGACACCTCGAAGCTCGACCACGTGGGCCGCAACGGCGGCGCCTACTACACCCGCGCCTTCGGCGGGGCCCTCTTCCAGGTCGCCAAGCCCGCCGGACAGCCCATCGGCTGGGAGGCCGTCCCCGACGTCCTGAAGGCCAGCCACATCCTCAGCGCCAACGACCTGGGACGCCTCGCCAACAGCGCGGCGCTGCCGGACCTGGAGCACGTGGAGGCCCGCCCGGGGGATCCCGCCACCGATGAAGGCCTGGAAGAGGCCCTCCACCTCGCCCTGGGGCGGGAGGATCTGGCGGAGGCCTGGCGGCTGGCGGGACTGCGCACCCGCCTCTGAGGCGGTGCCACGCCCTCAGGGCGCGTACTTGTCGTTCACCACCACCTGCTGCCGGCACCTCCCGGCCACGGCGTCCCCGTAGCGAGGCTGGGGCGCGTGTCCGGGCGCGTTCACGCCGGTGCCCTTGGCGTCCTCGCAGAGGCGGGTCCGGTCCTTCCACTGGGACTTGTCGGGCAGGTAGCGGACGCGGCCGGGCTCGGCCCTGGAGAGATAGGCCTGCTTGTCGTAGTAGCGCATGAGGCATTCCTGGTCGCCGCTCCACATGCTCCGCTCCCCGCCGACGTAGAGCCGCCAACGCTCCACGCCCACCGTCAACGAGCCCGCCGGCGCCCCGTCCTCCCTTCGGAAGGCCCGCGGCGCGCCCCCGGAGGCCGGTGGCTCCCAGAAGGCCTGGATGACCCGGTCCGGGCTCCCCGGCTTCGGCGCCCACTGGCCGATGGTCTTCGTGCGGGAAGTCTGCACGTCCTTCAGCTCCATCTCCTGCTCGTGCAGCCGCCAGCCCTCTCCGGCGTCCAGCTGCCAGAACCACTCCACGGCGTGGAAGTTCTCGTCCCCGTGATGCTGCAGCCCCACCGCGTGGCCGAGTTCATGGGCCACATCCGACTGGGCGTCGCCAGAGGCGAAGCTGCCCCCCGCGGGCAGCTTCACCTGCTGCGTCAGCACCGGCGGTCCGAAGGTCGTGGACTTTGGATCCACCGGGAACTGCTCCGGATCGGTGCCGGCGGCGCCGTCCACGAGGAGGAGGCCGTGCTGGGCGTGGAGGTGCGCCGTGCCGCCGTTGGGGTTCACGACGCGGTCCTCCCCGAGCTCCTCCATGTCCAGGCGGTGCACCGCCAGCCAGGTGGCCGCGCTGAAGCGGTCGATGCCCGGACCCGCCACCTTCCCGGAGGTGCGGTCGCAGACGAAGAGGTCCTTGCGGTCCGGGTCGCCCCGGCGGTGGACGCCCTTCACCCGGAAGCCCCGGTACTCCTCGTAGAGGCTGAGGCCGTCCCCGGTGCAGCCGGACTTGCCCTTGGGCAGGTCCTCCTCGTCCTCGGCCGCCGCGCCGCGCAGGTGCCCGGTCTCGCCGACCTCCCAGGCGTCGGCGAGGTGGTTGCGGTTGTCGTCCAGGGGGATGGACAGATCGGCGCCCTCCCGTCCCCGCACCGTCACCTTCAGTGCCTTCCCATCGGGATCCTTGGCGTCCACGTGGAGCTTCCCGTAGGCCCCGAAGTCGTGGCAGGTGATCACCAGGTCCAGTTCCTCCACGGGCTCCTTCGTGCGGGCCTCGTCGGGGCCGAGGACGTCCAGCTCGGGGTTCTCCTTGGCCAGGAGCCGCAGGCCGCGGTCGGACTTCGCGCCTGCGAGGGGCCAGTTCAGGCAGACGCCCTTCTCCATGGACACGTCTTGCAGGGAAAGGACGAGGTTCGCCCGGCGGCGCACGCCGGCCTCCCCCGCCTTCTGGACCTGGAGGTGGATGCGGATCCGGTTCCCGGGCTCGCCGGGCTTCTCCATGTTCCCCCGCGGAATCCAGCGGTCGAAGCCCTCCTCCGGATCCGCGAGGACCTCCGCCTCGTCCAGGGGTGGGGCCCCGGTGAGCGTGGCCCGCCACCATTGCTTCGCGTAGCCGTCCTTCGAGGTGAGGGAGACCTCGTTGACCTTTGTCACAGCCTTGAGGTTGGCGAGGTCGCGGTTCGTGAAGCGGAAGGTCATGAAGCGCTCGTAGGCGGCCTCGCTGGCGGCGTCCCAGTCGTAGGCCCCGGGGCCGAGCAGGCCGAACTCCGGCGGGTCCTCGTCCAGGTAGACCTGGGGGCCAACGCGCAGGACGCCTCCTTCCTCCGTGCGTGTGAAGCGGGCCGCGTCCTCCTTCAGCGACCACATGTCGCCGCTGGAACTCTGCTGGATGGATCCCGGGCCATTCAGCACCCGGCCGCCGGCCGAAGCCGTGCCCCTGTGGGCGAGGATGCCGAAGCACATGGGCTCGCCAGCCCGCAGGCCCGCAAGGCCGCCCCGCAGGTTGTAGAGCGCCGCCGGTGTCCGGGTGTCCTCGCCGACCTTGCCCGGGATGTAGGAGGGCGAGTAGGTGCCGAAGGAGCCGTGCCAGACCGGCCCTGGGGCGAAGGTCACTTCCACGGCGCTGGAGGCGGAGGTGCCGTCGCTGGCACTGGCCTTGCCCTCGAAGTGGATGATGAAGACCGGCTCCCGTCCCGGCGCGGAGGGTGGCGGGATCTTCGTGCCCTGGGCGAGGGCTCCGGGCCATGAAGCCAGCAGGGCGGCGAGGAGTCCCCAGCCTCGGAGCAGGGATCGGATCCCGGACATGGATGACCTCCTCCCGGGCGGTTCGACGATTCGGACCGCCTAGTCCTTCACCAGTTCCACCCGCCGGTTCTTCGCCTTGCCCTCCTCGGTCTCGTTGGTCGCCACCGGCGCGAGGGGGCCCACGCCGTGGCCCTTGAGCCGGGAGGCCGCAATGCCGTGCTGGGCCACGAGGGCCTGCGCCACGGCCTCGGCCCGGGCCTGGGACAGGCGCAGGTTGGACTCGAATCCCCCCGTGGCGTCCGTGTGGCCCACCACCCGCAGCCGCAGGGCCGGCTCCTGCTTCAGGAGCTTCGCAATCTCCTCGAGGGCGGGCTTCGACTCGGGCTTCACCTCGGCCTTCCCGGAATCGAAGAAGATGCCGTAGACCGCCACGTGGCCGGTGGCCTTCAGCCCGTTCCCCAGGGCGGTCGCGTCGGCGGTCACATGCTGTTCCATGGCGCCCCGCTCCACGATGCGCAGCCAGATCTGCCCGTTCCCGCGCTCGACCTGGATCCAGGCCTCGCCGCCGCCCTTCTGGATCTTCCCGTTCACCCACCAGTCCGGCCGCTGGTTCAGCACCGTGCCCCCGGCCTGCCGAATGGCGTTGGCGTAATTGCGCACGATCTCCACCGCCGAGGGCTCCTTCGCCTTGTCCACGACGCCGTAGCGGAGGAAGGTGAATCTCCCTTCCACGGGGACCTTCTCCCGGGCATTCGGGGTCCAGAACTCGAAGCGGCCGAAGGCCTCGGTCTTGCACTCCTTGATGACGTAGCCGGGCATGCGCGTGGGAAGGAGGGGATGGTCCTTGCACCCCGCCGCGTCGGCCTGGGCGAAGACCGGCAGGCTGGCGGCCAGGAGTGCGGGAAGCTGGGCAAGGCGGCTCATGGGAACTCCCGGGAGGGCTCCCGCGCCCCGCCGCGCCGGCGGGGCCGGAGGCCATGGACCCCATGATTCACCGCTGCGGCTGTAGCGGACCGCGCCCGAGTGTCGCCTCCGTCACATTTCCTCGCGACGGCCGGCCCTACTCCCCTTCGGCGGCGGGACCCTGGCCCAGCGCTGCGTTGAACACCTTGCGCTTCGGGATCGGGCTCTCGATGCCCTCCGCGCGGAAGCGCTGGATGATGCGCTTGCGGTACTCCCTGGCGGCCTCGTACTGACGGCCCGGCGCAGTCTTGGTGTAGGTGCGGATCGTGCAGCCGTCCTTCCCGAAGCTCTCCACGCCCTTCACGTCCGTGGGCTCCTTCACGAGGTCCGAAAGGTCCCTGGCCATGTCGCGGCCGAGCTCCTGCAGCAGGGCGATGACCCGGTCCAGGTCCGCGTCGTATCCCACTTCCACGTCCACCAGGGCCTTGGAGTAGTCCTTGCTGAGGACGATGACCTTGGTGATGGCGCCGTTGGGCAGGAAGTGGGCGCGGCCTTCGCCGTCCCGGAGCTGGGTGATGCGGAGCGTCATGCGCTCCACGTGGCCCAGGTGCCTGCCATCGTCGATGGAGACCAGGTCCCCCACGGCGAACTGGTTCTCCATCAGCAGGAAGAAGCCCGAGATGACGTCCTTCACCAGACTCTGGGCCCCGAAGCCCAGGGCCACGCCGGCGATGCCGGCGCCGGCCACCAGGGGCCCGATGTTGACGCCGAATTCCTGGAGGGTCATGAGCAGGAAGAAGACCGCCGCGACCACCCGCGCCGCGTTGCGCAGGACGGACCCGAGGGTGTCCGCCCGGCGCTCGGCCTCCGTGGTGACCTCATCGTTGCCGTCGTCCACCGCCCGCCGCACGGCCTTGGAGACCAGGCGGATGGCATACAGGAAGAGGACGCTGGCCAGCAGCACGAGGGCCAGGTGCTGGAGCTTGATCCAGCCCGTCCTTTCGAACCAGGCGATGAAGCGGGCCAGGGGTTCGGTGGTGGCGAGTCCCATCCCTACTTCCAGGAAGCCCAGTAGTTCAGGTTCTCCACCAGGGCCGCCGCCGGAGTGGCCTGGAGGTAGTTGATCGTGTCCACCATCACCGCCACCTCGTCGGTGCGGTCCTTGGCGCGGCTCAGGGGAATCGCCTTCGGGTGGGGTCCGTGGTGGATTCCTGTGGGGTGCCAGGTGACCATGCCCGCGCCGATGCCGTCGCGGCTGAAGAAGTGGCCGTCGGAGTAGAAGAGCACCTCGTCGTAGTCGATGTTGCGGTGGTAGAAGGGCACGCGCATGGCGCCCTCCTCCTCCTCGAAGGGCCGAGGCAGGAAGGAGCAGATGACGAAGTTCCGCGCCAGGAAGGTGGTGTGGACCGAAGGCGGCAGGTGGTAGCGGTGGGACATCACGGGGCGGATGTCCTTCACGTTGATGCGCCACACGGTGAGGTCGCCCTTCCAGCCCACCACGTCGAGGGGGTTGAAGGGGTAGTACACCTTGGTGATCTGGTTCTCGCGCTTGATGTGGACGGCCCACTCGCGGCCCGCTCCCGCCTCGTAGTCCGCCAGCTCCGGCGTGTCGATCATGGCGGGATCGAAGAGGGCGTTGGGGCCCAGCATCCCGCGGTCCGGCACGGTGACCTCGCCGGCGCTCTCGATGAGCAGGTAGCGCTGGACCGCGTCGTTGGGCAGGAAGCGGTAGGTGGTGCCCCTGGGCAGCACGAGGTAGTCGCCGCGGGCATAGTCCAGGTTGCCGAAATCCGTCTCCAGCCGCCCGCCGCCGGCGTGGATGAAGTACACATCGTCGCCGTCGGTGTTGCGGTAGAAAAAGTCCATGGGGGAGGGCGCCACGAAGTGCATCGCCACGTCGTGGTTGTGGAGGAAGCAGACCGGGGCGAAGGCGGCCTCCGTGCTGCCGAACATGGATTCGCCGAGGGCCTTGCCCCGCGCATCCTGGGTCGAGGCGTCGCCTTCGGCGGCCGGGTCCACGGGGAAGAGGTGGTTCAGGTCGTAGCTGTGGGGCTTCAGCGGCCCTTCGATGCGGGTCCAGTCCGTGGGCGGGTGGAGCCGGTAGAGGTGGGTGGTCTTCCCGAAGAAGCCGTTGCGGGCGTGCTCCTCCTCGAAGGTGCCGTCCGGCAGGTCCACGTGGGCCTGGCGCGCGTGCCTCCCCTTGCGGAGCGGGAAGAGGGGCGTCTCGTTGGTGAGTTTCATGGCCGTCCTCGGAGTAATCGTCCAGTCTGCTACGGCCCAAGCGTGACGGAAATCACGCGACCTGCTGCAAGTCATTCCGCCATGAAGGGATAGCGGTAGTCCGTGGGGGGATTGAACGTCTCCTTCAGGGTCCGCGGGCTGACCCAGCGGATCAGGTTCAGGAGGCTGCCGGCCTTGTCGTTGGTGCCCGAGGCCCGGGCCCCGCCGAAGGGCTGCTGGCCCACCACGGCGCCGGTGGGCTTGTCGTTGATGTAGAAGTTGCCGGCGGCGTTGCGCAGCCGGTCCAGGGCCTGCTGCACCGCGTGGCGGTCCTGGGCGAAGACCGCGCCGGTCAGCGCGTAGGGGCTGGTGTGGTCCACGAGATCGAGGGTCTCGTTCCACTTCGCCTCGTCATAGACGTGGAGGGTGAGCACGGGCCCGAAGAGCTCGTCGCACAGGGTGCGGTACTTCGGGTCCTTGGCCACGATGATGGTGGGGCGCACGAAGTATCCCTTCGCATCGTCGCAGTCGCCGCCCACGAGGATCTCGGCGTCGTTGCTTGCTTTCGCCTCGTCAATGGCGGCCTTCTGGGTCTGGAAGGAGCTCTTGTCGATGACGGCCCCCATGAAGTTCGTGAAGTCGGCCACGTCGCCCATCTTGATGGATTCGACCTGGGCGACGAGGAGGTCCTTCAGCTTCGGCCAGAGGTTGGAGGGCACGTAGACGCGGCTGGCGGCGGAGCATTTCTGGCCCTGGTACTCGAAGGCGCCCCGGACGATGGCGGTGGCCAGGGCCTCCACGTGGGCGCTGCGGTGGGCCAAGATGAAGTCCTTGCCCCCGGTCTCGCCCACGAGCCGCGGGTAGCTCCGGTACTTGGCGATGTTGGTTCCGATGGTCTTCCACATGCCGTGGAAGACGCCGGTGGAGCCGGTGAAGTGGACGCCCGCCAGGTGGCTGTCGGCGAGCACCGGATCGCCGATGGCGGCGCCGCTGCCCTGCACCATGTTGATGACGCCGTCCGGCAGGCCGGCCTCCTTCAGCAGCTTCATGATGAAGTGGGCGCTGTACAGCGACGTGCTGGCGGGCTTCCACACCACCGTGTTGCCGCACAGGGCCGGCGCCGTGGGCAGGTTGCCGGCGATGGAGGTGAAGTTGAAGGGCGTCACGGCGAAGACGAAGCCTTCCAGGGGCCGGTGCTCCAGGCGGTTCCACATGCCCGGGGCGCTCTGGGGCTGCTCCTTCAGGAGCTGCTCGTAGAAGGCCACGTTGAAGCGGAAGAAGTCGATGAGCTCGCAGGCGCTGTCGATCTCCGCCTGGTGGCAGGTCTTGCTCTGGCCGAGCATGGTGGCGCCGTTGAGCACGTCCCGGTAGGGCCCGGTGAGGAGGTCCGCGGCCTTGAGGAAGATGGCCGCCCGCGCCTCCCAGGGCATGGCGGCCCACTCGGGACGGGCGTGCATGGCGGCGTGGATGGCCTGCTTCACCTCCGGCGCGCCGCCCAGGTGGGCCTCCCCCAGGACGTGCCCGTGGTCGTGGGGCATGACGACCTTCATGCGCTTGTCCGTGTGGATCTCATGGCCGTTGATGACCAGGGGGATCTCGACCTGGGTGGACGCCATGGCCTTCAGCTTCGCCTGCAGGCTCGCCCGCTCCGGGGAGCCCGGCGCGTAGCCCTTCACGGGCTCGTTCACCGGCGTGGGGACGTGGAAGATGCCTAGCGTCATGGTCGTACTCCGCGAAGGCTCCAGTCTACAGGTCGGCGTCCGGGACGGATTCACTTCACCTGCAGCCGCTCATCCCCCACGGCCTCCCCCTTCAAGAAGGCTCGCATGCGCTGGAGGATGCGGGGATCCGATTGGAAGAGCCCCTCATGGCCAGCTCCCTCCAATACCAGGTGGCTCGCCCGGGAAAGCCCGGGCCTCAAGGCTTCGGCATTCTCCGGTCCGGTGCGGCCGTCCAGGGTGCCGCTGATGAGGAGCACCGGCACCGCCGCCCGCACCGGGCTCCGGAAACCCTCGCCCAGATCCTCCACCCCCGCCAGCCATGTGACCTCGGGCACGCCTGGATTGGACGCCCCACCCAGGAGGGCCGAGGCCGCCTCCTTCCCGATTCGCGCCCGTCGCTGGGGGCTCGCGCCGGAGGCCGCGTCCATGGCCAAAGGCATGGGTTCCCAGGAGCCGCCGCGGAGCCTGGACGCGAAGGGGGCCATCGCTTCGAAGTAGCCGGCCTCCAGGGCGTCCAGGAGGGGGAGGAAACGGCGGAAGGCGGCAGGGTCCCGGAGGGATTCGAACACGGCCCGCTGAAGATCGAGGCGGCTGGCCAGCCAGGTCCGCGCCTCGCCGCTGCGGGGATCCTTGAAGACGACCTTCCTCGGCTGCCGACCAAGGTCCTCCAGGAGCGCCCTGAGCCGCGCCCGCAGGGGCCTCGGAGAGGCGGGCAGCAGGGCCTCCCACTGGGCCAGCAGGGCTTCCGCCCGGGAAGGCAGCTTCCAGGTGTCGTCCGGCCCCTCCAGGCCCGCCAGGATGGCCCGGTCGACCCGGTCCGCATGGGCCCTCAGATAGGCCAGGCTCAGGTGCGTCCCGTAGCTGATGCCCCAGAGGCTCAGCTTCGAGGTTCCAAGGGCCCGCCGCAGCGCCTCGAGGTCCGCGACGCTCTCCAGGGTGGTGAAGGCGCCCAGGTCGATGCCCGCGGCCCCCCAGGCTTTCGCGGCTTCCCGGGCGGCGCTTTCCGCGGCTCCGTTGAACCGGGCCTCATCCACGGCCTCCGCCAGCGGCACGGCCCAGCCCTGGCTCAGCCCCGGATGGGGGTTCGAGGCCCCGGTCCCGCGCTGGTCCAGGGCGATCACGTCCGCGACTTCCCGCAGGGCCAGGAAGAGGTCCAGGCGCTTGCCGCGGGCAGCCTCGATGCCGGAGCCTCCGGGACCGCCGGCGAGGTAGACGATGGGAGCCCCGGGCCTGGGATGGGTGCTCCGGAAGCGGACAAAGCGCAGGTCCAGGCCCGGGCCCTGGGGCTGGGCCCGGCGGAGGGGCACGCGGAGGGTCCCCAGTTCGGCCTCCACGGTTCGCCCGTCCTGGGCCTTGAAGGGGTGAGCTTCCAGGCGGAGCGGCGGCTCCGGGGCCTGGGGTGCCGCGGCGAGCGTGGCTGTGAGCAGCAGGGCGGAGAGAAGGCGGGATCGCATCGGGAGGGCTCCGGAAAGGAAGCAGAATCCCGGGTGGATCGCGGGCCCGGCCCGGGAAATCGCCCAACGGCTCCGGCCGTCGCCGAAGCGCCCATGGAACCGGCTTCCCGCCCTTATCCTGAACCCCATGCACTGGAGACGAATCCTGGCCTTCTGCCTCGGCATGGCGCTGACGGCCACTTCGCTGCCGCCCCCGGGCGGGGCGGAAGGGCTGCAGGTCCACACCGGGGAACTCACGGTGGCGCAGGCCCAGGTTTCCGAGGAAGGGTGGACCCCGGTGTCCCGTTCCCGCCTGTCGGCGGGGCCCGGTCCCTATTGGGTCCGGGCCTGGGTCCGGGTGCCGCCCCGGGGGCCCGGGGCCCCCGCGCCCGTGCTGGCCCTTTCCCTCCTGGGATCCTGGGAGGCCTGGTGGGACGGCAGGCCGCTGTGCGCCAACGGACGCGTCGGCGACTCTCCCTCGGAGGAGGTGCCGGGGCAGCTCGACAGGCTCATCCCGCTCCCGCAGGACCAGGCGGCGGAAGGACTCCATGCCCTGCTGCTCCGGGTCTCCTCCCACCACCTCGGCTTCAAGCCCGCGAGCGCCCTCCACCGGCTCGAGGTCGGGGAGGCCCACGCCCTGGCCCGAGCCCGCCTCCGCTCGCTCGTGCCGGCCCTCTGCACCTTCGGGGCCCTGCTCCTCATCGGCCTCTTCCACGTGCTCCGCTTCCTCAGAGGACGACGCCACGCCGCCACCCTCCTCCTCGGCCTGCTCTGCCTGGCCGCATCAGCCCTGCTTGTTCTGGAGGCCTGGCGAGGCCTGTGGGACTACGCCTATCCGGTGCACCTCCTGCGGCTGCGCCTGCAGACCGGGGCCGTGCTCGCCATCGCGCTGCTGCTCCCGGCCACCGTAGCCTCGGCCTTCGCCGAAGCCCGGTGGACAGCGCTCTGGGTCGGGATGGGAACGGGGCTGGCCTCCGCCGCCCTGATTCCCGGTTTCGACGGCAAACACGTGGTGGCGATGGGCTGGTCGCTGCTCCTCACGACGACGCTGGCGGTGCGGGCCTGGCGCCGCGGGGAGGCGGGCGCCCTGGGCGCGCTGGCCGGCCTCGGTTTCGCCCTGGCGCTCTTCCTGCTCAATCCCACAGGCTTCATGGAACGGGGGTTCTTCCTCGCCTTCGGAGGGCTTCTCGGCTGTCTCGCGGCCGTGCACGCCCACCGGGAGCGACGCCGCGAGGAGGCCCTGGAAGCCGCCACCAGGGTCTCCGAACGGCTTCAACTGGAGCTGCTCAAGCGAAGCCTTCAGCCCCACTTCCTCATGAACACCCTCGGGGCCCTGGCGGAAGTCGTGGAAGTGGAGCCTGCCCAGGCCTCCAGCTTCATCGCCGCCCTGGGTGAAGCCTACCGTCAGCTCCTGGCGGTGGTTTCGGAGCGCACCATCAGCATGGGCCGGGAGCTGGCGCTGGCGCGGGCCCACCTGGACCTCATGGGCCATCGGCAGGGCACGGCCTTCTCCCTCCGCCTGTCGGGCCTGGATGAGGGAGCCTCGGTGCCGCCGGCCTGGCTTCTCACGCTGCTGGAGAACGCCTTCAGCCACAACCGCTACACCCGGCCGGCCGTCTTCGCGCTCACGGAAGACCGGATCGGTGGACGGCGCCGCTACACATTCATCGCCCCCGCCGGAGAAGGCGCCGTTCCGGTCCTGGGCGAAGGCACCGGATCCCGCTACCTGAGGGCCAGGCTGGAGGAAGCCTTCCCCGGCGCCTGGAAGCTCACGGATGGACCCACCGAGGCGGGATGGACCACCATGCTGGAGGTGCCCGAATGAGGGTCCTCATCGTCGAGGACGAGCCCCTGGCCGCGCGCCGCCTCGCTCGGCTCTGCCTGGAGCTCCTGGGCCCGAACCTGCCGAAGCCCAGGGTCTGCGCGGACCTCCACGAGGCCTGGGAGGCCCTGGACTCCTCGGCGCTGGACCTGGTGCTCCTGGACCTGAACCTCTCCGGCGAGGACGGCTTCCGGCTCCTGGCCCACGCGGCTGCCGGCGCCTTCCACACCATCATCGTCTCCGCCAACGCAGACCAGGCCCTGCGGGCCTTCGAATGGGGCGTGCTGGACTTCGTCGCCAAGCCCTACACCCGCGAGCGCCTCGCCAAGGCGCTGGCGCGCGTGGAAAATCCGAAGGGCCGGGCCCTGGAAGCGCTCGCCGTGCGTCGTACCGGCTTCGTCGAGCTGGTCCCTTTGGGCGCCCTGGCCTTCATCCGGGGCGCCGGGGACTACACGGAGCTGGTCTCGAAGGAGGGCCGCACGGACCTTTGCGACAAGAGCCTGGACCAGCTGGAGGCCCTGCTCTTCCCGAGGTTCATGCGGATCCACAGGTCCTACCTGGCCCCCCTCGAGGACTTTGTGCGCCTCTGGTCCACCGAAGGATCCCGCGCAGAAGTGGAGCTGCGGGACGGCCAGCGTCTGCCCGTGGGCAGGAGCCGCCTGAAGGGTTTGCGGGACCACCTGGGCTGAGACCAGCTGGGGCAGGCAAAAAAGACCGCTCCGGACAGCGGCCTTTTCGGGAGGTCGGATCTCCTACATCTGGTCCTTGAGGCCCTTGACTCGGGCCGAAGGCCCTCGCCCTTCGGGCGGCAATCGCTGCGCGATTCCGTCCTATCCTCCCGCCGCTGCGCTGCGGTCGGATGGGAGCGACCTTGAAGGCCAAGGGATGAAACGTGAAAGGCCGCCCTGGGGCGGCCTTTCACGGGACGGCGGAACCGTCTTACATCTGGTCCTTGAGGCCCTTGGCGACCTTGAAGGTGACCTTGCGGCCGGCGGGGATCTTGATGCTCTCGCCGGTCTTGGGGTTGCGGCCCATCTTCTCCTTGGTGGCCTTCACTTCGAAGGTGCCGAGGCCGAAGAGATTGACGCGGTCGCCCTTGAGGAGGGTCTCCACCATCTGGTCGCGGAGGGCGTCGAGGATGGCCTTGGCCTTGGCCTTGGTGAGGTCGTGCTGGTCGGCCAGGGCGGCGGACAGTTCGGCGATGCCGGCGGTGGCGGGCTTGGTGGCGGTCTTGGTCATGATGGCTCCTTGGCTATGGGTCCGCCTGGGCACGGGCACAGCCGTCCCAGGCATGGATGGGCGGAAAAGGCCCTCGCCGGGGCGATCCCGGCGCGGGCCCGAGGGGGTTCGCTATTCGGCGGCGGCCGCGGCTTCCGCGACGACTTCGAGGTTCAGCTTGGCGACGACGCCGGCGTAGAGACGGATCTCGACGGCATAGGTTCCGGTCTCCTTGACGTGGGGCAGAGTGATGGCGTGGCGGTCCACCTCGAAGCCCTTGGCCTTGAGCATCTCGCCCACTTCGCCGTTGGTGACGGAGCCGAAGAGGTGGCCCTGTTCGCCGGTCTTCTTGGTGACGGAGAGGGTGACGGCCTCCAGCTTGGCCTTCAGTTCCTGGGCCGAAGCCAGCTCCTTGGCCTTGATCTTCTCGGCGCGCTCCTTTTCCAGCTCGATCTGGCGCTTGTTGCCGGCGGTCACCGGCAGGGCCATCTTGCGGGGCAGGAGGAAGTTGCGGGCGTAGCCGTCCTTGACGTTCACCACGTCGCCGCGGACGCCCAGCTTGGACACGTTCTCGATGAGGAGGATTTCCATGGTTTGCTCCGATTGATCCAGCCAGCGCGGTTGGCGCTGTCCCCGCTCGGTTAGGCCAGGAACCCGTCCTGGCCAGGAGCCCGGTATCCCGGGTCCGGTCCCCCATTGGGTTAGGCCGCAAGGGGATAAGATAGCGCGGAAAGCCTTATTCTCAAAGCCATCCTTCCCCTCGCGAGGCCCCCGTGACCCACCCCGAACGCCGCGACCAGCGCCGGGTCCCCCTGGACCCCGGCTACACCGTGAGCTTCTCCCTGCAGGGCATCGCCTTCCAGGGCCTCCCCACCCCCAACCTCAGCGGCGGCGGCCTCTGCGTCATGGTGCCCGCGGACCAGGCCCGGCACTTCCATCGGGGGGTGGTCCTGGAGGACCTCCGGCTCCAGCATCCCAGCCTGCCCAAGGAGGCGATGCGCGGGGAGGTGGCCTACACCATGGGCGGCGGGCATCTCAACTCCATGCGCTTCATCGGCGTCGGGGTGAAGTTCCTGGAGGTGCCCGCCCCGGCCATGGAGGCCCTGAACGCGTTCGTGGCGGAGCATTTCCAGGAGGCGTGAGAGGGAGCCCGTCCGAGGCGGCCACCCTTTCTCCGAGGTCAGGGTTTGGAGATTGGGGGTTGAAGTTTGGAGTCGTTGACCTTCAAAAGGCACCTCGATCAGGCACGGCCGCCCTTTGGCTGTGCCTGATCGAGGTGCGGGCAAGCGATAGCGCGCCAGGACCATGAACCGTGGGTTGGCCGGGAGGACTGGCCCCGGCTAACGGTGGCAACAGCGGATCTCGTCCCAACGACCCATTCCGCACCGGACCGGCTCCCCGTCCCATCCTGGCGCGCTGTCGCTTGCCCGCACCCTCGCAGACGCTGGTTCGCACACCCCGCGAACCAGTGTCTGCGAGGGTGCCGTTTCCAAAGGCAACTTCAACCCCAGGGCTTCGGTCTTGGTCGAAGAAACTTGCTCCTCACCCCTTCCCCAATCGCTCCCAAGCCTCCAGGAACACGCCGAAGCCTGCATCCTCCGCCACCTTGGCCTCGATCAACCGCCGGATGGATGCCTCCTCCGCCTCCCGCTGCTCCGGGGCGATGTAGCCGGTCAGCGTCATGGCCCGCAGCCAGACGAGGAAGGTCGTCAGGGCGTCGAACTGGTTGTAGCGGACGATGCCCGCCACGTCCCCCGCGAGCCAGAGGTCGATGACGGAGGCGCCATCGGTGCCCAGCTTGCCGGGGATGCCGCAGGCGGTGGCGAGCTCATGGAGGCTGGGCATGGCCTTGCCCCAGGCGGCGAGGGAGTCCTTCAGGTCCAGGTGCTGGTTGCCGTAGCGGTCGAAGAAGTCGCCCTCGCCGAACTTCTGGGCGGGGCGGCCCATCCCGGGGATGGAAAGGCCGTGCACCATGGCCCGCTGCACCAGGATGGGCAGGTCTGAATCCCGGGAGTTGAAGCCCACCAGCTGGGGCCGCTTGTCCCCGAGCGCCACGAGGAAGCGCCGCAGCAGTTCGTCCTCCCCCATGGCCTCGGGCCTTTCGGGGATGGCGAAGAGGCGGTGCGTCACCTCCCCGTGCTTCACGGTGCGGATGACCGCGGCGATGGAGACCACGCGGCAGAGGATGGTCTTGAGGTAGGGCTTCGGGTCCGCCTCGGTGGCGCCGCCCCTGGCCCACATGGCGGTGAGCACCTCGGCGTCCGGCGTGCCGGCGGGCAGGTCCAGCACCCGGCGGCCCGTGGCGGGATCGGGCACCCATTCGCAATCGAAGGCCCAGAGCAGGGGCGGCGGGGGTCGCAGCATCAGGTCCCTCCCTTGCTGTTCCGGCGGCGGCTCACGGCAGCCTCAGCGCGGGCTGGGCGATGGTGGCGCGCAACGCCGCGTCGGAACCGTCCCGGGCCTCGTCGGGGAAGAGCACGATGACGGCGCTGAAGCGGTCGCTGCGCCAGTGGTCCTCCTTCAGCAGCCAGGTCTTCACGAACTCCGCCACCGCCGTGCGGCAGGCTTCGCGCACCATGGGCTGGCGGGCCAGCGCCGCCGCCCGCCGCTCCAGCTCCGGCGTGAGGGAGCGCTCCAGGGTCTCCAGGTTCCCGGCCTTGTTGAAGCGGGCCCAGCCGCTCTCGGTGCTCTTCTCCATGCCGTCCGTGTGGATGGCCGGGGGCTGGCTGGGGCGGATGGCCGGGGCGCGGACGATGCACACGTGGTCCCGGGCCGCGAGGCGCCAGGGGTCGGAGAGGCGGATGTGGAAGCGGAAGGTGGCGGGCACGCGGATCACGGACACCGTGGTGCCCAGGGGCACCATGTCCCAGAACGTGTTCAGGGAATCCTCCCGCCGCAGCTCCTCCTGGCCGCGGTAGGTGGCCACCTCCAGGATGTCGCCGCGGGTGGCCCGCACCTCCGGCAGCCGCTCCGTGAAGGTCGTGGTGATAGTGCCCGTCTTGAACCGCGCCGCGATGCCCGCCGCGCCTTCCAGGGCCGACCGGGCCGCGTTGCGGGCCCCGTACAGCGTCGCCAGGTAGCCCACCAGCCCGAGGCCGGCGAGGGCCACGAGCGCCCAGGCCATCGTGGAAGCGGTGGAAGGGCGGCGGGTGTCGGGGTCGGTCATGGGAGGTCCATGATCCGCCTGCCGCGGGTGGAGAACAAGGAAGGTTCGTCAGACCAAGGGCGCGCAGCCCTATGGCTACCCCTCGAAGAAAGTCTCGATCCCCTTCGCCACGTCCTCCAGCATCCCCTCGCTCATCTCCGCATACACCGGGATGCTGAGCACTTCCGCCGCGGCCTTCTCGCTGCGCCAGCAGCCAGGTCAAATCAGATTCAACCAAACGATGAGGAGATACCCATACACAATCAGTCCGAGCGTTGAGCAGAATGCGATTAGTCCGGACGCCAACTTAGAGTGGGGTGATCTCAGCCAGCGCCATCCCCACGCGACACCGAGAAACGCCGACAAGCCCAAGATCCCGAGGATCAGCGCACGCACCAAGAGATCTGCAGGATAAACCGTGATCGCGAGCACCCATCCAGCCGGAAACCCTAGGATTCCTCCCAGCCCAGCCCCGATGAAGGTGGTGACTCCATGGGTCTTGGGAGGTTCCTGACGGTCTTCCTCGAGTCTGAGGTCCGAAGTAGGAGCTGTATATGGATTCATGGATTCATGCATGGCGACTGCTACTAGGGCTCCTCAGTGACACAACCCAAAACCAACGACTCCGGGTTCTTCGACACAGGCCTCCGTGTTATCTCTTCCAATAGGATTCAATCCCCTTCGCCACGTCCTCCAGCATCCCCTCGCTCATCTCCGGATACACCGGAATGCTGAGCACTTCCGCCGCGGCCTTTTCGCTTTCGGGGAACTGGCCCTTCCTGTACCCGAGATCCGCGAAGCAGGGCTGCTCATGCAGGCAGATCGGGTAGTAGATGGCGCTGCCGATGCCGAGGCCCTTGAGGTGGGCCTGGAGGGCGTCGCGCTGGCCGTCCTTCACTCGCAACGTGAACTGGTTGTAGATGTGGCGGCCATCCGGAACGATTTCCTTCGGCAGAACGATGCCCTGGCCGTCGAGGGCGGCGAGGCGCTGGTGGTACCAGGCCGCGTGCCTGCGGCGGCCTTCGTGCCAGCCTTCCAGCATGGCCAGCTTGGCCCGCAGGATGAGGGCCTGCATCTCGTCCAGGCGGCCGTTGATGCCCACTTCGTGATGCATGTAGACCGGCTCCATGCCGTGGACGCGGAGGCGGCGCACGCGCGCAGCAAGGGCAGCATCATCGCGGATGAGGGTCAGCCCCGCGTCGCCGAAGGCGCCGAGGTTCTTGGTGGGGTAGAAGCTGAAGGCGGTCATCTCGCCGAACTGGCCGGCGTGCCTGCCCCAGCCTTTCGCGCCCATGGACTGGCAGGCGTCCTCGATCACAGGGATGCCGAAGGCCGCGGCGGCTTCCAGGATGGCGGGCATGTCGGCCATCTGGCCGAAGAGGTGCACGGGCATGATGGCCTTGGTGCGGGGCGTGATGGCGGCCTCCACCAGCGTGCCCGTGGCGTTGAAGGTGGCGGGGTCCAGGTCCACGAAGACCGGCTTCGCCCCCAGGCGCGCGACGACGCCCGCCGACGCGAAGAAGGTGAAGGAGGGCACGATGACCTCGTCCCCGGCCCTGATGTCCAGCGCCATGAGCGCCACCAGCAGCGCGTCCGTGCCGCTGCTCATGCCCACCGCGTGCTGTGCGCCGGCGTAGGCCGCGATCTCCGCCTCGAGACCCTTCACGTTCTCGCCCAGGATGAAGCTCGAACGGTCGATGAGACCGCCGATGCCCTCGAGCACTTTCTGCTTCACAGCCTGGTTCTGGATGGAAAGGTCGAGCATGGGGACGGGCATGGGATCAACCGAAGAGACGGTCCAGGACTTCCTGGCGCGAGAGGTGGAGGTGCGAGGCGACATCCTCGAGGATCTGGCTCAAGGTCCCGATTTTGACCGGACGGTGGGCCGGTATGGTCACATGAAACTCCGGTGGACCGGGATGGAGGAGTCGCAGGTGGCTCCCCCGCTGCCTTGAGGTCGAATAGCCCAGGCGTTCCAAGGCGCGGGCGAGGTCGACGCCCTTGAGGTCCCGTGGAAGGCGGGTCATACCGCGATGAGCGTGTCGTGGATCTGGTGGAGCCTGATCACTTTGGGCGCCTGCCCTTCGTCGAAGTGGCAGAGCACGGCGTCGCGAACGGCCTCCTTGAGCTCCTCGAAAGTCTCCGCCTGGGTATAGATGGAGGCACCCAGCGCCCGGGCGTTGAATCCGCCTTCGGGATCCGGCTCGACGAGGAAGATGATTTCGGATTCAGCCATAAGCCGCCTCGATTCCATTATCCCTCGATGGACGCGGATCCATCCGTGTCTGCCACGGAATCCGCTTTCACCGCCACCGGCCGCATCAACGGGAACAAAATCACGTCCCGGATGCTGGCGCTGTTGGTCATCAGCATCACCATCCGATCGATGCCGATGCCTTCGCCGCCCGTCGGCGGGAAGCCGTGCTCGAGGGCGTTGATGAAGTCCTGGTCCAGCATCATGGCTTCGTCGTTGCCGGCTTCGCGCTCCTGCATCTGGGACATGAAGCGGCCCAGCTGCTCCATGGGGTCGTTCAGCTCGCTGTAGGCGTTCGCCAGCTCCATGCCGCCGATGAAGAGCTCGAAGCGGTCCACGAACATGTCGTTGCCGGGCAGGGTCTTGGTCAGGGGCGACAGCTCGATCGGGTAGTCGGTGATGAAGGTGGGCTGCAGGAGCTGCTTTTCCGCGTGGTGCTCGAAGAGGTCCCCGAGAAGGACGCCGGCGCTCTTCTTGTCGATGTCCTCGACGCCCGCCTGGGCGGCGAAGTGGCGGACGGAAGCCTCGTCCTCCAGGAGGCGGCGCTCGATGCCGCCGTACTCCGCGATGGCGTCCTTCAGGGTGAGGCGGCGGAAGGGCGCCTTATAGCTGATGCTCAGCTCGCCCCAGGGACGGATGACATCGCCGCAGGCCAGGGCAACGGCCTCGAAGAGGTTCTCCGTGAGGGTCATCATGTCCCGGAGGTCCTCGCCGGCGGCGTAGAACTCCATCATGGTGAATTCGGGATTGTGGCGGACGCTCAGGCCCTCGTTGCGGAAGTTGCGGTTGATCTCAAAGACCTTCGGGAAGCCCCCCACGATGAGGCGCTTCAGGTAGAGCTCCGGCGCGATGCGCAGGTACAGCGGCATGTCCAGGGCGTTGTGGTGGGTGGTGAAGGGCCGCGCCGTCGCTCCGCCGGGGATGGGCTGCATCATGGGCGTCTCGACTTCCAGGTAGCCCGCGTCCTCCATGAAGCGCCGCATGCCCGCCAGGATCTTCGAGCGGGTCATGAAGGTGTCCAGCACCTCCGGATTGCTCACGAGGTCCAGGTAGCGCTGGCGGTAGCGCAGCTCCTTGTCCTGCAGGCCGTGCCACTTCTCCGGCAGGGGCAGCATGGCCTTGGTGAGGAACTGCACCTGGGCCGCCTTCACCGTCAGCTCCCCGGTCTTGGTGCGCATCATGGTGCCCGTGACGCTGAGGAAGTCCCCCAGGTCCAGGAGGCGGATGATCTCCCATTCCGTTTCGCTGAGGCCGTCCTTGCGGGCGTAGACCTGGATGCGCACGCCGCCTTCCATCAGGTTCAGGAAGGCCGTCTTGCCGCTGTCCCGGTAGGCCATGACCCGGCCCATCACCGATACCGTCGCGGGCTCCGCTTCCAGGTCCTCGGCGTTCTTCGCGTCGAAGGCCGCCCGCAGCTCGCCGATGCTCCGGTCCCGCACCGCCTTCCGCGGCCAGACGTCGATCCCCAGCGCCTTGAGCTTGGCAAGCTTGTCCAGCCGCGCCTGGCGGTAGGGGTTGTCGGGCTGCATGGGGACTCCGGACCGTGAATCGTCCAGTTTACAGCCCTCCAGCCCCCATCCTCAGCTTCCGAAGCGGTAGGAGACGAAGGCCGTGATATCCGGGGCCGTGTAGGTCCCCGCCTCCTCGCTGATGCCGAAGCGCCAGCGCGGGATCGCCCGGTGGCTGAAGATCCAGTGCTGCTGCCAGCCGGGCCGGTCCAGGCGGCCGATCTGAACTCCGTAGGGGCTTTCGCTGCCGGCGAGGCTGATCTCCAGGCCCAGGCCCCGCGCGAAGCCCGGGCCGTCCCCCTGGATCCCGAGCCCCGCCCAGCCCCGGAGGAAGCGGCGGCGGGCCAGCACTTCCCGGTAGGGATTCGAGGCCGGCACCCCGAGCAGGACCTGCTCCAGCTGGACGAAGGCGCGCAGGCGGCCCCAGCGCTTCCAGCCCATGGCGCCCACCGCGCCATCGGTGCCGCCGCTGCCGGAGAAATCCTCGCGCCTGCCATTGGGCAGCTGCACCGAAACGCCCCCGCGGCCGCCGAAGGAGGCGTCGCCGAAGGGCACGACGTAGGCCAGGTCCACGTCCAGCAGCTGGGTCTTCCCGTGCCGGAGGTCGCCCACCACCACGCCGTTGCGCTCGAGGTGGTAGAGGAAGCCGAACTTCGGCGCCAGCTCCCGGCCGCCGTTGGGGATGCCGAAGGCCGTGTGCCAGGAGACGAAGGCCTGGTCCGCGAAGCCGCCGCTGCGGTTCACCACCCGCAGGCGCAGGTTCAGGCGCCCCGGGCCCAGCGCCCGGGCGAGGTCCGCGGTGAGCTGCCACTCCTCGCCATCGAGACGCGCCGTGGTCTTCCCATCCCGGCTGTCCCATTTGTCCGGGCGCAGGAACTGGGAGGTGGCCTCCAGGGCCAGGGTGCTGCGGCCCTCCGGCAGCGGTTCCGGGAAGACCGCGAACCAGGCCACCCGGTTGGGCCTCGGGGTCGCGGGCTCCCCCGCCTGGGCGCCGAGGGGCAGCGTGGCCGCGAGCCCCGCGCAGAGGACGGCGGATCTCACGGGGCGGGCTCCCCTTGGGAAAGCGCCCGGCCGCCGGGATCCAGGGACACCAGGACGATGCCGAGGCTCGCCCCTTCCAGGGGCGTGGCCGTATAGGTCCGGCCCCGCAGGACCACCTCCCGGGGCGGACCGGCGTGGCCATCCGCATCCGGGGGCGGCAGGGCCTTCCACGCGGCTTCCAGGGCCGGATCCCCGGAATGGAGCCGGGAGCCCGCCCCGGGGAGCCCCGCGGCCTCCCATCCCAGGGTGACCTCAATCACAAGTCCATTGCTGCGGTCCACGAAGGCCGCGGCGGCCCCGAGCCTGCGCCAGGCTTCGCGATACCTCGCCTGGGTGAAGCCCGAATCGCGCCGGAAGGCCTGCAGCTCGTCCTCGAGGCGGATCTTGGCGCGCCAGTAGCGATGCGCGAGGATGCTGGCGAAGAAGAGGCCCGCCACGATGAGCAGCAGGCCGCCGTCCACGCGGGTCGCCAGGACGAGCAGGGGGGGGCCGGATTCCATCGGGCCAGTGTAGCGGGCGAACGTGACGCCGCAGCATGCCCAAGAGGGGCTAGCATGAAGGGTTTCGAGGATTTCGGACGGGAGGCTCCATGACCAGGCTCAAGGACAGGCTCAAGGAAAAGATCGAGGCCCATCGGCCCCGGACGGCACGGCTGAACAAGGAGTTCGGGGACGTCGTGGTGGACGAGGTGACCATCGGCCAGGTGCTCGGCGGCGCCCGGGACGTCAAATGCCTGGTCTCCGACATCAGCTACCTGGACCCGCTGGAAGGCATCCGCCTGCGCGGCCTCAACATCCCCGAGACCTTCGCGGCCCTGCCGCCCGCGCCGGGGGGCGAGTACCCCACGGTGGAATCCTTCTGGTACCTACTGCTCACCGGCGAGGCCCCGGACGCGGAGGACATCGCGGAGATCGAGGCGGACTTCAAGTACCGCGCCAAGGTCCCGCCCTACGTCTTCGAGGTGCTGCGCGCCCTGCCCAAGGACACCCATCCGATGGTCATGCTCAGCACCGCCGTGCTGGCCATGCAGCGGGAGAGCAAGTTCACGCACTTCTACCACCACGGCTTCAAGAAGGACCGGGCCTGGGAGTACATGTACGACGACGCCACGGACCTCATCGCCAAGCTGCCGGAGATCGCCGCCTTCATCTACCGCCACAAGTACAAGGGCGGCGACATCATCAGCCCCGATCCCAAGCTCGACTTCGGCGCCAACTTCGCCCACATGATGGGCTACAAGAAGCCCTACGACGACGTGGCCCGCATGTACTTCATCATCCATTCGGACCACGAGGTCGGCAACGTCAGCGCCCACGCCACCCACCTCGTGGGCTCGGCCCTCAGCGACGCCTACTACGCGCTGTCGGCGGGCCTCAACGGCCTGGCGGGACCCCTCCACGGCCTCGCCAACCAGGAGGTCCTCGACTGGGTGCTGAAGTTCCAGGACAAGCTGGCCGGCGCCGAGCCCACGGAGGAGAACGTCCGCGCGGCCCTCTGGGACACGCTGAATTCCGGCCAGGTCATTCCGGGCTACGGCCACGCGGTGCTGCGCCGCACGGACCCGCGCTTCGAGGCCCAGTTCAAGTTCGCCGAGAAGCACCTGCCGGATGATCCCGTCTTCAAATTGGTGGCCATGATCTACCACGTGGCCCCCAAGGTCCTCGCCGAGCAGGGCAAGACCAAGAACCCCTGGCCCAACGTGGACGCCGCCAGCGGCATGATCCAGTACCACTACGGCCTGCGGGAGTACGACTTCTACACCGTGCTCTTCGGCGTGGGCCGCGCCCTGGGCGTGCTGGCCAACCTCACCTGGGACCGGGCCCTGCAGTATCCCCTGGAGCGCCCGAAATCCGTCACCACCGACATGCTGGAGAAGTGGGCGGCCGCCGGCGGCCACAAGGACTGATCCTTGCGGGTTCCGGACCAAGCGCCCTTCGGGGCGCTTTTTTCATTTCTTGCTTCCGATCCATCGAGAGGGGAGGATACGGCCCAAACCCGAGGAACCCATGCGCTCCGCCCGTCTCGCCCCCCTGGCCCTGGCCCTTGCCGCGTCCGCGGCCCAGGCCCAGAGTTCCAACACCAACTTCCTCTTCGCCACCATCGCCGAGCAGTCCCGCACGGCCTTCACCATCCAGGGCACGGGCTCCCGGGCCGTGGGTCTCGGCGGCTCCTTCCTGGCCCTGGCCGACGACGCCACCGCCGTCTCCTTCAACCCCGCGGGCCTGGCCCAGCTGCTGGCGCCGGAATTCTCCCTCGTGACCGAATCCCTCCAGCGGGAGCAGAGCTTCCGGGGCTTCAAGTCGGGCATCGAGGAGTTCGGCGATACCTCCAACAAGGACAACCGCTTCGCGCCCCTCTTCTTTTCCGCCACGGTCCCCTTCAGGGCCGGCTCCCGCACGGTGGTGGTAACCCTTGCGTACCAGCGGGTCGTGGACTTCAATTTCGATTCGGACCGCAACCTCGACGTCCGCGCCACCCCGGGAGGCGCGTTGCGGCGCGTGTCCAATAGCGTGAACCAGGACGGCGCCATCAACATCTGGTCCCTGGGCGTGGGAACCGAGGTGACGCCCCGTCTGCTCGTCGGCGCTTCTCTCAACCTGTGGCGGGGTGAGTGGGACCTCCGCTCCCGCCAGGGCTTCAACGATTCCAGCGCGTTTTTCGACATTCTCCAAAACAACCAGTTCCGGGGCGTGAATGTGAACGCTGGGGTCCTGTGGCGCAGCGACCGGTTCAATGTCGGGCTCGCCTACCGGTCGGGTTTCCGGGCTGATTACCGGATCGACGGCCGCTTCGCGGCCCTGGACGAGGCGGGCCGGCCCGTGGTCTTCCCCGCCCAGAAGGGTCAGCTGGACCTCACCTGGCCCGACGCCATCGGCCTGGGCCTGGCCTGGAAGCCCCACGACCGCTTCACCGTCACCGCCGATTCGGTGCGCACCCGCTGGTCCGGCGCGGTCCTGCGCGGTTCCTTCGTCACCCAGGGGGAGGAGGGCCCCGAGATCGACCTCTCCCTGGATGGCGCGAACTTCTTCGACTACCTCAAATCCTCCAGGATTCCCGACACCAAGGACCTCCGGGGCGGAGTGGAGTGGATCGCCTTCCTCGGGGACTCACTGGTCCTGCCCCTGAGGGTGGGATACTTCCGGGAGCCCCAGCCTCTGGTCGATCGGCGCACGGGACAGCAGCGCATCCTGAAGGGCTTCACCCTGGGCCTGGGGCTCAAGTTCAAGGCGCTCACCCTGGACCTGGCCTACAAGGACGCTAGGGCGGAAAACGATGTCTCCAAGCTCCTCCTCCTCAACGGGACCTTCCTGGAGGCCACGGGCCGGGAGGAACTCCGGGAACGCCGGGTCTACCTCACCGCCATCCTCCAGCTGAAGGGGGACCGGGCCCGAAAGGCCATCGACTGGCTCTTCGTGGGAAAGTGAGGGCATGCCCTTCCGCGCCATCCTGCCGGCCGGCTTCCTGATCGCGGCCCTCCCCGCCGCGGCCCAGGGCTGGGGCACCTTCTACGCCGCCTACGAGGAGGGCCTCGCGGCCCAGGCCCGGGGCGACCACCGGGCGGCCCTGCAGGCTTTCCAGGCCGCCGCCGCCAAGCGGCCCGAGCCCGGCGCGAAGGTGAAGACCTACGGCCTCAACTTCCTGAACACCTACCATCCCCACCTGCGCATCGCCGAGTGCGCCCTGGCCCTGGGGGAGCTGGACACCGCCGAGCGCGCGCTGCAGGCCTCGGCCCGCTTCGCCGCCGAGCCCGCCGCGGCCCGGGAGGCCCTGCAGCAGCGTCTGGCCAAGGCCCGGGAGGCCGCGAAGCCGAAGGAAGCGCCCGCGCCCAGGCCCGTGGAGATGAAGCCCGCGGAGGCCCGGCCGGCCCCGCCGGTGGCGCCGGCGCCGACCTATCCGCCCATCACCCAGCCCTTCCCCGGAAGCGCCAGCCCGCTGCCGGGCAATGACCGGCCCTCCGGGGATCCGCGCCTTCTCCCGAAGACCGGCGAGGTGAAGGCCCCGGCGGCGGGCGCAAAGCCGGTTCCGGCCGCCACTCCCGTCCAGCCCGCGGCGCCGCCCCCGGCCCAGCCTCCCTCGGGCCCGCCGGCCGCGGGGACCGGGGCGCCCGGGATTGCGGTGGCGCCCTCCAGCTCCCCGGCCCCGGCACCCGCCGCCCCGCCCCGCTGGGCTTGGGTTGCCGCCGGAGGCGGCCTCGCCCTGCTGCTGGGCGCGGCGGCCCTGATGGCGAAGCGTCGAAGGCCGCGCCTGCCCACCGGCCCCGCCGATCGCATCACGTCGAACCCCTACGGCGTCGACCTGGGCGCCAATACCCGGGGCGCCGCGTCCAGCATGGGGGGCGGCGCCGACGAGACGGTGCTGGCCTCCCGCTCCGAGCAGGCGGTCACCCGCAAGGTCGGACCCTACGTGATCACCCAGGTGCTGGGCCGGGGCGGCTGCGCCACCACCTACCTGGCGGTGCACGAGACAGACGGCACCGAGGTGGCGGTGAAGATCCCCCATCCCCACATCGTCATCGATCCGGACTTCCTGGCCCGCTTCCGCCGGGAGGCCGAGCTGGGGGCCGTCCTGGACCACCCGCGCATCGTCCGCATCCTGGATCCGGGCCCCACGGAGGGCGACGCCTGGATCGCCATGACCCTGGTGCGGGGCACCACCCTGGAATCCCACCTGGAGGGCTTCCATGCGAAGGGGGAGCGCGTGGGCATGGCGGAGCTGGTCCACATCGCCTCGGACGTGGCGGAGGCCATCGCCCACGCCCACAACAAGGGCGTGGTGCACCGGGACCTCAAGCCCGCCAACATCATGCTCGGCGAGCTGGGCGCCCAGGTGATGGACTTCGGCATCGCGCGGGTCATCGACTCCTCCATGACCAGCACCACGGTCTTCATCGGCACCCCCAATTACAGCGCCCCGGAAGCCATCGTGAGCCCCAAGGTGGGCCCGCCCGCGGACCGCTACGCCCTGGGGGTGATCATCTTCGAGATGCTCACCGGCGCCGTGCCCTTCCGGGGCGACACCGCCTTCCACGTCCTGGACCAGCACCGCAGCGCGCCCCTCCCGGACCTCCACGCCCTCCGCCCGGACGCGCCCCCGAAGCTCATCCGGCTCGTGGAGCGCCTCTGCGCCAAGCGCCCGGACGAACGTCCCGAGGACGGCGAGGTGATCACCATCCTCGGCGCGCTGCGGGACCAGCACCCGCTCGCCGCGGGCTGAAGGCGCCTAGCGCTTCGGCCGGTCTCCGGCGTTGCCGAAGGCCGGCGTGTCGTAGCCGCTGGCTTCCTCCTCGTCGTCGTAGGGATCCTGGGGAACGCGCCGCCCTTCCAGGTTGTAGAGCCCGAAGGCCCGCCGCTCCTCCAGCTTCACCGCCTGCCTTTCCTCGACCCAGGCGCCCGCGTGGCGTTCACCATCCCGCCACTGCACCGCCTCCTTCTCGTCCGCCAGCACCAGGGTCCAGGTCTCCCGGCCGCCCTGCCGGTAGTGGTGGGCTGACCAGGTGTCGCCCCGGGCCGCCCGGTCCTCCGCCGTCGCCAGCAGGGTGGAGGGCAGGTCGAAGGGCGCGGAGCGGAGCTGATCGAGGGTCGTGAAGGAGCGGAGGGCCACAGCCTAGAGGTTAAGCAGTTCCTTGGCCCGGGCCGTCACATTCGCCGCGGTGAACCCGAACTTCTCGAAGAGCACCTCCGCCGGCGCCGAGGCGCCGAAGGTGTCCAGGCCCACGGAGGCGTCGGCCCAGCGGGCCCAGCCGAAGGTGGCGGCGGCCTCGATGGAAAGGGTCTGGAGGCCCGGGAGCAGCACGGCGTCCTGCTCGGCCTTGGTGCAGCCCGCGAAGCGCGCCCAGGAAGGCATGGAGACCACGCGGGCGGGAATGCCTTCGGCCTGCAGCGCCTGGGCGGCGTCCAGGGCCAGGGACACTTCGCTGCCGGTGGCGACGAACTGCACCTTCGCGTCCGCGGCCTCCGAAAGGACGTAGGCGCCCTGGGCAAGGCCCGCCGCCCTGCCTGCGCTGACGGTGGGCAGCTTCTGACGGGACAGGATGAGGGCCGTGGGGCCGTCCTTGCGCTGCAGGGCGGCGCGCCAGGCCTCGGCGGTCTCGCAGGCGTCGCAGGGGCGGAGCACGTCCAGGTTCGGGATGGCCCGCAGGGCGGCCAGGTGCTCCACGGGTTGGTGGGTGGGGCCGTCCTCGCCGAGGCCGATGCTGTCGTGGGTGAAGAGGTAGATGACCGGCAGCTTCATCAGGGCCGCCAGGCGGATGGATCCGCGCATGTAGTCGGCGAACTGGAGGAAGGTGGCGCCGTAGGGCCGCAGTCCTCCGTGCAGGGCCATGCCGTTGAGGATGGCGCCCATGCCGTGCTCGCGCACGCCGAAGTGGAAGTTGCGGCCGGTCTCCGCAGCCGAGAAGTCGCCGGCGCCCTTGATGTCCGAATTGTTGGAGCCCGCGAGGTCCGCGCTGCCGCCCAGGAGGTTGGGCACCGCCGACGCGAGGGCGTTCAGCACCTTGCCGCTGGCTTCGCGGGTCGCCAGCTTGTCGCTGGCGGTGAAGGCCGGCAGGGCCGCCTCGAAGGCGCCCAGCTCCCCGGCCATCCAGCGTTCCAGCTCGGCGGCGAGCTCCGGATGGGCCGCGCGGTAGGCTTCGAAGCGGACCTGCCATTCGGCTTCCCGGTCCGCGCCCAGGTCCAGGGCCAGGCGCCAATGTTCCAGGGCCTCGGCGGGGATGTGGAAGCTGGAGTCGGGATCCCAGCCCAGGATCGTCTTCGTCGCCGCCACCTCGTCCTTGCCCAGGGGCGCGCCGTGGGCGTGGTGGGTGTTCTGCTTGGTGGGCGCGGGCCAGCCGATGATGGTGCGGCAGTCGATGAGGGTGGGCTTGCCGGCGCCACGGCCGGAATTCTGGAAGGCCGCCTGGAGGGCCGCGAGATCCTCGCCGTCCGTCACCTTCAGGACGCGCCAGCCCTTGGCCTCGAAGACCTTGCCCACGTCCTCGGTGAAGGCCAGGTCCGTGCTGCCCTCGATGGTGATCTTGTTGTTGTCCCAGAGGACGACCAGCTTGCCGAGGGCGAGATGCCCCGCCAGGGACGCCGCTTCCTGGGCCACGCCCTCCATGAGGTCGCCATCCGACGCGAAGACGAAGGTCTTGTGATCCACAATCGCGTGGCCGGGGCGGTTGAACTTCGCGGCCAGGGTGCGTTCCGCGATGGCCATGCCCACGGCATTGCCGATGCCCTGGCCGAGCGGCCCCGTCGTCGTCTCCACCCCCGGGCAGTGGCCGTGCTCGGGATGGCCGGCGGTCTTGGAGCCCCACTGGCGGAAGTTCCTCAGCTCGTCCAGGGAGAGGTCGTAGCCCGTGAGGTGCAGCAGGGAATAGATGAGCATGGACGCGTGGCCGCAAGAAAGCACGAAGCGGTCCCGGTCCCACCACGCGGGATTCTTCGGGTTGTGCTTCAGCACCTTGGTCCAGAGGGTGTAGGCCGCCGGCGCCAGGGCCATGGGCGTGCCCGGGTGGCCGCTGTTGGCCGCCTGCACGCCGTCCATGGCCAGGACGCGGATGGTGTCGATGCAGAGCTTGTCGAGTCGGGCGGTCATCTCATTCCCTCATTGGATCCGGAGGAAGGTTGGCGGGGGCCGGGACGGCGCGCAGGGTCAGTTGCCCTGCCCGGCGCTGGCCTTCACGAAGGCCGTGAACAGCGGGTGGGGCGCCAGGGGCTTGGACTTGAACTCGGGATGGAACTGGCAGGCGAGGAAGTAGGGATGGTCGGGGAGCTCCACGATCTCCACGAAGGTGCCGTCGGGGCTGAGGCCGGTGAAGGCGAGCCCCTTGGCTTCCAGGGCGGCCCGGAATTCGGACTGGTTGAACTCGTAGCGGTGGCGGTGGCGCTCGCTGATCTCGAGGGACCCGTAGGCCTTCGCGGCGAAGCTGCCCTCCCGCAGGTTGCAGGCATAGGCGCCGAGCCGCATGGTCCCGCCCAGCTCCTCCACGTCCACCAGCTCCCGGAGCTTGAAGATGATCTTGTGCCTGGGGGTGTCCTCGAATTCCGTGCTGTCCGCCCCTTCCATGCCGCAGGCGTTGCGGGCGAACTCGATGGAGGCCATCTGCATGCCGAGGCAGATTCCGAAGAAGGGGATCCTCGCCTCCCGGGCGTAGCGGATGGCCTCGATCATGCCCCGCGTGCCGCGGATGCCGAAGCCGCCGGGCACCAGGATGCCCTGGCAGTCCTTGAGCACCTCGCCGGGCTCGGCGTTCTCCAGCTGCTCGGCCTCCACCCATTGGAGATCCACCTGCAGGCCCAGGCCGTAGCCCGCGTGGTGCAGGGATTCGGTGAGGCTCTTGTAGCTCTCCTTGAACTCCACATACTTGCCCACCACCGCGATGCGCACGGCCCCCTTCGGGTTGCGGATGCGGTGCATCAGGTCCGTCCAGGGCTGGAGGTTGGGTTCGGTCTCCTCCAGGCCCAGCAGGGCCGCCACCTTGGCGTCCAGGCCCTCGGCGTGGAGGTTCAAGGGCACCTCGTAGATGGTGCGGGCGTCCTTGGCGCTGAAGACCGCGTCCTGGGTCACGGAGCAGAAGAGCGCGATCTTGTCCTTCAGCTCCCTCGGGATGTCCTGCTCGGCGCGGCAGACCAGCACGTCGGGCTGAATGCCGAGCGCCCGCAGCTCCTTCACGCTGTGCTGGGTGGGCTTGGACTTCAGCTCCCCGGCGGCGCGGATGTAGGGCACGTAGGTCAGGTGCATGTTGATGGCGTTGGCCTTCATGCGCTCGTCCAGGCCGGCCTCCAGCTTCCACTGCCGGATGGCCTCCAGGAAGGGCTGGCTCTCAATGTCGCCCACGGTGCCGCCGATCTCGACGATCACCACGTCCACGTCCTTGGCGACCTTGCGCATGGTGGACTTGATCTCGTCGGTGATGTGGGGGATCACCTGCACGGTCTTGCCCAGGTAGTCGCCCCGGCGCTCCTTCTGGATCACCGTGTTGTAGATCTTGCCCGTCGTGATGGTGTGGTTGCGCGTCGTGGGCACGCTGGTGAACCGCTCGTAGTGGCCCAGGTCCAGGTCAGTCTCGGCGCCGTCGTCGGTGACGAAGACCTCGCCGTGCTGGAAGGGCGACATGGTGCCGGGATCCACGTTGAGGTAGGGGTCCATCTTCATCAGCGTGACCTTCAGGCCCCGCGCCTCCAGCAGCGCGCCCAGGGACGCCGCGGCGATGCCCTTGCCCAGGGAGGACAGCACGCCGCCGGTGACGAAGATGAACTTCGCCTGGATGGGTCCGAGATCCTTGGTGATGGACGGGGTCACATTTCCTCCGGGGCTTCGATGCCGATCAGGAACAGGCCCTGGCGCAGGGCTCGCGCGGTGGCCACGCAGAGGGCGAGGCGGGCCTCCCGGACTGCGGGGCTGTTCTCCTCCCAGAGCACGGGGCAGTTGGTGTAGAAGCCCGAGAAGGCCCTGGCGATGGCCAGGAGCTGGCGGGTGAGGGCCGTGCCCATGAGCTGCTCCTGCACCACGCGGATGGCGGAGGGCAGGCCCGCGAGCTCGAAGAGCAGGGCCTGGGCCTCCGGGGCCTCGAGGCCCTTCAGGTCCGCGGGGATCCCACAGGCGCCGTAGGGCACCACGGCGGTGTCCTGGCCATGGTGATCGCCGGGCCGGCCGTGTTCCATCCATGGGCCGCCGGCCTTGCACAGCACGGAGCAGATGCGGGCGTGGGCGTACTGCACGTAGGGGCCCGTGTCCCCGTCCAGGGCGATGACCCGGTCCCACTCGAAGGTGATGGGCTTGATGCGGTCGTTCATGGCGTTGAAGAAGAGCACGGCCCCCATGCCCAGCATCTCCGCCACGGCCTCCTTGTTCGGCAGGTTCGGGTTCTTCTCCTCGATGACCGCGGCCACCCGGTCCCGGGCCTCGTCCAGCACGTCCTCCAGGAAGATGACGTTGCCCTTCCGGGTGCTCATCTTGCCTTCGGGCAGGCGGATGAGGCCGAAGGGCGTGTGCACCAGGCGGCCCTTGAACCAGGGATCCAGCTTCTCCATGGTGGCGAAGACCTGCTGCATGTGGAGGGTCTGCTCGCCGCCGATGACGTAGATGCAGCGGTCGAAGGCGTAGGCCTCCTTGCGGTAGCCCACCTGGGCGAGGTCCCTTGTGGCGTAGATGCTCGCCCCGTCGCCCTTCTGCACGAGCATGGGCGCCTCGATGCCGACATCGCTGAGGTCCACGATCTTCGCGCCGCCTTCGCCTTCGACCAGGAGGCCGGCCGTTTCAAGGCGCTTCAGGACGTCCCCGAGCATGGCCTCGTAGAAGGCCTCGCCCTGCTCCAGGGTGTCGAAGCCCACGCCGAGGCGGTCGTAGATGCGCTGGAACTCCACCAGGGAGATCTCCCGGAACCAGGTCCAGAGCCTCCGAGCCTCCGGGTCCCCCGCCTCCAGGCGGCGGAACCAGTCCCGGGCCTCGTCCCGCATGTCGGGATTCTCGCGCTCCTCGTCGTGGAAGCGCACGTAGAGCTGGAAGAGGCGGAAGAGGGGCGTGCGGCGCTTCTCCGGAATGTCCGCCGCCCAGCCAAAATCCTCCGTGAGCCGGGGATTGGAAGCCTCCGCCCAGCGCTTGTAGGCCGCCAGCAGGGTCCCGAACTGGGTGCCCCAGTCCCCGAGGTGGTTGAGGCGGATGACCTCGTAGCCCAGGTAGCGGTGGGCCTGCACGAGGCCGTGGCCGATCATCGTGGACCGCAGGTGGCCGATGGTGAAGAGCTTGGCGATGTTGGGGGAGCTGTACTCGACGATGACCTTGCGGCCGTTGGGCGCCCCGGCGCCGTAGGGCCGGTCGGAGAGCAGGGCGCCCAGGATGGCCTGGGCCCGGGCCTCAGGGCGCAGCTTCAGGTTCAGGTAGGGACCGGCCGCCAGCACCTCGCCACCTTCCACCCGCACCGAGCCGGCCAGTTCCTGGGCCAGGGCGGCCGGGTTCTTCCCGAGGGCCTTGGCCACCCGGAAGCAGGGGAAGGCGAGATCGCCCAGCTCGCCGCTCCGGGGCCGCTCCAGCACGATCTCCTGGCCCGGCAAGGCGGCCGCCAAGGCTCTTTCAAAGGCTTCCCGAATGCGTTCCATGCCGCCCATCCCCTAGAATCCAGATCACCGGGGACCGAGGCCTCTTCCAGTGTCCACGTCCGGAGGGGCCATGGGAAGCCCCGAAAGGGACGGGAATGGCTGCTTTTTCCCCTTGATCTTTGAGGCCTTTGCGGTAGGATTTTCCTTCGCGTCCGGCTTGCCCGGCCGCCGGAGAATCAACGATGGCCAATCACAAGTCCGCCGCCAAGAAGGCCCGCCGGGACGAGGAAGCTCGCCTGCGGAACCGCTCCAACCGCTCCACCCTCAAGACCGCCCTGAAGAAGTTCCTGGTGGTGGTCCAGGGCGGCAGCAAGACCGAGGCCGCCGGCGCGCTGCCCGGCATCATGGGCGTGGTGGACAAGGCCGCGAAGAAGGGCATCCTCCACAAGAACGCCGCCGACCGGTACAAGAGCCGGCTGACGATGAAGGTGAACGCGCTGGCCTAAGGGCAGGCAGCTCGCGACACAAGGACCCGGACTGCCGGGTCCTTTGTATTTGTGGGACCGTGTTTGCGAGACCTTGGGCCGGAACTCCCCCTGGGATACCTGGTCACATCAGGGGGGGCCTTCATATCGGCTGTCTGCCGTTGAGGACCCCCCGACCCTTGGGTTCGATTTTCAGGTTCATGGGAGCTCCGTCCCCCAAAAGCACCTGGAGAACAGAGGGGAGTAGTCCTTCTTCCCGACGAGGCTGGCGAGCTCCAGCACGTCGAGGGTGGTGGCGAACTTCCCGTCGAAGCTGCGGACCAGCGCCTGGAGAAAGGAGAGGAACCTGTTGTCCCCCATCTCCTTGTGCAGGGCATAGAGGATCAGGGCCCCCTTGTCATAGATCAGGGCCTGCCTCGCCAGGGTGGAGTCCATGGGCCTGCCGATGTACCGCAGCCGGTTCGCCTCCGGGATGGTGGAGAGCGGAGCGGCGGCCTTCGCCCTCTCGCCCCATTTCTCCACCATCGCGGCATACTTCGGCTCCCCGAACCCCTTGGTCCTCAGGATCGCGATCGCGGAGCAGTATTCCGCGAAGGATTCCGTAAGCCATTGTTCCTCGTAGGAAGGCATCTTCACCCTGTGTCCCCAGTACTGATGGGCAATCTCGTGGGCGAAGCGATGGTTCACACCCCGGGAGAAGGCCAGGTTGGCCATCGAGGAGATGCTGTCGAAAGCCTCGTCCGTGATGTACATCGTCCCCGGAGGAGCTTGGCCGTAGCCGTATTCCTTCTGGTGGATGATGTTGAATTCCTTGAATGGGAAAGGGCCCAGCAGCAGTTCATAGAGCTGGATGTATTGATGGGCCATGCGGCCGAGCTTCTCCGTATTGCCCTTGCTCCCGCCGTAGGTCGCAACGGTAACGACCCGGTCGCCTTGCTGGTCCTTGTGGAAGCTGAACCGTCCCGCGTCCATGACGAAGAACTGCACGGGTCTGTCGATGCGGGTCTCAACCAGCGTGTACTCGCCTTCTTCGACACGGCGCACCGTGGTCCCCGGGAGGATAGGTATGAAGGGTTTCTTCACGCGCACGGTGGCATGCACCGAGTACGCCTGCCCGGCGAGGTCGGGCTGCGGGAACCAGGCGTAAACCCCCAGTTTCCAGTAGTAGGTATTGTTGGGCCTGAAGAGGAGTTCGCCTTCGATCTGGAACCGAAGCTTGAGGGGTTTTCCCGCCACCGCAGGATCCTTCAACTCGACCAGGATCTTCCCGGCTCGATGGTCGAAGGCCAGTTCCCGCCCCGATTCGTCCTGGACGGAGACCGCACCGAAGAGGAACTTGCCCCCGGGCGTCTCCTCGCCGGGACCGATGAGGTCAAGCCAGATCGCCCTCCCGTTCCGGGTGGGAACCAGAGTTTCCACCACGGTGAGGGAGGCCTTGTCCGCGTCGTGGGCGGTCAGGTCGATCTCGACGTGGGACAGGGTGAGCAGGGACGCGAGGGGAGACCGCCGGTCCCATCCAATGGCCTGGGTCGAGATGAGGGCCTCACCGTTGAGAGTCTTCAGGCCGAGGATTTCCGAGGCCGCGTATTCGGGATCGAAGACGTAGATCAGATGGTCGTGGACGCCCTTGATCTCCGCGTGCAGGTAGGGCTGGCCCGACCTTTCCATCTCGCGGAAGGCTGACGCCTGGGCTCCGCGCCAATAGGACTTGAGACTGAAGCTCTGCAAGAAGAAACCCCAGGCGTCCGTCGTCGCGGTACTTGCAGCGGAGGCCGAGGGCAACGGGGCTGGCAAGGGCTCTCCATGGAACCAGTAGGCCGCCTCCTTGAAGGGTTCCACGAGGTTCAGCCCGCCCTCGATGGCCTTGGCCCGCAGGGATGCATTCTTCTCCAGGTTGTACGTCATGACCGCGTGCTCGAGCTTGTCCGCAGCGAGATAGTCGAGAAACCCCTCTCCCCGGAAGTAGACCCCCACGGTCTGGCCCCCCGCCAGGATCTCCGTGAGTTCGCCCTTCTCCATGGAGAAGACCGCGTGGCCCTTCGCGATCTGGTAATTCGCGATGCTCCAGGTCTTTCCCAATTTCAGGTCGCGGTATTTCTGCACCAGGGGATGAGGCCTGGGAGGCGTGAAGGACCTTGCGGGAACCAAGGTGGAAAGCGCGATGACGAGGATGGACCAGAAACGCATGGGCATTTCTCCTGACAGCCTTCAAACCTAGCACTGACAGGACCGGGGACTTCCTTCTTGGAGCAGGGTCCAGGTCACGACTCCACGCGGATTCCCTGCGCTGGTTGAAGCTCAGCACCACGGGGAAGGAACCGGGACCGCGCAGGGCTGCTGCTTGTTCCAGTCGAAGGATGAGACCAGCTCCGCAGCCCCGCAGGCATCCGGCCGCTCCAGGCAGCCCAGGGAGAAGCCCAGCCAGCCGAGGATTTCCGGGGTCCCGATGCCCTTTGCCGCCAGCGCCTCCAGGCCCAGCGCCCCGGCCCGCTTGCCCAGGCGCGAACCGTCCGGGGCCGTGACCAGGCCCAGGTGGGCGTAGGCGGGACGCGGCAGGCCCAAGGCCTCCTGGAGGCGGACCTGGGTGGCGGTGACGGGCCGCAGGTCCGCGCCCCGCACCACTTCCGTGACGCCCTGGGCCCCGTCATCCACCACCACCGCCAGGTGGTAGGCGAAGCAGCCGTCCCGGCGGAAGAGGAGGGGATCGCCGGTGAGGGCTTCCGGATCGTCGCGCTGCGGCCCGAGCAGCAGGTCCTCCCACCCCACCGGAGCCGAGGGGAGCCGCAGGCGCAGGGCCCGGTCGAAGCCCTCCCAGGCCCGGGCGCGGCAGCGGCCCGGATAGGGGCGCAGGCCCTCGTCGCCGTGGGGCGCCGAGGCCAGGAGCTGGAGGTCCTTCCGGGAACAGGCGCAGGGGTAGAGGCGGCCGGCGGCATGGAGGACCGCCAGGGCCTCGCGGTAGGCCGCGCCGCGGTCCGACTGCCAGAGCACCGGCCCGTCGGATTCCAGGCCCAGGGCCGCCAGGTCCCGCAGCTGGCGCTCGCCGACGTCCCGCCGGCAGCGGGGGCCGTCCACGTCCTCCATGCGGATGAGCCAGCGGCCGCCTGCCGCCTTGGCCGACAGCCAGGAGGCCAGGGCCGTGCGCAGGTTGCCCAGGTGCAGGACGCCCGTGGGCGAGGGCGCAAAGCGACCGATCGGCCCCGCTCCCGTCCCGCTCGCCGGTTCTTCCTTCATGGCCACCCCGCGTTTCGCCTAGCCTGGATCCATCCCCCGAGGTTGCCATGACTTCCCTTCCGACCCAGCCCGCGGAACGCATCGAGGCCATGGACGTGCTGCGGGGCTTCGCCCTCCTGGGCGTCTTCGCCGTGAACATGCTGTTCTTCGCCGCGCCCTACCAGGCGACCATGATGCGGCCCTGGCCCGAGGCCGCCCAGCCCGGCTTCCAGGCCTTCCTCCTGCTCTTCTGGCAGGGCAAGTTCTACTGCTTGTTCTCCTTTCTCTTCGGCATGGGCTTCGCCGAGCAGGTGGACCGCCTGCAGGCGAGGGGCGAGGCGCCGGGACGGATCTACCGGCGGCGCCTGGCGTGGCTCCTGGTCATCGGCCTGGCCCACGGCCTGCTCATCTGGATGGGGGACATCCTCTTCGTCTACGCGTTGCTGGGCTTCCTGCTCCTGCTGTTCCGCACCCGGAGGCCAAAGACGCTGCTGGTGTGGAGCCTCTGCCTGCTGGCCATTCCCTCGCTGATGGGCCTGGTGGTCTTCGCCTTGATGAAGGTGGGCCAGGGCATCCCCGAGGCCGCGGCCCAGATGGCGGCGGCGGCGAAGAAGCAGGAGGTGGAGGCCGCGGAGGCCATCGCGCGCAGCCTCTGGGTCTACGGGAACGGCCCCTACGGCGAATTGTTCAAGCTGCGGGCGAAGGAGCTGGCCGGAAACTACGCCATGACCCTCGCGGTGGCGCCCCAGATCCTGGCCATGTTCCTGCTGGGGGCGTGGACCTCGCGGAAGGGGATCCTGAAGGATCCGGAGGCGCACCGGGGCTTCGTTTCCAAGGTCCTGGCCTGGGGCCTGGTCCTCGGCCTGCCGGGCAACGCCTTCAACCTCTGGTGCTCGTCCAAGGGCATGCCGGGCCCCGGCAATCCCTACTCCATGGCGGGCATGGCCGCCTACTACGTGGCCACGCCGGCCCTCACACTGGCCTACGCCGCGGGGCTAGTGAAGCTGCTGCAGGGTGGCGCGGCCCGGCTGGTGAAGCCCCTAGCCTGGAACGGTCGCATGGCGCTGACGAACTACCTGGCGCACTCGGTGATCTTCACCGGCGTCTTCTACTACTTCGGCCTGAACCTCTTCGGGAAGACCAGCGCCGTCCAGGGCTTCGCCATGGCCCTGGGCCTGTGGCTGCTCCAGATCCCGCTCTCGAAGTGGTGGCTGTCGAGGCATACCATGGGCCCGGCGGAGACCGTCTGGCGGCGGCTGACCTACGGCAAGCCCGCCCCCTGATCTGAAGCGCGGGCCTCAGCCCAGCGCGGTGGGAAGCCCGTCGAGGCTCAGGCGGTTCTTGGCCTGGCGGTAGGCCTCCATGCCCTCCTCGCCCAACTTCGCGGCCCAGGCGGGGATGCGCTCCCGCGGGCCCTGGAAGGCCATGAGGGGCACGCCGTGGCCGCAGGAGGTCTGCACTTCGCGGATGGTGATGTCGATGATCTGGCGCATTCCTGGGAGCACCTTGAAGTGCGACGAAAGCTCCGCCCAGTCGGAATCCGAAGGCAGCACCGTGCGGCCGCAGCCGTAGATCCGCAGGATCAGGGGCGGCTCCTCGAAGGCGCAGAACATGAGCGTGACGCGGCCGTTCTCCAGCAGGTGCGCCGAGGTCTCGTTGCCGCTGCCTGTGAGGTCGAGGTACGCCACGCGGGTGGGCGAAAGGACGCGGAAGCTGTCCAGGCCCTTGGGGGAGAGGTTCACGTGGCCGTCAGGCGAGAGGGGCGCCGAGGCTACGAAGAAGACCTTCTGCTGCGCGATGAAGGCCGCGAGAGGATCGGTGAGGTGGTGCGTGCGGGCGCCCATGGGATGCGTCAGAGGGCCGTTGCGTGCAGCTGCAGGCCCAGGGCGTGGATGACTTTGAGGAAAGTGTCCAGTTCGGGGTTCCCTTCGCCGGAGAGGGCACGGTACAGGGATTTCGGGTTCAGGCCCGTGTCCTCGGCGATCTTCGCCATGCCTTTGGCCCAGGCGAGGGTGCCCAAGGCCGCAGCAATGACCTGGGGATGCCCGTCCTCCAGGGCGGCCTCCAGGAGGGCAGCCATGCGCGTGTCGCTAGTCAGGCTCTCGGCGGCCTCGTAGGGCGTCGTGACGGTCTCGGCAACACGGTTCCGTGCGCTGGAAGGTCGGGGCGTGCGTCGCTTGGTGGATGCCATGGGGTCCTCCTCAGAGGGTGCTGGCGATGGGCGCCGGGGCGACGAAGAAGACTTTCTACCTCGCGATGAGGACGGCAGGGTAGGCGAATACGTTTTTCTGGGTGCCTAATAGATTGCTGAAGGTTTCAGCCTCAGTCCCGAGAGTTGAACGATGAATAGGCACAGCCTTCGGAATTCCGCATTCTCAGGCGAATTCCGGCAGACCAGGTGGTAG
Organism: Holophagaceae bacterium; assembly: GCA_044229575.1. Taxonomy (GTDB): domain Bacteria; phylum Acidobacteriota; class Holophagae; order Holophagales; family Holophagaceae; genus JADJVL01. The sequence continues at coordinate 82,094 of JBGAST010000006.1, read as the reverse complement.
CGGTGCTCAAAGTTGGCTTCAAGGATCCAGAGTGCGCCGTCAGTGCTCACCTCCATCCAACCATCCTTGAACAATGGGTCGTTGGTCGGCGCGAGATCCCAAAATACAGACTTCGTGATCTTGGTGGTGAGGTCTCGCCACTTCTTCATCGGGACAATGGTCCTCCGGTCCGATTTGACCTTCCCAAATTCGTGGCTCCACGTGCCTTCCAAGACACAAGTCCGGATGATGCACCTGGTGCCTTCCAATTGAACGCGAATGGAGATCGGCTCATCGAATGAACGCAGCCATATGAACCGGAAGGATGCCCGGTCAGAAGGTGCTTCCCACAGCGATGGCTCATTCATCGCAGTAAGGGCACCGGTCAGTGCCTTCTCAAAGAATGGGCTTACCTTCGGACGAACATTGATTGTGTATGCCTCGGGGATGAATCGTGTGGTGCTCTGAGCCTCCGCACCCTGGCACACAAACAAGGTCAACCCGGAAAGGAGTACATGAGCCATCACGGATTCGGCGTCCCGCAGGGCCAGCTCCCCTGCCCCTCGCCCTTCTCCGGCATACCCACCGTCACACCGCGCTTGGCCACGTCCCTTGCCGTCGTCGGCGCGCCGCTGAGGCGGCCGCGGGTGGCGTACTGGTCGCGGAGCTGCTGCATCATGGCTTCCCGCCGGTCGGCGAGGCGCTTGAGGGGGCGCGGCTCCATGCGGTCGAGGACGTAGGCGGTGAGCAGGGGCAGGGCGATGGTGGAATCGGCGTAGCAGACCACGGCGTCGGGGAGCTGGTCGGGATCGATCTTGCCCCAGCTCACGGCTTCGCCGGGCGTGGCGCCGCTGAGGCCGCCGGTGTCGGGGCGCGCGTCGGTGATCTGGAGGAAGTAGTCGTGGCCGCGCTCGTCGATGCCGAGCACCTCCTGGATCTGGGGCTCGGTCTGGAGGATGAAGTTCTTGGGGGAGCCGCCCCCGAGGATCCACACGGCGCTCTTGCCGCCCTTCAGTTTCGCATCGAGGACGAGGGAGGCCGTTTCGTTGACGTCGGCGTTCACGTCGTAGACCAGCTTGTTGCCTTCCAGGGCCACCGCCGCCACGTTCATGCCGATGCTCGAATCGCCGGGGCTGGACGTGTAGATGGGCACGCCGCACTGGTAGGCCGACGACAGCACCGACACGGTCCCGAGGCCCAGGGCCTGCTCCCGCTCGAAGAGGGCCTTGCCCACCATGGTGTGGAATTCCGCCGTGCTCATGGGCCGCTGGAAGCTAGGGGCCTTGATGAGCTCCCGGTAGAAGGCGTCCGTGTCCAGCAGCACCGTGTAGTCGAAGAGGATGTCGTAGATGCGCACCACCCCTTCGTCCCGCAGCAGGATGTCGGAAGTGTAGGGATTGCCCCGGTGAAGCTTCAGGTCCAGGGCGAAGTGGGTGTCGTGGTAGAGGTTCGCCCCGGTGCTCACCATCCAGTCGATGACGCCCGCCTCGATGAGAGGGATGAGGCAGCTGCGCCCCAGCCCGGCGGGCGTCAGCGCGCCCGTCAACGTCACGCCGAGCGTCACGTCCGGCTTCAGGATCTTTTTCACCAGCAGCCGCGCCGCCTCGCCGAGCCGCCCGCCGTTGTAGGCCAGGAAGGCCTCGTCGATGAGGTCCGCCGCCGAGATCCCCTTGCGGATCCCGCCCGGGGCGATGCGCTCGCCGTTGAGGTAGGCGCTCAGTTCGTGCTCTTCGTCGTGCATGGCAGGCTCCGGAACCGTCCATTCTGCCATCCCCGAACCTCCGGACCAGGGTTCCACTGAAGCCCGGACAGTGAAACGCCCCCGAGAAGGGGCCCGCCTCCAAGAGCCCGAAGGGCGATTGGGAGGACGCGCAGGGTCCGATAGGCGGGAGGGCGTGGAGGGACCCGTCTCCGAGAGCGCAGCGATCGGGAGGACAGGACTAGATGTCCTGTCCGATAGACGGGAGCTGCCGAGGGGGCCACTGTCTGGGCCTCGCCCGGACAGTGAAACGCCCCCGAGGCAGGGGCGTTTCGTGTGGGAAGTTTGGAGGGGAACGTTGGTGGGATGGGTAAGCGGGAACTCCACATTGGGAGCTGGTTGCAAGTGATGGGACTAAGAGTGGCGGGAAGCCCCGAAGGGCACCTCACCCAACAGTCTAGTCCCTTCCCGCCTCCGCGGCCATGAAGGAGACCGGGATCACTTGGGCAAGTCGAAGGCCTTGGGATCCGCCGCCCCCGGCGCCCACCCGCTGAAGCGGATCTGGGCGCTGCCCCCGGCGGGCTCGAAGACCGTCATGACCGTGAGCACCCGCCTGCCCGACGCCATCCCCGGCGGGGCGAACTTCACGGTGCGGGCAGCCTTGCCCGAGGCCAGGAAGAAGTCCGCCTGGAGGGGCCGGCCATCGGCTTTTGAAACCGCCAGGCGGGCGCTGCGGTGGGTGAGGGACTTGCGCTTCGCTTCCAGATCCAGGAGCCAGACGGGCTGGCCCTCCAGGCTGCCGTGGCCCAGGGTCTTCACCGCGTAGTCCCCGGCGAAGCGGGTGCGGGCGATGTCGCCCCCCGCCGCCGGTCCCAGGAGGCGCTGGGCGGGGCTCACCTGCACGGGCCGCCTGGCGTTGGGCAGCAGCAGCCACATCTGGTCCCCCAGCACCAGCACGGAACGGCCCTTCTCCTTTTCCGAGACGCCGTCCACCCGCGCGTCCCCGTTCTCCCGGGCCCGCACCCTCCAGCGCAGACTGCGGGTTCCGGCGGCGATCTCCACGTTCACGGCGAAGGCCGGCCAGGGGTGGCGGAGTTTGTCCACCCCCGCCAGGAGCTGCTCGGCCGATACCTGCGAGGTGGGACCGCCCGCTCCCTCTGGTCGCTCTGCGTCCCCCCTCGCGCTCCCCCGCAGGATGTCCAAGCCAAGCTCGGCCACCCCGCCAGGCTGGGCCACCAGCGGCGCCGCGACCAGGAAGATCGCGGCCCTAGACACGCCCATAGTCGTCCGCCAGCCGCTCGATGTCGTTCTCGTCGAAGGTCCCGAAGCTGATCTCCAGCACCCGCACCGCGTGGCCGTTGGCCCCGTCGCAGCGCAGGCGGTGCCTTGAACCCGCCGGCAGCCAGAGCTCGGCCCCGACCTCGGGGCGCAGCTCCTGCTCGTCCAGGTCCACCACCACGCCCTCGTCCAGGGCCACCCACAGCTCGTCCCGGTGGGCGTGGCGCTGCAGGCTGAGGCGCTGGCCCGGGTTGCAGGCGAGGATCTTCACGGTGCAGCGCTCGTTGAACGCGTACTGCTCGAAGAAGCCCCAGGGCTTGTCAATGTGGAGGGTTTCGGGTCTTTCCATCAGGAAGGAGCCTAGCGCACTCCCTAGGTTCAAACCACGTGGGAGCGGTAGGCCTCGCCGAGGCTGTCCAGCAGGCGCTCCATGGGTTCCAGCAGGGCTTCGCTGGAGGCCGTCAGTTCAGGATCCGTGAGGTCGTCCTTGCGGTTCCAGGCCTCCCGGAAGAAGGCGTCGGCCGCCTCCCGGTATTCCGTGAGGGCGCTGGCGCAGGCGGGCTCCCCCAGCAGGGTCAGCCGGGTGTAGCCCGACATGAGCCCCAGCAGGGCGCCCTCCAGGGCCCGCTTGGCCTGCTTCAGCCCCGGCTCCACCTGGGCCTCCGCCACCGTGCCCCGGTTCACCGTCCAGTCCCCCAGGGCGTCCACGAAGCGCACCGTCGCGTTCTGCGCCGCCTCCACCGCCGAGACCACCTTCTCGAAATCCGCGGCCTCCTGGGCGGCCAGGTTGTTCTTCGCGACCTGCCAGGTGAAGACCCCGCTGATGAGGGCCCCCAGCCCGATCTTCAGGGCCGTATCCACCAGTTCCAGCACCGTGGCGCCGCTCATAGCAGCTCCGTCCGGCCTGCCGCCCGCAGCCGTTCCACGATGTCCTTCACCCCCTGGGCCCGGTCCCGGTGGGTGATGAGGAGGGCGTCGTCGGCGTCCACCACGATGAGGCCTTCGACCCCCGCCGCGGCGATGAGGCGCTTCCCGCCGAAGAAGGCGCAGTCCTGGGTGTCCACGAGGAGCGTGTCCCCCAGCGCCACATTGCCCTTCTCATCCGCTTCCTGGAAGGCCAGGGCCGCGGGCCAGGAACCCACGTCGGACCAGCGGAAGCGCGCGGGAACGACGCTCACGTTCCCCGCCTTCTCCATGAGGGCGATGTCGATGGGCAGCTTCGGGAGCTGGGCGTAGGCTGCGGCCAGGTCGGCCTTGTCGCCGTTCCACGCGTCCAGGGGCGTCAGCAGCTCCGGCGCGTGGGCCTGGAGCGCCGCGCGGAAATCCTTCAGGGTCCACACGAACATGCCGGCGTTCCAGGTGTGGCGGCCGCTCTGGAGGTAGGCCACCGCCTGGTCGAAGGGCGGCTTCTCCCGGAAGGCGGCCACCTTGCGGACGGGGCCTTCGCCCTCCGACTCGATGTAGCCGTAGCCCGTCTCCGGACTCGTGGGCGGGATGCCGAATACCACCAGATCGCCGGTGGCCCCGGCGTGGTCCATGGCCCGGTCCAGATCGCCGAGGAAGGCCTCCCGGTCCCCGATCCAGTGGTCGGCGCTGAGGACGGCCATCACGCCCGTGCCCACCCGCCGCTCCAGCTCCACCAGGCAGAGGGCCAGGCAGGGCGCCGTGTTGCGGCCCTCGGGCTCCAGCAGGATGTTGCCCGGCGGCAGTTCCGGCAGCTGGCGGCGCGCCTCGTCGGCCAGGTCCTCCGTGGTGAGGACGAAGATGTTTTCCGGCTCGAAAGACCCTTCCAGCCGCCGCACCGTCTGTTCGAGCAGCGTCTCCTTGCCCGTGATCGCCAGGAACTGCTTGGGCATCGCGGCCCGGGAGCGGGGCCAGAAGCGGGTGCCCCGGCCTCCGGCCATCACGACGGCGAGCTTGGGAAGGGTCATCGGTCACCTGCGGCGGATCGGAAGGGGTTCATCGCGCCAGCACCGCCACCAGGTCGCTCAGCTCCCGGGGCGGGTCCGGGCGGGGGTTGTGGATGGCGGCCAGGGGCCGGACCACGAGCTGGCCGGCGTCCACCCCCAGGTAGAAGGCGGTCTCGCCCCCCGCCAGGCGCTTCACGGCTTCCACGCCCCAGCGGCTGCCCCAGATGCGGTCCATGGCGGTGGGGCTGCCCCCCCGCTGGATGTGGCCCAGGACCACCACCCGGAGGTCGAGGCCGAACTCCCGGCGCAGCCGGTCCCCCACCTTCAGGGCCCCGCCCTCCTGGTCCCCTTCCGCCACCACCACGATGGAGCTGCGCTTGCCCCGCTCCCAGTTCTCCCGGAGCTGGCCCACGAGGGCGGCGTAGGTGTCCTCGGCGCTTTCGGGGTAGAGGACGGCCTCGGCGCCGCAGGCGATGGCGGTGTGCACCGCCAGCATGCCGCTGCGCCGGCCCATGACCTCCACCAGGAAGAGCCGCTCGTGGGACGAGGCCGTGTCGCGGATGCGGTCGATGGCCTCCACGGCGGTGTTCAGGGCCGTATCGAAGCCCAGGGTGCGGTCCGTGCCCGGCAGATCGTTGTCGATGGTGCCGGGAATGCCGGCGCAGGGCACGCCGTGCTCCCGGTTCAATAGATCCGCGCCGGTGAAGGAGCCGTCGCCGCCGATGATGACCAGGGCCTCGATGCCTTCGGCCCGCAGATCCGCGGCGGCCCGGGCCCGGACGCCGGCGTCCAGGAAGGCTTCGCAGCGGGCGGTGTGGAGGATGGTGCCCCCCCGCTGCAGGATGTTGGCGCACTGGCGGCTGGCCAGGGGCGGCCAGTCCCGGTCCACCAGGCCCTGGAAGCCGTGGTGGATGCCGCGCACCTCGATGCCCAGGGCCCCGGCCTGGCGCACCACGGCGCGGATCGCGGCGTTCATCCCCGGGGCATCGCCCCCGGAGGTGAGGACGCCCAGCCGCCGCAGGGTCGCCGTGGGGGGCTGCCGGGGGGCCATGGTCAGCGGCGGCGCTTCTTCGGCGCGACCTTGTGGGCCTTCGGGGCCCCCTTGCCCCGCTTCACCGCGGCCTTTCCCCGGCGGCCGTGGCGGCTGCGGCGGGCGGCCTTGTAGCCCCGGGTGTCCCGGGGATGGATTTCCGGCGCTGGCAGGGGGGGCGGCTCGGCGATGCCCTTGGGCACCGGCGGCAGGTCGGCTTCCGAGATGCCCTGGGCGGCCGCCCGCTGGGCCCGGGCCTTCATCACCGGATCCTCGCCAGCCCCCTGGAAGCCGAAGGCCAGATCCGCGCAGACGGCGCTCAGGAGGAGGATGCGCAGGGGTTTCATGGGAACTCCGAAGACACCTGATTCGAGCCTAGCAGCCCTTGCGGCGCGGCCAGAAGTTCTGCGGACGGGCCGCCAGGAGGGTTCCCGCCTCCACGAAGGCGGAGCCTTGGTGGGAGCGCGCGGGCACGCGTCCGGCGGGAGCTTGTGCCGGGCGCGGCGCGACGGCCTGGCCTCCGGACCGGGCCTGCCAAGGCGCCAAGGGGGGAACCCGCCCGGGGCGGCGGCCCCGCCCGCGCTAAACTTTCAGCTCCCCGGAGCCGCCATGACCGCCCAGCCGTCCCCTGAAGTCCCCGCCGCCGACGCCACCCCGGTGCACCCCGGCGCCCTGGCGGAATGCCTGCGGCCCTTCCCCGCCTCCACCAAGGTCTTCGTGGAAGGCGTCCAGGCCGGCGTGCGGGTGCCCCTGCGGGACGTGGCGCTGCAGCCCACCCGGGGCTTCGACGGCGCCCTGGAGGCCAACGGCTCCGTGCGCATCTACGACACTTCGGGTCCCTACACGGACCCCAGCGTGATCCTGGACGTGACCAAGGGCCTGGCGCCGGTGCGCGAAGCCTGGATCCTGGGCCGGAACGATGTCGTCCAGCTGGACAAGCCCAGCTCCTACTACCGCCAGCTCCGGGACCGGGACGGGGACCTGGAGGCCATCCGCTTCAAGGGCGGCCGCCGGCCCCTGAAGGCGAAGCCCGGGAAGAACGTCAGCCAGATGCACTACGCCCGCCAGGGGATCGTGACGCCCGAGATGGAATACATCGCCATCCGGGAGAACCTGGGGCGCGAGGCCTCCGGGAAGCGTCCCATCACCCCCGAGTTCGTGCGGGACGAAGTGGCCCGCGGGCGCGCCATCATCCCCGCCAACATCAACCACCCCGAAACCGAGCCCATGATCATCGGGCGCAACTTCCTGGTGAAGATCAACGCCAACATCGGCAACTCCGCCGTCACCTCCAGCATCGAGGAGGAGGTGGAGAAGATGGCCTGGTCCATCCGCTGGGGCGCCGACACGGTGATGGACCTCAGCACCGGCAAGAACATCCACGAGACCCGGGAGTGGATCCTGCGCAACAGCCCCGTGCCCATCGGCACCGTGCCCATCTACCAGGCCCTGGAGAAGGTGGACGGCAAGGCCGAGGAGCTGACCTGGGAGCTGTTCCGGGACACGCTGGTGGAGCAGGCGGAGCAGGGGGTGGACTACTTCACCATCCACGCCGGCGTGCGGCTGAAGTACGTCCCCCTCACGGCCAAGCGCCTCACGGGCATCGTGAGCCGGGGCGGCTCCATCCTCGCGAAGTGGTGCCTGGCCCACCACCAGGAGAACTTCCTCTACACCCGATTCGAGGAGATCTGCGAGCTCCTGAAGGCCTACGACGTGGCCTTCTCCCTGGGGGACGGCCTGCGCCCCGGCTGCATCGCCGACGCCAACGACGAGGCCCAGTTCGGGGAGCTGGAGACCCTTGGAGAGCTCACGAAGATCGCCTGGAAGCACGACGTCCAGACCATGATCGAGGGCCCGGGCCACGTGCCCATGCACCTCATCCAGGAGAACATGACGAAGCAGCTGGAGACCTGCGGCGAGGCACCCTTCTACACCCTGGGCCCGCTCACCACCGACATCGCCCCGGGCTACGACCACATCACGTCGGCCATCGGCGCCGCCATGATCGGCTGGTACGGCACCGCCATGCTCTGCTACGTGACGCCGAAGGAGCACCTCGGCCTGCCCAACCGCAAGGACGTGAAGGACGGCGTCATCGCCTACAAGATCGCCGCCCACGCCGCGGACCTGGCCAAGGGCCACCCCGGCGCCCAGGACCGGGACAACGCCCTCTCGAAGGCCCGCTTCGAGTTCCGCTGGGAGGACCAGTTCAACCTCAGCCTGGACCCGGACACGGCGAGGGAGTTCCACGACGAGACCCTGCCCGCCGAAGGCGCCAAGCAGGCCCACTTCTGCTCCATGTGCGGACCCCACTTCTGCTCCATGAAGATCACCGAGGAGGTGCGCGCCTACGCCGCCGAGCACGGCATGGGCGAGGAAGAAGCCCTGGCGGCGGGCATGGCGGAGAAGAGCCAGGAATTCGCCGAAACCGGCGCCGACCTCTACCGGCAGGCCTGATGGCCGCGGAGCACGGCACCCCCGAATCCCACCTGGAGGACTTCCTCCTGGTGGCCCACAGCAGCCTGCGCCACAAGAGCGACCGGAAGCGGGCGGACGCCCTGCTCCAGCGCTGGACCAGCGCCTGGCTGGGGAAGGAGCGGGTGGTGAACGGCACCTTCTCCAACCACGGGGCCTACCTGCACTTCGCCCAGTTCATGAAGGGCCAGTGGGTGCAGGTCTTCCTCTTCCACGCGGCGCCCAGCCACGGGGTTTCCCTGCGGGGGCCGGACACGGACCGCACCCGGAAATCCCACAAGCACCGGGCCAACCGCCTGGACGCCACGCCCCTGGAGGCCCTCTTCCAGGCCTGGTCCGCCCACCCGGAGGCGCGGCCCGCGGGCCACGCCGTGGAGTTCTTCCTGACGGAGACCCCCGATGACACGTATGATCGGTGCCTGCATGACGTGATGGAGTGCCTCGGCTCATGACCCGCAACGGCTGCCATACTCCCCGAACCCCCCGACCATGTTTTGCCAGTGCCTGCAGGACGTGATGGAGCACCTGGGGGCATAATCCAGCACGCACCCCTCGTCCCCGTTTCCTTCCCCATGGAACACCCGGCATGATCCGCGACGGACTTCGACCCTTCGGCATCTCCACGGCCCACACCCGGTCCGTCATCGCCTCGGTGCCGGAGACGCGGCCCGACATCTGGGACAAGCGCTGGGACTACGGCGCGCGCACCCTCCGGGAGCAGCTGGCCCACCTGGCCCTGGTGCGGGAGAGCACCCTCACCTCCCTCACCAAGGGCAATCCCGGCCTCCTGGCCGCCATCTACGGCGAGGCCCCCTGGATCGCCGCCAGCGGCAAGACCTCGGACCTGCTCCTCGCCTGGGACCTCCACAGCCAGACCTGCGAAGCCATGCTCATGAACATCCGCCAGGACCATCTGGACACGCCCTTCGTCACCGAGTTCGGCAACGTCAGCAAGCCGGCGAACTACCTCCGCCTCATGCTGCTGGAGGAGACCCACCACCGCGCCCAGATGATCCTGCAGCTCAAGCTCCTGGGGCTGGATCCGCCGGACTTCCCCGGCCGCGCGTGGGCCGAGCTGGGAGTGTGAGGTTCCGGCCGTCGAGGCCGCCCCGTCTTCTGTGAAGGTTGTTCCCCCCTTTGGGGTGACGGTTGACCTTGCCGTTGACCTTGGACCGGCACCCTTTCCCAGCATGATCCGCCCGCCCTTGGCGGATCGGGCTGGGGAAGGGTGCTAGCAAGCGATAGCGCGCAAGGAGCATGAATCATCACAAACCCGTGCACGGCGGCTTCGGTTGGCCGAAGGCCAAGAGCAGCAAAGCGAGACTGCCACTCCTTCCCCAAGGGCATGCCGCCTCGATGGCGCCGCTCTCCGGCCTTGCGCGCTCCGCTTGCTAGCACCGTCCCAAACCATGCTCCGCCAAGGGCGGGCGGAGCATGGTTTGGGACGGTGCCCGTTTGAAGGTCAACTCCGTCACGACGACGAACGATGCATCCGAGTGGGGCACCAACGGCGGCCGCCTACCCCCCGATGTGGAACATCTCCACCTTCCGGTTCCGCGCGGTCTCCTCCGTGCGGATCTCCGAATAGTGATCGTCCCGCCGGGACCATTTCCCCCGCAGCAAGGCCTCGATGTCGCCATCCGACGCCCCGTTGCGCAACGCCGTCTTGAGATCCAACCCCTGGCTCCCAAAGAGGCATGTGTAGAGCCGGCCTTCGGCGCTGAGGCGCGCGCGGTCGCAGCCGCCGCAGAAGGGGGCGGAGACGGAGGCGATGACGCCGAACTCGCCCGAGCCGTCCGAGAACCTCCACCGCTCCGCCACGCGGCCCGCCAGGGGCTCCTCCACCGGCGCGATGGCCCAGCGCCCGCGGATCGTGGCCAGCACGTCGGCCGCGGGCACCACGGCGTCCAGCTTCCAGCCGTTCAGGGTGCCCACGTCCATGTACTCGATGAAGCGCAGGACGAAGCCGTTGGCCTTCGCGAAGGCCAGCAGGTCCAGGATCTCGTCGTCGTTCACGCCTCGCTGCAGGACGCAGTTCAGCTTGAGGGGGCCGAAACCCGCCGCTAGGGCGGCGTCGAGGCCCTCCAGCACCCGGGGCAGGGGCACGGTGGTGTCGTTGAGGCGGGCGAATTTCGCCGGGTCCAGGGTGTCCAGGCTCACCGTGAGGCGGTCCAGGCCGGCGGCTTTCAACGGCGCCGCCAGATCCTTCAGCAGGGCGCCGTTCGTCGTCAGGGCCAGGTCCCGCAGGCCGTCGAGGCGCCGCAGCCGGGCCACCAGATCCGGCAACCCGTGGCGCAGCAGGGGCTCGCCCCCGGTGAGGCGGAGCTTGTCCACGCCCAGGGCGATGAAGATCCGCCCCAGCCGCTCCAGCTCCTCGAAGTGGAGGATCTCCCCCTTCTCCAGGAACACGCCGGTCGAATCGTCCGCCCCGAAGAGCTCCCGCGGCATGCAGTAGCGGCAGCGGAAGTTGCACCGGTCCGTCACCGAGATGCGGAGCGCCTTCAGGGGCCGGCGGCGGAGGTCAAGGAGGGGCATGGGAACAGCATAGGACCTTGGCCTCCTGAATCGGATCACGCGGGGTGCCCAGGAGCTAGCCTCGCGTCCCTGATCTTCGACAACGACACCATCTTCGGCGTCGCGAAGGGGTTCGCGGAATCCATGGGCATCCAAGCCAAGCGGACGGCCTTCCATTGCCCCTGGCAGAACGGCGCCGTCGAACGGTTCAACGGCACCCTGCGCCGCGAGCTGCTCGATCAGATCGTCGTGCTCAACGAGGCCCACCTGCGGCGCCTCCTGAAGGCATTCCTCGCCTACTACCACGAGGGCCGCACCCACCTCGCCCTCGGGAAAGACGCCCCCGAAGGCCGGCCCCCGGACATCCCGCCCAACCCCCGCGCCACCGTGGTGGCCCTTCCCCGCGCCGGTGGCCTGCACCACCGCTACGCCTGGCGCGACGCGGCCTGAAGCCATGCGTTGAAAGAGCAGGACCGGGCCTGCACTCGGTCGGGCGGGAGCCTGCCCTTTCAGGGATCGAATCGACGGAAGGGTGTAATAGATGAAGGAGCTACCGTGGCGGCCACCGGGAAAGGGCTGGATTCTGGGTTCTCGGTATCGACGAAGAGGCGTTGGGTGGCATGGAGATTGTGAATTTTCGGCACAGATTGAGACTTGGCGAACCACAGGCAGGACCAGGGCTTCGCGCCCGCGGGGAAACTCCTTTCATGGTCCTTCGCCTTTCCAGGCAAAATGAAGGTTTGCCCTGGGATCGCCGATGTCTTTCATCACGAAGCTCTTCAACCGCGCGCCGAGCGCGCCGCTGCCTTCCCTGGAGGCGCTGGCGGAGGAGCGGGGCTTTGCCCTGGACCTGCCGGGGCTGGCGGCGCTGATGCCGGACTTCGAGCACCAGGGGCCCACGGGGCGCGCGGCGTGGGCGGAGGCGGTGCAGGCCTGCGTGGACAAGGGCTGGGGGCTGCCGCCGGTGTGGGAGGAGGCGGCGGAGACCGTCCTGCCGGAGGTGGTGCCCCTGTGGATGGCGCACCGGGACGGGCTGAAGTTCTGGCCCTTCGCCGAGGGCCTCGCCAAGCGCGTGCGGGTCGGCGACCGGGCCCTGCCGGAAGCCTGGGCGACGCTCTGGGGGCTGAAGGCCGACGAAATCCTGGACCGCGCCCTGGACCGCCTGCGGGAGGCCAGCAAGGCGCCCTTCGAGCGCCTGCCTTCGGGCATCTACCGCAGCCCCTACCGGGACGGCGCCGACGCGGCCCGGGTGCTGCTGCCGGAGCTGTGGGAGGCCTTCTTCCCCGGCCAGAACGTCTTCATCGGGCTGCCCAGCCGCAGCGAGTTCTACGTCGCACCCCAGGTGCTGCTCCCGAAGCTGGCGGCGGCGGTGGAGAAGAGCCTGGCGGAGGCGCCGGCGGCGGACCGCATCCTGCTGACCCTGTTCCAGCGGGTGGAGGGCAAGTACGTGCCCGCCAACCTGCAGGACCCCCATCCCATCGCCCAGCCCCAGCGCCAGCTGCGCCAGACGGATTTCGTGCTGGCCCTGGAGGCGCAGCGGGAGGCGCTGGCGAAGCTCGGCGGGCGGCCCGCCCCCGTGGGCATCCTGCCCCACCCCAATACGGGGCGCACCTACACCATCGCCACCTGGAAGGAAGGCGGGACCTGCTTCCTGCCCGAGGCCGACCTGGTGGCTTTCCAGGACGCCGCCGGCGCGCCCCTGGGCATCTGCTGGCGGGCCACCTTCCCCCGGGTGCCGGGCATGCGGGGCGAGGATGTGGACCTCTGGGGCCCGCGCCGCCTGCGCTTCGACGTCTTCCCCACCGCGGAGCAGCGGGCGGTCTTCGACCAGTTCGCCGACGCGGAGCAGATGGCCGCCTTCCTGCGGGGCGAGAACCCGGCCCGGCCCAAGGCCGCCGCCGCGCCACCGGCGCCCCCGGCGCCCGGCCAGGGCCCCGCCTCCTCGCCCAAGCCCGCGGGCCTGAAGGACGTGCAGCTCGGCCCCCAGGGGGACTAGCATGGCCCCGCCCGCCGGGCTTCTGCTGGCGGCCTGCGCCCTGTGCCTGCCCGCCCAGGACGGCCCCATCGTCCCCGCGCGGCGCACCGACCCCCGGGCCTCCGTGGTGCGGGTCCACGCCGAGGACGGGGACGCGCAGGCGGGGGACTTCCACCAGGGGCGGCAGGGCAGCGGCGTGGTGATCGCGCCGGGGCGGGTGGCCACCAACGCCCACGTGGTGGCGGGGCACCGCAGCCTTTCCGTCCAGCAGCAGGGCCGGCGCTGGCGGGCCACCGTGGCGAGCCTGGATCCCGCCCGGGACCTCTGCCTCCTGGCGGTGCCGGGCCTGCCCCTGCCCCCCGCGCAGCCCTCCAGCCCCGCGGCCCGGGCTGCCGGGCTGGCGGTGCAGGCGGTGGGCTATCCGAGGGGCTTTCCCCGCACCAGCCGGGGCACCCTCACCGCGATCTGGCACACGGACCGCGGGGATGTCCTCCAGGCGGACGCCCTCACGGAACCCGGCTCCAGCGGCGGCGGCCTCTTCGATCTGGAGGGCCGCTTCCTGGGCCTCACCACCACGGTCTTCGAGCGTTCCTCCCGCATCAGCTTCTCCCGGGCCGCCGAAACCCTCGACGACCTGCGGCCGGGGGAGGATGCCGCCGGGGGCCTCCCGCCCACGGACCTCGTCCCGGAGCTGCTGCAGTCCATCGCGGCGCGCCCCGACAACCAGCCCGCCTGGGAGGCCTTCACCCGCAGCTGGGTGAGGCTCTCGCCGGAGGATCCCGACGCCTGGTACGCCCTCGGCGGCGCCCTCCACATGCGCCTGCGGCGGGGCGCCGCCGGCACCCGCGCCCTCAGCCTCGACGAAGCCCTCTGGGCTCAGGCGGTGGACGCCTTCCGCCGCTCCACCGCCCTCCGGCCCGGGATGTCCCAGGCCTGGAACAACCTGGGCGCCGCCCTCGAGCTGAACAACCGCTTCGAGGAGGCCGAAGCCGCCCTGGGCACCGCGGTGCGCCTGGCGCCGGACTACGTCCTCGCCTGGGAAAACCTGGGCACCACCCGGTTCAACGCCCGGAAATTCGGGGCGGCGGCCGCCGCCTACCGCACCGCCCTGAACTACCGTCCCTTCAGCGGCGAGCTCTGGTGGGGCCTGGGCCTCTGCGAAAGCCTCCAGGACCGGCCGAAGGACGCGCTGCCCTGCCTCGAGAAGGCGCTGACCTTCCTGCCCCGCCAGCCCCAGCTCTGGGCCGACCTGGCCCGCCAGTCCGCGCGGGCCGGAGATCCCACCGCGTCGGCCCGGGCGCTGGCGCGGCTTCGCGAGCTGGATCCCGGGCTGGAGGGCGACGTCGCCCGGGAGCTGCGGAAGCGCTGAGGGCGAGGGACCTTTCGTTCACTTCCCCGCCGGCTTCACCCGGGTGTACAGCGTCTCCTGCCGCGGGCCCTGCCCCTTCGCGTCCCCGCCGAGCACGACGAGGAAGCGGTCCGCGTCCACCTCGCGGATGAGCAGGCGCAGGGAGAGGGGCTCGCCGTCCACATCGTGGAGGGTGCCGGTGAGGACCACCGTGGCGCCGCCGTCGGGGCTGTCGCCTTCCAGGTGGACCAGGCCCGTGGAGCCGGCGCTGGCCCAGGCGCACTGGTACTTCTTCAGGGTGCCGTCGTAGGCCAGCAGGCGCAGGCCCTCGATGCCGCCCAGCCGGTCCGGACGGTACTCCTCGTGGAGGAAGCGCCCGCCGAGGACCGGGCGCAAGTCGGCCTTTCCGGTGGATTCGCCCCCGGCGGCCCCGGCGGCCTGGAAGTGGCGGGTGACGGTGGTCCAGCTGCCCTCCCGCCGCATCAGGCGGGCGTGCTCGGTGCCCGGCATGGACATGCGCTGCAGGGCGTCCAGGCGCTCCTGGGGCAGCTTCTGGGCGGGGGTGAACTGGGCGCAAAGGGGCAGCGCGGCCCAGGCCAGGGACAGGACGGTTCGGCGCATGGCGGTCTCCGGAAGGCTCAGGGGAGGAGCCCGATCTCCCGCAGCCGCTGCAGCAGGAAGGCGTGGGCGGTGATGGGCTCGAACAGCTTCGGCTCCCCGGGGCCCAGCAGGCTGTCGGGGCAGTCCAGCAGCACCTCCGGGCGCGGGTGGCAGAAGAAGGGCATGGAGTAGCGCACGGCGTCCGGGCTGTCGGGGTTGATGACTCGGTGGGTGGTGCTGGGGATGCGCTGGTTCACGTGGCGGCTCAGCATGTCGCCGGCGTCGGCGACGATCTCGCCTTCGAGGCCGTCCACGCTGTGCCACGCGCCGTCCCGGTCCAGGAGCTGGAGCCCGCTGCCGAGGGCGGCGGGGAGCAGGGTGATGAGGTTGATGTCCTCGTGGGCCGAGGCCCGCACCCCGCCTTCGAGGTAGCGGTCCTTCAGGGCCGGGTAGTGGATGATGCGCAGGATGGAGTTGCCGTCCACGATCATGTCGGCGAGGGCGCGCTGGGGCAGGCCCAGGTAGAGGGCGATGGCCTGGAGCAGCGTGCCGGCGCAATCCTCCAGAGCCCGGAAGAGGGCCAGGGTGTGGGCCTTGAAGCCCGGCACCTCCGCGTCCGGCCAGAGGTTCTCGCCGTAGATCGCCAGCAGCTCGTGGCCCGGGGGCAGCTCCTGGCCCACGTGCCAGAACTCCTTGAGGTCCCCCACGGGGTTGTCCTTGGCGTGCTCCTGGCCGAAGGGCGTGAAGCCCCGCGCCCCGCCGCCGTCCGGCACGATGTAGCGGCGCTTCACCGCCTCGGGCAGGGCGAAGAAGTCCCGGGCGGCCTCGTAGGCCCCCGCCACGTCCGCCGCCGTGACCCGGTGCCCCGCCACCTTCACGAAGCCGGTGTTCCGCAGGCTTTCGCCGAGGACGCGCACGAACTCGCCGCGCTCGCGCTCGCTGCCCTCCGAGAACTGGGCCAGGTGGACGGTGTCGACGTGGAAGGCGGACATAGGGCGGCTCTTTTGTGAATCCAACCTGCCATTTCACCGCCAACTTGGGGCCGGGCCAAGAGGAAAGGGTCGCGGCCCGGGGATCGCCCCGGGTCCAGCAGGACTTACGGAACGGCCCCCCGTGCATTCCTGAACGGTCCGTTCGGGCCGCTAGAACCTCCAAATCGCCGTGAGGACCGTCCGCCGGCTCCGGATGCTGACATTGTCGAGGCGATGCTCCAGGTGGCTAAGGACGATGCGCACCCGGCCCGGAAACGGCACCATCACGACCGCGCGGGGCCCGCGGGCCGAGTGGGTGAACCACCACTCGGGCCGCGAAACGCTGTTGGATGAGCCCCAACCGCGGCCAGTAGTGGCGTACCAGCGGCCCCAGCCAGAGCTGGCCCTCGCCCCCGGTCTCTCCCGTCGCGGTATTGCGCTGGACGGCGGCCTTCACTTCCCAAGGCCACACCGACCCACCGGCCAGGGCGAACCCGGCCGCGTCGAGGCGGACATGGACCCGGGCGTTCCCGGATCGCCGATCCGGCGCCTCGAAACGGTGCACACCCCTGTCCCACCGCAGGTCCCATCGTCCCGCGTGGAAGGTCCACTGCACCGGTCCCGTCTCCATGCGCAGCACGCCCTGGGCCGCGGCGAGGTCAACGTTCCCGCCGGGAAACGTGCGCACCCGCCCCGCGATGCCGCGCAGTCCGGCCTCCAGCAGTCCGCGTCCCTCATCTCGCGCCGCCAGCCCGACCCCGACGCCGAAAATGGCCAGGTCGTGATCCCAGAGGCTTTCCTGGCTGAGCAGAGGGTTGCCTTGAAGACCCGCCGTCAGGAATCCGGAGCCGCCCTCCCCTTGGCGCTGGTAGGTGATCGAAGCCCGTTGCAGCCACACGCCATTGGAGGGGCGCTGGTCGTAGCGCGGCAGGTTGAGCTGGTTACCGTCGCTGCCCACACCGGCACGCAGGGCAAGGTCCCCGCTCCAGGAACGCCAGGGTTTGGACCAGTCGAGCTGCACCAGCGAACGGACCCTGAGGATGGTCCCCCCATCACCTTCATCCAGCGGCGGCAGCCGGTCAGCTTCCAGCCTCAGTTCCCCCTGGGGACGCCACCACGGGCGCGCAGTCTCCTGGAAGTAAATCGGCTCCTGGGCCCCGAGGGCCAGTGCCCCGGACACGCAGATGGCGGCTGTTCCCTTCATTCGATTCCAGGATGAGCCATTTGAACGCGAGGGTCACACCCGAAAATCGATGGGCCGGGATCGACCGGATCACCGTTCCGCCCGGGTACCGCGTGCGATTGAGCCCCTCGAACGGACCGGCCCTGGGTCAGGAGATCTCGACCGCGACAACCCTGGCCCGAGGTTCAGGAATCAGAAGGCCGTCGGACCTCATGCCTTCCAGGTGGAATGCGATGGCCTCGCGGATCTCGCGTTCGGTTTCCTCCAGGGAAACTCCGGTGACGATGCAGCCGGGAAGGTCGGGGACATGAGCCGAGAAATTGGAGCCCGCCTCTTCGATGACGACCGCATAGCGCATCAGGCCCTCCCTTTGAGTCCCGCTTGTTTGAGGGTGCTCTCTTCCGTTCCCCGCGCAAGTTCGTCATTAGGTTTGCCCGGAACCGTGAGTCGCCATGGAGATTGGGAATGGGGAATTGCCGATGACTGCCCCGCTGGGCAACCATCACCCAGCCGGCCTCCTCCAACAGGCGGATCAGGTCCCGAACCTTGATCGGCATGAAGCCAGGGAGCTCAGGCGCCGAGGGCCTTCAGCCCCACCTTCTCCCGGATCTGGCTCTCCACCTCGTCGGCGAGCTCCGGATTGTCCTGGAAGAGCTTCTTCACGTTCTCGGCGCCCTGGCCCAGGCGGCTGTCCTTGTAGCTGTACCAGGAGCCGCTCTTCTGGATGATCTCCAGCTGGGTGCCCAGCTCCACCAGCTCCGAGGTCCGGCTGATGCCCTCGCCGTACATGATGTCGAAGGTGGCCACCTTGAGGGGCGGCGCGACCTTGTTCTTCACCACCTTCACCTTGGTCTTCTTGCCGATGACCGAGCTGTCCTCGTCCTTGGCGGCCACGAGGGGATCGTTGGTGTTGCCCTTGATGCTCTGGATGCTGCGGACGTCCAGGCGCACGGAGGCGTAGAACTTGAGCGCGTTGCCGCCGGTGGTGGTCTCGGGGCTGCCGAACATGACGCCGATCTTCATGCGGATCTGGTTGATGAAGACCAGGCAGGTGTTGGTCTTGCTGATGGTGGCCGTCATCTTGCGCAGGGCCTGGCTCATGAGGCGGGCCTGCAGGCCCACGTGGCTGTCCCCCATCTCGCCGTCGATCTCGGCCTTGGGCACCAGGGCCGCCACGGAATCGATGACGATGATGTCGAGGGCGCCGCTGCGCACCAGCTGGTCGCAGATCTCCAGGGCCTGCTCGCCGCTGTCGGGCTGGCTGATGAAGAGGTTCGCCACGTCCACGCCGAGCTTCTGGGCGTATTCGGGATCGAGGGCGTGCTCGGCGTCGATGTAGGCCGCCAGGCCGCCCTTCCGCTGGGCCTGGGCCACCATGTGCAGGGCCAGGGTGGTCTTGCCGGAGGCCTCCGGGCCGTAGACCTCCACGATGCGGCCCTTGGGCACGCCCCCCACGCCCAGGGCGGCGTCGAGGCTGATGGAGCCGGTGGAGATGACCTCGATGCCCTCGGCGCCGGCCATGCGGTCGCCCAGCTTCATGATGGAGCCTTTTCCGAAGGCTCTTTCGATGTCCTGGAGGGTGCGGTTGAGGGCCTTGAGGCGGTCGTCGAAGGGGATTTCGGGGGCGGTGGCGGCGGCCATGGGGACCTCGGGGACGTGGAATGAGTGTAGGGGCTTGAGAGCTCGGACGAGGGCCATGCCTCTCTCCCAAGAGATGCGGAATCGGGTCGGTTCGCCCTGCGAAGAAAGAGTCCACGGGGGGCGGTACCCAAGGATGAAGCGGGAGGCGAAAATTTCAAGAAGATTTTTTCGCTTTTCGCTTAATCACCTTATAGCCTTGGGTTTAAGGAGGACTTCCCGGCCCCGCCAGGTGTTCCGTCCCCGCAACCGGTCCAGGAAGGCCCAGGCCATGCCCCAGGCCAGGACCAGGCCATTCAGGGGCCACAGGACCCAGAGGGGGTCCATGGGCCGACCAGTGATGCGCTGGGCCACATCGCCCATGAGGGCCGCCGGCACCAGCAGCAGGGCCAGGCCGGTGGCGGGGTAGCCCGCCAGGGCGAGGAGGAGCGGTCCCGCGTGGTGGGCCAGCACCAGCGGAATCACGAGGGGCAGCAGCCACCAGCCCGGCAGCCCGGCGGTGTTCTTCCGCATGCCGCGGACCAGGTCCAGGAGCCCGTGGTACATGCGCAGGTGCAGCATGGGGCCGCCCAGGGCCAGGCGGTTCACGTAGCCCGCCCGCTTCACCCGGCGCGCCAGCATCATGTCGTCCACCGCCTCCAGGGGCGCGGCGGCGTGGCCCCCCACGGCGTCGTAGGCCGCGCGCCGGACCAGGGTGAAGGCGCCGATGCCGGCGAAGGCCGGGCGCCGCGGATCCGGCACCCAGTGGGGCGGGACGAGCATCACGAAGCCCGGGGTCGCGAGGCTCACGCAGAGCCGCTCCGGAGGCGTCACCACGTCCGCGGCGAAGAGGAGGGCGAGGATGTCCGCCGGCTGGGCGTCGAGGAAGGCGAAGGCCCGGCGCAGCAGGTCCGGGGTCGCCTGCACGTCGGCGTCCACGAAGAGGAGCCAGTCGGCCCCCAGGGCCTCCGGCGTGCGGGTGGCCAGGTGCAGGGCGTGGTTCTTCCCCAGCCAGCCCGGGGGCAGGCCGTCGTTGCGCAGCACCCGCAGGCGCCCGGCCCCGGCGGCGAGCTCCGGATCCGCCTTGGCGGCGAGGATCTCCGTGGTGCCGTCGGTGGAGCCGTCGTCCACCACCACCAGGGTGAGGCCGGGGTAGTCCTGGGCGAGCCAGGAATCCAGCGCCGGGCCGATCTCGCCGGCCTCGTCGCGGGCGGGCATGCAGAGGCAGACCCGGCCCCGGGATTCGCGTTCCGGGGGCGCCTCCGGCAGCCGGGGCAGCTTCGCGAAGTGATGGCGCATCACCGCGAGGCTCCCCAGGATGGAGAGGCCGCTGAGCAGGGCGGCGAGATCCAGGAGACGCATGCCGCCCATCTTGCCCCATCCCCGTCCGGAAACGCTCCTGCGGGCAGCGTGTTTCTTCGGGCCCCTCCTCGTGCTGCTGCTCTGGGAGTCCTGCGCCCCCGCCCGGCCCTGGACCCGCAGCCGCCGCGCGCGCTGGGGCGTGAACGGCGGCCTCGGCCTGCTGGGGATGCTGACCACCGCCCTGCTGGCCGCCGGCCTCGCCCTCAAGGCCGCCGGCTTCGGCGCCGGGCGGAATTGGGGCCTGCTGCGCCTGGTGGAGCTGCCCCTGGCGGCGAAGGGCCTCCTGGGCTTCCTCCTCCTGGACCTCGCCGTGTGGGCCCAGCACGTGGCCACCCACCGCATCCCGCTGCTGTGGCGCCTCCACCGGGTGCACCACGCGGACGCGGACATGGACACGGGCACGGCCCTGCGCTTCCATCCCCTGGAAATCCTGTTCTCGGCCTTCTTCAAGGCCGGCGTCGTGCTCGCCCTCGGGGCGGGCCTGCGCACGGTGGCGGCCTTCGAGATCGCCCTCGCCTTCGGCTCCCTCTTCGAGCACCACAACGGCCGCCTGCCCCGCGCCGTGGACGCCGTCCTGCGCTGGCTCCTCGTCACCCCCGCCATGCACACCGTGCACCACAGCACCCGGCCGGAGGAAACCAACCGCAACTACGGCTTCCTCATCCCCTGGTGGGACCGGCTGTTCGGGACCTATCGCGCGGAAGGCGCTCCGGGCCTGGTGCTGGGTCTGGAGGACGCGCCGGCGGACCGCCTGGGGCCGCTGCTGGGGTGGCCCTTCCGCCGGTCCTGACCCGGCCCGGGGGATGCGACAATGGCCCATGGGCCGCCACCACCTTCCCCTCGTCCTCGTGGCGCTGGGCACGATGCACCTCCCCGCCAGGCCGGGGGGCGTCAAGCCTCCGGCCAAGCGGAAGGCCGCGGCGCCCGTGGCCGCGCCCTCGACCCTGCACACGGCCATCGCGGCCCGGGACGCGGAGCTGGTGAAGGCCCTGCTGCAGGGCCGCGCCTTCCTTGAGGCGCGGGACGGCTCCGGCGAGACGCCGCTGATGGCCGCCATCCGCACGGGGCGCCCGGAGCTGGTGGAGCTGCTGCTGCAGGCCGGCGCCAGCCTCTCGGTGCGGGACGCCTCGGGCTTCTCGCCCCTCTTCCTGGCCATCCTCCTGGGCGAGAAGGACATCGCCCTGACCCTGATGGCGCGGGGGGCGGACCTGCACGAGCGGGATGCCGCCGGCCGCACCTTCCTCCACCGCATGCGCGCCTCCCTGAAGGGCGTGAAGCTGCTCCTGGACCTGGGCTGCGACGTGAACGCCGTGGACGCCGGCGGGCGCACGGCCCTCTACGCCGCCGTCCAGGACCTGGTCATCCCGGAGATCCCGAAACTGCTGCTGGAAAAGGGCGCCGATCCCAACCGGGCCGACGCCCGGGGCGTCACCCCCCTCATGCGCGCCGCGGAGCGGTCCCGCATCATGGCGGCCTTCGATCCCACGCTGATGCAGCTCCTTCTCGCCGCCGGCGCGGATCCCCACCGCATGGACGCCACGGGCCGCACCGCCCTGCACTGGACCCTCCAGGGCCAGGCCTGCCCCGCCCGGCGCGAAACCCTCGCCTTCCTCCTCACCAAGGGCAACCTGGACGCGGACCGCGCCCTCCCCGACGGCACCACGCCCCTCATGCTCGCCGCGCGCCTGGAGGATCCCGCCGCCCTGCAATGGCTGCTGAACGCCGGCGCCGACCCCCAGCGGGCGGACCTCAAGGGCCGCACCGCCCTGGACCACGCGCGGAAGGGGCGCAGCGGCGTGTGCGTGGGCCTGCTGGAGACGCAGCGGAACTGAGGCCGGGTCAGTACCCGTACTTCCCCACCAGGAGCCGCAGCTTCTCCCGCGTCTCCGCGGGCACCTTCTCCGGCGGCGTGACCAGGGCCGTGGCCAGGGCGTGGCGCGCGGGCTCGTGCTCCGGGGGGCCGTCGCCGAGGTCGCCGACGACCCGGCGCAGCAGGTCCTGGGCCTTGTTCACGTTGGCCGCCATCATCGCCATGATGTCGCTGCCCACGGCGCCCTCCTCCTCGTCCCGCCAGGCGTCCCAGTCGGTCACCAGCGCGATGGTGGCGAAGACCAGCTCCGCCTCCCGGGCCAGCTTGGCCTCCGTCGCCTGGGTCATGCCGATGAGGTCGGCGCCCCAGGCGCGGTGCAGGCGGCTTTCGGCGCGGGTGCTGAACTGGGGGCCCTCCATGCACACGTAGGTGCCGCCGTCGTCGATGGGCAGGAGCAGGCGCCGGCCCGCGGCCAGGAGCTTCTCCCGCAGCCAGGCGGAGGTCGGATCCGCGTAGTTCACGTGGCCCACCAGCCCCTGGCCGAAGAACGTCGAGGCGCGGAGGTGGGTGCGGTCGATGAACTGGTCCGGCAGGCGCAGGGTGCCGGGTTCGTGCCGCTCCTGCAGGCTGCCCACGGCGCTGACGGAGAGGAGGATCTCGCAGCCCGCCGCCTTCATCGCCCACACGTTGGCGCGGTAGTTCACCTCCGACGGCGTGAAGCGGTGGCCCAGGCCGTGGCGGGACAGGAAGACCACCGGCACCCCTTCCAGGGTTCCGTGGACGAGGGGGTCCGACGGGGCGCCGAAGGGCGTCGCCACGCGGTGCTCCGAGGTGTCGCGGACGCCGGCCATGGCGTAGAGGCCGCTGCCGCCGAAGATGCCGATGGGTGCGGGCATGGTTCACCGTGGGAAGGGGATCAGCACACCACGAAGGCGCGGACGAATCAACGTGGCGCCCCGTACCAGGCCGCCAGCCGCGCGGGGCTCACCCCCAGGCGGTAGAGGGCGGGAAAGGTGTTCATGCAGAGGAAGGCCTTGAAGGGCGCCGCTTCGAAGCGCCGGGCGGAGACCCGCAGTTCCGCGGGGCGGGTGGCCACCCGTCCCAGGGACCGGAGCCGGGCCACCAGGCCCAGCTCCTCCATCAGGGGCGCGTCCGGAAAGCCGCCGGCCGTCCGGAAATCCCGCGCGCGGCAGAAAAGGCCCTGGTCGCCGTAGGGCCAGGAGGTGCGCCGGGAGCGAAGGTCCGCCAGCCGCAGGAGGGCCTCCTTCCAGCTGCCCCTCCAGCTCTCCGCTTCATGCCGCACCCGGAAGGCGCCCAGGGCCACACCGGCGTCCTGCAGCGCTTCGCGGATGTGGCCGTGGACCTCCGGAGGCAGGGACGCGTCGGCGTGGAGGAAGAAGAGGGCCTCGCCCCGGGCCTCCGCCGCCCCGGCGTTCATCTGGGGACCCCGGCCCCGGGGGGCCCGCAGCACCCGCGCCCCCACGGCGGCGGCGAGATCGGGGGTGCCGTCCAGGCTGCCGCCGTCCACCACGATGAGCTCCCAGGTGCCGGGCTGGGTCCTGAATTGATCGAGGCAGGCCTCGATGCGCGCGGCCTCGTTGAGCACGGGGATGATGACGGAGACGAGCATGATGGGGCCCTGCAGCCTCAGTGAAAGAGGGCGAAATAGCGCTTAAAGAGAGACGCCAGCCCCGGACTCAGCCGCGTCTTCATGTACGCGCCGCCCAGGCGCTTGAAGGCTTCCGCGAGGGTGGGATAGGGATGGATGATGCCGTCCAGGGCCGCGAGCCGGCCCGAGGTGGCCAGGAACATCGCCGCCTCCCCGGCCAGCTCGCCGGCGTGGGGGCCCACGATCGTGAAGCCGAGGACGCGATCCGCGCCCCGGACCACCAGCGCTTCGAGGTACCCCGCCGCGCCGTCCACCGCGCCGCGGTCCAGGTCGGCGAACTCGACGCGGTAGGCATCCACGGCGACGCCGTGGACCTGCGCTTCCGCCCTCGTCCATCCGATCTGCGCCACTTCGGGATCCGTGTAGGTGCAGTGGGGCACCCGGAGACCGGCGGCCCGTCCGCGGCCCAGGAAGAAGGCGTTGCGCAGCGCGAGGCGGGCCTGGGCGTCCGCGGCATGGGTGAACTGGGGGCCTCCCGCCGCGTCCCCGGCGGCGTAGACCCGCGGGTTGGTGGTGCGCAGGCGCGCGTCGAGCTTCAGCTTCCCGCCCGCCAGGGCGATGCCCGCGGTTTCCAGGCCCAGGCCTTCGAGGTTCGGCGTCCGTCCCGCCGCCACGAGGAGCTGGTCCCCCCGCACCTCGAATTCCTTCCCGCCGGCCTTCACGGCCACGACATGCTGGCCGTCCTGGAGGCGCACGGAGGTGGCCTCGGTGCCTTCCAGGACCCGGATCCCTTCCTCCAGGAAGGCCCTGCGGAGGCATTCGGCGGCGGCCTCGTCGTCCCTCGGCAGCAGCCGGGCGCGGGCCAGCACCGTCACCTCCGAACCCAGGCGCCGGAAGGCCTGGGCCAGCTCGCAGCCGATGGGACCGCCGCCCATCACCACCAGGCTGCGGGGCAGTTCCGTGAGGCCGAAGATGGTTTCGTTGGTGTGGAAGCCGGCCTCCGGGAGGCCGGGAAGATCCGGCACCGCGGGCCGCCCGCCGGTGGCGATGAGGCTCTTCCGGAAACGCAGGACCGCCGCGCCCACGCTCACCGTGTCCTTCGCGGTGAAGCGACCTTCGCCGAGGAAGACGTCCACGCCCAGATCCTGGAACCGTTGGGCGCTGTCGTGGGGGGCGATGTCCGCGCGGACCTCCCGCAGGCGCGCCATGAGGGCGGGGAAGTCCACGGTCACGTTGGCATGGACGCCGAAGCGGCCGGCGGCGCGGGCGTCGTGGGCGGCCCGGGCGGCGGCGATCAGGGCCTTGCTGGGCACGCAGCCGGCGATGAGGCAGTCGCCTCCCAGCAGCGCCTTTTCCACCAGCGCCACCTTCGCGCCCAGTCCCGCCGCCCCCGCCGCGGCCACCAGGCCCGCGGGCCCGCCGCCGAGCACCACCAGATCGTATTTCGGCTGCGGAACGGGATTGCTCCAGCCCACCGGCGCCACGAGGCGGCGCAGCCGGTCGTCATGGACATCGCCGGGGATCAGGCCCGGACCGCTCACGGCCCTGTCCCCGTGCCTTCGAAGGACTTCCCGAGGGCCCGCCGGGCCAGCAGTCCCACGCGCCAGGTCACCGCCAGCGTCGCGCCGATGGCCAGCAGGAGCAGCCACCGCGGCGTGGCGACCTTGGCCCCCAGGCCCGCGACGGAGCCCAGGGCCGCGCCGGCGCTCACGAAGAGGAAGGTGGCCGGCAGCATGGCGACGAAGCTGGCGAGGACGTAGGGGCCGAGGGCGATGCCCGTGGTGCCCAGGGCGTAGTTGAGGAGGTTGAAGGGGATGAGGGGCGAGAGCCGCAGGAGGGCCACGAGGCGCCAGCCCTCCTGCGCCACGGCCCCGTCGAGGGCGGCGAGGCGGGGGCTGGCCGCCATCTTCGCCATCACCCTGCGCCGCAGCACCGTGCGGCCCAGGAGGAAGGCCGCCGTCGCCCCCGCCACGCTGCTGGGACTCACGAGGGCCGTGCCGAGGGCGGGCCCGTAGATGACGCCGGCGACCAGGGTGAGGGGCAGGGCCGGCAGGGCCAGCACCGTGGCCAGGACGTAGATCAGGAAGAAGGCCGCGGCGCCCGTCCAGCCGGCGCCCTGCATCCAGAGGGCGAAGGCCTTCACCCAGGCCAGCACCGGGAGGAAGAAGCCCGCCACGAAGAGGCTCGCGAGGACGAGGAGGAAGAGCGGGACTTTGGCGCGGGGCATGGGAGGATCTCGATGATGACCGAATCCCTCCTCATCGTCTTCGCGAAGGCCCCCGCACCGGGCCGGGTTAAGACCCGGCTGGCGGCGGGGCTCGGGGCGGCCGCGGCCGCGGGGATCTACCGCGCCCTGGCGGAGGAGGCCTGGTCCGTGGCCCGCGCGGCCCGGGCCGCCCTGCCCTGCGCCCTCTGGCTGTACGCGGAGCCGCCGGAGGGAATCAGGGACCTGCAGGACTGGCTGCCCGGCGCGGATGCCTATGTCCCCCAGCCCGCCGGGGACCTCGGCGTCCGCATCGCCGAAGCCTTCCGCCTCGGGTTCGCCGCGGGCTTCCGCAAGGTGGCCATCGCGGGCACGGACATCCCGGGGCTTTCGGTGGCGCAGGTCCGCCTCGCCTTCGAGGCCTGCGACGACCACGGCGCGTCCGTGGGCCCCGCGGAGGATGGCGGATTCTATCTCCTCGCCCTCGGCGCGCGGCGGGATGCGCTGTTCGAGGACATCGTCTGGAGCGATGCCTCCACCCGCGCGGAGATCCGGGAACGGGCCCTCAAGCGGGGCCTGGCCTGGACGGAGCTGGACCTCCTGCGGGACATCGACACCCCGGAGGACTGGGCCTGGTTCCGGGACACTCCCGCGGGCGCGGTCCTCGCTGCGAGACTGGGGGCATGATCTCCGCGCTCCTGCTGGCCGATCCCCTCGGCGCGACCCTGGGCCTTCTGGCCCTCATGTGGCTCGCCGCCAAACTGGGGGGCGAGGCGGCCCTCCGGCTGAAACTGCCCCCAGTGGCGGGCGAGCTGGGCATGGGGCTCCTGCTGGCGGCCCTCCAGCGCGCCTTCCCGGCCCTGCCGGACGTGACGAAGTCCCCGGCCGCCGGACTGCTGGCCTACCTCGGCGTGGTGGTCCTCATGTTCGCCGTGGGCCTGGAGAGCACCATCCCCCAGATGCTGAAGGTGGGGGCCGCCAGCCTGCGGGTGGCGGTGGCCGGCGTCGTCGTCCCCATGGCCGTGGGGCTGCTGGGAGCCTGGCTCCTACTCCCCGCGGGCACGCCCTTCGCCGTGGACCTCTTCATCGGCGCCTGCCTCTGCGCCACCAGCATCGGGATCAGCGCCTCGGTGCTGAAGGCCGCCGGCGCGGCGCGTTCGGCGGAGGGCCGGGTCATCGTCGGGGCGGCGGTCCTGGACGACATCCTGGGCCTGCTGGTGCTGGTGCTCGTGACGGGCCTCGTGGCTGCCGGCGGCGGCGCCCTGCCCTTCCGCGAGCTCGCCAGGACCTTCGCCTATGCCCTGGGTTTCCTCGCCCTCGCCCTCACCCTGGGCCGTTTCGCCACGCCCCACCTCTTCGCCCTCGCCAACCGCCTGCGCAGCGAGCAGGTGCTCCTGCCCCTCGGCCTCGGCTTCGCGTTCCTGCTGGCCTGGCTTGGCAGCCTGGCGGGCCTCGCCACCATCGTGGGCGCCTATGCCGCGGGCCTCATCCTCGAGCCCGCCCACGTCAAGGACCTGGAGGCGCGGGAGCTCCGCAGCCTGGAGGAGCTGGTGCACCCCCTCGTCGTGACCATGGCGCCCCTCTTCTTCCTGCTCATGGGGGCGAAGGTGGATCCCATCGCCCTCGTCCAGCCGCGCACCCTGCTGCTCGGCGGAGTCCTGGCCCTGCTGGGCATCGCCGGAAAGCTCGCCGCGGGCTGGGCGGCGCGCGGCGGCCTGCGGGCCTCGGTGATCGGCTGGGGCATGGTGCCCCGGGGCGAAGTGGGACTCATCTTCGTGGCCACCGGCAGCGCGCTGACCCTGAACGGCGCGCCCCTCCTGGGCGCCGAAGTGCAGGCCGGCGTGGTGGCGGCGCTGCTGATCACGACGCTCGCCGGGCCCGTGGGGCTGGGGTGGGTGCTCAAGCGGGGAGCCGCCGCAGGCTGACCCTCAGCGCGGCAGCTCCAGGATCAGGTCCTGGGCCAGCCGCGCCTTCACGCCGAAGACCTCCAGCAGCACCTCCGGCGTCAGCACCTCGTCCGGCGCGCCCTGGGCCACGCAGGCGCCCCGGTGCAGCACCAGCACGCGGTCGAAGCAGTGGGCGGCGCGGAGGTCGTGGAGGCTCATGAGCACGGTGGCGCCGTTGGCCTTCAGGCCGTTGGCCAGCTCGAGGACTTCCAGGCCGTGGCGGACGTCCAGGTGGGAGGTGGGCTCGTCCCAGAGCTGGATCGGGGCGCCGGTGGCCAGGGCCCGGGCGAGGAAGACCCGGCGGCGCTCCCCGCCGGAAAGTCGAGTCACCGGGCGGTCGGCGATGTGCACGAGGTCGAAGGCCCGCAGGGCCTCCTCGACGCCGCCCCCTTCCCCGCCGTGGGCGAAGCGGCCCTGGGCCACCACGTCCCGCACGGGAAAGCCGAAGTCCGCATGGCTCTCCTGGCCCACCCAGGCGAGGAGCCGCGCGCGGTCGAGAAAGGGGATCCGCGACAGCTCCTCGCCTTGCCAGCACACCCTTCCCTCCGCCGGCAGCAGCCCCGCCAGGGCCTGCAGGAGCGTGGACTTGCCGGCGCCGTTGGGCCCCAGAACCGCCGCGAGGCAGCCCGCCGGAAGCTCCAGGGCGACCTCCTTCAGGCGCTCCCCCACGCCCAGCCCCGCCGCGGTGATCATGCGCGCCTCCGGAGCATCCAGAGGAAGAAGGGACCCCCCGCCAGGGCCGTGACCACGCCGAGGCGCAGCTGGCCCGGCACGGTGCGGGCGACCAGATCGCAGACCAGGACGAAGGCCGCGCCGCCCAGCATGGACAGGGGCAGCAGGCGCCGGTGGTCCGGCCCGAAACCCAGGCGCAGGAGGTGGGGCACGATGAGGCCGACGAAGCCGACGACGCCGCCCACGGCGGAGGCCAGGGCGGTCAGGATGGTGGACAGGATCACCAGCTCCCACCGCAGGCGCCGGACGTTCACGCCGAGGCTCTGGGCCCCCAGCTCCCCCATGGCCAGGAGGTTGAGGGCCCGGGCCGACGGCAGCACCAGGAGGCAGGCGAGGGCCACCCCCGGCAGGCTGATCCCCACGTGCTCCCAGGTGCGGCTTTCCAGGCCGCCCATGAGCCAGAAGAGGATCTGGCCGCCCACCTCGAAGTGGCCCGCCTTGAGGGTGAGGACGAAGCTGGTGGCGGCGCCGAAGAGGGCGTTCATGGCGACCCCGGCCAGCAGGAGGTGCTCCGTGCTCGCCCCTTCCCGGGCGATGGCGAGGACCGCCAGGGTGGCCAGGAAGGCCCCGGCGATGCTGGCCAGGGGCAGGGCCCACATGGACGTGGAGGCCCACCCGAAGGCGAAGGCCAGCACCGCGCCCAGGGCCCCGCCGCTGCTCACCCCGAGGAGCCCGGGGCTCGCCAGGGGATTGCGGAAGAAGGACTGCATGAGCACGCCGGAGCAGGCCAGGGCCGCGCCCACCGCCATGGCCACCAGGGCCCGGGGCAGGCGGAAGTCCAGGATGACCGTGCGGGAGAGCTCCTCGCCCCCGCCGGCGAAGACCCGCAGGATTTCCGCCGGGGCGAGGCGGACTTCGCCGAAGGCGAGGGAGGCGAGCAGGGCCAGGGCCAGCAGGCCGGTCAGGAAGGCGCCCCCCCGGAGGCTCACCGGAAGCGCTCCGGGTGCAGGGCCCGCGCCAGCTGGTCGTAGGCGTCCAGTCGGGCCTGGGACACGGAGGACATGGCGGGGCCGCTGATGCGGGCGAAGCGGCGGGCCTTGAAGGCCTCCAGGAACTTGTAGGGGGGCAGGCCGCCGAGGCGCGCCGCGATGTCGCCGCGTTCGTCGTCGCTGATCACCAGCACGTCGATCCTCCAGCCGAGCATGGCTTCCGACGGGGTCGGCGCGTGGCCTTTCAGCCCCGCCTCCGCCGCCACGTTCACGGCGCCGGCATGGCGGCAGACGTCGTCGAAGGTGGTGTCGAGGCCGGCGATGAAGCCGTAGGTGCTGGGGGCGATGACCCGCACCGCAGGCGCGCCCGCCAGCCTCGCCCGCAGCGCCGCGACCCGCGCCCGCCACCCCGCGACGAGCCGTTCGGCCCGGTCCCGGTGGCCCAGGGCATGGCCGAGGAGGAGGGCGTTGCCGCAGAGATCCTCGAAGGTGTCGAAGCGCTCAAGGGCCACCACCTTCACGCCGCTGCGCCGGAGCAGGGCCAGGGTCTCGGCGCGGGTGTAGCTCGCCACCAGCACCAGGTCCGGGCGGTGCTTCAGCACGCTCTCCGCGTCGCTGTCCCGGAGCCTCGCATAGGGCGCGGCCTCCTTCACCACGGGGCTGAACTTGGGATCCGCGGCAAGGTGGCTGAGGGCGGCGATCTGCCCGGGATCCGCGAGGACCAGGAGCAGTTCGTCCGTGCCGAGGGTCTGGCTCACGACGCGCTTGGGCGCCCCGGCAAAGGTTGCCAGGAAGGCGAAGAGGCAGAGCAGGACGCGGAGCATGGCGGGACCTTACCAGCGATAGGTGGCGGAGAGGGAAGCCCGGCGCCCCGGCGCCGGAAAGCCGTGGACGAGGGCGGCGTTGCCGTTTCCGTCGAAAGCTCCGGAGGTCCAGTCCGCCACGTCCTGCTTCGGCTGGAGAAGGTGCTCGCCCTTGAGCTGCAGGGTCAGGTCCTTCCGCGGCGTCCAGCCCAGGGACACATTCAATTCGGTGTAGGCGTGCCCCGTGCTGATCACCCGGAAGGACGGCACGTCCTGCACGTCGTAGCGCGGACCGATGCGGTCCAGGCGCAGGTCCCCGCGCCAGGCGCCCGCGGCGGCGAAGGCCGCCACCGAGGCCGTGAAGAAGGGATGGCGCACGAGGGCCGTGTTCTGCGCGCCGTAGCGCTCCGCCGGCGTATCGTGGTCCAGGTCCCGGGTGTCCTGGCTGCGGAGGACTAGGTCCCAGCCGCAGGCGAGGGCCGTTCCGCCGCGCCAGCCTAGGGCCCCTTCGAGGCTGGAGGCCTGCGCGTTCCCGGCGTTCTCGTAATGGTCCGTGAAGGCGCCGGAAAAGGCGGGATCGTAGCGGTAGGCCAGGAGGCTGCTGATCCGCGTGCGCTGGGCTTCCAGGCGGTACTCGAAGCCGCCCGCGAAGCGGCCGGTGGCCCCGATCTGGAGCGTGCGGCCCCGCTCCGGCGCGAGGCCGTAGTTCCGGCCATCCACCACGCCGGCCTGGGCGTTGAGGGTGAACTCCACCAGGTTCGGCATGCGGAAGCCCTGGCCGAAGCCCGCGTAGAGGCGCAGGGCCGGATCCAGGAGCCAGTTCAGTCCCGTCTTGAGGGTGGTGGCCTCCGCGGAGCCCACCCGGACGCGGGCCCCGGTGGCGACCCGGGTGAGGTCCCGGTGGGTGGCCTCCCGGCGCAGGCCGCTCACCCAATCCAGGCCCCGGGCGAGCTCCCACCGGACTTCGATGGCGGCGGCGAGATCCCGGCCTTCGCCACGGTATTGCACATTCCCGAAGAGCACGGGGTCGTAGTAGTTCCGCGCCTCGCTGGTGTCCACGCGGCCCTCCAGACGGCCGGAGATCCGCAGCCTGGTGGAAGGCGTCCAGTTCACCGAGACCTGGTCCTCCACCCGGCGGAACCCGCGGTCGCGCTGGGCGCGGCCCCGGCCCGCGGGATCGCCGCTGCGCCCCTCGATCACCCCCAGGGCGTTCTCGAAGTCCAGGGACTTGGATGCTTCGAAGCGCAGGTCCAGGCCCCAGCTTTGGTGGCGGGCCCTGCTCTCCCGGTCGGGCACGAAGACGCGGACCGGCGCGTAGTCCGGCGGCAGGTACTGGACGTCGAAGGGCGTGGCCACGGTCTGGCCCGAGTTGCGGTAGTGCAGCGTCAGGTCGAAGGCGCCGAAGCGGCGCCCTCCCCGCAGGAAGGCGCCCGCCTGTCGGAAGTCGT
Organism: Holophagaceae bacterium; assembly: GCA_044229575.1. Taxonomy (GTDB): domain Bacteria; phylum Acidobacteriota; class Holophagae; order Holophagales; family Holophagaceae; genus JADJVL01. The sequence goes on along the minus strand of JBGAST010000006.1, from coordinate 50,673 downwards.
CCCCGGGAAAGTCCGTGCCCTGGCGGGTCGCGGCGCCGCCGGCGGCGCGCCCGCCCCCCTCCCCCAACTCCCCCGCCGCGCCGCCCGCGCCGCCGGGGGCCGGGGGGCCGCCCCCCCCCCAGGCCGCGCCATGGACGCCGGACGCGCCGGGCCCCGCGCTGCGCAGGTGGATGACGCCCCCGATGGCATCGCTGCCGAAGAGCACCGAGTTCGGTCCCAGGAGCAGCTCCACCCGCTCGATGCCCAGCAGGCTGATGGCCCCCAGGTTCGGGCTCACATCGGTGGAATCGTTCAGCCGCAGGCCGTCCAGCAGCACCACCACGTTCCGCGACAGGGTGCCGTTGAGGAAGGCGCTGGCCTGCTTGCCGGGGCCGCCGGTGGGCATGGCCGTCCCGGGCTGCAGCACCGCCAGGAGCTCGGCGAGGGTGCGCGCCTGCAGCCGCGCCAGCTCCTCCCCTTCGAGGATCCGCACGGGGTTGGGTGTCTTCGCCACCTCCACGGGCACGGCTTCCGCGGTCACGGTGACGGTGGCTTCCGGCTTCTTCTTCTCGTCGGGCTCCCCGGCCTTCAGCCGGGCCCCCCAGACGAGGGCGAAGATCAGGTTGGAAAAGAAAAGGCGCTGGCCCATTCATGCCTCCACGCATGAAAGCGAAGGAAGGCGGGCACGAGCGGAAGGCGCGATGCCCTCCGCTCCCTCGGCGGTTGGGAAATTCCCTGGACCGGTCTCCGGGCTCGCACGCGTCCGGCATCAAGTGATGCTCCGAAGCCTTCCCGAGGCAGCGCCTCAGTGACTCCGGTTCGAAGGCCCGCTCCGAGGAGCGCTCCTCCGGGACATCCCGCTCGCGCGGGGTGCATACCGTTGCGGGGCAGCGCCGGAATCCCACCGGCTTCCCGAACATCCAGGGCGGATGTCTGGGCCAGCATTCCACGAAAGGCGCCGGCGGATCAACTTCCCGATGGCAGGGCCTTGTTGTGGAAGCGGAGGACGGCCCGGTTCGAGCCGTGGACCTCCAGCTTGGTGAGGCCGAAGGGCTGCCAGGCGAGGTCCAGGGCCCGGTCCAGGGGCAGGCCCAGGAAGTGGGCGAGGATGGCCCGCAGGGTGCCGCCGTGGGACAGGACGAGGATGGGCGCCTCGCCGGTCAGGTGCCCCTGGATGGCCATCACCGCCCGGCTGGCGCAGCGGGAGAAGCTCTCCCCCCCCGGCGGTGTGGCGTGCACCGGGTTGGCGAGGAAGGCTTCGCCGCCCTTGATCTCGCTCCAGGGCTGCCCTTCCCACTCGCCGAAGGACTGCTCCTGCAGCTCCGGCAGGACGAGGGCGGGCAGGCCGAGGTCCAGGGCGTGCTCCCGGGCGCGGCGCAGGTCGGAGGTGAGCACGCGCTGCACCCCCAGAGCCAGCACCTCCCGCTTCACCGCCGGCCAGAGGATCTCGCCTTCCGGGGAGATCTCGGCATCCGTCGTGCCCAGGGGCGCCGCCGACGGGTTGGCCGTGGTGGGGCCGTGGCGGAGCAGGTAGACCGGGAGCATGGCCCATGATGGCCGGGAGCGGAATGCCTGGGGAGCCATTCCCTCGCCCGGTACACTCAAGGCTCATGGTCAAGCGCGAACCGGTCCGACCCAGCCCCAAGCTCCTGGCCTTGCTGAAGGACTTCCAGCAGATCGCCGGCATGGCGGGCTACCTCACCTCCGCCATGGACGCGCCCCAGTTGCGCTTGATGTTCACCCTCTACGCCCGGATCCTCGCCCCGACCGAGGAGGCCGCCCGGGAGCGGGTGGCGGACCTCCAGGCCTGGTGCGACCGCGTGGGCGTGGATCTGCGGGAGGGCAGCTCGTCGGCGGTCCTGCCGCCCCAGGTGCTCATCGCCAACCCCCAGCCCACCCCCGCCGGGATGTGGCTGCTGGTGGCCACCGTCTCCTTCACCACCAAGATCACGGATTCGAGCTACCTGAGGGTGCGCACGTCGGTGCTGAAGGCCTACCAGCGGGCGGTGGTCCTGCGGGAAAAAGGACTCGACGTGGCCCTGCACCTCCTGGACCAGCCGGAGAGCTGGGAGCCCGGCGGGAGCGCCGAGATCCTGCTGCTGGCGGAGGGTGCGGGCGATTCCGATCTCGCGGCCCCGGAGGAAGGCGATCCCGCCCCGGCCGAACCCGAGGCCGAAGCGCCGGCCGCCGGGGAAGGCGCCGCCGATGAACCGGTCCCGGAAGCCGGGGAGCCGCCGGCCCAGCCTGCCCCCGACGCCTAGGCGAGGAGCTGCTTCAGCTGTTCGCAGGCCCGGGCACGATGGCTGAGGCGCGACTTGACCCGGTTCCCGAGCTGGGCGAAGGTGCGCCGGTAGCCCTTGGGGATGAAGATGGGGTCGTAGCCGAAGCCCCGGGTCCCCGCGGGGTGCAGGGCCAGCTTCCCCTCGACGAGGCCCTCCGCGTAGGCCAGCTCGCCGCTGGGGAAGGGCGCGAAGGCGAGCACGCAGACGAAGGCCGCGTTGCGCCGGGCGTCGAGGGGCAGCATGGCCAGCAGGGCCCGGTTCCTCGCGTCCTGCTCCAGCTCCCGGGCGAAGCGCGCGCTCAGCACGCCGGGGCCGCCGTGGAGGGCCTCCACGCAGAGGCCCGAATCGTCCGCCAGCACGCCATCCACGTCCTCCTCGCCATGGCGCCCCCACCAGGCCCGCGCGAAGTCCGCCTTCTGGGCCGCGTTGTCCCGGAAGAAGGCTCCGTCCTCCGGAATCCCCGGCGCCTGCTTGGGCCACGGCAGCAGTTCGAAGCCCGGCAGCAGCTGGCGGAATTCCACCAGCTTGCCTTCGTTGCGGGAGGCGAGGAGGAGCTTCACCTCAGCACCCCACGACTTCCGCGTACCAGCTGCGCGCCTTCTCCGGCGTCATGGGCCCGTGCACGAGGGCGCGGCCATCCTTGAAGAGTGTGATGCGATTCGGCCCCTCTTCGCCGCGCAGCAGCATGGGCGCGAGCTGCCAGGGCGTCGCGGTGCGGGATTCGAGGCGCGCCTGGAGGGCCGCCAAGTCCAGGAGGCCCGGCGGGTTCACGCGGATCTGCACGCCCTCGAGGCCGCAGAGAGGAGACGCCTTCAAGGACCAGCGGGCGTCGAGGAACTCGGTGACCTTCCCCGTGCAGAAGCGGCACCGGCTCGCGGGGGGCCGGAGGAACTGGCGCTCGCCCTCCCAGAAGTCGAAGCGGGCGATCTCCCGGTGGGGCTCCTTCCCCGTGAGGATCTTGAGGGCTTCCAGGGCGGCCCAGGAGCCGATGGCGCCCACGGTGGGACCCAGGACGCCCGCGGTGTCGCAGGTGTCCACGTCCCCCGACGCGGGCGGCTCCTCCATGAGGCAGCGCAAGCAGGGCGTGCGGGGCGGATGGATGGGCCACACGAGCCCCTCGCCCCCGATGGCGCCGGCGTAGATCCAGGGCGTGCCCGTGAGGATCGCGACATCGTTGATGAGGAAGCGCGCCTCGAAGTTGTCCGTGCCGTCGCAGATCAGGTCGAAGCCGGAAAGGAGTTCCCGCGCATTGCCCGACGTGAGGTCCGCCACCACGGCCTTCAGTTCGGCTTCGGGATTGGCCCGCCCCAGCCGCGCCGCGGCGGCCTCCGCCTTGGCTTCCCCCAGGCAGTCCTCGTCGTAGAGGAGCTGGCGCTGGAGGTTGCCCAGCTCCACCAGGTCCCGGTCGATGAGCGTTACGTGGCCCACACCGGCGCGCACGAGCCAGGGCGCGATCACCGAGCCCGTGGCGCCCAGCCCCACCACGGCCGCGCGCTTCGAACGCAGCCGCTCATCGGCCTCGCGGCCGAGGAAGATGCGCTGCTTGGCGGTGCGGGCGGGATCCACGAATCCAGCCTAGCGGGCCTTACGAGTTGGCCAAGGGGGTACGGCCAATCGTTAGGCCCGCTTGTGCCGGCACGGCGTACAAAGAAAAAGGGCGGGCCGAAGCCCGCCCTTTCGGAACCGTTTGCGACCTCAGTTGGCGGAGGGAGCCGCCGCGCCGGCCTTCTGCTGCTCGGACACGAACTGCTCGTACTCGGCCTGGAGGCGCTGGGCGTTGCTGATGGCGAACTTGTAGACGTACTCGAAGCGGTCGGCGCCCTTGGTGAGGCCCAGGATCACTTCGTAGACGCCCTCGGCGCCCACTTCGAAGGGGGAGGCGATGACGTTGAAGGTGCCTTCCTTGGCGCCCTCGGGGATCTGGACGTCGCTGTCGCGGATGATGTCCTTGCGCTCGCCGTTGGGGCTCACGATGGAGAAGGAGAACTTGAACTGGCCGTCCATGCGGGAGAAGCGGCTGTAGAAGCACACCTTGGGAAGGACGAAGGGTACCTCGGGGACCACGATGTGGTGGTCGTAGAGGCCCATGAGGGAGGCCTTGCCGCCCATTTCCTGGCGGATGTCGTCGCACAGGATCGTGAATTCGTGCTTGGGGGCCTTGATCTGGACTTCTTGCATGGGATCTCCCGGAAAGATGGGTGGACGTAGCCGTGAAGGATCAGTTTACCGCCAGGCCCCCCTTCGTCCAAGCTAAGGTTTCCCCTCGTCCAGGTGGAGGTGCAAGTGAAGCGATTGCTGTCCCTGTGGGTATTGATGGCCGGCCTGGCCGCGGGGGCCCTGCGGGCCCAGGAGCTGCGTCTGCAGGTGCTGGCCACCACGGACATGCACGGCCACATCCTGGCCCAGGACACCTACAGCCTGGCTCCGGACCCCAAGGGCTGGGCCAAGGTCGCCACCCTGATCCGCCAGCGCCGGGAAGCCAATCCCAACACGGTCCTGGTGGACTGCGGGGACACGATCCAGGGCGAACCCGTGAACTATGTCCGCAACCGCCTGCGCCCCGAGCTGCCCGAACCGTCCATCGCCATCATGAACGCCCTGGGCTACGCGGCCATGGCCGTCGGCAACCACGAATACGACTTCGGGATGGACGTGCTCCGGGGCGTCGAGAAGCAGGCGAAATTCCCCTTCCTCAGCGCCAACACCTTCCAGGGCAAGGGCAGCCGGACCGCCTATCCCGCCTTCACGAAGGTCAACGCGGGGGGCGCCACGGTCCTGATCGTGGGCTTCACGACGCCCGGCGTACCCCATTGGGAACCCCCGTCCAACTACGGCGGCCTCCGGTTCGCCGACATCGTCGAGACCGCGAAGGCCCTCATCCCCCGGCTGCGGGAACGGGAGAAGGCCGACGTGGTGGTGGTGGCCATGCATTCGGGCCTGGGCTCGCTGCCCGGGGCCTCCGGGGACGAGAATGCGGCCCTCCGGCTCGCCGAGCAGGTGCCGGGCATCGACCTCATCCTCACGGGCCACACCCACGCTTACGCCAAGACCCAGCACAAGGGCATTCCCATCCTCCAGGGCCGGGCCCACGGCCGGGCCCTGATGGCGGCGGACCTCACCCTGCGGAAGGCGGGGGCGCGGTGGCAGGTGGTGGCCATCCAGGGCGACGTGGTGGAGACCCGGGAGACGGTGCCCGACGACGCTGAAACCCTGGCCCTCACCGCGCAGCTCCGGGCCCTCGCGGAAACCTACCTGAACACCTTCGCCACCACCCTCCAGACCGACCTGGACGGCCGCTTCGCCCGGATGGAGGACACGCCGATGCTGCAGCTCTTCCACCAGGTGCAGCGGCAGGTGACCGGCGCCCAGCTCTCCGCCGCCGCCTGCATCAGCACCCAGATCTTCATTCCCCGGGGCGCCACCAGCGTCCGCCAGTTCTATGCGCTGATGCCCTACGAGAACGGGCTGGTGCGGCTGCGGGTGAACGGCGACCAGGTCCGCAAGTACCTGGAGCACGCGGCCCGCTACTACAACTACAGCCACTTGCCGGACCTCTACGCCAAGGGCTTCGGCGGCTACAACTTCGACATGCTCGACGGCGTCACCTACGCCCTGGACATCAGCAAGGCCCCCGGCGAGCGGGTCGTCGGGCTGGCCTTCAACGGGCAGCCCGTGCGGCCGGACCAGACCTTCACCCTGGCCCTGTCCACCTACCGCTACTACGGCGGCGGCGGCTACCGCGCCGCCGTGGGCTGGACCGCGGAGCCGGAAGCCGTGTTCGACAACGGCCTGCGCAACGAGCTGCTGTCCTACGTGCTCGCCCGCCCGACCCTCGCCCCCGTGCCGGTCCGGAACTGGCGCATCATCCCGGCCCTCGACCGGGAGCGGATCCTCCAGCTGAAGCGCTAGGGGACGGCCGTCCAGGAACCCTGGGCCGCCGGCGGGATCTCAGCGAACGGGGACGTAGGCGAGCCCGCCTCCCGGCTTGATGTAGACGGCCTGACCTTCATGGACGCCCACCAGGAAGTGGTCCTCCGACAGACCCGTGGGCAGGAACTCCAGGGAACTCTGGCCCATGTCCATCCGGGCCAGGAGGGCGCCGCTCATCTTGGCCTCGGGCACCTGTCGGCCCCGCACCGAGGTGAAGGCGATGTTCTTCCCGCTCCAGAAGGTGATCGGGCCCCGGTCCCCGTCCCCCAGGATGAGGTCCGGCGCGGCCAGGCCGTTGAAGGTGAAGGCCGTCTGGCCCATGGCTTTGCCCTTGCCGCCTTCCAGGATGGTGATGGGCATGGAGGTCCCCGACGCCAGGAGCACCTGGCCGTCATCGGCGATGGCGATGCGCGGAGAGCCTGCGGAAGCCGCGTTCCGCTTCGGCTTGGAGCCGTAGCTCCAGAGCAGGGCCCCGTTCCGGTAGTCGCGCTTCTCGACATAGGGTTCCGGCCCGCGGTAGCTCAGCACGAAGCCCTTGATGTCCCAGGCGAGATCGCTCACCTCGCCGGGCAGCTTGTCCTTGGAGGACACCTTCCCCGTCTTCGCCTCGGCCAGGTAGAGCGTTCCCCCGGCGACGATCCAGGCGTTGCCATAGATGTCCAGCACCCACTTCTCGGGAGCTCCCTCCAGCCTGGCCACGGAGATCGTTCCGAGATCGCCCCCATCCTTGCTCCAGGACCGGAGGGAGGCGGTGCTGGCGTCATAGAAGGTGATGGAGCCGTCCTTGTCCATGCGGGCCCAGCCGCTGGCGCTCCGGACGGGATCGAAACCCTGGGCAGACAGGGCGGTGGCGGCAATGGCTGCGAGAACGAACGGAACGCGCACGTTTTACCTCTGAATTCGGTTGTATTGGCAAGGGGCTGGATAAAACGGTATGTATTTCCCCGGGTGCCCGCAAGTCGCGGCGGGCCCTTGATCCTTCGACGCTCAGGCCAGGCCCCGGTGGAAGGCCCGGATGCGGGCCGCGAGGGTGGCGGGGCTGAGGCCTTCCTCCTCCATGAGGCGCTTGGGGTCGCCGTGGCTCACGATGTGGTCGGGGACCGCGCAGCGCAGCACCGGCTTGGCCACCCCCGCATCCGCCAGGGCCTCCAGGAGCGCGGCGCTGAATCCGCCGGGCCCGCAGCCCTCCTCGATGGCCACCAGGCCCTTGACCTGCGCGGCCTGGGCCGCGAAGAGGTCCGAGTCCAGGGGCTTCAGGAAGCGCGCGTTCACCACCGCGCACTGGATCCCCTCCGCCGCGAGTTCCTCGGCGACCTTCAGGGCCGGGGCCACCATGGCGCCGATGGCCGCCAGGAGAAGGTCCCCGCCTTCCCGGAGCAGTTCGCCCTTCCCGACGGGGAGGGCCGTGATGGGGTCGTCGAGGGCCACGCCAAGGCCGTTGCCGCGGGGGTATCGGACGGCGGCGGGATGGCCGCAGTAGATCGCGGTCATGAGCATCCGCCGCAGCTCGTTCTCGTCCTTGGGGGCCATGAGGATGATGTTGGGGATGCACCGCAGGTAGGCCATGTCGTAGAGGCCGTGGTGGGTGGGACCGTCGGCGCCGACGATGCCCGCCCGGTCCAGGGCGAAGGTGACCGGCAGGTCCTGGATGCAGACATCGTGGACCACCTGGTCGAAGCCGCGCTGCAGGAAGGTGGAGTAGATGGCCGCCACGGGCCGCATGCCCTGGGCGGCCAGCCCGGCGGCGAAGGTCACCGCGTGCTGCTCGGCGATGCCCACGTCGAACATCCGGTCCGGGAAGGTCCTGGAGAAGATGTCCAGGCCCGTGCCCGTGTCCATGGCCGCCGTGATCCCCACGATCTTGTCGTCGCGCTTCGCCAGCTCCACAAGGGCCTTGCCGAAGACCGAGGTGTAGCTCGGCGGCGTCGGCTTGGAGGGATCCACCGCCGGCTTGCGCATCTCGCCCGCTTCCGCGTCGAAAGCCGTCACGCCGTGCCACTTCTGGCTGTCCTGCACCGCGGGCTCGTAGCCGTAGCCCTTCTTGGTCTGCACGTGGAGCAGGACGGGGCCGTCCTCCATGAGCTTCTTGGCCTCCTGGATGGCCTTCACCGTGGCGTTGACGTCGTGGCCGTTCACCGGGCCCATGTAGCGGAAGCCCAGGTCCTCGAAAAGGAGGCCGGGCACCATCAGGCGCTTGATGCTCTCCTCGCTCCACTTGGCGGCCTTGGCCACGTTGCGGCTCACGGTCTCCAGGGGGATGGCCTTGATGGCGCCCTCGATGCGGTCCCGCCAGCGGTTGTAGTACTGGCCCGACATGATCTGGTTCAGGTAGCCCTGCAGGGAGCCCACGTTGGGGCTGATGCTCATGTCGTTGTCGTTGAGGATCACCAGGAAGTGCTTCGCCTTCAGGTAGCCGGCCTGGTTAAGGCCCTCGAAGGCCATGCCGGCGGTCATGGAGCCGTCCCCGATGACCGCGACGCAGGAGTAGTCCTGGTGCTGCAGGTCCCGGGCCTTGGCCATGCCGAGGAGGGCCGAGATGCTGGTGCTGGCGTGGCCGGCGCCGAAGTGGTCGTAGGGGCTCTCGTCCCGCTTGAGGAAGCCCGCCAGGCCGTGGTGCTGGCGGAGAGTCGGGAAGCGGTCCTTGCGGCCCGTGAGGATCTTGTGGGGGTAGGCCTGGTGGCCCACGTCCCAGATGATGCGGTCCGTGAGGAAGTCGAACTCGTGGAAGAGGGCGACGGTGAGCTCGACGGTGCCCAGGTTGGAGCTGAAGTGGCCGCCGGTCTCGCTGATGGAATCGATGAGGAACTGGCGGAGCTCCGTGGAGAGCTGCTCCAGCTGGGCGGGGCCGAACTGCCGGACCGCCTGGGGCGCGCCCATGGAATCCAGCAGGGGGTAGCGGCTGCTCACGCGCTCCGCGTTTCCAAGTACCTGGCCCAAGCCTGCAGCGAGCTGGGGTTGGGAAGGGACTGCAGTCGACATACGGCACGCTCCGTGGCTTCCTGCAAAGCCTTTCGGGCACCGTCGAGGCCCAGTAGCGCAGGGTAGGTGATTTTACCCTTCCCGCTGTCTTTTCCTGCACGTTTACCGAGGGTCGAAGCGTCCGAGGTCGCGTCCAGGATGTCGTCTTGGATCTGGAAAGCCAGGCCCAGGGCGGCTCCGGCCTCCTTCAGGGCCTCGAGCTGGGCCTCGCTGCCACCCCCAAGGATGCCTCCCAATTCGAGGGATGCCCGCAGGAGGGCTCCGGTCTTGAGGCGGTGGATGGTCTGGAGGTGGGCCAGGTCATAGGTCCGGCCTTCCCGGGTGATGGCTTCGCCCTCCAGGTCCAGGGCCTGGCCGCCCACCATGCCCCGCCAGCCGGCGGCGGCGGCGAGGCCTTCCAGGGCCCGGGCGCGGCGCTCCGGCGGGATATCGCCCTCGGCGGCGAGAAGGCGGAAGGCCTCGGTGAGCAGGCCGTCTCCGGCGAGGATCGCGTGGGCCTCGCCGAAGACGATGTGGCAGGTGGGCTTGCCCCGGCGCAGATCGTCGTCGTCCATGGCGGGGAGGTCGTCGTGGACCAGGGAGTAGGTGTGGATCAGTTCCAGGGCGAGGGCGCCCGGCAGGGCCGCGTCGGCGGCGCCCCCCACAGCCTCGGCCGCCAGCAGGCACAGGACCGGGCGCACCCGCTTGCCGCCGGCGGACAGGCTGTAGCGCATGGCCTCTCCCAAACGGAGGGCTTCCCCGTCCTGGAAGGCCGCCCGGAGCCGGCCCTCCACCCGGGGCAGCAGGCGGTCCAGGTCCCCGCGGACGGCCTCCGCCGCTGGGATCACGGTCCTTCCTCCCCGGCCGGCCCCTCCAGGGGCTCCGCCCGGTACTCGCCGTGGAGGCCTGCCTTGAGCACTTCCACCCGCCGCTGTGCCTGGGCCAGCTGGGCCTGGAGGTCCTGGCTCAGCCGCACCCCCTCCTCGAAGCGCTGCAGCGCCGCCTCCAGGGAGAGCTGGCCCCCCTCCAGCTGCTGGACGAGGGCTTCCAGCCGGTCGAGACCGTCATCGAAGGAGGCGGGTTCCTGGCTCATGGGCACCAGTGTAGAAGGGGAAGGGGCCGCGATGCGGCCCCTTCGGCGGATGCGGAGCGGATCACTTGGAGAACTGCTTCGCCATCTTCGCCCCGAGGTCCTCCACCTTGTAGCCCTCGGGAAGAGCGAAGGCGCTGGCGGGGATCGGGCCCTCCTTGACCTCGGTGGCCTCGGTGGTGATCTCCCCGATCATAGGCATCACGGTGCGGGTCTTGAGGGCCATGCCCTGGATCTTCGCCATCTCCTCCCCCAGCTTCTTCATGCCGGCGGCGGCGGGTCCCATGGCGCCCGCCAGGTTTCGCACCCGCAGGAAGCGGGTGTAGGAGACCGCGGGCACGGGGGGCTTGAGGGTGGGGTCGTTGCTGGTCTCCATCACCATCTTGCCCATGGTGATCTTCCACTTGCGGCAGGTGCGACCGACCACGGCCTCCTTGCCTTCATCCTCGACGACGACCTCGCCCCCCCCGCCGCCGGGCATCATGGCCAACACGGCCGGGGGCAAGTCCTTGAACTGCCTGGACATTCCTTCCACGGCGGCCTCCAGGTCGTCCCACGCCATCTTCTGGATGACCTTCTTCTTGTGGTCGATGGTGTAGGTGATGCCCTTCTCGTAGTCCACGAGCACGTCGCTCCCGGTCCCGGGATTGTTGGTGCGCATGAACTTGGCGGACCAGTACTGGGTGTGGGGGCCGCCGGTCTTTCCGGTGCCGGTCATGGCGATGGTGAGATCGCCGGCGAGGGCCTGGGCCGCCAGGACCAGGGAAAGGGCCGCCAGCTTGGCGTTGCGGAACATGTTCACCTCCGGAGGTACCAGGGAAGGGTAGCCCGGAGGAAGGTGCGGGGGCCAGTCCTGTAAGCTCGGATCAGGAGAGACCGCTTATGGCGCGAGTGCTGGTGGTGGATGACAGCCGGGAGACCTGCGAGCTCCTCGAGGAGCTGCTGGGGGAAATGGGCCTCGAAGTCGTGAAGGCCACGAAGCCTGATGATGCCGTGCAGAAGCTCAACGGCGGCGGCTTCGACCTGATGCTCTCGGACATCAACCTGGAAGCCCGGCAGGACGGCCTGGACCTGCTGCGGGTGGCCAAGCCCCTCGGCGTCGAGACCATCCTCCTCACGGGCTTCGGAAGTATCGAGAAGGCCCTCGAGGCGGTGAAGGAGGGCGCCTTCGACTTCCTCTCCAAGCCCTGGAACAACGAGGAGCTGAAGGCCCTCGTCAAGCGGGCCCTCGTCCGCAAGGAGGGCAGCGCCCCCCGGAGCGCGCCCAAGGGCCCGCGTAGCGTCATGATCGGCAGCAGCCCCCAGATGATGGAGGTCTACAAGACCATCGCCTCCCTGCAGAACTCCAAGGCCACGGTGCTGATCATCGGGGAGAGCGGCACCGGGAAGGAGCTGGTCGCCCAGACCATCCACCAGAGCAGCGACCGCAAGGACCGGCCCTTCGTCGCGGTGAACTGCGGGGCCCTCACGGAGACGCTCCTGGAATCCGAGCTCTTCGGCCACGCCAAGGGTTCCTTCACCGGCGCCATCAGCGACAAGAAGGGCCTCTTCGAGGAGGCCAGCGGCGGGACCATCTTCCTGGACGAGATCGGCGAGACTTCGCCGAACCTCCAGGTCCGCCTCCTCCGCGTGCTGCAGGAGCAGGAGATCCGCCGGGTCGGCGCCAACCGCACCGTGAAGGTGGACATCCGGGTCATCGCGGCCACCAACAAGGATCTCGCCCTGCTGGTCAAGGAGGGCAAGTTCCGGGAGGACCTCTACTACCGCCTGAGCGTGGTGGAGATCCGGGTCCCGCCCCTCCGGGAGCGGTGGACCAAGGACGACAAGGGGCGGACCGTCTCCGACGTCGCCCTCCTCATCGACCACTACCTGACGGAAGCCTCCCGGAAAGACGGTGTGGAGTACGCCATCCGGCAGGACGCCCGCGCCCACCTGGAGGCCTATTCCTGGCCCGGCAACGTCCGGGAAATGGCCAACGTGGTGGAACACCTGACCCAATTGAGCCGCGGCCGGGAGATCAACCCCGAGGATCTGCCCGCCAAGGTGCGGGATGAGAACCGGGGCAAGGACCTGCGGAGCCCCATGGCCCCGGCCCCCCTCGTGGAGCTGATCGAGGGCTGGAACCACCTGCCCAGCCTGGATGAACTGGAGCGGCGCTACATCCAGGTCCTCCTGAAGCACGAGACCCGGAAGAGCCGCATCGCCGAAATCCTCGGGAAGGACCGGACGACCCTCTATCGGAAGCTCAAGGACCTGGGCCTGGGGGATGGGGACGAGGCCTGAGCCGGGGCGATGCAGAATTGCATCATGTTGCAGGTTGCCACGCTGCTCTTTGAATCCTCTACACATTAAATATTGTGTTAATGGATGCTTAGTATGTGGCCTGGATCATGCTTGGTTCTGGGGTTCCGGCCGTGCCGGTCACCCTTTCCCCAGGAGAAACACATGAATAAGCTCGCTGCCCTGCTCGTGGCTGCCGCGCTCGCCAGCCCCGTCTTCGCTGGCGACAAGGCCCCGGAGAAGAAGGCCGAGGTCAAGAAGGTCGACACCCAGAAGGCCGCTCCTGCCGCCCCCAAGGCCGAGGAGAAGAAGGCTGAGGCTCCCGCCGCCCCCGAGGGCAAGAAGCACCCCAAGAAGCACAAGAAGACCGCCAAGACCGAGGCCGCTGCCAAGACCGCGATGAGCCTCGACGACAAGAAGGCCGCCAAGGCCGCCAAGGCCGAGGACAAGAAGGCTGCTCCCGCCAAGGCCGAGGAGAAGAAGGCCGACGAGAAGAAGGCTGACGAGAAGAAGGCCGAGCCCAAGAAGGGCAAGAAGAAGGCCGTCAAGGCCGAGGAAAAGAAGGAAGAGAAGAAGAGCTAAGACTTCTTCCGACGCACCGGAACGGGCCCTCGCGGGCCCGTTTTTTTTACGGCGAAAGCCCAGCCCCTCCCTCACCCGGCCCGTCCCTGATGCCGGGCCTTGGGAGTCCTCCGCCATCCCGCCCGGAGACTCCGGGGGGCGGGGGGCGGAGGGACCCCGGCCGCCCCGGATCCCCCCAACTCAATTGCGGTATGCTCAGGTCTCGCATCCCGCTTGGAGGTCCCTCGTGGCCAAACTCGACCTTGTCATGTTCGAGGAGGAGTTCAAGCAGCTCCAGGACATCATCGGCCGCCTCCAGAAGGATGCGTCTTCGAAGGTCGTCTTCCTCGTGGACAAGAACGGCCAGCAGATCGCGGCGGCGGGGGATGTGCACAGCATCGACGCCACCAGCCTGGCCAGCCTCACCGCTGGCAACGTCGCCGCCACGGACGGGCTGGCGAAACTCATCGGGGAGAAGGAGTTCAGCCTCCTGTTCCACGAGGGCGAGAAGGACAACCTGCACATCAGCATCGTGGGCAAGCGCGGGATCCTGGTGGTGATCTTCGACCAGAGCTCCAGCCTCGCACTCGTGCGCCTCAGGGTGAAGAAGACCTCCCGGGAGCTGCTGGAGATCTTCGAGCGGGTGGAGACGCGGGCACAGACCGAAAGCTCCAACACCACCAAGTTCGAGAGCCCCTTCTCCGAGATCACCGACGAGGACATCGACAAGCTCTTCGGCGATTGAAGGTTCACGTTCCCGATCCCCTCCCTGTTGCCAACCCTGGACCCGGGCGCCCCCCATGACCTTCATCAATTACGCATCCCGCGAGATCAACTGCAAGATCGTCTACTACGGTCCGGGGCTCTGCGGAAAGACGACGAACATCCAGTGGATCCACGAGCAGGCCAACCCGGAGAAGCGCGGGAAGCTGGTGAGCCTCGCCACCGAGACGGACCGGACCCTCTTCTTCGACTTCCTGCCCCTGGACATGGGGACCGTGAAGGGCTTCAAGGTCCGCTTCCACCTCTACACGGTGCCGGGCCAAGTCTTCTACGACGCCTCCCGCAAGCTCATCCTGCGCGGCTGCGACGGCGTGATCTTCGTGGCGGACAGCCAGAAGCCCCGCATGGAGGCCAACATCGAGTCCATCGCCAACCTGGCGACGAACCTCAAGGACAACGGCTTTGACATCCGCACCATCCCCTACGTCCTCCAGCTCAACAAGCGGGACATGCCCAGCGCCGCGCCGGTGGACGAGATGGAGCGGCTGCTGAGGTTCCGGTCCGAGCCCATGCTCGAGGCCGTCGCCAACCAGGGCACCGGCGTCATCGAGACCCTCAAGGCCTGCGCCCGCCAGATCCTCATGGAACTCCAGAAGGGCTGATGGCCACGCGGCGGGAGGCCAACCTGGCCGCGGCCTTCGAGGCGCTCCGCAGCCTCGCCCTGAGCCTGCCCGAGGCCACCGAGGACTTCCCCTGGGACCACGTGGCCTGGAAGGTGCGCGGCAAGGCCTTCTGCTTCACCAACCGGCCCGGCGAGGAGTGGGGCTTCACCGTGAAGCTGCCCCATTCCAACGGCGCGGCGCTCATGCTGCCTTTCACCGCGCCCACCGGCTACGGCCTGGGGAAGAGCGGATGGATCTCCGCCAGCTTCGACGGCCGGCGCAAACTGCCCCTGCCCGTTCTGGAAAGCTGGCTGCTGGAAAGCTACCGGGCCGTCGCACCCCGGAAGCTCGCTGCTCAGGCTGAAGGCTGAAGGCAATGTGACCGTTGCCGCTCCCCTGGACCGGGTGCGGGGCGGCGCCTAGGAGTACCTTGGGTCGCGCCCGGAGGTTTCCATGGCCCTCGTCACTCTGCAGGGAAGGCCGGTAACAACTGCCGGCGAGCTCCCCCCGGTCGGCAGCTCCTGCCCGCCCTTCACCCTGCTCCGCCCCGACCTGTCCACCCTTTGCAATGCGGATCTCCAGGGCCGGCGCGTGGTCCTCAACATCTTCCCGAGCCTCGACACCGATACCTGCGCCCGCAGCGTCTACGCCTTCGACGCCCGGGCCGAGGATGCCCCCAACATGGCGGTGGTGTGCGTCTCCGCAGACCTGCCCTTCGCGCAAGGCCGCTTCGCCGAGGCCGGGGGGCTCGAACAGGTCGCCTTCGCCTCCACGTTCCGCCACCCGGAATTCGGACGCGATTTCGGCGTCGCCATGGTGGACGGCCCCCTCCGGGGCCTCCTGGCCCGGGCCGTGGTGGTCCTCGACGAACGGGGCACCGTGGTCCACACGGAGCTGGTCCCGGAACTGGCCTGCGAGGCGGACTACGACGCGGCCGTGGACCGCCTCCGCCCACACCATCCGCCCCGCCCGGAAGACGCCCGGCTGGCCCGCGCGTAGCGCCCCTACTGGGCCGCCGGCGGATCCACGAACTCCTGATCCGAGAAGGCGGGTTCCGGCGGCAGCTTGGCGATCTCCGCCAGGACCAGGGCTTCGTGCTCCGCCTCCTCCTCCCGCAGCTCCTCGAAGAGGGCCTTCACCTCCGGGTCGAGGATGCCCGGCAACGCTTCCGTGAAGAAGGCATGGGCCTTCCGCTCCGACCGCAGCGCTGCCGCCATGGCCTGGCGGGGGCTCATGAAGGCGCGCGCCTCGTCGAAATCCGGGGCTTCGACGTCGAAGATCGCGGAGCCGGAGACGATGCGGGGGGCCGGACCGAAGAGCTCCGTCCGCCGGTCGAAGAGGGCGCTGCCGTGCCGGCCCTCGTTCACCGCCATGGCCCGGAAGAACCGGGCGGCGTCCGGCGTGCGGTGCTGCTCCATCTGCACCGCGAAATCCTCGTAGCGCTCCTGGGCCTCCTCCTCGATGAGGATGGCCAGGTCGAGGGCGTCCATCAGGGAGAGCTGGGTGAAATCAATGCCTCGGGTCGCCATGGAAGGCCTCCGTTCATGCCTTGATGAAGAGGTCGAGGATGCGTTCCTTGGGCAAAGCGCCCTGGGAGAGCTGGGCCTGCCGCTCCCGCACGAGATCGCCGTAGGTGGCCGGCGGTTCGGGGTTCCGGTAGAAGACGCCGAGGTGCAGCCTGCTGCCGTAGTGCTGGGCCAGGTCCATGGCGGCGAGGCGGTCGCAAGGATCGTGGCCGAGGCTCTGCAGGGTTTCGCTGATGGCCTTGAGTCCCTTGATCTGCTGGTGTTCCTCGCCATAGGTCACGCAGGGGGACTGGATGTTGACGAAGGCGAAGCCGGGATAGCGGATGGCCTCCTCGAGGATGGCCGCCATGCCCGCGATGTCCGTGGGCGAGGCCTGGGCTACGAAGCCGGCGCCATAGGCCAGCACGTAGAGCAGTGGGTTCACCGGGTCCTCCAGGCTCCCGTAGTGCGAGGTGCAGGTGATGCGCCCCTTCTGGGAGGTGGGCGAGAGCTGGCCCTTGGTGAGGCCATAGATCTGGTTGTCCATGACGATGTACGTCAGGTCCATGTTGCGGCGGATGGCATGGGCGATGTGGCCGCCGCCGATGGAGAAGCCGTCGCCGTCCCCCCCCGCCGCCAGCACCAGCAGGTCCGGGTTGGCGAGCTTGATGCCCTGGGCGATGGGCAGGGCCCTGCCGTGCACGCTGTTGAAGCCGTAGGCGGTGGTGTAGCCCGGGATGCGGCTGGAGCAGCCGATGCCCGACACGAAGGCGATCTCGTGGGGCGGGCGGCCGATGGCGGCGAGGGCGCGGTAGATGCCCGCGACCACGGAGAAGTCGCCGCATCCGGGGCACCAGATGGGCTTGAGGTCGCTTCGGTAGTCCTTCGCCTGGTATTCGCAGGTGGCGCTCATGGTGGACCTCACTCCTGGGGCTGAAGCTCGGACTCGTGGCTGCGCTGCAGCTCCGAGAGGAGATGGTGGAGGGCCTCGACGATCTCGCCGGGGAGGAAGGGGTTCGCGCCGCTGCGGGCCAGGGAGCGCATGCCTTTCGGCAGGTCCAGGTGCATGCGCAGCAGCTTGTGGAACTGGGCCAGGTGGCTCTGCTCGACGACGAGGCCCTTCTGCACGGAGGCGAAGAAGTCCACGTAGGTCTGCTCCGCCACCGGGTAGAGGAGGTAGGGCACCAGGAGCTTCACGTCCAGGCCCTTCTCCCTCGCCATCAGCAGCGCCTCCCGGCAGACCCCCGCCACGCTGCCCCAGGCCACCAGGGCCAGGGGCGCGTCCGGATTGCCCGTCACCTCGAAGAGGTCCTTGCGGTCCTTCAGGGGATTGAACTTCTTCGTGCGCTTGTCGTTCATGCGCGCGTGGACCGAGCCGCTGTTGGTGGGCGCGCCGGATTCCGAGTGCTCGATGCCGGACGCCAGGTAGGTGCCCCCCAGCATCCCCGGATGGCTGATGGGGCTGATGTGGTTCTCCGTCTGCCGGAACCGCTTGTAGTCCACCAGGTCCGCTGTGGCGGGGCGCAGGCGGTCGATGATCTTGAACTGGCTGGTGTCGATGGGATCCAGGGTCTCCTTGCGCTGGGAGATCTCCTGGTCCGAAAGGATGATCACCGGCGTCTGGTACTGCTCCGCGATGTTGAAGGCCTCCACGGTGACGCGGAAGGTGTCCGCCACGGAGGTGGGCGCCAGGACGGGGCGGGTCACGTCGCCGTGGGCGGAGAAGACCGCCGCGAAGAGGTCCGACTGCTCGGACTTTGTGGGCAGGCCCGTGGAGGGGCCGCCCCGCTGCACGTCCACGATGACAAGGGGCAGCTCGGCGATGGTGGCGAGACCCATCATCTCCGTCTTAAGGGAAAGGCCGGGCCCGCTGGTGGCGGTCATGGCCTTCTTCCCGGCGAACGACGCGCCCACCGCGGCGCCGATGCCGGCGATCTCGTCCTCGGCCTGCAGCACGGCGCCGCCGTATTTCCAGACGTGGTCCGTGAAGAACTGCATGATCTCGGTGGAGGGCGTGATGGGGTAGCCGCCGAAGAACTGGCAGCCGGCGAAGATGGCCGCCGCCGCGCACATGTCGTTGCCGTCGGTGAGCAGCTTCGGGGCGCCCTTGTTCACGGAGGCCTCGATGAACATGTCGCTCTTGAGGGGATGCGCCTTGGCGAAGGCGATGCCGGCGTCGAAGGCGCGCTGGTTGGCCTCGACCAGCTCCTCGCCCTTCTTGGCCAGCCGCTTCCGGATGCCCTTCATGACCGCCACGGCGCCGATACCGAACCAGCCGGCGATGAGACCGAGAACCACGGTGTTCTTGGCCCGCTCGGTGCCGGCGGTGGCCTTCGCCATTTCGGAGATGGGCACGGCGAAAACCTGCAGGGGCGTCACGCCCACCAGGGGGATGTCGGACTCCGCCACCCCGGTGGCAGCCTCGTAGATGACCACCGTGGTGCCGCTCACCGGCAGTTCGGCGCCGAACTTGAGGAAGTCCTCCCAGTTCAGGGCCACCGCCACGTCCAGGTTGCCGCCGGGATTGAGGATGGGTTCGGTGCTGATGCGGACCCGGCAGGAGGACTCACCGCCCCGGATCTGGGACCCGAAACTCTTGGTCATGACGCCGTGGTAGCCCTCCGCCGCCGCCGCCTGCAGCAGCGAATCCCCCGCGGAGACGATGCCGTCCCCTCCCGAACCGGCCATCCCTAAGACGAGATCCTTGCGCATGGGCACCTCTGGGCATGAGGGACGGAGGCGGTCCGGCCTTCCGGGCGCGGGAGGCCCTCCCCGCCGGGGGTGGCCGTCCGACCCTTCCTTCACCCTAGAACTGCCCTCCATTGTCTTTCGTCACACCCTGCCGGGGGCGGCAACACCAAGGCTCCGTTTGCGGGCCTCTTGTTAAAGAAGGAAGTTCCCCGGGACTGTTCCCATTCGTGTGGATTGAAGGGCCCGATGTTGGGAGAACTAATTGATTTTTTTCCTTGACTAGATCACATGGATTATTCATGCTCTGAATCACCTGGTCGACACGACCTCATCGCACGGAGCACATCCCATGACCCCCCGAATCCCACAGACAGCCCCTGCCAGCTTTGAGCTGCGCGCGGCGATGCTGCTCGGACCGGGTCATGACTCCTGGTGCGAGCGAGGCAGTTCCCAGGAACCGGTCGGCTTCAAAGCCCTCCACCGGGACCGAAATCAAGCGACGAGCTTGATTCCTGTCGCGTAAGGCACTCCCGCGGGGCGAGCAACCGCCCGAACGGACGCCACCGAAGGCCTGGAGAGTCCAGGGGTATGGACTCGCAGCACCAGCCGCCCCGGCACACACGCAGCAGCCCAGAACGACCCGATAGGGGCGTGGCCCAGCGGCTACGGCACCTGACTCTGGATCAGGCTTTCGAGGGTTCGAGTCCCTCCGCCCCAGCCATCCGACGCGTCCTGACGCGAAGGGGGATCGTTCAACGGTAGGACGCGGGCCTTTGGATCCCGACATCCCGGTTCAAGTCCGGGTCCCCCATCCATTCATCAACCCATCCAACCGACCTCGGTGAGGTCACCCGAAATCTGGTATCGGCCCCGGTTGCTACCCGGGTAGGGATTCCTCTATCCCTTGTGGATTCGAATCCCATCCTCACCGATATCAGTAGTAAGCGAACCATTAGATCATTGACAACATCATAGCGAAATAACTGCACTTCTCGGGTGTTTGTAGGACATCCGGGAGGGTGGAAATGAAGTAGGGACAGGCATTGGACGCCTCCTGACCCGGCAGATCACCGCCACCTGGCCTACCAGGGGCGCATCACCGGCACGTGGGGACCCCAGGTCCTGCCCGAAGATTAACCCCGGTGGGCCTCTGGCCTGCCGGGGTCCCACGGGGCGTTGGAGGAGCTGGCCATCCTCGGTGCACTGTCGATGCACAGACCACGGGTTCGAATCCCTCCCACCTAACGCAGGCTCCACTGGAGCCTGCTCCCATGCGGCTCCGCCTCATGGAGGTGGGCCCCTCGCCCCGCCATCAAGGGTCCAAAGTGTTCCCGCGTGGCACGCCTGCCTTGCAAGCAGGAGGACCGGGTTGAAGTCCCGGTGGATCCACCAGTCAGCCGGCTCCCCGCATCGGGCGGGGAAGGGGACGCCTTCTTCAGGAGGCGTCCCCGCCGGGCCAGATTCCGCGGAATTCAAGGTCCCATGGGCGAATCGGCCAAGCCGCCACCCTCTCAAGGTGGAGATTCCGGGTTCAAACCCCGGTGGGACAGCCAGTCAACAAGGGGGCGTAGGGTAGCGGTCACCCATCTGCTTCGGGAGCAGATCCACGCAGGTTCGAATCCTGTCGCCCCGACCACTCACGAGGCCGTCGTCCAGAGGAAGGACGTCTGGTTGCCAACCAGGAAACGCCGGTTCAAACCCGGTCGGCCTCTCCATTCCTCTCCTCCAAACACCCAGGACCTCCGAAGCTCAACCGGTCGAGCAGCGGCCTTTTAAGCCGTGGGCTGACCACCCCCTGATCGGACAGGACATCCAGTCCTGTCCTCCCGCTCGCTTCGCTCGCGGAAGGGGCCCCGTGGTTCGAGCCCCGCCGGAGGCACCAGTCACTGCGGGCCGTATGGCACGTGCCGGGTCTCATAAGCCTGGAAGCAGGGTTCGATTCCCTGGCCCGCGACCACCACGCCAACGTAGCCCAACCTCGGCAGAGGCGCGTGCCTCAGAAGCACGTCAGTGTCGGTTCGAATCCGACCGTTGGTACCACCTGGGAGCGATGCCCAATGGATGGGCGCTGGTCTCCAAAACCAGTCCTGTGCAGGTTCGACTCCTGCCGTTCCCGCCACCACTGCCCCTTAGCTCAGTCGGAAGAGCGCACGCCTGATAAGCGTGAGGTGCCCGGGTCGGAACCGGGAGGGGCAACCAGCATGGGCCTGAAGTCCCGAAGGGGCATCCAGGAGGCGGCGGGTTCGATCCCCGTCAGGTCCACCATTCAGGAAGCGTGAGCGGAATGGCATCGCACCCGCCTCGAAAGCGGTCTCGCCCTGTACCCCCAGGGCGTGCAGGTTCAAGTCCTGTCGCTTCCGCCAGAGCGCCCCGTCCCGAGGCCGCGTGCGGCACAAGCGGCCGTAACGGACCGGCCAGGAATTCACCGGCCGGTCCGCAACGGCCGCTAGGAGGGCCAGGGTCTTCTAAGCCCGACCGGCCGGTTCGACTCCGGCATGGGGCACCACTACGCTCCCGTAGCTGAGACGCACGTAGCACCGGAATACGAATCCGGAGACGCAGGTTGAAGTCCTGCCGGGAGCACCACCGGAGCGGCGGCCATGTGCCTTGGGGGACCCATCCCCGCGCTCCACCAATCCGGACTGGTAGCTCAGGGGCCGAGCGCGTGCCTGTTAAGCACGCTGACGTGGGTTCAAATCCCACCCAGTCCGCCAATCGGGTCCCATGCGGGGCCCCCAGACGGTGACGTTAGCTCAGTGGCAGAGTGCCGCGCTGTGAACGCGGGTACAGCGGTTCGATTCCGTTACGTCACACCACCCAGGGCTGGAAGCTGAAACGTGGATCCAGCGCCGGACTGAAAACCCGGAGCGTGTCAGTTCGACTCTGACCCAGCCCACCAGCGCCACCCCCATAGTTCAGGCGAAGAACACGGCTCTCCGAAGGCCGAGGTCCCGGTGTCGAACCCGGTGGCGGTACCAGGTCCTCGAAGCCGAACTGCATGAGGCAGTCCTCTCCTAAGGGGCAGGATGGCGGTTGGAATCCGCCCGAGGACACCCTCGCCGCCTTAGCTCATCAGGCAGAGCAGCCGACTTGTAAGCGGCAGGCGCCCGGTTCGAGCCCGGGAGGCGGCTCCACACAAGCCTGTAGCTTAGTCAGGCGAAAGCGCCGGTCTGGGGGACCGGAGACCGCCCGTTCAAATCGGGCCGGGCTGACCCACACTCCTGTAGCTCAGAGGCAGAGCGCCTGGCCCACACCCAGGAGGTCGGGGCTTCGATATCCCCCGGGAGGACCACTCGCCCTCGTAGCTCATCGGAAGAGCACCCGCCCGACACGCGGGAGGCGGCTGGATCAACACCAGCCGAGGGCACCACGGACCGTGACGCATCGCAGTAAGCGGCCAGCCTTTCAAGCTGGCGGAAGAGGGTGCAAGTCCCTCACGGTTCACCACTCCACACCGCAGTAGCTCAGGTGGAAGAGCACCCGGTTCTTACCCGGGAGCGCGCCGTTTCGACTACGGCCTGCGGTACCAATCCGGCGTGTAGCGCAGCCTGGACGCGCGCCTGCTTTGGGAGCAGGAGGTCGCCAGTTCAAGTCTGGCCACGCCGACCAACCTCACCGGGTATCGTCCCTGGCTGAGCCAACCCGGTCCCCAAAGCGGGGGCCTCAACCCAAAAACCTGTTAGGAAAGGAGGCGACCATGTCCCTCGCAACCCTTCAAGGGGCTGTCGCCCCCATCAAGCTGTGGACCCCGGTCCACGAAGTCGAATCCCAGGCCCTCACCCAGCTCAAGAACATCGCGGCCCTGCCGTGGGTGTTCAAGCACGTGGCGGTCATGCCCGACGTCCACTTCGGCAAGGGCGCCACGGTGGGTTCCGTCATCGCCATGAAGGATGCGGTCTCTCCCGCCGCAGTCGGCGTGGACATCGGCTGCGGCATGGCCGCCCTGAAGACCAACCTCACGGCGTCGGCTCTGCCCGAATGCCTGAAGGCCCTGCGCCTCAGCATCGAGCAGGCCATCCCCGTGGGCTTCAACCAGCACCGGAATCCCCTGGACGCCATCGAACGCCATCCCCTGTGGGACGAGTTCGATGTTCTGGATGCCCGCGTGCAGAACCTCTTCGGCAAGGCCCGCCGCCAGACCGGCACGCTGGGAGGCGGCAACCACTTCATCGAGGTCTGCCTGGACCAGGACCAGGGCGTGTGGATCATGCTCCACTCGGGCAGCCGGAACATCGGCAACGAGCTGGCGAAGATCCACATCGAGGTCGCCCGGACGCTGACCCACAACCAAGGTCTGCCCGACCGCGACCTGGCCGTGTTCCTCAAGGGCACGAAGGAGATGGCGGCCTACCGCCGGGATCTCTTTTGGGCCCAGCGCTACGCCTTCCTCAACCGCGAAGCGATGCTGGACGTGATGAAGGGCATCATGAAGGCCCACTTCCCTGCCGTGGCCTTCGAGGCCCCCATCCTCTGCCACCACAACTACGTGTCGGAGGAGGTCCATTTCGGCGAGGAGGTCCTGGTGACCCGCAAGGGCGCCATCCGGGCCGGCCGCGGCGAGTGGGGCATCATCCCGGGCTCCATGGGCGCCCGCAGCTTCATCGTCCAGGGCAAGGGCAACCCCGAGTCCTTCGAGTCCGCGTCCCACGGCGCGGGCCGGAAGATGAGCCGCAACGCCGCCAAGAAGCACTTCAGCGTCGAGGACCTGGCCCGCCAGACCGAAGGCGTCGAATGCCGCAAGGACGGAGGCGTCCTGGACGAGATCCCAGGCTGCTACAAGGACATCGAGGAGGTCATGCGCAACCAGGCCGATCTCGTCGACATCCGCTTTGAACTCAAGCAGGTGCTCTGTGTGAAGGGCTAAGTCCGATGCTGAGCCAATGTTGAAGCTCCAATGGAGCTTCAACATTGAGCGAAGCACGGGCTTAGTACACCTTCCCGGAGCCTGAAAGAACACCCCTCCTCGGGCTTCCAACCCGGGGAGGGGTCAGGAGGGGGGCCTGGCCAGTGCGGCGCCCCCGGCCCAGGGAACCTCAGGGTTCCCGGTCGGCCGGGGCTGTCCCGCGTTTCGACCCAGGAGGAGCCCTCCCGTAAGGGGAAGACGCACATTCCCACGCCAAGGGGTTCGAATCCCCGACGACCTGTGAAGTCGTGCATGGGTTGCACCGCGCTTATCACGCGATCGGAAACAACAAACCGCTTCCGCCCAGGCCCCCGCCCGAAGGACTCGTTCCAAGGGCAGGGGGCGGCTTGACCTGCGGTCTCCACTTGTCTCGCCAGAACATTCGGCGAAACAGGGGCTGGACCGTGAGTCCCCACGCGCAGCGTACGGCGTGTGGCCTCCCGGTCCCGCCGGAGACCCCGTCACGGCGCCCCCGGGGCCTCGGCAGAAGTCTTAACAACGAAAGGAATCCCCACATGTATCAGCGTTATGTCATCGCCGACCAGGAGCGCGGTCTCCTGGTGCGCAACGGCCAGCTCACCCGCTGGCTGGAACCCGGCCGTCACCGGGTCTTCCAGGCCCTGTCCCGCCTAGAGCTGCGTCTCCTCAACCGCGACACCCTCCAGTCCCCCTTCACCCCGGAACTGAAGGCCGTGGCCCCCGCGGGCGCCGCGGTCGAGGCCTTCGTGCCTGAGGCCCACCTGGGCCTCCTGCGGGCGGACGGCGTGCCCAAGGCCGTCCTCCAGCCGGGCCGCTACCTGCTCTGACAGCTCGCGGCCAAGGTGACCCTGGACGTCGTCAGCCTCGAGCCCCTGCGGCCCGAGGTGCCCGAAGGCTTCTGGGCCCTGGTGCCCAGCGCCCAGGTGCAGACCGTCCTGGTCCTGCCCTTCGAGCGGGCCCTGGTGCACGTCGACGGCGTGCTCCGCGACGTCCTCGCCGAGGGCCGGGCCGCCTACAGCACCCTCAACCGCAAGCTGGAGGTGATGCGGGTGGACCTGCGCGAGCAGGAGGTCCAGATCCTCGGTCAGGAGCTCATGACCCGGGACAAGGTCACGCTCCGCCTGAACCTGGTCGTGAAGTACCGCGTCACCGACCCGGTGAAGGCCGTGCAGTCCGTGGCGTCCCTGCGCGACGCGCTCTACAGCGAGGCCCAGATGTCGGCCCGGCACTTCGTGGCCGAGCTGAACCTGGACCAGCTCCTGGAGCGCCGGTCCGAGGCCGTGGCCCCCATGGCGGAAGCCCTGCGGGAGCGTGCGGAGGCCTGGGGTGCGGAGGTGCTGAAGCTCGACGTGAAGGACCTGGTCCTGCCCGGCGAGATGAAGCTGCTCCTCAACCAGGTCATCGAGGCCGAAAAGAAGGCCGCGGCCCAGGTCATCCTGCGCCGTGAGGAAGTCGCCTCCACCCGTTCCATGGCGAACACCGCCCAGATGCTCGAGCGCAACCCTGCGCTCCTGCGCCTGAAGGAGCTGGAAGCCTTCAAGGAGATCGCCTCGGCGATCCCCAACCTCACCCTCGTCATGGGCCAGCCCGACCTGCTCCGCAGCCTGGGCGGCCTTAACAAGGGGTGAGGCGCAGCAAAGGGGATGTGGATACCCATCCACATCCCCCGCCGTGCGGGTCTGGTCCAGCGGCCGGGCCTCGGCCTTCCAAGCCGATGAGAGGGGTTCGATTCCCCTGACCCGCTCCACCGCACCCTATGCCGAAGCGGTCGAGGCGCGGAGCTGCAACCTCTGTCTTAGGCGGTTCGAGACCGCCAGGGTGCTCCACTTCCCGACCCCCGCAGTTGTTCCGTTCTGATGTCCCAGCCGCCTTGGTCATGCCGCCCGTGACGCCGCGCCCGTAACGCGGAAGGCCGGGTTGAACCCCCGGAGGCGGCTCCATTCCCTGACAGCCCGAAAGGAGGGCCCCATGTCGCGACACACGAAGAAGCACCGGTTCCACACCGTCCTGGCCCTCGATGCCCAGTACATGCCCATGGTCGAGATCTCGCGCCGCAAGGCGCTCAAGGCCCTGGCCACGGGCCGGGCCCATGCCCTGGATCTGCGGACCTGGTCGGCCCTCGTCCTGGGGGACGTCGTCTCGGCCCCCTTCCATGCGGTCGTGTTCCCGCGCACCAAGGCCATCGCGGAAGCCAGGCTCGGCCATGGCCGCGGTACCGCCGGCATCCTGCGCCGGGACGGCCACCGCTGCCAGTATGCCGGCTGCGACCGCCGCGGCACCACCGTCGACCACGTGGTCCCCCGCTGCCAGGGAGGCTCCAGCACCTGGAGCAACCTCGTGGCCTGCTGCCACGCTTGCAACAGCCGCAAGGGCGGCCGCACCCCGGAGCAGGCCGACATGCAGCTCAAGGCCCCCGTGCGCTCGCCCCGGGCCCTGCTGCTGGAGCGGTTTCATGCGCTGGTGCAGGGTGGCGGCTGACAGGAGCCCCGCTTCGCCTCCGCCGAGCTGAAGGAGAGTTGAGAGGGACGCCAGGGGGTCCAGCAGGCCGCCGGCATCCTCACGAGAACGCCAGCAAGTGCTAGAACGCCGAGCCATAAAAAAAGGACGCGGGCTGTAAACCCGCGTCGTTTTTGGCTCCGGTGGAGGGATTTGAACCCCCGACATCCTGATTAACAGTCAGGCGCTCTGACCAACTGAGCTACACCGGACCGGAAGGATTAGTCTACCGGACTTGGGGGGTGAATCAAGGCTCGGTCGTCCCGGGGCCGGCAGGCGGGACCGGTCCCACATGGCCCGATGTGTGCCATGATTCCCTTCGATTTTCCCGAGGGCGCCATGGAATGGCTCAACTACCACCACCTGCTCTACTTCTGGACCGTGGCGAAGGAGGGCAGCATCGCCCGGGCGGGGGAGAAGCTGCTGCTGGCGCAGCCCACCATCAGCGGGCAGATCAAGGCCCTGGAGGAGTCCCTGGGCGAGCAGCTTTTCGAGCGTTCGGGGCGGAACCTCCAGCTCACGGACATGGGGCGCATGGTCTACGGCTATGCGGACGAGATCTTCGCCCTGGGCCGGGAGCTGCAGGACACGGTCCACGGCCGGCCCACGGGCCGGCCCCTGGAGCTGGAGGTGGGCATCGCCGACGTGCTGCCCAAGCTCGTGGTCTACCGCCTGCTGGAACCCGCCACCAAGATGAGCGAGACCGTGCGCCTGGTCTGCCGGGAAGACAAGCCGGGGCGCCTCTTCACTGAGCTGGCGGCCCAGGCCTTCGATCTGATCCTGTCGGACACGCCCCTGCCCCCCAATTCGAAGGTGAAGGCCTACAACCATCTGTTGGGCGAATGCGGCGTCCTCATCTTCGGCACGCCCGAGCTGGGGAAGGTGTACCGGAAGAACTTCCCCCAGTCCCTGGAGGGGGCGCCCATGCTCCTGCCCACGGACGCCACCATGCTGCGCCGCTCCGTGGACCACTGGCTGGAGCGCGCGAACCTGCGGCCCCGCCTGCTGGGCGAGTTCGACGACAGCGCCCTGATGATGGTCTTTGCCCAGGCCGGCCTCGGCCTCATCGCCGCCCACGCCGCGGTGGAGCGGGAGGTCCGCGCCCAGTACGGCCTCGTGCCCCTGGGGCCGCTCCCGGATCTCAAGGAGCGCTTCTACGCCATCTCCATCGAGCGGCGCCTCAAGCACCCGGCGGTGCTCGCCATATCGGAGACCGCGCGGAAGGAACTCTTCGCGTGAGCCTGGCCCGGATCGCCGTGTTCTGCGGCTCCCGCGCAGGAGGACGCCCCGCCTACGTGCAGGCCGCGCAGTCCCTGGGCGCGGCCCTCGCCGCCCGCGGGCTGGGGCTGGTCTACGGCGGCGCCAGGGTCGGCACCATGGGCGCCCTGGCGGACGCGGCCCTGGCGGCGGGCGGCGAAGTCATCGGCGTGATGCCCCAGGGACTGGTGGCGCGCGAGGTCGCCCATCCCGGCCTCACGGCCTTCCACGCCGTGGATTCCATGCACGCGCGCAAGGCGCTCATGGCGGACCTCGCCGACGGCTTCATCGCCCTGCCCGGCGGCTTCGGCACCCTCGACGAGCTCTTCGAGATCCTCACCTGGGCCCAGCTGGAGCTGCACGCCAAGCCCATCGGCCTGCTGGACGTGGAGGGCTTCTTCGAGCCGCTCCTCGCCTACCTGGACCACGCCGTCGGGGAGGACTTCCTCGCCGCCCCCCATCGGAGCCTGCTGCTCCGGGATAGCGCCGTGGACCCGCTGCTGGACCGGCTTCAGGCCTGGCATCCCGCGCCGGCCGCCTCGAAGTGGGATGCGGGCAGCCTGGAGCGCTGAGCGGCGCTCGGAGGAGAGGGCCGTCAGCCCTTGGCGTAGCGCTTCAGCTTCGCGAGATCCACCACCTTCACTACGGGGAAGGTGCTGTGGATGAGGCCGAGATCGCTCAGCAGGCGCAGGG
Source organism: Holophagaceae bacterium (assembly GCA_044229575.1). Classification (GTDB taxonomy): domain Bacteria; phylum Acidobacteriota; class Holophagae; order Holophagales; family Holophagaceae; genus JADJVL01. Next base: position 22,684 of record JBGAST010000006.1, on the reverse strand, counting down.
CGCGGGAGAAGGCCTCGCGGCTGGCGCCGACGCACTGGGCCAGCTCTTCCTGGGTCTCGTCGAATTCCACCACCATCCGGTCGGCGTGGTGGGCCTGGTACTCGAGGATGGTCTGGGCCACGCGTTCCGGAACGCTGTGCAGGCTCAAGGCCTCCACCAGGGCGACGAGGTGGCGCACCTTCGCGGCGAACTGGCGCATCAGGCCCTCGGCCACGTCGGGCCGCCGGTGGGCCATGTCCCGCAGGGGCGCGGCGGGAATGAGCCAGAGCTCGGTCTCGCCGTGGGCTTCGGCGCTGCTGGCGATGGGAGCGCCGTCGAAGACGGAGACTTCCCCCACGCACTGCCCCGCTCGCAGGAATTCCAGCACCTGGATGTGGCCGCGGCCATCGGTGCGGAAGACCTTCAGCGCCCCCTTCACCACCACCAGCACGCCGGGAAGCCGGTCGCCCTGGGAGTAGACGCGATTTGAATCACCATATTTCCGGTGCTCGCTGTGGCGGGCGAGCTCTTCGGCTTCCGGACGCGGAATGCCCGAAAAGAAGTCGACTTCCAGAAGGTTCAGGGCGGACTGGGCCATGAGGCATCTTAGCCGTGGCCGGAGCAGACTGGAACCTCGCAAAGTGATGACGCATGCTGGTCCGGTCCCCCGGAGGCCCCCGTGCATATGCCCCTGCCCGCCCTGCTCCTTCCGGTCCTCTTCCTCCCGGGCCGGGCCCTCGCCGCCCAGGCGCCCCACCGGGTCGTCCGCCTCAGCCCGCCGGGGGCGGACCGGCCCGTGGAGACCTCGGTGGCCCTGGATCCGGCCAACTCGGACCGCATGGTGGCGGTCTCCGCCCAGTTCCTGAAGGTCCCAGGGGGGCCATCCGTGAGCAACTTCAACTATGTCACTGATGACGGGGGCAAGACCTGGCGTCCGGTGCCGGTCTCGAACCCGAGGCTCCTCGGCCAGGGGGACGACGTCGTCGTCGCCGGACCCGGCACCTTCCATCACGTGTACCTGGGCGCCGAGGGCTTCCGGGACCGCCGCGCCAAGCGCGGCCACACCGGCCTCTACGCCACCACCAGCCGGGACGGCGGGACGACCTGGAAGGAGCCCGTCCCCATCGTCGAGCACGTGAACAGCACCCAGCCCTTCGAGGACAAGCCCGGGGTCTGCGTGGACACGGTGCCGGATTCCCCCCACACGGGCTCCCTCTACGTGGCCTGGACGCGCTTCGAGGTCTACGGTTCCCGTGACCCCCTCCACAAGTCCCACATCTACTTCACCCGCTCCGCCGACGGCGGGAAGACCTTCGACCAGCCCCTGCGCATCTCGGATCTGCCCGGCACCTGCGTGGATGACAGCGATACGGTGGAGGGCGCCGTGCCCGCGGTGGGACCGAAGGGCGAGGTTTGCGTCGTCTGGTCCGGTCCCCGGGGCCTGGTGTTCTGCAAGAGCACCGATGGGGGTGCGACCTTCGGCAAGGAGCGGGTCATCGGCACCCACCCCGGCGGCTGGGATTTCGCCGTGGAGGGCCTAAGCCGCGCCAACGGCATGCCGGTGACCAAGGTCGATCTTTCGAACGGGCCCGGCCGCGGCACGATCTACGTGAACTGGGTGGACGCCCGCAACGGCGACCCCGACGTCTTCGTGATGGCCTCGAAGGACGGCGGCCAGACCTGGAGCGAGCCCACGCGGGTGAACGACGACCCATTGAAGAACGGCAAGGCCCAGTTCTTCACCTGGATGGCGGTGGATCCCGCCGACGGCTCCCTGAACGTCGCCTTCTACGACCGCCGCGGCCTGGACGGCACGAAGACCCGCCTCACCCTCGCCCGCAGCGTGGACGGGGGGAAGACCTTCAAGAACCATCCCATCGACCTCGCCCCCTTCGAATGCAATCCGGCGGTCTTCTTCGGGGACTACCTCGGCGTGGACGCGGTGGGCGGCCGCGTGGTGACGAGCTTCATGCACTTCACCGGGGCGAAGGACATCGCCTTGTCGGCGGCGATGTGGAAGTTCAAGTCTGGTTCGCAGGAAGTGGAGAAGTGAACTCCGACGTCTCTCACCCCCTTAGACTCAGCTCATGAACCATCTCGTCCTCCATGCCCTTCTGCTGCTCGCAGGATCTGGGCATTCCACACTGCCGTCGCTCCCTTCGGAGGTCCTCGTGGATGGGGGCAGGCCGAATTCCGCCTGCACAGTCCTCCTTGACGGGCGCGAACCCCTGCCCCTGGGCGTCCTGGACCTGGATGAGTCCGAGCATGCGTCGCTTCTCCGCATCCTCTTTCCCCACCGTCCCGACGGTGAAGTCTTTGCGATGGGCCTATTCAGAGGTGCTTTCACTGCCTCCGTCCGGGAGCAGATCTTCCTGCTCGGATGCTGGCGCGACCCGGCCTTCAACGGCTCGGGAGCCATGGTCGAGGGCGAGGTCCGGTGCGGCGTCTTCGAGGAGGGCAGGCTTGTCGCGATGCGGAAGCTTCCCACTGCCAGGAGCGTCAAGGGCTTCCGTGCCCTGGACCTGGATGGGGACGGAAGGTTGGAGGTCCTCGGACACGATACCTACGAGGCCACAGGGTGGGGCGAGTCGGGGCTCTGGGTCCTCGGAATGCGTGGCTCGAAGCTAGTGGTCTGGAGACGCTTCACGGTGACTTCCTATTCCAGCACCGATTCGCGAATGCGCACCTCCGTCACGTGCTACGCCAACGGTCCGCTCCACAGCCCATCCTCCTACCGGGTCCGCCGTTTCGTCTGGCACCAGCTTTGGGGAAGCCCCGGCGAACATGCTCCCGAAGAGATGTGGAAAGAAATCGCGCCAGCCCCTGGCAAGCGGTCCAAACCACCCGGCCCGTGAAGGAACCCCCGGGATGAGACAGGAAGGCCCCGCTACGACGGGGCCTTCCTAACTCCGTATGCCTTCGAGCCGATTGGCCCGAGGCTGAATCCCTACTTCACCCGCTCCATGTACGTCCGCTCCACCGTGTTCACGCGAATCTTCTCCCCGGTCTCGATGTAGGGGGGCACGCCGACGGTGATGCCGTTCTCCAGGATGGCGGGCTTGTAGGAGCCCGTCGCGTTGGCGTTCTTCATGACGGGGGAGGTCTCGGTGATCTCGAGGACCACGCTGGGGGGCAGGATGCCGCTGAGGGCCTGGCCTTCGTAGAACTCAAGCTCGACGGCCATGTTGGGCTGAAGGAAGACGAGGTCGTCGCCCAGCACGTCTTTGTTCACTTCGAGCTGCTCGTAGGTCTCGTTGTTCATGAACACGAGGTGGTCGCCGTCCTCGTAGAGGAACTCCATGGTGTGCTGCTCAAGGCTGGCCTTGTCGATCTTGTCGCTGGAGCCGAAGCGGTTCTCGCGGTTGATGCCGTCCTTGAGGCGCTTCATCTTCGTGACGATGCGGGCGGGCAGGTTTCCGGGGGTCTGGTGCTCAACCGAGATCACCCGGCACAGCTCGTTCTCGAAGTTGATGATCATGCCGGCGCGGACCTGGGTCGCGTTGATGAAGGGCATCGGGAGCTCCTGAGGTTCAAATCAAAGGCCCTGAAGGGCTTCAGGGCCTTGTGGTGGGCGTACCAGGATTCGAACCTGGGACTTCTACCGTGTGAAGGTAGCACTCTACCGCTGAGTTATACGCCCGCGGCCCACCAGTGTATCAAGGGATTTCCCCGGTTCCAAGGCCCGGTTTCGGCCCCCAGGCCCGGGCCGCCAACGGGACCCGGGACGGGCTCCGGACCCGATCCGTGCGAAAATGCGGGACCTCCCGGAGGACAACATGCGACCCACCACGGTGCTGGCCACCCTGCTCGCCTGCGGCGCGCTCTTCGCCCAGGATCCCGCGTCCAAGCCTGCTCCGGCGCCTCCCCTCGTCACCAGCGATCCTGCCGCCAAGGTCGGGGAGCTGGAGCGCCTGGGGGAGAACGGCCGGGAGGTCATGGTGCTGGGCCTGGACGCCCCGGGCTTCGACCGGCTGAAGCCCAGCCAGCGCAAGTACGCCTACTTCCTCTACCGGGCCGCCATCGCCGGCCACGACATCTTCTACCAGCAGAGCCACCGCACGGCCCTGGAGATCCGCAACCTGCTGGAAGCCATCTTTGAAAAGCGCGAAGGCCTGGACCCGGCGATTGCCGCGGGGCTGGAGGAGTATCTCAAGCTGGTGTGGGTCCACCACGGCCAGTACGACCACTGGAACCACACCAAGTTCACGCCCCGGCTCCTCACCTTCGAGCAGCTCAAGGCCGCCGCCCAGCACGCCAAGAAGAAGGGCGCCGCCTTCGACCTCGCCAAGGGCGAAGGCCTGGACCGGAAGCTGGCCCGCCTCCGGCCCCACATCTTCGACCCGAAGGTGGAGCCCGTGCAGGTGAACCAGACCCCCGGCGCGGACCCGGTGGCCACCAGTGCCAACGGCATGTACGACCCGGGCATTGCCCTCAAGGACATCGAGGCCCTGCCCAAGGCCGACCAGGAGAAGCTGAACGTCCGCTTCGCTCTCGTCCGGGACAAGAAGGGCAAGCGCAGCGTGGAGGCCGAGGAGTTCAAGGTGGGCGGCGTCTACGGCCAGGACCTGGAGCGCGTGGCCTACTGGCTGAAGAAGGCCGCGGGCTACGTGGACAACACCTTCGTCGAAGTCGAGAAGGACGGTGTGAAGAAGCTGCGCAGCGAGCCCGACGCCAACCAGAAGGCCTCCCTGGACAGCCTGGTCGCCCACTTCGAGACCGGCGACGAGGCCCAATACAAGGCCCACACCGTAGCCTGGCTCAAGACCAAGTCGGTGGTGGACTACGTCAACGGCTTCGTGGAGACCTACAAGGATCCCCGCGGCATCATCGGCAGCTTCGAAGCCAATGTCAGCATCCAGGCGGATTCGGAGAAGATCGGCAAGCTGAGTCAGAACGCCCTCTACTTCGAGGCGAAGATGCCCTGGGACGCCAAGTGGAAGCGCGCCCAGGTGGCGCCGCCCGTGTCCACGGTGGTGAACGTGCTGGTGGAGACCGGCGACGCGGGCCCCGTGAGCCCGGCGGCCTACAACCTGCCCAACTACGCCGATGTGCGCAAGGAGCACGGCTCCAAGAACGTGATCCTCCTGAACGTGGAGAACTCGGCCTCCGCGAAGGTGAAGTCCCAGCGCATCGAGGCCTTCTTCCAGCCCGAGGACCGGGAGGTGGTCGCGAAGCACGGCGACCTGGCCCGCCAGTGGCTGGTCTACATGCACGAGGTCATCGGCCACGGCTCGGGGCAGTCCGACGAGTCCCTCGCCGGCGCGGATCCTTCCACGAAGCTCGGCCCCACCTATTCCAGCCTGGAGGAGTGCCGCGCGGACCTGGTGGCCCTCTACCAGTTCCTGGATCCGAAGGTGGTGGAGCTCGGCGCCGTGAGCGCCGAGGAGCACCTGAACGCCGCCCACGCCATGTACTTGCGCTACCTGGTGGACCAGTTCGCCGCCAACGCCAACCACCAGGGCGACACCATCCGCGAGGCCCACGACCGCGGCCGTCAGCTGGTGCTCAATTACCTGCTGCAGCCCTCCCGCGACTTCGGGGTGCGCATGGTGGAGAAGGAGGGCAAGCGCTACATCGCCCTCGACGACCTGAACAAGGCCCACGCCGGCGTCGGTGAGATCCTGGCCAAGCTCCAGACCTTCAAGTCCATGGGCGACAAGGCCGGCGCCGAAGCCTTCTTCGGCGAGTTCGGGACCAAGGTCAACCCCGCCTGGCGCGACGACGCCAAGGCCCGCGCCGAAGCCATGAACCTCCCCAAGCTCCGCGCCTTCGTCTTCCCCCAGCTCGTGCCCGTCATGGGCGAGAGCCGCTTCGCCAAGGAAGGCGAGAAGCGGGAAGTGCTGAACGAGGTGCGCCTCGAGACCCGCGAGGACCTGGCCGAGCAGATGCTGCGGTTCAAGCGCTGGAGCAAGAGCCGGGAGATCGCGCCGAAGTAGGCGCATGAATGTTGAATACGAGAGAAGGGGCCGCTCATGCGGCCCCTTACTTTTCAGGTACGAAGACCAGAGACACTACTCCTCGCCCTTCCTGACCTTCCCCTCCGGATCGAACTGGTACCCCACCGACCGGATGGTATGCACCCAGCGCGGATGGTGGGGATCCACCTCCATGCACTTCCGGATCCGCACGATGAAGTTGTCTACGGTCCTGGTCGTCGGCTCGGCGTCCTCGCCCCAGACCTTGCCGATGATGTCGGCGCGGCTGACGACCTGGCCGGCCTTCTCCATGAGCTGCTTGAGGATCATGCATTCCTTCACGCCCAGCGTGAAAGGCCCGTGGGGGCCTTCGCCGGCAAAGTTCTCGAAGTCCACCCAGTGCTCGCCGAAGGCCTGGCGGCCGCCGAAGGCGCGGTTCTTGTACCAGGCTTCCCGGCGCAGGATGGCGCGCACCCGCAGCAGCATCTCGCGCACCTGGAAAGGCTTGCCCAGGTAGTCGTCGCCCCCGGTCTCGAAGCCGTGGACCCGGTCGTCCTCGGTGTTCTTGGCGGTGAGGAACAGGATGGGCGTGAAGTTCTTGGCGTCCCGCAGGCGCTCGCAGACGGAGAAGCCGTCCATGCCCGGCAGCATCACGTCCAGGATCACCAGGTCCCAGGTGTCCGACTGGATGCGCCGCAGGGCCTCGTCACCCCGGGTGATCCAGGTGCAGGGCAGCCCCTCCATCTCCAGGTTGAGCTTGATGCCCTCCGCCAGGCTCAGCTCGTCTTCCACCAGCAGGATCTTGGGACTTCCGCTCACTGGGATGCTCCGGGAGGGGGGAGCTAGAATAATCCCATGAATCCCTACCTCTCCGTCGTGATCCCGATCTACAACGAGGAAGCCAACATCCCGGCCCTCTGGGAACGGCTGTCCACGGTCCTGAACGAGAACTTCGGCGGGGAGAGGGACTTCGAGGTGATCTTCACCGACGACGGGTCCAAGGACAAAAGCCTCTTCCTGCTCCTGGAGATCGCCAAATCCGAACCCCGGGTCAAGGTTGTGGAGTTCAACCGGAACTACGGCCAGCACGCCGCCATCTTCGGCGGCTTCGCCGAGGTCGAGGGCCGGGCCGTCGTCACCCTCGACGCTGATTTACAAAATCCGCCGGAAGAAATTCCCAAACTGGCCGCCAAGCTGGACGAGGGCTACGACGTGGTGGGCGGCTGGCGCCAGGGCCGGGAGGAGAACGATTCCATCTTCCGCCGCCTCCCCAGCAAGATCGTCAACGCCATCACCCGCAAGACCACCGGCGTGAAGCTCCACGACTACGGCTGCATGCTCCGGGGCTACAGCCGGGAGGTGGTGGACGCCATGCTGCTCTGCAAGGAGCGCCACTCCTTCATCCCGGCCCTCGCCAACTCCTTCGCCAAGCGCATCACCGAAGTGCCCGTGGCCCACGCCGAGCGCGCCGCCGGGGACAGCAAGTACGGCTTCTGGAAGCTCATCAACCTCCAGTTCGACCTGCTCACCTCCTTCAGCCTCCTGCCCCTCCAGATGCTCAGCATCCTGGGCGTGGCCACCAGCTTCTTCGGCGTCGCCTTCGGCATCGGCCTCTTCATCTACCGCAAGCTCTACCCCGCCGACAGCCCTGACTACACCTTCACCCTCTTCGCCATCCTCTTCGTCTTCGTGGGCGCCCAGTTCCTGGCTTTCGGCCTGCTGGGGGAGTACATCGGGCGCATCTACGTGGAGGTGCGGGACCGGCCGAGGTACATGGTGAAGAAGATCCACACCCAGGCGGGCGGGCAGAAGCCTCAGTAGGAGCCCTCGTCCTTCGCCGGCGGGTAGTCCTTTCCGAACTTATTCTTATGCGTCTCGAAGGGCGGCAGGGTGGCGCCCAGGGTCCAGTCGCCCCGGGTCACGCCCTCGCGGATGATGATGGGGTAGGTCTGCTCGCCGGTTTCGGGATGCCAGAGCTTGAGGCGGTAGGTGCCGCTGGGCAGGTCCGGGAAGTCCACGGTGGCCCGGGCGTCCAGCACCTGGGCGTAGGGAGTCTCCAGCACCCAGACGAAGGCGTTCATCTTGTGGTGGACGTTGCAGTAGAGCTTCACGAGGCCGGGCTTGGTGAGGGTGGTCTTCGGGCTGTCGCCGGGCTCGTACTGGCCCGTGTCGAAGGGCTGGGCGCAGCAGACGCTGAACACGTTGTGGATGATGGAGTCCTGGTTGGGGAAGGCCACGGGGCTGCCCGGCGTGGTCCAGGCCACCCGGGGCACGAACTTCTTGCCGTGGGTCTTCACCCGCAGCAGGGGCCGCGGCGTCACCTTGGGCCGCGGCGCGTTCAGCGGCTCCAGGATGGCGATGACGTCCTTCACCGGATCGCGGAACTTCCCGTCCTTGTTCAGGATCTTCACCGTGCCGCTGAGTCCGCCCGCCAGGAGCGGCGATGCCAGGAGGGTCGGCGCCAGCAGCAGGCTAGCTGTCGAAGCCCACTTCATCGATCTGCCCGAAAAAGCCCACCGGGGCCTTGCCCAGGACGGAACGGAGAATGGCGGCATGGCTCACCTCGTCCCCCATGATGCGCGCGGCGGCGTCCAGGAGGGAACGGGACTGGAGCTTGGCGATGGCCGCCTGGTAGGCCCTCGCGGCCTTCATCTCCAGGAAGAGGGCCAGGCGCAGCACGTCCACCTCGGTCTTCAGCTCGAAGGCGCTCAGGTCGTAGCTGGCCCGGGCGTCCACCGGCGAGCCCCCGAGGCTGCGGATGACCGCCGTGAGAGCCTCCCGGTGGGTCTCGTGGCTGGCCTTGAAGGTGCCGCCCACGGCGAGGGCTCCCTTGCTGAGCAGCCCCGAGCCCCCGGCCAGGCCGTAGGCGTAGACGGCGGTGTGCTCCAGGTCCAGGGCGCCGTTCAGCAGGGTGAGGTCGGACACGGGGCGGTCCGCCCCGCCCGGACCCGGCCCGGCGGACGGCTTCTGGCAGCCCAGGGAGAGGCTAGGCAGGGCCGCCAGGGCGGCGCCCCCGGCGAGGGTGGTCAGGAAACCGCGGCGGTCGGACATGGGCGCTCCTGTTCGTTCAATATCCCTACGGTGGAGCCAGGGATTCGGATGTCAAAACGCGGTTCCCCATGACACGGGGAATCCTGGACGGGCATCAGAGGCTATGATCGGTTCAACTTTAGCCCCATCCGAGAGATCCGCCACGAGGCCCCCATGAAGACCGAAGTGCGGTGGTACCGTTCCCTGGCCTGGAAGTTCTTCCTGCGCACCGGCCTGACCATCCTGCTCATCGTGGGCGCCCTGGTGGCGGTGACGGTCTACCTGGCCAACCGGCAGTCCCGGGAAGCCGCCCTGCGGGGCATGATCGGCGCCAGCGCCGTGGCGGATAAGACCTTTGAGCAGCAGGGCAGGATCATGGACGCCGGGCTGGAGGTGTTCACCCAGTACTCGGCAAACATGAGCAATATCGAGACCGCGGTTGAAAAGAATGATCCAGCCAGTATCCGCGACACGCTCCTCGACAACCTGAGCCGCTTCAGCGCTGAAGTCGCGGTGGTGGTCCGGCCCAGCGGCATGCTGCTCTCCTGCACCACCGACGGGGCCAAGCAGGACTACAACGACGTCGGCATCGTGCAGATGGCCATGCACCCCGAGGAGGCCGCCAAGGCCAACTATCCAGGCCCTTCCTACCGGGGCTTCTTCGAGATCAAGGAAGGCGCATTCAAGGGCACCTACCACGCCATGTCCCGGGCCATCCACACCCCCGGCGGTGCCTCCCTGGGCGTGATGCTGGTGGGGACCAAGCTCAACGACGCGGCGGCCGTGGAACTGCGGAAGGTCTCCCTGCCCCCGAACCGGAAAGGGGATCCCCAGCCCCATTTCGGCCTGCTGAGCCACTTCCAGATTCTGGGCAGCACCACCGGCGTGGGCGAACGGACGAGGCTCAATGCGGATCTGAAAGCCAGCCCGGGATTCGAAGCGGCCCGGAAAGCCGTGGTCGCCGGCGACCGCTCCGAACCCCTCAGGCTGGAAATCGGCGGCCAGCCCTACCTCGCCGTGCTGGCCCCCCTGAAGGCCGTCAATGCGCTGGATCTCGAGGTGGCAGACCTGGTGCTCATGCCCCTGGATCCCTTTCTCGCCCCCTTCAACGCCATCCGGAACGCCATCCTCGTGGCCGGCGCCCTCGGCCTGTTGATCGCCATCCTCGTCGCCCTCACCTCCGCCCGCCGCGTCACCGCCCCCCTGGCCTCCCTCACCCACGCCGCCGTGGCCCTCTCCGAAGGCGAGCGTCCGGAGATCCCGGCCCTGAAAGGCGAGGACGAGGTGGGCTACCTCACCCTGGCCTTCCGGGCGCTGCTTTCCGAGCTGAAGGCGAAGGACGAACTGCTCGCGGCCATGGAGGCCGTCCGGGCCCAGCAGGGCTCCGGGGGCATGGCCGGCGGCCTGGACACGATGGGCTCGCGGGTGGGGATGTCCGTGGTGGACATTGACGCCACCGTGAGCATCACCGAATCCCAGGCCATCCGGGGCGAGCTGCCGGCCCCTCCGAAGAAGACCATCACCCTCAAGCCCGGAGACCTCTTCGCCGGGCGCTACCGCATCGAGGGCATCCTCGGGAAGGGCGGCATGGGGATCGTCCTGCGGGCCCGAGACCAGCAGCTGGACGAGGACGTGGCCCTGAAGGTGATCCGCCCGGAGATCCAGACGGAGCCCGGCTTCATCGAGACCCTCAAGCAGGAGATCAAGCTGGCCCGGCGCATCACCCACAAGTACGTGCTGCGCACCCACGACTTCGGCGAATCCGAGGGCATCCCCTTCGTGTCCATGGAGTACCTCAAGGGCGTGACCCTCAAGCAGCTCCAGACGGAGCGGGGCGCCCTGCCCATCGGCCTGGTGCTGCGCATCGCCCGCCAGGTCGCCGAAGGATTGGAGGCCGCCCACGCCGAAGGCGTCGTCCACCGGGACATCAAGCCCCTCAACGTGCTCTTCGACGCCCGGGGCGACGCCAAGCTCATGGACTTCGGCCTGGCGGCCCCGGTGTCCGCCAAGGGCACGGACGAAGGCGGCCAGGTCTTCGGGACCCCCCGCTACATGGCCCCCGAGCAGGTGCGGGGCGAGCAGGTGGACCCCCGCACAGACCTCTACGCCCTGGGCATCATGCTCTTCGAGCTCACCACGGGCTTCGCCCCCTACGACCACGAATCCGTCACCGAAACCCTGCGCATGCAGCTCAGCGCGCCCATCCCCAAGGCCAAGGACATGGCGCCGGGGCTGCCGGAGGGCTTCAGCTTCCTGGTGGAGCGCCTCATGCAGAAGAAGAAGGAGGACCGGCCCGCCTCGGCCTCCGAAGTGGTCGAGATCCTGAAGCTCCTGGCCGCCGGCGGAACCGGCGATACCCGGCGGGCCGGCTGATGGAACGGCGCGCCCTTCTCCTCTCCCTCGCCGCGGCCGCCGGGGCTCCAACCCTCGCCGCCGGCAAGCTCAAGAAGGGCGACTGCACCTTCAAGGGCTTCAAGCTCTTCGGCAAGGTCCAGATCGTCGAACACTTCCCCGACTTCAAGGTCCAGGTGGTGGAGCACTTCCCGGACCTGAAGGTGCAGAAGGTGACGAGCTTTCCCGACTCCTGCGGGAAGTGGCAGATCGTCGAGCACTTCCCCGATTTCAAGATCCAGCTCGTGGAGCACTTCCCGGACCTGAAGATCCAGTGGGTAGAGCACTTCCCGGGGATACCCTGAGGCAGCCCTAGGACTCCTCCCCGTCGGTCCAACCCTCCTGTGCGAAGCGGGCGAGGCGGTCGTCGCCCCGGCGCAGGTCCAGGGCCCGCGCCACGTAGCGGCCGATGGGATCGGCCTCCAGGTTCACGGGGTCGCCGGCCTTCATCCCCGCCAGGGCGGTGCGCTTCACGGTCTCGGGGATCAGGGCCACGGTGAACCAGTCCCGGCCGCAGTCCACCACCGTCAGCGAGATGCCGTCCACGGCCATGCTCCCTTTCGGCGCGGTCATGGGCGCGAAGAAGGAAGGCATGGAGAAGCGCCACAGGCCCTCGCCCCCGGGCCGCTCGAGCAGGGCTCCCAGGCCGTCCACGTGACCGCTCACGAGGTGGCCATCGAGCGGATCGCCCACCCGCAGGGAAGGTTCGAGGTGCAAGGTCGCCCCGAGGGCCAGGCGCCCCAGGGTCGTCTTCGCAAGGGTCTCCTCGCTCAGCTCGGTCTCCCAGGCGCGGTCGTCCCGGGACACGGCCGTGAGGCAGGCGCCGTTCACGGCGATGCTGGCTCCCAGCTCCGCTCGTTCCAGGATGTCGGCCCCGCAGGCGATGCGCAGGCGGGCGCCGCCGGCGCGGGGCGTGCGGGCTTCGAGGGTGCCGAGGTAGCGGATGAGTCCTGTGAACACGTCAGGCCTCCGCGGGCTTGTCCTTGCCCCCGATCTTGCTGTTCCAGGCGCCGTAGGCGAAATAGAAGAGCAGGCCCACGGCCAGCCAGATCCAGAAGCGGATCCAGGTGTGGCGGGGCAGGCCGTAGGCGAGCCAGGTGCAGAACACGATGCCCAGGGGCGCCGTGAGCCACACCAGGGGCGCGCGGAACTTCCGGGGCGCCTCGGGGCGTTTCACCCGCAGGATGAGGATGCCGAGGCAGACCAGCACGAATGCGAAGAGCGTCCCGATGTTGGTGAGCTCGATGATCTCGTCGATGTTCACGAAGCCCGCCGGCAGGATCACGATGAGCCCGGTGAGCAGGGTGGAGTTGAGGGGCGTGCGGAAGCGGGGGCTTACCCGGCCGAACCAGGGGGGCAGGAGGCCGTCGCGGCTCATGACCATGAAGATGCGGGGCTGGGCCATCTGGTAGACCAGGAGGGCGCTGCCCAGGGCCACCACGGCGCCGACGCTGATGACGCCCGCCACCTTGTGCATGCCGATGGAGGCGAAGGCGTGGGCGATGGGATCCGCCACGCCATGGTAGGAGGTGTACTTCATCATGCCCGCCACCACCGCGCAGACGCCCACGTAGATGACGGTGCAGATGACCAGGCTGCCGATGATGCCCCGGGGCATGTCCTTGCCGGGGTCCTTGCATTCCTCGGCGGTGGTGCTGACGGCGTCGAAGCCGATGAACGCGAAAAAGATGATGGCCGCGCCCGCCTGGATGCCGCTGAGCCCGTTGGGGGAGAAGGGATGGTAGTTCTCCGGGTGGACGTAGAAGGCGCCCACGGCGATGACCACCAGCAGGAGCCCGACCTTGATGGCCACCATGACGTTGTTGGCCTTCACCGATTCCTTCACGCCCCACACGCAGAGGGCCGTGATGATGGCCGTGATCACCATGGCGAGGAGGTTCATGCCGAAGGGCATCCCGCCGAGGATGGGCGCCTCCTTGAGGATGTCCCAGTTGCTGAAGGCCTGGGCGCCGTCGAGGGAGCCGGCCTTGGCCTGGGCCAGGTACTGGAGCTTGTGGCCGAAGGTCAGGGCGCCCTGGTGGACGGCCGCGAAGTCCTTGGTGGGGAAGAGCATGGTCCGGGGGTCCATGGTGAGCCAGCCCGGCAGGTGCAGGCCCATGCCCTTGAGCAGGTTGTTGGCGTAGCTGCCCCAGCTGATGGCCACCGCCACGTTGGAAACCGCGTATTCCAGCAGCAGGTCCCAGCCGATGATCCAGGCCATGAGCTCGCCCATGGTGGCGTAGGTGTAGGTGTAGGCCGAGCCCGAAGCGGGGATCATGCTGGCGAATTCGGCATAGCACAGGGCCGTGAAACCGCAGGCCACCGCCGTGACGAGGAAGCTGATGATCAGCGCGGGGCCCGCCGCGGGTCGCGTGACGCCGAAGGTGGAATCGAAGCCGCCGGCCAGGCCCGTGCCGAGGGCCGAGAGGATGCCCGCGCCGATGATGGCGCCCACCCCGAGGAACATGAGGTCCCACGAGGTGAGGGCCCGCTTGAGGCCCGTGCCATGGTCCGGCTCCTCCGCGTTGGCGCGGATCTGTTCGATGGACTTCGTGCGGAAGAGATTCATGGAGGCCCTGGACGCGGTTTTGGGGTTGATCGCCCAGAATATCAGGCCCCGCGCGGATTCCTCAGACCGCGCCCAGGAGCGGGTAGGCCGCCCCCAGCAAGGTGCGGCTGTTGGCCCCCAGCCAGCGCTCCAGCACCGTGGCGTAGAGGCTGCGGAAATCCGTGGTGTGGCGCATGTTGCCGTTCTCGTCCAGGCTCGAAAGGTTGGGGTAGTCGCTGTAGAAGCCGCCCTTCACGCCCTTGCCCAGAAGGAAGGCCAGGCCGGCGGTGCCGTGGTCCGTGCCGCCGTTGTTCTCAGGGACGCGCCGGCCGAACTCGCTGAAGGACATGACCAGCACGCGATCCAGGGCGGGGCCCTTGGCGGTGGTGATGGTGGCCAGGTCCTTCATGAAGGCGTCCAGGCTGCCCCCCAGCTCCTTCAGCAGGCGGCCATGGTCGCGGCGGTGGTTCGAGTGGGTGTCGAAACCGCCCATGTTGGCCACGAAGACCTGGGTGGGCAGGTCCTTCGCGATCATCTCGGCGATGAACTTCAGCTGGTAGGCCAGGTGCACGTAGTCGTCCCGCAGGTCCGGATCCGCGTAGGTCCGGTCGCCGGGGTAGGGGACGGCGGGCGTGCGCGCGGTCGTGCCCATGAGGCTGCCGAAGAGGTTCTGGGCATCGTCGTAGAGCTTCCCGGCGCCGATGGCCGCCTTCATGCCCGAGGTGGCGCCGAGGCTCAGCAGGAAGTCATCGTGGAAGCCGCCCCGCAGGGGCTCGGCGTTGTCGATGCCGCCCCAGGGGGAGCGTGTCGCCGGATAGCGGTAGGCGTCCGGCGCGCTGATGTTGACGAAGCTGCGGGCCGCGCCCTGGAGGCTGAGGGGCAGGCCGTCGGTGCTGATGCCCCGCAGGGGATCGCCCGCCGGATCGAAGGCCCCGTCCGCCCAGCGCCCCAGCCACCCCGTGGCGCCGGGACTGGCGGCGCCCTGGCTCCACAGGTCCATGGCGAGGAAATGCGACAGGGTCGGATTGGGCATGCCGATGCCCGGGAGCCAGGCGATCCGGTTCTGCCGGTGCAGGTCTGCCATGCCCGAGAAGGCGGTGGAGAGGCCGTAGCCGTTCCCGATGTCCGTGAGCTCGTTGGGGGCGAGCTTCAGGGTGGGCCGGGCCGTGGCGTAGACGCCGGCGTTGGCGCCGGAGATCGGGACCAGGGAATCCAGCAGGTCGTTGCCGCCGTCCAGCTGCACGAGAATGAGGATCGGATGGGCGGGCACGGCGGGCGTGCCGCCCCCGCCGCCGGAGCCTCCGCCGCCGCCGGGGCCCGCCGCCGCGCCGCCTCCGCCGCCGCAGGCGGTGAGGCCCGCGAGGGCCGCGGTGCCGAGTCCAAGGGATTGCAGGAAGTCGCGCCGGTTCGTCATGGGGGCCTCAGTGCTGCATGGCTTGGGGCGAGCAGAGGATCAGGAAGGCCAGGCGCCGCACCTTCTCTCCGGTGGCCGCGCTGGTATCCCAGGCGAAGGGGCCGCTGAAGAGGCGCGCCAGCCAGGCGTCCCGGAGGACGGTTGGAATGGGAGCCGGCTGCAGCAGCGCCACCAGGCGGTCGAAGACGGCCACGGCGCTGCCCGGAACCGCCGGGAACCAGGCCCGCCAGTCGCTGTCGAACAGGAAGCGCTGGCGCCCCGTGTGATCATCGCCCCGGTCCTCCCGGCCGGCGACGGCCCAGGCGGTGCGCGTGCGGTGGCGGTAGGTGTCCGCGTTGAGCCACCCCGCGTGCTCCTTCCAGCCGTTGGGTCCCTTCGGATCCAGCAGGTTCTGGCCCATGGCGAAGAAGCCCGAGGCGTCCCAGCCCACGAAGTCGAACCAAGCGGAGAAGCGCGGCAGGCCCGTGGGATCCCCGGCCCGGGCGGCCAGGGCGGCCCCGAAGTCCGGCATCACCGCCTTGGCGGCCCGCACCGTCCACGCCGCGGGCCCCTCGATGAGGGCGAAGCGGTGCTCGGGGCTGTAGAAGTACGTGGAATTGAAGAGGGCCTTGAAGACGTCCCCCATGCGGAACTGGTTCGCCAGGATCAGGTTCTTCAGGTCCTGGAGGGCCGCCGCCGTGGGCTCCGGCGTGATGAAGCCCAGGAGGATGCGCTTGGCCAGGAACTCGGCGCAGTTGGCCCCGCGCTGGCTGAGGATGAGGGGAATGGCGTCGGCGCCGTAGTGGCTGCCCACCCCCAGATCCAGGGTCACGCCGAAGAGGGTGAAGGTCCCCGCCATCCGCTGGTTCGGCAGGTTCGCGTAGCCCCGCAGCCAGGGGTGGTTCGGGTAGGGGTTCGCCTGGCCGCGGTAGATGATGAATTCCGCGTCGTTGTAGTAGTACGGATTCTCCGCGTCCGGGAAATCCCGGCCGATGTAGTCCCAACCCGTCAACGCCTTGGCCAGCTCCGTGATGTCCTTCTGGGTGTAGCCGTTGTCGATGCCCAGGGAGTAGAGCTCCAGCACCTCCCGCGCGTAGTTCTCGTTGGGCACGTCCGCGGCGCGCTCCACCTTGTTCTGCACCGTGTCGAGCCAGATCATCATCGCCGCGTCCTGGCTGACGCCCAGGAGCAGGTCGCCGAAGGCCCCGGTGCCCTGGCGGCGGAATAGGTCGATCTGCTTGAGCATCAGGGGCAGCACCTCGACCTTCTTCAGCCCGGTGGCGAAGAAGTTGTGCCAGAAGAGGGCGAGCTTCTCCCGGAAGGGATTGGGCGAATACTGCATGCGCCAGGCCCAGTAGGCCTGCCCCGTGGCGATGTAGCCGGGATCCTGGACGCTCAGGTGGAAGGGGTGGGGCGCCCATTCGTCCGGCGCGCTGCCGTAGCCCGGCAGGTCCACCACGTCGGCGATGGGCAGGGCCGCGTCGAAGGCGGCCATGGAGGCGGTGCCGTCCACCCAGGCCGCGACGACGGCCCCGGGGCTCTGGGCCGCGAGCTGGGCGGCCTTCTCGGGACCGGTCCCGAAGCCCGCGCGGCGGGCGAAGTGCTGGACGTCATCCGCGGTCCAGGAGGTCTTCTGGGCGTCAAAGGTGGCCATGGTTTTTCCTGTTTCCAGGGTGGTGCAACCTTCGGCCCAGCGGTTGCGCCGCGCCCCATGGGACCGGCCTTTCCGTGACCAGCCGCAGGATCGCCTGGATGAATGGCTACATCAGGTCCTTGAGGAGCGCCTCCCCCCGGGGCCATTCGCCGAAGCCGCTGGCCTGGTTGATGTGACCCGCCCCGTCCAGCACCGCGAGCCGGCTGCCCCAGGCCGTCGCCAGGGCGCTGGCGGCGGCGAGGGTCGTGAAGGGATCGTCCTGGCTGGCCACCAGGAGACTGGGACAGGGCAGCGCCCGCCGGGGACAGGGCCGGAAGTTCTGGAGGGGTTCGGGGCAGTCCTCCCGATCCACGTCCGCCGGCGCCACCAGCATGGCGGCGCGGAGGGGCCAGCGGCCCTCCTTCGCCCAGTGGACGATGGCGGTGCAGCCCACGGAGTGGCCCACCAGCACCGGTGCCTCCTCGGTCTCCCGCCAGGCCCGGGCGATGGCTTCGTCCAGGGCCTCCACCCATTCGGGCCGGCGCGGAAACTCCCAGTTGGGCATCTCCACCCGCCGGGCCCCCTTCACCTTCGCCTCCCAGAGGCTCTGCCAGTGGCCAGGGCCACTGTTCTGCCAGCCTGGAACGAGAAGGACGATGCGGCTCATGGATCTGCCCGTGAGCCTCAGTGTGCCCGCGCTGAACCCGCCGATCCATTAAGGTGGGACATGTCTTTGATGAAAATCATGCTGTTCGTCGGCGCCGTGTTCCTGCTGGGGACCCTCTACCGCTGGGTGCGGGGCGTCCCGCCCCGGGGCTGAGCCGCCTTCCCGAGCCCCTCCGGCAGCAGGGCGTCGGCGAGGTAGCGGACGAAGGCGCTGAGGTCCGCCACCCGCCGCACGGCATCGGGCATGGCGCGCATGAGGTCGAAGTAGCCGGCGTAGGCCGAGTAGGTGAAGAGGGCGCGGCGCCGGGCCTCGTCCTCCGGCAGGCCCAGGGCCATGAAGGAGCGCACGCCCAGGGCCATGCGGTTCTCGGTGATGCGCCGCAGCACGGGCTGCACCCGCGGATCCTCGCTGCTGGCGGCCAGGGAGGCGTGCAGGAGGCCGTTCTCCACATCCTCGAAGGCGGCGAACATCATCACCCTCAGGCGCCGCCTGGGCTCGGGCACGCCCTCCCAGCGGGCGACCACGTCGTCGGACTGGTCCTGCTCGAAGGCCTGGAGCGCCGCGGCCACCAGTTCGTCCCGGTTGGCGAAATGCCAGTAGAAGCTCCCCTTCGTGACGCCCAGGATCTTGGCCAGGGGCTCCACGGCCACCGCCTGCACGCCGTCCCGGCGGATGAGATCCAGGGCGGCGCGGGTCCAGGCCTCGGCGGAGAGCGGCCCCGCGGGCTTCTTCGCCTTGCGCTTTCCGGTCTTCGCCAACGCTTTCGCCATCACCGCCACCTGACCCACGGTAGAGGCTTGACGGCCTTTTGAACAGCCATACGCTTGCGTATGTCTTACCCATACGGTGTCGTATGGAGATCCAGGGGCCCCCATGAACACCCTCCTCCTCATCCCCGCCCAGATCGCGACCTGCATCCTCGCGGCCGACTTCCTCAGCGGCCTCTTCCATTGGCTGGAGGACGCCTACGGCGAGACCACCTGGCCCGTGGTGGGCAAGGCCGTCATCGAGCCGAACCTGCTGCACCACTCGGACCCGAGGGCCATGACGAAGAATGGCTGGTGGCGGAGCGCCAACGTGCAGGTGGTGCTGGGCGGCCTCTACCTCGCCGCGCGCTGGGCCATGAACGCCCTCACCTGGCGAAAGGCGCTGGTGGTGGGCCTGCTGGTGAACGCCAACGAGATCCACAAGTGGGCCCACCGCAACCCGGCGGAGAACGGCCGCCTCATCACCTGGCTGCAGCGCCGGGGGCTGGTGCAGTCGCCGAGGCAGCACGCCCAGCACCACCGCGGCCTGAAGAATTCCAGCTACTGCACCGTCACGGACACGCTGAATCCCCTGCTCGACCGGCTGCGCTTCTGGGAGCGCATCGAGGTCGGCCTCTACCGCACCTTCGGCTGGCGCCGGCGGCTGGACCACGCCTTCCTGGCCCGGCTGGAGAAGCGGGCGGCCCTCGCCGCGAAGGCCGCCTGAGCCGGGCGGGATCGTGGCGGCGTAGCATGGACCCATGGTTTTCGCCCTGCTCGCCTGCGCTGCCACCCTGCTCGGGCTGGCGCTCCTGGCGCTTTTCCTGAAGAACCGCCAGGAGGACGCCACCCACCTGGGCGGCGTGCATCCGAACCCTTCCCCGGACCAGCCGACCTCCCCGGAAGTCCTGATCCAGGACGGGCGGATGCTCGACGCCGTCAAGGCCCTGCGGGCGCGCCACGGCCTGGGCCTGACGGAGGCCAAGGCCATGGCGGACCACTACCGTGACCACGGCGCCTGGCCCGGGGCCGCCGCCCCGCCGGCCTCGGCGCAGCCGGGGATCGCGCCCTCCGGGGAACTCCAGGCCCTCATCCGTGCCGGGCACCTCATCCAGGCCATCAAGCAGGTGCGGGAACAGCATCCCGGCATGGATCTGAGGGAGGCGAAGGAGCTCGTGGAAACCCTGGCGGCGCGCCTGCGCTGAGGCCGCCTGTCCTACACTGGGAACGGAGCCGCCCATGTCGCTGACCATCGCAGGCAAGACCTTCACCAGCCGACTCATCCTGGGCACGGGCAAGTACAAGGACTTCGCCACCATGAAGGCCTGCTACGGCGCGGCCTCGGTGGACATGGTGACCCTCGCGGTGCGGCGCTTCGATCTCAACGCCAACGGCGAGGACAACATCCTCACCTGGATCCCCAAGGAGATCGCCCTCCTGCCCAACACCGCGGGCTGCTACACCCGCGAAGAGGCCCTGCGCGTCTCGCGGCTGGCGCGGGAGGCCCTGGACACGCCGTGGATCAAGCTCGAAGTCATCGGCGACGCGAAGAGCCTCTACCCGGACAACGAGGAGACCCTGGAGGCCGCGAAGATCCTGGTGAAGGAGGGCTTCATCGTCCTGCCCTACGTGAACGCCGATCCCATCCTCGCCAAGAAGCTCGCCGACGCGGGATGTTCCGCCGTCATGCCCCTGGGCAGCGCCATCGGCTCGGGCCTCGGCGTGCAGAACCCCATGACCCTGATGCTCATCCGGGAAGTGCTCGAACCCTACAAGCTGCCCATGATCGTGGACGCCGGCGTGGGCACGGCGTCGGATGCGACCCTGGCCATGGAGCTTGGCGCCGACGCGGTGCTGCTAAACACCGCCGTCGCGGAGGCGAATGATCCGGTAAAGATGGCCGAGGCCATGGACCACGCGGTGCAGGCCGGAAGGCTGGCCTTCGAGGCGGGGCGCATGGCGAAGCGGCTGTATGCGAGCGCGTCGAGCCCGGTGGCGGGCGTGGTGGGAAAATGAGCCTGCATCCCCACCACGAACTCCTCACCCGTTTCTACTCCGCCCTGCAGCGCCGGGACGCCGAGGCCATGGGGGCCTGCTACCACGACGATGGCGTCTTCGTGGATCCGGCCTTCGGGAAGCTGTCGGCGCCGGAGGCGCGGGCCATGTGGCGGATGCTCATGGGGCGGGCCCAGGACTTCGAGATGACCTTCGAGGTGAGGCACGCGGACGAGGGCTCCGGCTCGGGCTTCTGGGAGGCGCGCTACACGTTCTCCAAGACCAGTCGCAAGGTGGTCAACCGCATCACCAGCCAGTTCGGCTTCCATGAAGGGCTTATCCTCGCGCACCGCGACCAGTTCGACATGTGGGCGTGGACCCGCCAGGCCTTGGGCGCGCCGGGGCTGCTGCTGGGCTGGACGCCCTTCCTGCAGAAGAAGGTGCAGCTTGAAGCCCGCAGGGGGCTCGAAGCCTTCATGGCGAAGGAAGATCAAGCTCCGGCAGGGTGATATCCTTCAGCATGGATCCCCAATCCCGACGCCGTTCCGGCACGTCCCGGGTCGTTCCTCTTCACGGGGACGACGGTGCCTTCGACCGGGAATTCTGGCGAGCCGCAGGGCCCCAGGCCAGGCTGGAGGCCGTATGGGATCTCACCCTGGAATACCTCGCTTGGACGGCCCCCGATGGCGGTGAACCCCGACTTCAGAGATCTGTTTGCCGCCTTGAACGGCGAGGGCGCTGAGTTCCTGGTCGTCGGGGCGCATGCGCTAGCCGTCCATGGCGCGCCGCGCTTCACGAAGGACCTCGACGTGTGGGTGCGTCCCACGGAAGAGAATTCGAAGAAGGTTTTACAGGCCCTCAACACGTTCGGCGCGCCCCTGGAGAATTTGTCTGCCCGCGACCTCCACACTCCGGACGTGATGTTCCAGATCGGCATTGCGCCGAACCGGATCGATCTCCTGACGTCCATCGATGGCGTGGACTTCGATTCCTGCTGGGAGCACAGGCTGGAGCACCATTACGGGGACCAGCCCGTCTGGATCATCGGCAAGGCCGAACTCATCCGGAACAAGGAGGCGACCGGGAGACCGCAGGATTTGGTGGACGTGACGTCGCTCAGGAATTCCTGATCAGAGCCGCGCGGCCTCCACGCCCATGGCCTTTAGCCCCGCCAGCACCGTCTCCGCGTCCATGCTCTGCAGCACGAAGTGGAAGGGCACGTCCCCTTCGGCGTCGAGGATCTCGAAGAGCGTGGCCTGGTCGTCGGGGGTCGCGTCGGCGAGGAGCTGCTCCGCGTCGAAGATGAAGAGGGCGGCGGCCTCGCCCTCCAGCCACTCGAGATCGTTGAGGCACTCGTCGAAGCCGTCCCAGTTCATGCCCATGCCGGTGGGGAATTGCAGCACGGCGGCGAACTCGTCCAGCAGCGCCGCCTTCGTGCGCATGCGCGAGCCCCGCAGCCAGCGGGTCATGAGCCCCTTCGCCCGCAGGTCCTCCAGGGCCAGCACCGCGTCGCAGAGCTCGTCGGCGCCGCCTCCCGTCACGTGGAGGCAGGGTCCGGCGTTCTCCAGCAGGAAGTCCCAGCTCATCGCGGCTCCTTGAGTTCGGTGAAGCTTGCGTAGTGGTCGCCGGTGTACCAGGCGCGGCCGTCGCTGCCGGTGACCAGGCGGTGCGGCCCCCGGTTGCGCCCGCGCACCTTCGGGAAGATGTCCCACTCCTGGTAGGCGATGCGGCCGCCCCGGCCATCCACCTTCGGCAGCCGGCCCTCGAAGTTGCCGAAGCGCCGCCCGCCCACGTGGCCCGGCGGCGCCTCCCGGTGCTCCCGCAGGTAGGCCAGGACCCGAAGGGCCTCGGGGGGGATGCGGACCTCCACGGCCGCGGCGGGGATCGCCGGAGCGGGGACCGCGTGGCCCCAGCCGGCGAGGAGGAACAGGGCGGCGAGACCGCGCAGCAGGAGCTTCATGCCGCCAGCTTAGCCCCCTTCCGCGAGGCTCCGGCGGTAGGCCTCCAGGCGCATGGCCATCAGGGTGAGGTCGCCGGCCAGGCTGTTGCGGTGGAACCTGAGGGTATGGTCGGGACCGCCGCCCGTGTTCAGGCGCACGCTGGGCAGGGGGTTGGCGGGATCCGGCTGCACCTCGATCTCGAGAAAGCCCAGACCCTGGTCATCCTCGGCGGCGCGGATGGCCCGGATCCTGGTCCAGGGGGCCAACCAGAACCCGCGCCCCGCCTTGATGCGGAAGGCCATCCCCTCGGCGCTCACCCGGATCAGGGGAAGCGGCAGGAGGATCTCCTTCAGGCTCCCGATGGCGAGGAGGAGGAGAAGGACCGTCAAGCCTGCGAGGGCCAGCGTGCCGCATCCCACGGGCCGGGCCGTGGCCCTTCCCGACAGT